>DASQMB010000020.1:0-39580 GCA_035645715.1 Pyrinomonadaceae bacterium
CGTGCCCGAGGCGAGGTCGAGTTGAGACGCCCGGCCGGCGGCCGAGGCGGAAGTCTCGGCGCCCGCGCGGGCGCCCGCCGTGCCTCGCGTCTGCGACTGTGCCGACGCGGCACAGAGCGAGAGGGCGAGGGTCGCTAGTAGAATCTTTCGACGCATCAAAATTCTCCTTCGGAATTTCTCGCGCCGCCTGCCGGGTGGGGCGCCTCTGGGTAGTGGAAACGTCCGCCCGCCGTGTCGGGCCGTGCCCGCGCTTCCACGCGGGGCCGGCGACCCGACGCCGGCGGGCGGTGTATCTCTGATGTGGAGAATGTAGGTTTAGTTAACCGGCGCTTGTTTGCGGTTCGGCGACATTCCTGTTGCGGCCGCGGGCCGAAACAACGCGCGGGCGGGCGAAGCGACGACGGCGAGGGGCGGCGAGAGGATAGTCGAAGGAGGATGAAAGGGCGGCGGACGAACGAAGCCCCGGGCGCCTGTCGTCAAGCGCCCGGGGCTTCGGGTTTGTTGCCGGCTGTCTTTGCGGCCTCAACCGCACTCGGGGTGGTGGCAGGTGCAGCCGATCTCCATCATGTGGACCTTGTGCGCGTCTTCGCACTCCTCGCTGCAATACTTGCTGCCCTGGGCCGGCGGGCAGTCGCAGGTGTCGCGCCCGCACTTGGCTTTGGCGGTCTCGTCAGCCATCTCGCTCACCTCCTGTCTTGCTTGTCCGTGTCGGGGGTCGCTGCCCTAGAGTTTCTGCCCGGCCCGCCGAACAGTCAAGCCCAAAGTGAGCGCGCCGGCCCGCGCTCAGGGGGCGGGCAGGACGACGATGCGGACGCGCTCGCTGCCGACCACCACTTCGAGCGGGTTGCCGAGCTGGACGGGGATGGTCTTGCCGTTGACGTTGATTTCGAGCGGCGGGAACGAGGTCGGGGTGACGGCCGACTGGTCTGGCCGCGCCTCCACCCGCGCGGGCTCGGCGGCCGCCGCGGCCGGGCGAGGCTGCGCCACGTCGCCGGCGGGCGTAAGCAGCGTGGTGGCGACGACGCGCCAGGCGGCGGGCGTGCAGGTCAGCCGCAGGCCGGGCGTGTCGGTCTCGACTCGCTCGCCGGGCGCGGCGGCCTCGAAGGCGAAGAGGCCCGAGCCGCAACGCGTCCCCGCCTCGTCGTAGAAGGTCACGAAGCCGGTCACGTAGTTGTAGAAGGAGCGGCCCGCGTGGCGGAAGACGAACCGCGCGTTGCGGGCCGGCGCCTCGGGCGTGCCGGCGAGCGCCTGCGTCAGGAGCGTCGCGCTCAGGGCCTCGCGCCCCTCGCCGTCGAAGGCCGTCGTCGCCTGCGCGAGCGGCACGCGCGTCCCGCGCGCGGCCTCCTCGGCCGACACGTCCGCGCCCTGCGCGCCGGCCGCAGACGGACCCTGGGCCAGCGCCGCGCGTGTGCCCGCGAACGCGAATAGCGCCCCGAGCAGCGCAACCGAAACTGCCGCCGAGATTCTGATTCTCACCGAACTCACCTCCGGTCCTGATGCTCGAACGACCCGGCCGACGCCGACGCGTCGCCCGCGGAAAGTCTCACCCGAAAAAGATTCACCGAACAGCCCGCGCCGCCTGCGCGAGTATAACGCGGGCGCGTCGCGCTTCCCTCGCCCGCCGGCGCCCGCCGCCGCGCGCGAGTTTTAATGCACCGGCTCGTCGGGTTCGCTCGCCTTGTCTGCGTCGCCCGCGTCGTCCGTGTCGCCCGTGTCGTCAGCGCCGCCGATGACGACGGGCATGCAGGTCGCGCCGCGCGCTATCAGGTAGCCCTCGCTGCGGGCGCCGGCCCCGGCGATGGCCGCCGAGACGGCCTCGGCGACGGTGCGGGCCGGCCGCATCCGCATCCGCCGCACATCCTCGTCGGGCAGTTGCGAGACGAGGTGGACGCGGAACCGTTCGGCCTTCGTGAGCAGAGACCAGGCCGTCTGCCCGTTGACCTCGTAGGCGTCGCGCAGCCGCGCTTCGAGCGCACGCGAGTCGGCCGCGTCGAACCACTTCAGGAAGTCTGCGCGGCCCGGCCCCTCGTCGCAGGCGGCGACGAGCACTATGTCGCCGCCCTCCTCGCAGGCGTAGGAGGCCAGCTCCAAAGCCTTGTGCGCCTGAATCAGGTTGAGGTCGTAAGGCGCGCCGCCGGCCGAGACGACCACCAGCGGGCGCCTGCCGGGGACGCGCGCCGTGTGCTCGCCTGCGTACTCGGCGCAGGCGCGCCGGTGGGCCGCGCGCCAGTCGCCGGCGTAGGCGCGCACCACGCGGCCCTGCCCGTCAACCACAGTGTTGACGACGAACGAAGGCGCCACCTCGGCCGCCACGCGCTCGCACTCCTCGTGGACCGCGTTGCCGTCGAGGCGGCCCGGCCCGACGCCCGCGCGACGGCCGCCGCGCTCGAAGTCGAGCGCCAGCAGGTGCGTCGCCTCGACGGTGCGCGCGTGTGCGAGGCCGGGGCAGACGCTCTTGCGCCCGCCCGTGAAGCCTGCGAAGTAGTGGAAGTTGATGGCGCCGGTGAGGACGACGTGAGAGTGGTCGAAGAGAGCGCGGTTGAGGAGGACTGGCGTGCCGCGCTCGGTCGTGCCGAGGTCGACGCAGGCCCGCTCGTCGCGGGCGTCGTGGTCGAGCGCGCGGACGCGCTGCGCGACGAAGGGCGTCAGCAACTCGGCCCGCTCCGCGGCCGTCACGGGGCGGTGAATGCCGGTGGCGAAGATCACGCGCAGGTCGCGCGCCGAGACGCCGAGTTGCACCAGCCTGCGCGTGAGCAGGTTGACGACCTGCCCGCTGCCCGTGGCCCGCGTCGCGTCAGAGACCACGATGAGCACGCTCTCGCCCGGGCTCAGAATGTCTTCGAGCGGCGGCGAGTCGTAAGGGTCGTCGATCAGCACGCCGAGCTGCGCGTCGGAGAGCGGCTCGCCCTCCTCGCCCGCGCCTTCGAGCGCGACGAAGCGCCCTTCGTCGAACTCGAAGGGCGTCGTCCCGCGGCCGTATCCAAGCTCGACTCTCATCATCGGCAACCCGGTTCGCCTCCAGCCTTCGACGGCCCGCTCAAACCCCGAAGTTGACCAGCTCGCGCTCGATGACTTCGAGCGCGGCGAAATCGGTCTTGCCCGAGGCGCGCGTCTCGCTCAGCCAGCGGCGGAGCTGCCGCGCCTCGTCCATCCTCCGCACGCGGCAGGCGCCCGTCAGCGCCAGCGTCACCAGGCAGTCGGGCGCGCCGTGCGTCACGAGCGCCGCCTGGAGAGCCGCCTGCTCGCGCAGGTCGAGGACTATGAGGAGGCTGATTTCCATGTCTGGTCAAGTCGAGTCGCGCCGGGGCGGGCGCCTTCAAACCTTCGACGACTCCCGCGACGAGCGGAAGCAGGCGGTGCCCGAGGTGCAGAAGTGAAAGACCTCGTCCTCGAACTCGCCGGTCTCCATCTGGATGGTCAGGTGGTCGAAGCCGAACTCGGCGCGGAGCCGCCCGCGCAAGTCCCGCAGCAGTTCGGGCGGCGAGGCGGCCTCGGCGTGGACGACGTGGGCCGACAACGCTTCGCGCCCCGAAGTGATGGTCCAGACGTGCAGGTCGTGGACCCCCTCGACCCCCTCGGTCTTGAGGATGGCGCCCTCGACCGCCGCCAGGTTGATGTGGGCCGGCGTCCCTTCGAGCAGGACGTTGGTGGCCTCGCGGATCAGGTTCCAGGAGCTGTAGATGATGAGCAGGCCGACGAGGGCGCCGAAGAGAGGGTCGGCCGCGTGCCAGCCGCGGAAGGTGATGAGCGCGCCCGCCAACAGCGCGCCGACCGAGCCGAGCGCGTCGCCGATGACGTGGAGCCAGGCCCCGCGCAGGTTCAGGTCGTTGTGGCGGTCGGCGTGCAGTATCCACGCGCAGACGAGGTTGACCACCAGACCGCCCGCCGCCACGGCCATCATCAGCCCGCCGCGCTCGATGACCGGCGGCTCGCTCCAACGCTCGTAAGCCTCGTAGAGAATGATGAGCGAGATGGCGGCCAGCAGCACCCCGTTGACGAAGGCGGCCAGGATTTCGAGCCGGTAGTAGCCGTAGGTCTTGCGCGGGTTGGCCGGACGCGAGGCGAACCACGCGGCCGACAGCGCGAGCGCGAGCGCCGCCACGTCCGTCAGCATGTGGCCCGCGTCGGCCAGCAGCGCCAGGCTGCCCGTCAGCCAACCGCCCGCGGCCTCGGCCAGCATGTACCCGGCCGTCAGCAGCATGACGACGAAGAGACGCCGCCGCGCCGAGGCGCCGAGGCGCTCCTGCCCGTCGTGCGCGTGGCCCCCGTGCGGGTGGCCGTGACCGTGATGACTGTGGCCGTGACCCAAAGCCGCAACCCGACCCGAGAGTTTGAATACCCGACCCGCGCTATCTTGCGCGAGCCGGGCGGAACTCGTCAAAGGAAACTCTCGGAGGGGCGTAAGAAGGCCCCGCCGTCCGGGCCGGGAGACGTGGCCTCCCGGCCCGGACGGCGGGGCCTTTCACGCGCCCGGCCTTCGCCCTCTGCGTACCGCCGCGGCTTCAGAGCGGGGCGACGCTGAGGGCGTTGTTGAAGTCGTGGTAGAGGTCGTTGAGGTCGCGGACGTTCCTTTCGAGGATGAGCGGGAGGCCGGCGGCGTCGGCCGCGTTGATGACCAGGTTGACGTTCTCAAGGAAGGCCGCGTGGGCGTCGCCGGTACGCGCCGCCTTCGAGACCAGCACGAAGATCATGCGCCGCCGCTCCGACATCCGCAGCGAGTCGAGCGCGGCCCTGACGCCGGCGGCCCCGCCGCCCGGCGGGTCGAACTCCTCGTCGAGCACCACCACGTCAACCCTCTCCTCGCGCATCCGCTCGACCGCGTGGTCGGCGCTCTCGGCCGAGTAGACGATGTACTGGTTGGCCTTGAGCGAGGCGATCACCTCGCCGCTGTAGAGCGGGCCGACGCAGACGAGCACGCGGCGGTTCTCCCAGCGCCCGCCGCGGCGGGACGCGTTCGGCTCGCCGGACTCGGGCGCGCCCTGCCGCAGCAGCGCGGCCAGCATCCGCAGCACGTCGCCGTCGGCCGAGGGCGGGGCCGGCGGAGCCTCGCCGCGCTCGGGCGGAGCCTCGCCGCGCAGGACGGGTGTGGCGTTCGTCTCCTGCTGATTGCGCGTCGAGACCGGCAGGTCCTTGACGGCCGAGAGCCCGTCCTTTTGCGCGGAGCCCGTGCCCGGCGGCTGAGCGTTGATGATCTGCTGGCACTTCGGGCAGCGCACGCTGAACGGACGCGCGGGCACCTTCGAGCTGTCGAGTTGGAGCCGCGTCGTGCAGTTTTGACAGATGACGATCATAAGAAGTCAGGAGGGGAAAGGGGGAAAAGGGAAAGGGGAAAGGCAGGATACCGATGGGAAACGGCCAGGTCACGGCGGCGGCTGATTCGGGAGGCTCGGTAGCCTAACCCTCTTCCCCCTTCCCCCTTCCCCTTTTCCCTTTCCCCCTTTATTCAATCAGGTCGAGCATCGAGCCGGTGGGGCGCGGGGGCGCCGCCGGGCGCGGGGCGTAGGCGCGGCCGTTGGCGGGCCGCGACGGCGCCTGAGAAGGCTCGGGGCGGTCGTCGAAGTAGCCCTCGCCGCCCGCGAGCCCCTTGAGCGCGAGCAGCAGATTGTTCGGGTTGGTGGCGAACGAGAGGCCGGCCTCGCGCGTGACGACGCCGCCCTCGATCATCTGCTTGATGACCATGTCGAAGTCCTGCATTCCTTCGAGCTTGCCGTCGCGCATGGCGTCGAGCAGGGTCTTGCCCTCGCTCTCGCCCTCGTTGATGTACTCGCGCGTGCGCGGCGTCGAGGTCAGAATCTCGACGGCCGCGACCCGGCCGCGCCCGTCGGCGCGCGGGATCAGGCGCTGCGAGACGATGTAGCGGAAGGTCTGCGACAGGCGGGTGCGGATCACCTGCTCCTCATTCTTCGGGTAGAGGCCGATGATGCGGTCCACGGTCTTCGAGGCGTCAATGGTGTGCAGGGTCGAGAGGACGAGGTGGCCCGTCTCGGCCGCTTCGAGCGCGATCTCGGTCGTCTCGAAGTCGCGCATCTCGCCGATGAGGATCACCTTCGGCGCCTGCCTGAGCGCCGAGCGCAGGGCCGAGGGGAAGTCTTTGGCGTCGGAGCCGATCTCGCGCTGGTTGATGGTCGAACACTTGTGTGTGTGAAGGAACTCGATGGGGTCCTCGATGGTGACGACGTGGTAGCGGTGCCGCTCGTTGATGAGGTCGATGATGGCGGCCAGCGTCGTCGACTTGCCCGAGCCGGTCGGCCCCGTCACCAGGACGATGCCGTTGCGCAGCTCGGCGACCTCGGCCAAAGCCGACGGCAGGCTCATGCCTTCGAGCGTCGGGATGACGGTCGGGATGACGCGCATCACGATGGAGTAGGTGCCGCGCTGCTGGAAGATGTTGACGCGGAAGCGGACGCGCGCCGGCAGGCTGTAGCTCAGGTCGGCCGAGCCGGTGTGGGCGAGGCGGTGCGCGGCCTCGGGGTTGCCGGCCAGCAGGGTCATGGCGATGACCTCGGTCTGGTAAGGCGTCAGCCGCCTGAGGCCGAGCGGCTCGACCGACTCCAGCCGGCCGTTGACCTCCACCTGCGGCGGCTGGCCGACCGAGAAGTTGAGGTCGCTGATCGTGTCAGCGACGGCGAGCATCTGCTCGATGACTGGCGGCAGGTCGAAGTATCTCATGCGAGATGTGCGGCTCCCGTGCGGGTCGAAATGGGAAGGCGGGCTGCGGGCGAGGTGCGGCTTGAGCGGGCGACGCGGGCGGCCCGGAAGGGGCAAGTTCCGCGCCGGCCCGAATCATTCTCGCGTACCGCCCCATGAAATGCAAGTTAAAACTTTTAACAATTGTCGTTGGTGCACTTAAGCCCGGGCGAGGGAGAGGGCAGAAGCGGCTTTCGGCGCGGCCCGCCGGCGCCTTTTTCAGCCGGCGAGGAGGCCGAGCAGCTCGCGCGTCCGGCGCGTGATGGCCGAGGGGTCTGCGCCAGCGTAGAGCGCACCGATGACGGCGACGGAATCGGCCCCGGCCTCGATCACGGCGCGCGCCTGTGCCGGCCCGATGCCCCCGATGGCGACGAGCGGGAGCGTGCCGACCGCCTGGCGCGCACGGCGCACGCCTTCGAGCCCTGTGACGGGGTCCGGATTCTCCTTCGTCGCCGTGTCGAAGACGGGGCCGACGGCGACGTAGTTGACGGGCAGCCGGGCGGCACGGGCGGCCTGCGCGAAGTTGTGGGTCGAGAAGCCGACGACGGCCCGCGCGCCGAGCAGGCGGCGCGCGGCCTCGGGCGGCAGATCGTCCTGGCCGAGGTGGACGCCGTGCGCGCCGAGCGCGTGCGCGATGTCAGCGCGGTCGTTGATGACGAGAACGGCGCCGTGGGCGCGCGCGACCCTCAGGGCATCCTCGGCCTCGCGGCAGAACTCGCGGGGCGGGAGGTGCTTCTCGCGGAGCTGAATGAGGGTCGCGCCGCCCTCGCACAGGCGCGCGACCTGCTCGGCGTGCGAGAGGCCCGACAGCCGCCTGTCGGTCACAGGGTAAAGGCGGGGCAAGCGCATGGGTGTCGGCTCGAACGGAATGGGCGGGCGCCTCGTGCGCGGGCGCCGGCCCGCGCCCCCGACGCCCGGCACCGGGTCGGCCCCGAGGCGGTCTTCTTTTACCGTCAACCCCGGCAAAACTCAATCATTATTTGGGGCGTCATTTAGGGCGTCGCCGTGACCGCGCGGGCGGCGGCAGAGGTTGTTGACTGGCGGCCGGATTCGGAATATTGTTCAGGGCAGATTCAGCTTCAGCTTTGCCGGCTCAAGTTTTTCTTTCCTTCATCCGGTAAATTTCCGGAGGCCGGTTTCGTCCCTCTTGCCCGGAGGACGCCCGCGAACTCAGATGAAGTCAACCAGCGCCAGCATGCCGGCGGGGCGCGAGCCTTTCGCCGAAGCCCTCGACGGCCGGATGGTCTGCCGCATGCGGCTCGTGCTGGCCGTCTCGGCCCTGCTGACCATCTACATCGACCCGTCGGAGCCTAACCGCCTGGTGGCCGTCACCTACGGGTCGCTAATCCTCTACAGCCTCTACAGCGCGGCGCTCTACCTGCGCTCGGGGCGGCGCGTTGGGGACGGACCGTCGCGCACGGCCCACTGGATAGACACCGGCTGGTACTTGCTCCTGGTCGCCCTGAGCAGCGGCACGAGCAGCATCTTCTTCTTCTTCTTCTTCTTCTCGATCCTCGTCGCCTCCTTCCACTGGGGCTTCGGCGAGGGCGTGCGGGTGGCAGTCGCCTCGGCGCTGCTCTTCACCGTAATCGGCTATGCGACCGTGCCCGCCGGCCGGGCGTTCGAGCTGAACAGGTTCCTGCTGCGGCCGGTCTACCTGCTGGTGCTCGGCTACATGATCGCCTACTGGGGCGGCCTCGAAATCGAGTTGAAGCGGAGGCTGGCGCTGCTGAAGGATGTCAACACGCTCTCGAACCCGCGCTTCGGAGTCGGCCACACCATCAGCACGATCATGAAGCGCGTGCGCGAGCACTACGACGCCGACGCCTGCCTGCTCGTCGTGCGCGGCTCGGGCGGCGACTACCGGCTGACGCGGGTCGGGCGAGGCGACGAGGCCGGCGAGGCGCGCGCCGAAGCCGTGCCGCCCGAGGCGGCTCTGCCCTTCCTCGCGCTGCCCGAGAGCGTCGCGGCCGTCTACAACGCGCACCCCCGCGCCCGGTTCGTACGCCGGCCGCGCTACGTCGCGCACGACCTGGCGGCGGGCGCCGAGACCGGTGAGGGGAGCGAGGCGGCCGGGCGCATCGCCGTGGCGCTCGACGCCGATTCGTTCGCCACCGTTCCGCTGCTCTACCGCGGCGCATTCGTCGGGCGGGCCTACGTCGTCGGCTGCCACAGCGACTTCGCCTGGCGCGACGCCGGCTTTCTCCTTCATATCGTCGAGCACGTCACCCCAGTCCTCGACAACGTGCGCCTGCTCGACCGGCTGGCTACGAACGCGGCCGAGCAGGAGCGACAGAAGATTGCGCGCGACATTCACGACAGCGTCATCCAGCCCTACATCGGCCTTCAGTACAAGGTGGCTGCCGTCCGCAACAAGTTGACGGCCGGCGGCGACGTGGCGGCCGACCTCGACCAGCTATTTGAGGTGACGGCGGGCGAGATTACGGGGCTGCGCCGCTACGTCCACACGCTGAAGGAGACGGGCGGCGGGCGCGACGACCTGCTCTCGGCCGTGCGCCGTTACGTCTCGCAGTTCCAGGACAACTACGGCATCGCCGTCAGGGTCGAGACCAGGAACGAGATCAACGTCAACGACCGCCTAGCGGCCGAGCTGATCCAGATGGTCCACGAGGGGCTGAGCAACGTCAGGAAGCACACCGAGGCGGCTTCGAGCCTGGTCAGCTTCGAGAGCGGCGGCGGCCGGATCGTCCTCCGCGTCGAGAACGACAACCCCGACGGCCGCCCCGCAGCACCCTTCGTCCCTCGCTCGATCACCGAGCGCGCCGAGAACCTGGGCGGCCGCGCGCGGGTCGAGGCCACGCCCGGCGGCAGCACCGCCATCCGGGTCGAGATTCCGCTCTAGCCGCCGGAGCGCCGAGGAGCACGCCATGTCCACCACCACCACCCGCCCGCGCCCGATCCGCGTCCTGCTCGTGGACGACCACGCCATCATCCGCGAGGGCCTGCGCGACCTGATCGGGAGCTGGCCCGGGATGGTCGTCGTCGGCGACGCAGGGACGCGGGCCGACGCGCTCGCCCTCGCCGGCCGCGAGCGGCCCGACGTGGTCGTGCTCGACCTCGACCTCGGGCGCGAGAGCGGCCTCGACGTGCTGCCCGAGCTGCTCGAAGCCGCGCCCGGCGCCAGCGTCATCATCCTGACGGGCACGCGCGAGGTGGAGCAGCGCGACCGCGCGATGGAGCTGGGCGCCAAGGGCGTCGTGCTCAAGGAGAACGGCGCGACCGAGCTGCTGAGCGCCATCGAGAAGGTCCACGACACGGGCGACTACTGGCTGGAGCCGGGCGCGGCCAAGCGGCTGCTCGACCGCCGGCGGCCGCACGCGGCCGGGTCCGACCCGGAGGTCGCCCGCATCGCCACCCTCACGCCGACCGAGCGCGAACTCATCACCTACATCGGTGAGGGGCTCGACAACCGGCAGATCGCCGGCCGGATGCACGTCGCCGAGTCCACCGTCCGCAACAACCTCACCAGGATTTACGACAAGCTCGGCATCCAGGGCGGCCGCCTCGGCCTGCTCGTCTACGCCTACCGCCACGGCATCGTCAAGCCCATCAGCCGTGAGTAGCAGTTTTTAGTTTTCAGCCGTCAGCGGCCGGAGGGGAGCACCCCGGCCCGGGCCGTCGCCAGGAATCCCGCCCCCAAAACTGACCGCCCACGGTCGGCCGTCCGAAACTCAAAACTAAAAACTCTCCCCGGTACAAATGTACCGACCGGGCGCGCGCAGATAGGGAGGTTTGTCGCCGCAGATAGTGACAAACCTCAGATGTGCGCGCCTGCCCGCCTCGTTTAATCTGCGTCCGTTCAAGAGCGGAGCACGATTGAATGACAGGCACAACCGAAATTGAAGGCCGCAACCCCGCCGGGCCGCCGGCCGGCGAAGCGTGCGACGAGCCGCGCATCTACGGCCCTTACCCCGCGCGGGTCAGGGGCACGGGCGCGGGCGTCGGCCGCTTCAAGGCCGACGCCGCGCTCGAAAGTCTGGGCGTTGACGGCTTCCGCGTCCGGCTCGGCCGGCGCGTCGAGCCGGGCGAAAGGCTTTCGGTCTCGGCCCGCATTAACCGGGCCGTCGTCTCCCTCTGCGGCACGGTCATCTCCGTCTCTGCTCTAGCCGATGGCGCCTTCGACGCCGACGCCGTAATCATCCGATACCGATTCGTTCACCGCCCCGCAGGCCACGACCGGCCCGCCCCCCATACATACGAACCGACCCCCGGAGGACTCTTAAGTTGAAGATTAATGCTCGGCGGCTCAGGACCCTGGCCGCGCTCCTCATACTGTTCGCAGTCGTCGGCAGTTCCGTCCCGCTCGTCTCGGGCGAGGGCGACGACCTGGCCTCGTCCGACAACGCCGCCGCGCGCGGCGCCGGGCGCAAGGCCGGCCACAACTTTTTCGACAGCCGCACGGCCGGTTCCGGCAAGGCCCGGGCCGCGGCCGAGCGGCAGCGGCGCAAGATGAACCCCGCGCGCCGCGAGAAGCTCTCGAACCTCGGGCAGGAGATGAAGGCCGCGCGCGAGCGGCTGGCCCAGTCGGCGGCCGACCTCGACGTGCAGGTGGCCGAGGAGCTGGACGCGCCCGAGGTGGTCGGCGTCCGCCGCGGACGCCGCGGCCGGTTCCTGACCCCGGCCTCGTCCGAGTCGCACGAGAAGGTGGTTCGCGGCTTCATCGGCCGCAACGCCGCGCTCTACGGCCTGACGGCCCGGCAGGTGGCCCACCTCAGAAAGACGGCCGAGTACACGAACCCCGAGGGGAACCTCTCGTGGGTCGAGCTGCAACAGGAGATAGGCGGCGTCCCCGTCTTCCAGGGCTCCGTGCGCGCCATGATGACGCGAGGCGGCGAGCTGGCCCGCACCGTCGGCCGGCTCGTGCCCGGCCTCGACGACTCGGAGGTGATTGACGCCGCCGCGCACGCAACCGCCCTTTCGGCCGCGCAGGCCGTGGCCGCCGGCGCCGCCTCGGTCGGCGTCGAGCTCGACCCGGCCTCGCTCGTCCTCAAGGAGTCGGACCCCGACGGCACCTCGTTCGTCTTCGAGCGCGGCCCCTTCGACGACGACATCAAGGTCGAGCTGCTCTACTTCCCTCTCGAAGCCGGCGTCGTCACCCCTTCGTGGGCCATGACCCTCTGGCAGGACGTGCCCGCCTACTACACGCTCGTTGACGCAGAGGACGGCGAGGTGCTCTGGCAGAAGAACATCACCGACGAGCAGACCCAGTCGGCCACCTACAACGTCTACGAGGGCGACAGCCCCGCGCCGCTCTCGCCGTCGAACGTGCTGCCCGGCATGAACATCCAGGCCCCGGCGGTGCCGCGCACGAGCGTCACGACCGTCCGCGAGCACCCGTCGAACAACCTCGGCTGGCTCACCGACGGCGCGACGACCACGACCGGCAACAACGTTGACGCCGGCCTCGACATCGTCTCCCCCAACGGCATTGACTCGGGCGGTCGCCCCGTCTCCGCGACGCGCAACTTCACCTACAACTTCAACCCGTCGCCCGGCCTCCCCGGCGCGCTCGGCTCGACCGTCTACACCGACACCAACTACCGCTGGGGCGCCGTCACCAACATCTTCTTCTGGTCGAACCGCTACCACGACCGCCTCTACCAGCTCGGCTTCACCGAGGCGGCGCGCAACTTCCAGCAGGACAACTTCGGCCGCAACCCCGGCGGCGCGACCACGAACGCCCGCAACGGCATGGACCGCGTGCTGGCCGAGGCTCAGGACTTCTCCGGCACCAACAACGCCAACTTCTCGACGCCGACCGACGGCTCCTCGGGCCGCATGCAGATGTTCGTCTGGCCGAACTCGGGCCGCGACGGCGACTTCGACAACGAGATCGTCATCCACGAGCTGACGCACGGCACCTCGAACCGCCTGCACAACAACGCCTCGGGCCTCGGCACCGTCTACGGCCGCGGCATGGGCGAGGGCTGGTCGGACTTCTACGCCCGCGCGCTGCTCTCCTCGGCCGACGAGGACGTTGACGGCGTCTACGCGATGGGCGCCTACGCGACCCACCTGGCCGCCGCCGGCTACACCAACAGCTACTACTACGGCATCCGGCGCTTCCCCTACGCCTCGATGTCGAACGTCGGCGACAACGGCCGGCCGCACAACCCGCTGACCTACGCCGACACCAACCCCAACACCATCGACGTGAGCGACGGCGCCTTCGCCCGCGGCCCGTTCGGGGCCGGCGGCCGCGCCGGCGCGCTCGCCGTCCACAACATCGGCGAAGTCTGGGCGATGTCCCTCTTCGAGGTCCGCGCGCTGATGATCAAGCGGCTCGGCTACGAGGCCGGCAACCAGCGTGCGATGCAGATCGTCACCGACGGCATGAAGATGGACCCGGTTAACCCGACCCTGATCGACGCGCGCGACTCGCTGCTCGCGGTGGCCGCCGCCGCCTTCACGCCCGAGGACGTGCAGGACATCTGGGCCGGCTTCGCCACGCGCGGCATGGGCTTCGGCGCCACCAAGCCGACGACCACCAACGCCAACACCCGCGAGTCGTTCGACAACCCCGTCCCGGCCCTCGGCTCGGTGACCTTCACCGACGCCTCTTGCAACGCCAACGGCCTCGCCGAGCCCGGCGAAGACCTGACGCTGTCGGTGCCGCTCCACAACCCGCTCGGCGTGACGCTCGTGGGCGTGACGGCAACAATCGGCGGCGAGACGGCCTCCTACGGCGACATCGCGCCGGGCCAGACCGTCGCCCGGCAGCTCCTCTACACCGTCCCCGAGGACTGCACCGACGCCGTCAACGTCCCCGTCGTCGTCAACAGCAACCTCGGCCAGCAGGCCAAGAGCTTCAGCCTCCGGACCGCGGCCACGCCCGTCGTCACCTTCACGCAGAACTTCGACGGCGCCGCGGCTCCCGCGCTGCCCGCCGGCTGGTCGGCGCTCACTAACCCGAGCACGTCGCCCGTCTGGCGCACCGTCAGCACCTCGACGCAGAGCGCGCCCAACGCGGCCTTCGTCAACTTCGCCGCCGCGACCTCGCTGAGCTTCCTCCAGTCGCCGGCCATCGCGGTCAACTCGGATAAGGCGCGGCTGACCTTCCGCCACAGCTACAACTCGGAGTTCGAGTGGGACGGCGGCATCCTCCAGATCAGTCTGGACGGCGGGGCGACCTACCTCGACATCCTCGACTCGGGCGCCGGCGCGCGCTTCGTCGAGGGCGGCTACCCCTTCACGCTGAAGTCGTCCGCCGCCCCCGACAGCAACACCAACCTGCTCGCCAGCCGCGCGGCCTGGACGGGCAACTCCGGCGGCTTCATCACGACCACCGTCCAGCTCCCGGCCGCCGCCGCCGGCAAGGCCGTCCTCTTCCGCTGGATCGCCGGCGCCGACAGCCTCGTCACGCCGAGCGGCAACGGCTGGACGATTGACAACGTGGCCCTCGTTGACGGCTACCAGTGCGCGCCCTCGAACTGCGCCGCCGACCTCGGCGTGACGCAAACGGTCTCGCCCGCCACTGTCACGACGGGCTCGAACCTGACCTACACCATCAACGTCAGCAACGGCGGCCCGGCCCGCGCCACCGGCGTCTCCGTGACGGACATGATCCCTGCCGGCACCTCGTTCGTCTCGGCGACCGCCCCGCAGGGCTGGTCGGCCGCGACCCCGAACGTCGGCCAGGGCGGCAGCGTCGCCTTCACGAAGCCCTCGATGGCCGCCGGCGAGACGGCCGCCTTCACGCTGGTCCTGAGCGCCGACTGCGGCACCATGAACGGCACCGTCATCGGCAACACGGCCACGGTCTCGGGCACGCGCCCCGACCCGAACGCCGCCAACAACTCGGCCACCGCTACGGCGACGGCCGACGACCCGGCGCCTGTCGTCAACGCCCCGGCCAACATCGTGCGGCCGGCCGACGCGGGCCAGCCCACGGCGGTCGTCACCTACGCGGCGACGACCGGCGACAACTGCGGCGGGGTCAACCTCGTGAGCAGCCACCCGTCGGGCACGGCCTTCCCCATCGGCGTGACGACCGTCACGCTGACGGCGACCGACTCGACCGGCAACGTCACGGCCAGGGCCTTCACGGTCACGGTCACTGACGGGCAGGCGCCGACGCTCTCCGGCGCGGCAGTCGACAAGCCCGTGCTCTGGTCGCCGAACCACCAGATGGTTGACATCAACGTCAGCTACCTGGTGGCCGACAACTCGGGCAACGTCGCCACCAGCCTGAGCGTGTCGTCGAACGAGCCGCCCAACGGCACGGCCGACGGCAACACCTCCTACGACTGGCAGGTGGTCAGCAACCGCCTCGTGCGCCTGCGCGCCGAGCGGGCAGGCAGCGGCACGGGCCGCCTCTACACCATCGCCATCACGGCCAGGGACCACGCCGGCAACACGACGGTCAGGACCGTCACCGTCAGCGTGCCCAGGAGCCAAAGCTGAGGTCGCGGCCCGCGCCTTCCCCCTGCGCGGGCCGCAACACGAGCGGGCCGGCCGTCGTCGCAAGTCCCCCGCGACGACGGCCGGCCCGCTTCTCGTTCGTCCGCCTTGCGGCCGCCTTGCGGCCGCCTTCCGGCCGCGTTAGCCCCGGCCGCTCCCCTGCGTTATGCTACGTCCGCGGCGAGGGCCGGGGCGCCGGTTCCGGCCCGCTCCCGCGACGACTGAGATGAACAACCTGCTTTCCTTCGTGCTGTTCCTGCTCGCGCTCGGCGCGGCGCAGCAGGCGGGGTGTGCCGTGGAAGCCTCTCTGGGAAAAGAGTTCGAGCTGAGTTTCGGCCGGAGGGCCGCGGTGGCGGGCGAGGGGCTGCGCGTCGAATTCACCTCGGTCGTCGAAGACTCGCGCTGTCCGAAGGGGGCCGAGTGCATCTGGGAGGGCAACGCGCGAGTGCGACTCAGAGTGAGCGCGGACGGGAAGGAGCCCGCCGCGCTCGAACTCGGCACGAACCTCGACCCCAGGAGCGCCTCCTACCAAGGCTACCAGATCACCCTCGAACGACTCGCCCCGTACCCCGCCGCAGGTCAGAAGCTTGACGCCGAGAGCTACGTGGCGACCCTCACCGTCCGCAAGCCCTGACGGCGACGCAGGCGGTTGACGCCCGCGCCCCGTTAACCCCACAACGCTAACCCTGACGCCCGGCCGAGCTCAGCGAGTCCGCCGGTTGCCCGCTCCCGGCGCCCCCGTTCCCGCGGGATGAAGGTTCCCCTCGAACAGCTTGAGGATTCGCTTGTACTGGTCGGCCCAGGAGGAGGCGCGCTCGAAGGCGTGGTCCTCGACGGGGTAGACGGCCAGCTCCCAGTTCTCCTTCCTCAACTCTATGAGCCGCTGCGCCAGCCGCACGGAGTCCTGAAAGTGGACGTTCACGTCCACCATGCCGTGGCAGATGAGGAGCGCGCCGCGCAGGCCCTCGGCGAAGTAGATGGGCGAGCTGCGGCGGTAGGCTTCCGTGTCGGCCTGCGGCTCGTTGAGGATGTTCGAGGTGTAGGGGTGGTTGTAGTGCGCCCAGTCGGTGACGGGCCTCAGCGCCGCTCCGGCGGCGAAGACGCCCGGCTCCCTGAACATCGCCATCAGCGTGATAAAGCCGCCGTAGCTGCCGCCGTAGATGCCGATGCGGCGCGGGTCCACGCCGTGCCCGGAGACGAGGTAGCGGACGCCGTCGAGGTGGTCGGTCAAATCCTTGCCGCCCATGTGGCGGTAGATGCCGGTGCGCCAGTCGCGGCCGTGGCCGGCCGACCCTCGGTAGTCGATGTCTAAGACGAGATAGCCGCGCTCCATCAGCAGGTGGTGGAACATGTACTCGCGGTAGTAGCTCGACCACCACTTGTGCGCGTTCTGCAAGTAGCCTGCGCCGTGGACGAAGACGACGGCCGGGCCGCCGCGGCGGAAGTTCTCCGGCTTGTAGAGACGCGCGTAGACGGTCGCGCCGTCGCGCGCGGGAAAGCCGACGACGGGCGGGTCGGCCCACCTGTAGGAGAGCCACTCGGGCGTGGGCGACTCCGTGACGCGCGTCGGCGCCGTCTGAACGGCGCCCTCCGGCTGTGCGGGCCGGCTGGGCTGAACGAACAGCTCGGGCGGGCGGTTGCTGTAGGAGTTGACGACGGCCAGCAGGCCCTCGTCGGGCGAGACCTCAGCCTGGTTGTTGCCGGCCAGCGAGGTGAGGCGCAAGCGCCGGCCGCCGCCCACCGGCATCTCGTAGAGGTGTCGCTCGAAGAGGCTGCCCTCCGACGAGGTGAAGTAGAACTTCGTCTTGTCGCGCGACAGGCGCACGTCCGACACCTCGAACCGGCCCGAGGTCAACTGCTCGGGCGAGCCGCCATCGGTCGAGACCGTGTAGAGGTGAGCCCAGCCGTCGGCCTCCGAGACGAAGTAGACGCGGCGGTCGTCGGCCAGCCAGCCGAGGACGCCCGCGCCGGGGCCACCCACCCAGGCGTCGTCGTGGACGCGCGCCAGCACCTTCGTCTTCGCCGCCGCCGGGTCGAGCAGCAGGACCCAGCGGTCCTTGTTGTCGGCCGCCCGCGCGAGCATGACGGCGCGCGCGCCGTCGGTTGACCATTGGAGCTGGAAGAGCTGCACGTCGCGGTCGCGTGCCTCCGTGCGGCCCACCGATTCGGTCTGCTGTCCCTGCTGCTGTTGTTGCCCGCCCTGCTGTTGCCCGCCCTGCTGCTGCGCGCCTTGTTGCTGCGTGCCTTGTTGAGTGACTTGCTGCTGCGTGCCTTGTTGAGTGCCCTGTTGCTGCGTGCCCTGCTGCCCCTGCGCGGCCACGCCTGTCTGCCCGCCCTGCGCGGCGGCCTGCGCGCCGCCCTCGCGCAGCGCCTCGGGGGTCGCGTTCATCTCCGTGCGCTGGCGGACGACGGGTGCGGGCTCGACCTTCTGCCCGTGGTCCACCCAGCGGACCTCACCCGTCTCGACCGAGACGAGCGCCATGCGCGTGCGGCCCTGCGCGTCGCCGACCTTCGCGCGCGAGTTGATGTCTTCGCTGTAGGCCGACTCCGTGACGTAATTCGGAACGATGGTGTTGCGCCCGGCGCCCTGCTCGCCGATTGTCATCACGACGTAAGCCTCGCCGGGCGCGAGCAGCAGGCTGAGGACCGTCTGCCCCTGCGCGAGCGTGTGCGGCCGACGTTTGTTGCGCTCGCGCCGCTCGCGCTCCACGCGCTCGCGCTGCTCGGCGCGCTCGCGCACGGCCTCGATCAGCTCGCGTTCCTCCTTCCTCAGGTAGTCCTGGCTGGCGCTGCGGCCGCCGCCCCCGCCCTGCCCCTGCGCCCCGGCGCCGGTCGACTGCGCGCCTGCCTGCGGCGCGAGCGGCTGGGCCGCGGCGCGGATGTCCGTCAACTGTTCGAGCGGGCCGCCGTCGAGCGGCAGCACGTAGAGGTTGTTCTGCCGCGTGAAGAAGACGCGCCGCTGGTCGCGCGTGAAGCGCGGGTTAGACTCGGCCTCGACCGTGCGCGTCAGTGGGCGCCGGGCGCCCCGCTCGTGGTCGTAGAGGAAGATGTCGCCCTCGTCGGCGAAGACCGTCAGCCTCCGGTCCTTCGACAAATCGCCGCCGCCGGGCGGCACGGTCTCGCGCGCTTCGGCCTCCGTCAACTTCCGCAGCCCCGCGCCGTCGCGCCCGACCGCGTACCAGTCCGGCTCTTTCAGCCGCGGCTCGCCCGCGCGCTTCCAGCGGAAGAAGACGCGCGAGCCGTCCTGCGCCCAGACCACATTCGTCGGCGGGTGCCCGACCAAGTCCGGACCGCGCATGATGCTGTCCACGGTCAGCTCGAACGGCCGCGGCGCGCCGGCCGACGGGCGGCTCTGCCCGAGCGCCGGGGCCGGGGCGAGCGCGAGCAGGAGGGCGAGTGCGAGCGAAAGGTCTCGGGCACGCGAGCGTGTACGTTGCTTCATCGTCTTTTCTTTCGGACTTCTCCGCGGTGCGAGTCGGGATGAAAGAGGCGGAAAGTATAATACCTCGGCCGGGGACGCGCGCGTGTAAAGAGGCGCGGCGCGCGTCACTCGCCACTTCGACGAAAGGGGGCGGGCCGATGGCAGAGACTAAGCGGGAAGAGTCCGAGCGCCCGCCGGGCGGGCGGCCGCCCGAGCGACGACCGCTCGGCTACTACTACGACGACGGCACGGGGTACGAGGTCTACAGGCCGGAAGAGGACGACGAGGGCGAGGAGGAGGAGGAGGAGGAAGACGGGGGGAAGGAAAAGGATGTCGGGGCGAACGAGGGCGACGGCACCCGGCGCGCGAAGCGCGGCCCTGCGGCGAACGTTCGAGCGGGCGCGGCCCGACACGCAAGCCGGCCGGGCCGCCACCTCGGCGGGCGGCGTCGTCAGGGGTCAGCGGGCGTGACGGCGCAGGCCGAGGCGGCGCATGTCGGAGAACCTGTACATGTCGCGCTTGCGCTGCTCGCCCTGGTACTCGCTGTCCTCGTAGCCGGGGCACTCGCACTTTTCGCCCTCGGCTTTAACCGAGCAGCGGGCCGCGATTGTGTGGGCCGCCTGCCCGTGCCCGCAGTTCCAGCAGGTCCGCTCGTTCACTTTTCTTCCCCCCCTCGGCTTCGAGTTTCAAACCACGCCGAAACTTATGCGCGCGCACGCAGGCTGTCAAGCACTTGGGGAGAAGTTTTTAGCCGGTAATTTTAGTTTTTAGATTTAGGTGTAAGGCCGTCCACGGTCGGAGGTCTCGTGCCACCATCAGCCAGACTAAAAACTAAAAACTACCGACTAAAAACTGAACCTCAGCTTACGACTCGTGCTTCTTCTTCGGCCGCTCGTTGGCGCGCAGGGCGCGCTTGCGCAGGCGGATCGACTTGGGCGTGACCTCGACCAGCTCGTCGTCGGCGATGAACTCCAAAGCCTGTTCGAGCGACAGCTCCTTCGGCGGCACGAGCCGCATCGCCTCGTCGGCCGACGCGGCGCGCATGTTCGTCAGCTTCTTCTCGCGCACGACGTTCACGTCCAAATCCACGAACCGCGCGTTCTCGCCGACCACCATCCCCTCGTAGACGCGCGTGTTCGGCCGGATGAACATCGAGCCGCGCTCCTGCAACTGGAAGAGCGCGTAGGTCGTGGCCTCGCCCATCCGGTCGGCGACGAGCGACCCCGTAGCCCGCCCGCGCATCGGCCCCACCCAGTCGGCCCAGCGCAGGAAGACCGTGTTGAGCAGCCCCGTCCCCTTCGTCTCGGTCAGGAACTCGCCGCGGAAGCCGATGAGGCCGCGCGAGGGCGTCTCGAACTCAAGCCGGACGCGCCCCGTGCCGTGGTTGACCATCTTCGTCATCTGCCCCTTGCGGCGGCCCATCGCCTCGGTGACGACGCCGATGAACTCCTCGGGGCAGTCGATCACGACCTGCTCGAAGGGCTCAAGCACGCCGCCGCCTTCGGCACGCCGCGTGATGACCTCCGGCTTCGAGACCTGTAGCTCGTAGCCCTCGCGCCGCATCATCTCGATGAGGATGGCGAGCTGCAACTCGCCGCGCCCCGAGACCTTGAACTGGTCGGGCGACTCGGTCTCCTCGACGCGGATGGCGACGTTGCCCAGGACCTCTCGGTCGAGCCGCTCCCTGATCTGGCGCGAGGTGACGAACTTGCCCTCGGTGCCCGAGAACGGCGAGGTGTTGACGCCGAAGATCATCGAGATGGTCGGCTCGTCCACGGCGATGACGGGGAGCGGGCGCGGGTTGTCGGCGCTCGTCACGGTCTCGCCGATCTCGATGCCCTCGACGCCGGCCAGCGCCACGATGTCGCCGAACCGCGCCCGCGGCACGCTCTCGCGCTTCAACCCCTCGAAGGCGTACAGCTCCTTGACCCGCACCTTCTCCATTGAGCGGTCGCGCTTGACGACCGTCACCGTCTCGCCCGCATTGATCTCGCCCGAGAAGACGCGGCCGATGGCGAGGCGGCCGACGTACTCGTTGTAGTCGAGGTTGGCGACGAGCATCTGTGCCGAGTCCGCGCGCAGCTCGCGCGGCGGCGGGATGGTGCGGACGATCTCTTCAAAGAGCGGCTTCAAATTCTGCGACTCGTCTTCGAGGCTCCGCTTCGCTATGCCGTCGCGCGAGACGGCGTAGAGGATCGGGAACTCGATCTGCTCGTCGGTGGCGTCGAGGTCAATGAAGAGGTCATAAATCTCGTTGACCACCTCCTCGGGGCGCGCGTCATGCCGGTCGATCTTGTTGACGACGGCGATGGCCGGCAACCGCGCCTCCAAAGCCTTGCGCAGAACGAAGCGCGTCTGCGGCAGGCAGCCCTCGGCCGCGTCGACCAAAAGCATCACGCCGTCAACCATCTTCAGGACGCGCTCGACCTCGCCGCCGAAGTCTGCGTGGCCCGGCGTGTCCACGATGTTGATCTTGACGCCGCCGTAGCGGACAGAGGCGTTCTTCGCCATGATCGTGATGCCGCGCTCGCGTTCGAGGTCCATGGAGTCCATGACGCGCTCGGCTACGTGCTCGTTCTCGCGGAACGTGCCGGCCTGCCGGAGCATGGCATCGACGAGCGTGGTCTTACCGTGATCGACGTGGGCGATGATGGCGATGTTGCGGATGTCTTCCCTGAGCATAAACCTGATGACCGGCGGCGCGCGGCGGCCGCCTTTACCTCCGGCCGCCTGCACTGTTGTGAATTCGGGGGGCGAACCAAACGAGTGATTGTAGCGGAGCGGCGCCCGGCTGTCACATGCGGCCGCGCCGTTACACCTCGCGCCGCGAGCCGAGGGCGCCGGCCTGGCGCAGCGCCTCGTAGAGCGCGACGGCGACGGCAGTCGCCAGGTTCAGGCTCCGCACCTTCGGGTTGAGCATCGGCAGGCGGACGCAGCTCTCCGGGTTGGCCGCGAGCAGTTCGGCGGGCAGGCCGCGCGTTTCGGGGCCGAAGACGAGGCAGTCGCCGGGGGCGAAGGCCCAGTCGAGGTATGAGGCTTCGGCCCTGGTCGTGAAGTAGACCAGCCGCGAGGGGTCGAGCGTCGCGCGCAACGCTTCGATGTCTCGGTGGCGGCGTAGCTCGACCTCGGGCCAGTAGTCGAGGCCGGCGCGGCGCACTGCGCGGTCGTCGAGGCGGAAGCCCGCCGGCCCGACGACGTGCAGCGGGGTCCGCGTCGCCGCGCAGAGGCGCGCGACGTTGCCGGTGTTCGGAGGTATCTCCGGCTCGACCAGAGCGACGTGGAACATGTGTGGCTGCGCGGGTCCGCGCCCTCCCCTTAACCTTCAGACGGCGGAGGCAGGCGGCGCGTCCGGCATCGACTATTCGGCCGGCCACGTACCCCACAATCGGCCGGAGGCGCCTGCGCGCCGGAAGTTTAAGTCAGGCCCGGCGGCCTGTCATCCGTCGCGCGCCGAAGTCAAAAAAAGTTGGACGGCGCGCACCGTGTGCTTTCGCCGTCCAGCTTGAACGCCCTCTCAGGCGTCGCGTGTTGTGTCAGCCGCAGAAGGTTGCGATTGCTACCCTGGTCTGAGCTACTACTTCGAGCCGCCCTTGGAGCCGCCGCCCTTCGAGCCGCCGCCCTTGGAGCCGCCCTTCGAGCCGCCCTTGGAACCGCCCTTCGAGCCGCCCTTGGAACCGCCCTTGGAGCCGCCCTTAGCGCCGCCCTTGGAACCGCCCTTGGAACCGCCCTTCGAGCCGCCCTTCGAACCGCCCTTCGAACCGCCCTTGGAACCGCCCTTCGAGCCGCCCTTAGCGCCGCCCTTGGAACCGCCCTTGGAACCGCCTTTAGCGCCGCCCTTGGAGGCGCCGCCCTTCGATCCTGACTTCGTGCTTGCCATAAGCTCTCGCTGCTCCTTTTCAGGTTGGTGGTTCTTGACCACTTCCGGTTAGTGACTCACGACCACAAGATGCTGTGCCGAATTTTTCCTTGTGGTCAAGACTAAACGGCGCACAACATATTGGAGTTTATAAACACAATGGAAATTCGTGTCAATACTTTAATTCTGATGCGCGCACAAAAAAAATCGCGCGAGTGCTCCAAGTCGTGAACTTGAAGCACTCGCGCGTCTTCGTCAGCGCGCGGCGCGGCGCCGGCCCGGCGACCCTCTCAGGCCACGGCCCTCATCTGAAGAGGGGAGTGAAGACCCACTTGTCGTGACGCTCGATGCCGTAGTAGGTGAGGATCGACTCACGGCGGCTGCGACTCGCCACGCCGATGAAGGGGCCACTGCTCGACAGCGAAGAGTCTTCGCCGCCGGGCGCCTCGTCGCGGGTGCCGGTGTCGAGGATGCTGGTGACCTGCGGGAGCGGGGCGAGCGTCTTCAACCTGGGGTCACGCACGAGCGTCTGCGGCTGGCACCCGTCGCAGTAGAGCGAGAGGGCGCGGACGAACTCGACGAACTCGCGGTCGGTCGGCTTGATGAGGCGCCATTCGCCGTTCGAAGACAGAGGATCAACGGCGGCGCTGGCCCGGAGGACTTGAATCTTCTTGGTGCCGAAGGGCGCGCCCTCGACCAGTTCGTCCATCGAGACCGGGAGCCGGTTTGTGTAGTGGACGTAGGCGCGGATGGCGTCGGCCACTTCTTCGCCGCGAGCGATGGCCTCGCGCTCCAACTCGCGGCGGGCCTGCTGGCGCAGGACCGGGGCTGCGGCCATCGTGCCGATCACCAGCAGCGTCATCGTCGCAAGCAGGGCGACGAGCGCGTAGCCTCGCTCGCGCCCGGCGGCCAGCGCCGCGCCGCCGCAACCTTCGTGCGCCCGCTTCGTGTTCATAACTTTCCGACCTCGCGCGGGGCTCGCGCCGCGGCGCCGACCCGCGCGCCTACGGCTCCTCCTCGCCGGCGGTCCCCTCCTCGTCGCCCTTCTGCGCAGGCGGCGGGGGCGGGGGCTGGATGGCGCCTGGCACCGGGCCGCGCTGGCCGACGCCGCCCGTGGCGCGCGTCTCGACGAACGGGAGGACGTGCTTGATGTTCAGGTCCTTGTCTACCAGCTCGACGCTGCGCTCAGAGATTTCAGTGACGCGGAAGCGGCCGCCTTCGACGAGGTCGCCCTTGCGCACGCTGAGCAGCTCGCCCCGCTGGTCCTTGAGGACGGCCGTGTCGGTGCGTGCACTCTTGAGCAGGCCGACGTAGGCCGAGGTCGGAGCCGGCGGCTGCATGACGCTGAGGACGGTCGTGTTCGAGTAGAGCGAGTTGTCAGGCGTGCGCGTGATGACTGTGCGCGAGCCGGGGGCGGCGAGCATGTGGGCCGCGACGGTCGCCGTCAACTGCTGTGGGCTGCGGTACTGCGTCGGCTGCTCCTGCCCGTCGACGTAGACGCGCGTCTCGGGCGTGAACTTGTCGCCCGACACCTGCATGGTGAAGCCGCCGGTGCGCGCGAAGACGCTCTGCGGCGAGAGCGAGGCGAGGACCTGCGGCGGCGGGGGCGTCGGCGTCGGCGTCGGGATGTCTGCCGCCGCGGGGGGCGCGGGCGGCGGCGCGATTGGGCGCTCGTAGAAGGCGAAGATGTTGCGGCCGCCGCCGCTGTCGGACGCGACCGAGGGGCTGTAGACGACCGGCCTCATCGAGCCGAGGATGTCCGCCTCCGGCGCCTGCTCGGACACGCGCGGCGGGCGCGAGCCGGAGCTGGCCCGCCCCCCATTGTTGTTGACGTTCGTCGTCCGCGGCGCCGGGCCGGACGAAAAGAAAAGCATGCGGACGACGAAGATGAACGCGAGCAGCGGGAGGGCGATGGCCGCGATCATCTTGTTGCGTTCGGCCGGCGTTTTACCTTCAAAGAGGGCCATGAGCTTTCGATGCCTGTGTGAAGACTTCCGGCCGCGCGACTATCGGGGCACGGCCGCGCCGGCGCGGCGGAAGTAGGCCGCCATGTCGAGGCGGAGGCTGACGAGCCGGCTGCCGCGCCCGGCCGGGCCTGGCGCTCCCTGGGCCGACATGCCGCCCGGGTTGGGGCGCGAGGCGTCGGAGATGCCCTCCAACTCGACCGTGTTGATGACGACGAAGTGGCGGCTCGCCTCCACGTCGCGGACGAAGCGGCGCAGGTCGGGGTAAGTGCCCTCGACCGTCAGCGTAACGCCGACGCCGGGGAAGACGCTCTGCTCGACGCGCGGCCCGCCGCCGTCGCGCTGCCCCTGCCGCCGAGCCGCGCCCTGTTCGGGCGCGGCCTCCTGCAACTGCCGGTAGGAGGCGCCCCCGCTCAGGCGCAGGTTGTTCCTGAGCATCAGCGAGTGCAGCTCCTCGTAGACGCGCGTGCCGCCGTCGCCGGCCACGCCGAGGTGGTCGGCCTCGAAGCTCTGGAGGCTGGTCAGGATTTCGCGCACGCTCGACTGAGTATCCTGCCGGGTGGTGAACTCGCCGCGCGCGGTTGCGATGCGCGTCTCAAGCGCGGCGCGCTCGGCCGCGAGGCCCTGTGCGCGCGCGCGGGCGGGCCGCAGCAGGAAGAGGTAGGCCGAGACGGCCGCGAGCAGGAGCAGCGCGGCGCAGGAGAGCGCGACGATCTCCGGCAGGCCGAGCCGACCGCGGCGGCCCGCGCCGCGGACGCTTTCGAGCCGCGCGCGCAGCGCCCGAGCCCGGCCCTCGCCCTGCGGCGCCGTCGTGTGAATCTTCGGGTCGCTCACGAGCGGGCACGCCTCCCTTCCGCCGCGGTCGCGGCCCCGGCGTCGGCGCGCGGCCCCGGCTCGGCGTTCGCGCCGCGGCGCGAACGCTGCACGTAGCTGACGCGCAGGGTCCACTCCGAGCCGCTCTCGCCGCGACCGGCGCGGTTGTTCTCCGTGATGGGGACGGCGTTGAAGGTGCCGCCGCGGTTCATCTCGTTAATCATGCCGGTCACGTCGGGCGAAGACCTGCCGACGACCGTAAGATCGAGTTCGGCGCGCGTCAGTTCGCCGAAGCGCGACACCTCGCGGACGGCGATGCTGCCGACGCGGACGTTGCTCGACAGCGCCGCTTCGAGGTCCGTGAAGAGCTGCGCCCAGGAGAAGTGCTTGCGCTCGACGAGCGCGTGCGCGGCTTCGAGCGTGAGCCGGTCCTGCTCGGGGATGCTCTGGCGGATGGCCTCGGCCTGCGCCTGCAACTCGTCGCGCTCGCGCCGCAGGGTCGAGAGCTGACGGTCGGCCAGCTCGGCCTCGGCGCTCGTGCGGCGGTACTCGGCCAGGATGAGGACGAGTGCCGCCAGCGAGACGAGCGAGACGGCGACGGCCGCGGCCCACGGCAGCGTGCGGTTGCGAAAAGGCTGGCTGGCGAGATTGAGTCTGGCGATCACTTTTGTAGTTTCGCTTTCCGAGGGGGCTGGCTACGCGGGCGGCAACCGTGCCGGGGAGACGACACCCGACCGCTGGCAGCATAACGCGCCCCGGCGGGCTGCGCAACCGCCCTCCGCGCCCGGAAGCAACAGGTTCCGACCGCGACGAGCGGCAGGCTCCAAACGCGACTCAGGCCGCGGCCCGCAGGCTTACACGCCGTCCCACACCCGCGGGTTGCATAAACGCCCGGCGCAGCCCATCACGATCCTCCCGGCTGACGTTACGGCTGCTTCTCTTCGGCCCTCCGGCCCCTACTGCTGCCTCGCCGCATGGCTGATGACGCGCGAGTTGACGACGCGGCCCACGCGGCCCACGCGCCAACTCGACGGCGGCGCCGCTAGTGTCAAGATATTCGGAGAGCCGGACGACGCGCGCGCCGGTCAGCGGGGGTGGGGTGCGCGTTCGCTGTGGTCGTGCGTGAGGGCGGGCGGCGGCGACTCGCAGTAAGGAATGACGCGGTTGCGGCCGGCGTTCTTGGCGCGGTAGAGCGCCGTGTCTGCCAGCTCGATCAACTCGATTGGGTCGCGCCCGTCCACGGGGTAGCAGGCGACGCCGACGCTCACAGTGATGCGCAGGGGCGGCGTGCTCGCCTCGGCCGCCGCGCCGCGCCGCACGGCCGAGAAGTGGTGCGACTCGATGGCCGCGCGGACGCGCTCTGCCGCCACCATGCCCTGCGCGTAGTCGGCGTTAAGGAGGAAGGCCGCGAACTCCTCTCCGCCGAAGCGGGCGGCCACGTCGCCGGCGCGCAAGGAGCGGGTGATGACGGCGCCCACGTCTTCGAGCGTCTGGCTGCCGACGAGGTGGCCGTGCCGGTCGTTGACCTGCTTGAAGTGGTCGAGGTCCATCATCAGCACGCAGAAGGGGCGTGCCTCGGCCTCGGAGCGTGCGGCCTCGCGCCGCAGCTCCGAGAAGAAGGACTTGCTCGTCAGCAGGCCCGTCAGCTCGTCGTGCGCGAGCAGGCGGTGAATCTGGCGCTGGAACTCGCGGTCGATGTCGTCGAGCAGGTCGAAGCGGATCAGGTGCTCGCCGACCGTCACCTTGTCGCCCTCGCGCAGGACGGCCTCGGTGACGCGCTCGCCGTTGAGGAGCGTGCCGTTGGTCGAGCCCAGGTCGATGAGGCGGTAGACGGCCTCGCCGGTCGTGGGGTCGCGCTCGGCCGTGATGCGCGCGTGCAGGCGCGAGGCACGCGCGTCGTTGACGCGCACGTCGGCTTCGAGCGCGCGCCCGAGTGTTACTTCGGGCCGGTCGAGCGGGATGGGCGCGGCGATCAGTTCGCCGCGGAGGAAGACGAGCGCCGGGTGACGCTCGCGCGGGCCGGCGGGCTGCGTCGGCTCGGAGTCCGCGTGGTAAGCTTCTTCGCCGGTTTTTCGAATCATCAATGGGGATGCGGAGGTGTCGGCGCGTTCGCCGCGGCCTTTGCGGCCATTGCGACCTCGACGCCGTGGGCGGTCTTCGCTGCCTCGGCGCCATTGGCGGCCGCAGCGAGGCCGGGGCTCGCGGCCGCCGCATCTTAACGCGCGCCGCCGCGCCGCGACAACGAATTATAACGAATTATTTCGCCGGGAGCCGCCCCTCCCTTCCTTGTTGCGGGCCGCGGTTGTTCCTATAATCTCTGACACCGCCCGTGACACATAAGGGAACGAGAATGTCGAACGAGGAAGCCGCGCTTGAGTGCCCGTGGTCGAAGCAGGAGCTGACGGTCGAGCGCGTCTCGGCGGCCCGGCTGCCGACCGAGGTCGGCGAGTTTCGCATCGCCGGCTACCGCTCGAAGGTGAGCGGCGAGGAGTTCGTCGTCCTCTACAAGGGCGAGTTCCACCCCGACGCCCCGACCCTGGCCCGCATCCACTCTCAGTGTTTGACGGGCGACGTGTTCGGCTCGACCAAGTGCGACTGCGGGCGCCAGCTCCGCGCCGCCATGGAGCTGATCGAGCGCGAGGGGCGCGGCGCCATCGTCTACCAGCTCCAGGAGGGGCGCGGCATCGGCATCATCAACAAGATTCGCGCCTACGCCTTGCAGGACGAGGGCGCCGACACCGTCGAGGCCAACGAGCGGCTGGGCCTCGCCGTCGATCTGCGCGAGTACCGTCAGTGCGCCGAGGTGCTCTTCGACCTCGGGCTCTGCAAGGTGCGCCTGATGTCGAACAACCCGCTCAAGCTGCGCGCGATGGAGGAGGCCGGCCTGCGCGTGGTCGAGCGCGTCGCCCTCGAAGTCGAGCCGGCGGACGCTGCGCTCCACTACCTCCGCACCAAGAAAGAGAAGATGGGCCACCTCTTCGAACGCCTCGAATAGCACGCGCGCTGCCTCGTCGCCGCGCTCCTTCTGCGCCCCGCCGAGCTTCGACGCCCCCTGCCCTCCCGCATATAAAAATTTGAATCCCCGTCGCGGATTTTGGATATAATCCCGCCGCCCCCGCCCTGCGCGCCACTTCTAAGTCGTTGCAGGGCATCACCGTGGCCCCGCACGGGGCACCTTTGCGCGAGATGGAACGGCAGTTGCGGCCGGGCGTGACACGCGCGGCCCGGCAGGCGCTAAAGCCATCAGCCTTTCGCTTCGGCGGACTTGCCCGCGGATAGCAGGCCGGGAATGAGCCGCACGCCGTCACCTCGCAGACGACTCGCGGCCCGCCGCGCCCCATGACCTGGAACTCCGGGCCACAGGCCGAACGCTGCATCACTCCGAGCAGGGCTTTTGAGCTTTCTTTCCTAATTTCCCGCGGCCCGCCAAGCCTTAATGCGCGCGGCCGTCCGACACCATGCCCGAAGGAGGGAACGATGAAAAGATTTCCGTCCGTGCGAGGCAGTGCCGCCCCGGCTTTCATCGGCGCGTTGCTCATCGCACTCTTAGCCTTCCCCGCGGCCCTCGCGCAGACCGGACGCTCGACCGTGCGTGGCACCATCAGGGATCAACAGGGGAACGTCGTCGCCGGGGCAAGCGTGACCCTCACCGACGTTGAGAGGAACTTCACTCGCACACTGACGGTCGGCGACGAGGGCACTTACACGTTCAACTCCGTGCCGCCCGGCAACTATCGCGTCGAGGTCGAGGCTACGGGCTTCAAGCGCGCCGCCGTCTCCGACGTGCGAGCGCTCGTTGACACCCCGGTTGACGTGAACGTCCAGCTTGAGCCCGGCCTCGCCACCGAGACCGTCACCGTCACGGCCAGCATCGAGGCGCCGCTCAACACCACTGATGCCTCGCTCGGCACGGCCTTCGAGAACCGCCGCATCGAGCAGCTCCCCCTGAACGCCCGTAACGTCGTCGGTCTGCTCTCGCTCCAGACCGGCGTGACCCCCTCCGGCTACGTCAACGGCGGCCGGGCCGACCAGGCCAACATCACCCTCGACGGCGTGGACGTAAACGAGCAGCAGCGCGGCCTCGACGTGGTGACCGACGAGGCGTTCGCCAGCGTCCTGCGCGTGACGCCCGACAGCCTCCAGGAGTTCCGCGTCATCACCACCAACGCCAACGCCGAACAGGGGCGCTCCTCCGGCGCGCAGGTGACGCTTGTTACCAAGTCGGGCTCGAACGAACTCCACGGCTCGCTCTACCACTACCACCGCAACACGGTTACGACCGCCAACGACTTCTTCAACAACGCGGCCGGCGTCGAGCGCCCGCAGCTCTTGCGCAACATCTTCGGCGGCTCTATCGGCGGCCCCATCAAGCGCGACCGCGCCTTCTTCTTCTTCACCTACGAGGGCTTCCGCGAGGCGACGGGGACGAGCGTGGTGCGCGAGGTTCCGCTGCCGACCCTCGGCCAGGGCATCGTCCGCTACTTCACCGCCAACGGGTCGAGCGACCCGAACTGCCCGGCCGGCACGCCCGCCGGCGTCAACTGCCTGACGCCGGCCGAGATTAACGCCGCCTACGTCGCCGCCAACGGCGTCAGCCCCGGCCTCAACCCGGCGGCCCTGGCTATTCTGGCCGGCGCCGCCAGCCGCTACCCGGCCAACGACTTCAGCATCGGCGACGGCCTCAACACCGCCGGCTTCCGCTTCAACGCACGGACGCCCTCGGAGTTGAACACCTACATCGCCAAGTTCGACTTCAACCTCACCGACCGCCAGACCCTCTTCGTCCGCGGCAACTACCAGCAGGATGTGGTGACGAAGGCCAACGCCTTCGCCACCGACTGCACCGACACCGTCCAGTGCTTCCCGGACACGCCGCCGCTCACCCTCTGGAACCACCCGAAGGGTATCGCCATCGGCCACACCTGGACGGCTTCGAGCACGCTCGTCAACCGCTTCACCTACGGCTTCACCCGCGCCGCCTTCACCGACGCCGGCGACTCGACCGACAACCTCGTCACCTTCCGCTTCATCTTCCGGCCGCGCGGCTTCAGCCGCACGCTCAGCCGCGTGACCCCGGTCCACAACTTCGTCGAAGACGTTTCGTGGCTCAAAGGCACGCACAACTTCCAGTTCGGCGGAAACGTCCGGCTCATCGCCAACAACCGCGAGTCGTTCGGCACCGCCTTCGACTCGGCCATCACCAACCCTTCCTTCTATGACGGCTCGGGCCGCGCAGTCACACGCCGCGACCTCGGCGGAGGCTTCTACAGCGGCGCCATCTTCCCGAGCGTGGCGAGCGAGACATCGGTGCGCGATGCGCTGACGGCCGTCATCGGACGCTTCTCGCAGTACTCGGCCAACCTTCAGTACAGTGGAGGGGGCGAGCTGCTCCCGGTCGGCACCCCTGCGGTCCGCTCCTTCGCCACCCAGGAGTACGAGCTCTACTGGCAGGACTCGTGGCGCATCAGGCCCTCGTTTACGCTGACCTACGGCCTGCGCTGGAGCACCTCGACGCCCGTCTACGAGCGCAACGGCGTGCAGGTCAAGCCGGTCCAGAGCCTCGGCGAGTATTTCCAGCAGCGCCAGGAAAGGGCGGCGGCCGGCAATCCGCTGAACGATCCGATCCAGATTGACCTCGCCGGCAGAGCCAACGACCGGCCCGGCTACTACAGCCAGGACTGGAACAACTTTGGCCCGTCGGTGGCCTTCGCCTGGTCGCCCGATTTCGGCGACAACTTTTTCGGCCGTCTCGTCGGGCGCAACGGTCGGAGCGTCATCCGCGGCGGCTTCCGCACCACCTACGACCGCATCGGCAGCCAGCTCGCCGTCAGCTTCGACCTCAACTCGTCGCTCGGCTTCAGCTCAAGCCAGACCGTGGCGGCCAATACCTTCAACGTCAGCGACCGGCCCGGGCCGCTCCTCACCGGCTTCTCGCCCAACGTACGCACCTTCCCGCTGCTGGCCGGCAACCTCCCGACGAGCCTCCAGTTCCCGCTCACCACCCCATCGGATGAGGCCCAGCGCATCGAGTCTTCGCTCGACGACACGCTGACGACGCCCTACAACTACAGCGTCAACCTCTCCTACGGCCGCGAGCTGGGCAAGGGACTCTCGTTCGAGACCAGCTACGTCGGGCGCTTCGCCCGCAACCTGCTGGCCGCGCGCGACATCATGCACCTGAACAACCTGCGCGACCCGCAGTCGGGCCTGACCTGGTACGAGGCGATCAATCGCCTGATTGACCACCGCTACCGCGCCACCCCGATTGAGGGGGTCGGCACCATCCCCTACTTCGAGAACCTCTTCCCCGGCGCCGCCGAGTTCATCCTCGGCGACCCCGGTCTGACCAACACGCAGGCCATCTACACCCTGCTGGCGCAAGGCTCGGTCGGCGGCTTCGACATCACCGACTACACCTTCATCCAGCTCCTGCTCGACGACCAGCCGGTCGCGCGGTTCAACAACAGCTTCTTCCACCCGCAGTACGCGGCCTTCTCGGCCTTCTCGACCGTCGCGCGCTCGAACTACAACTCGGGGCAGTTCAGCCTCCGCCAGCGGTTCGGCAGCGACGTGATGTTCGACCTCAACTACACTCTGTCCCACTCGCTCGACAACGCCTCGGGCCTCCAGTCGTCCACCTCCTACGGGTCGGCCTTCATCGTCAACGCGCTCGACCCCGACAGCAACTACGCCAACTCCGACTTCGACGTGCGCCACATCGTCAACGCCAACTGGCTGGTCGGCCTGCCCTTCGGGCGCGGCAAGCGGTTCGGCCGCGACTGGGGCGGCGTGACCGACGCGCTGCTCGGCGGCTGGCAGGTGAGCGGCATCTTCCGCTGGAACTCGGGGCTGCCGACGGGCGAGCCGTTCCAGGCTGATCGCTGGTCCACCAACTGGAACGTGCAATCGAACATGGTCCGCGTCTGCGCCGCGCAGTCGTCGCCGACGCGGCAGGGCTCGCCCAATCTCTTCCGCGACCCCGTCGCCGTGGCCCGCTGTTTCCGCGAGCCGCGCGCCGGCGAGGTCGGCGACCGCAACGTCCTGCGCGGCCAGGGTTACGTCTCGCTCGACCTCGGCGTCGCGAAGAGTTTCCGTCTGCCCTGGGAGGGTCACTCCATCCAGTTCCGCACGGAGGTCTTCAACCTGACCAACACGCAGCGGTTCGCCAGCAGCAGCCTGCTCGGCTTCGGGCTCCCGCCCGACCCGTTCCTCCTGACGACGGAGGAGCTAAGCGATGCGCTGCCCGAGAACTTCGGCCAGTACACCGCCACGCAGACGCCGCTTAACGAGACGAAGGCCGGCCGCGTGATTCAGTTCGCGCTCCGCTACCAGTTCTAAAGGCGTGCGCCCCCCGGGCACACTTCTCCGACCGGGCCGGGGTTTTCTTTGAACCCCGGCCCGCTTTTTTCGTCTCCCGGCCCTTAGCCTCCGGCATTCGCTCCTGTGTTAGACTCGCCCGCGTGAGCGAGCGCATCTACCGCGACCCGGTCCACAACATCATCCGCCTGCGCACCGACACCGAGGAGGGGCGGCTGCTCGTGCGGCTCGTGGACTCGTTCGAGTTTCAGCGGCTGCGCCGCATCAAGCAGCTCGGCCTCGCCCTCTTCACCTACCAGGGCGCCGAGCACTCGCGCTTCACCCACTCGCTCGGCGCGCTCCACCTGATGACGCGCGTCCTCGACCGCCTCTCCGAGAAGTACCCGCTCGCCCCAGAGGACCGCGCCGCCGCCTGCGCCGCCGCCCTGCTCCACGACATCGGCCACGGCCCCTTCTCACACGTCATGGAGAAGGTGCTCGACTTTCATCACGAGGCGTGGACGGTCGCGGCCGTCCTGAGCCCTGAGACCGAGGCCGGCCAGGTGCTCGCCTCCTACTCGCGCGCGCTGCCGCGCCGCGTCGCAGACGTGATCGAGGGCACGTTTCGGCCCGCTTACCTCGCGCAGCTCGTCTCGTCTCAGCTCGACGTGGACCGGATGGACTACCTGCTGCGCGACTCGCTGATGACCGGCGCCAAGTACGGAAATTACGACCTCGAATGGATCGTCAACGCCATCGAGGTGGACGAGCGCGAGGAGCGGCTCTACGTCGCGGCGCGCGGCCTCTACGCCGTCGAAGAGTACCTCCAGGCGCGCTACTACATGTTCCGGCAGGTCTACTTCCACCGCACCCTGCGCTCGGCCGAGGCGGTGCTGCGCTCGGCTCTCAGGCGCGCGCTCGAAGTCAAGGCGCGGGGCGGCGACGTGTGGTGCGCGCCCGGCACGGCCTTCGAGAAGGTGCTGTGCGGCTCGCCGCTCAAACTCGCCGACCACATCGAGATGGACGACTCCGACGTGCTCTTCCACCTCAAGCAGTGGCGCCGCTCAAACGACCCTATCCTCTCGGACCTCAGCCGCCGCTTCGTGGGCCGCAGGCTCTTCAAGGCCATAGACCTCGACATGCCCGGGGAGGAGCGCGCCGGCTTCGTCAGCGCCGCCCGCCGCGCGGTCGAGCGGCGGGGCTTCGACGCCGACTACTACTTCGTCGAAGACCAGGCCGCTGACATCCCTTATTACTCCTACTACGCGGCCGACGCGGCCGAGCCCAAATCGCTCATCCACGTCGAGGACGGCTACGCCCGCCCGCGCCTGCGCGAGATCAGCGAGGTCAGCGAGTCGGTGCGCGGCCTGCGCGGCTACCGCCTCCACCGCGTCTGCTTCCCGCCCGAGGCCAAGGAGGAGGTCTACGCGCTCTACCACGCGGGCGGCCGGCCCTGACGGCCGCGCCACAGGTCTATGCCCGACATGTTGGTCAACCTGCTGAAGCTGCCGCCGGCCGCGCCGGCCCTCGACGAACTGCGGCGCGAGGGGCTCGCGGTGCGGCGGGCGCAGCCGTGGGAGCTGACGGCGGTGCGCGAGTGGGTGTCGCGCAACTTCCAGCCGGCATGGGCCGACGAAATCTCCGTAGGCTTCGCGCGCCAGCCCGTGACGGTCTTCGTGGCCCTGCGCGAGGGGCGCCTCGTCGGCTTCGCCGCCTACGAGTGCACGCGGCGCGACTTCTTCGGCCCGACCGGCGTGGCCGACGCCGAGCGCGGCCGGGGCGTGGGGCGCGCGCTCCTGCTGGCCGCGCTGTGGGCCATGCGCGAGATGGGCTACGCCTACGCCGTCGTGGGCGGCGTAGGCCCCGCGGAGTTCTACGCCCGGCAGGTCGGCGCCACGCTCATCCCCGACAGCTCGCCCGGCGTCTACGCCGACCCGCTCCGGCCCGAACAGAATTGACCGCTGATGACGGCGCGCCCCTCGTCCTTAGTCCTGGCCCTGCTCGTCTGGCCCGCCTGCCCGGGCGCGGCGGCGCCGCCGGAGCTCGCGCGCGCCGAAGCGACCGCCGCGGGCGAGGTGGCGCGGGCGGGCGCGACGGCCGCCGAGACCATCGCGGCGCGCGAGCGGCCGGCGACCATCACGGCGCGCGAGCGGCCGGCGACCGTCGCCGTCCTCGACCTCGGGGCGACGGAGACGGGCGAGCGAGCGGCCGGGCGTCTGGCAAAGCTGCTGGCGGGCGCCGCCGGAGAGACGAAGGTCTCAGTGCTCAACCGTGGCCTGGCGCGCGCGGCGGCGCGCGGGGTGGGGTACGCAGGCTCGCTCAATCTGACGCTCGTCGAGGCGCGCGACCTCGGCGCGGCCGTCGGCTGCGACTTCTACGTGACGGGCGACGCGCAAACGGTCCGCCGCTCGTCCTCGGAGCGGGCCGTCTACTTCGAGGCTTACGCCACGCTCTTCGTCGTCGGCACGAGGACCGGCCGGCTCGTCCGCTGGTCGCGCCCCGCGGTCGAGGCCGACGCGCCCGAGCGGGCCGAGGCCGCCCTCCTCGCGCTGCTCGACGAAGAGGCCGCGCGCCTGCTCGCCTCCGTCGCAGAGGCCCGGGCGCTCGAAGCCGGCGGCACCCCGTCGCGCCCTCCCGCCGACTCGGGCGTGACTGACGGAGCGGGCGACTCGGGCGACTCAGACGACTCGGGCGGCGCGGGCGAAGAAGTTCTCGACCTCACCTCGGGCGAGAGCTTCAAGGGATTGCGCGAGCCGGCGCCTTTCAGCCGCCTGCGGCCCGCCTACACCGACGCGGCCTCGCGCGCCGAGGCCGAGGCGACCGTAGATGTGGTGGCGGAGATCGGGGCCGACGGCCGCGTCCGCGGGGTCCGCGTTGTCCGCTGGGCCGGCTTCGGGCTCGACGAGGAGGTGGCGGCCACCGTCCGCCGGATGAATTTCCGGCCCGCCACGCTCGACGGCGAGCCGCGCACCGCGCGCGTGCTGCTCCGCTACAACTTCCGCCGCCCGCAGCCGGCGGCCAGGTGAGCCCGAGTCGCCGCGGCTCGGGTCGGAGGTCGGCGGCTCGGAGACAGATGGGGCCGGCGCGATGTCGAGCGGGCCGGACGGCAGGTGTTGAAGATGAAAGAAGAACTGAAGATTGACCGGCAGGGTCCGCCGCCGGCGGCGTGCGCGGCGTGCGGCGCGCACTTCTCGTGCGGCGCGGCATCCTCGTCCGGCTGCTGGTGCGGGGGCCTCGCGCTCGACGAGGCGGCGCGGGCCGAGCTTCGCGCCAGGTACGAGGGCTGCCTGTGCCGCGCCTGTCTCGAAGGCTACGCGGCGCCGGGAGACGGACAGCAGACGTGAGTCCGAAAGGCATCAGCAAAGTGAGACGGCGAACGGCCTTCGCGTTCTGCCTGCTCGCCCCGCTCCTCGCCGCGCAGTTCGCGTGGGCGGGCGGCGTGATCGCGCGCGCCGACCTCAACCCCACGTCAACGAACGCGCACGGCGGCGCGTCAACGAACGCGCGCTCGGACGCGGCGGCCGGGCTGACGGCGACGCGCGAGGGGCGGCTGCGCGTCTTCGACGAGGTCTGGTCGCTCGTGCGCGAGAGGTATTACGACCCGAACTTGCGCGGGCTCGACTGGCGGGCGCTCGGCGATGGCGCGCGCGCGGAGGCGGCCGCCGCGCCCGGCGAGGCCGAGTTCTACGCGGTGCTGCGCCGGCTGCTGGCCTCCCTGCGCGACCCGCACACGCGCGTCTTCCCGCCGGGCGAGGGCACAGACTGGCGCGTCAGGACTTTTATAACGGTCGGGCTCGCGGTGCGCGAGGTCGGCGGCGAGATTATCGTGTCGGAGGTCGAGCGCGGCTCGGGCGCCTGGCGCGCGGGCGTGCGGCCGGGCGACGCGCTGGCGAGCCTTGACGGCGAGCCGGCCGCTACACTCGTCGCGCGCCGCGCCGAGGAGCGCCCCTTCTCAAGCCCGCAGACGGCGCAGACGATGGCCGCCGCACGCCTCTTCGACGGCCCGCGCGAGACGACGGCCACGGCCCTCTTCCGCCGCGGAGGGCGCCTGTATGGGGTCGCGCTGCGGCGCGAAGTGCGCGTGCGCGAGCCGGCCTTCGAGTCGCGCGAGCTGCGGGGCGGCGTCCGCCTCCTGAGCTTCAACATCTTCACGGCCGAGACCGCTGCGCGGCTCGCGCGCGAACTCGGCGGCGCGGCCGGGCGCCCGCCCGCTCTCGTCATAGACCTGCGCGACAACGGCGGCGGCGAGGCCGAGGCGATGACCGACGCGGCCTCGATCTTCCTGCCCGCGGGCACGCCGCTCGGGGCCTTCACAGACCGCGAAGGGCGCGTCCGCCTCGACCCGCGCGCGCGCGCGGCCATGCTCTCCTCGGCCGACGAGTTGCCGCGCTTCGGCGCCCCCGTCGTGATCCTGGCCGGCCCGCGCACGGCGAGCGCCGCTGAAATCTTCGCCGCGGCGCTCGCCGAACGAGGCCGCGCCTCGATTGTCGGCGAGCGCAGTTGCGGGTGCGTGCTCGGCATCAGCCGCCGCCACACGCTGCCCGACGGCGGCACGCTCGACATCAGCGAGACCGATTTCCGCACCGCCCGCGGCACCCGCCTCGAAGGCGCCGGGGTCGAACCCGACCACCACGTCGCGCCCACGCGCGAAGACCTGCGCACGGGGCGCGACGCAGCCCTGGCCCGCGCCGTCGAGCTGGTCCGCGCAGTCGGGTTGGCCCGCCCGGGCCGGCGCGGCGGCGGCCAAGCTTCGGCGAATTAAAAAGGCGCCGCGACGTTTGCCTTCGTCGCGGCGCCACGATGAAAGAACGGCTGAGTGAGACTGGGCGCGGCCGCCCTCCCGAAGTGGGGAGGGCGGCCGCGTTCAGTCTCATCTGTCCTACCGTCGGCCCCACTCAGTCGCGGCGCGTCACATCCCCGAGACGAAAGAGGGACCTGAGGGCACGGCGCATGGCGTCGTCACCGTCGCGCTCCAGAGCCTCCAACTCCTCGCGGGTAGCGCCGCGCGCCGTGGCCTCGTTGATGCGCTGCCACATGGCCTCGCGCGCGCGGATGTAGTTTTCGGGCAGTGGCTTGCCGCAGTAGTTGCAGGCGGGGCTGCCGAGCGCGAGCAGGCGGCGCGAGCAGTGCGGGCAGCGTCGGAAGTCTACGGCCCTGGCGGAGAAGGGCGCGCCGCAGTTCGAGCACCTGGCCGCGCCCTCGGGCGAGGCGCCGTGGCAATAGTCGCAGGTCGGTTGCATGGCTCGTCCCGGCGGCGGGCGGCGCGGGCCAGGGGGCACGGGGCCGCGTCTCCGCTTCGGCTACGGCGCGGGGGTGCCGCAGTTGCCGCAGAACTTGGCGCCGCCGACGATGGCCGTCTGGCAGTTCGCGCAGGACTTCGGCGCCAGCGACGTGCCGCAGCTGGGGCAGAACTTCGAGTTCTCGGGCGCCTGCGACTGGCAGCCGGGGCACTGGACGGTGGCGGCCGGCGGCGGCTGCAACTGTCCGCCGCAGTTGCCGCAGAACTTCCCGCCCGCCGGGTTGGCCGCGTTGCACTTCGGGCAGTTGACGGTCTGCGTACCGCCCCCCGCGCCGCCGCCCTGCTGTTGCTGCTGGCCCTGCCCCTGTCCGCCGATGGCGCCCGCCATCACCTGACCGAAGCCGAAGCCCATGCCGAGGCCCATGCCCTGCCCGGCGGCGCCGCCCGGCTGCTTGGCCGCGTCCTGCATCGACTCGGCCGCCTTGTAGCGCATGTAGCGGTCCATGTCGCCGAGCGCCGACATCGAGGCCCGCTCGTCAATCTTCTTCTGCACCTCCTCGGGCGGCGTGATCGCCGAGATGAGCATGTCTACCAGCTCAAGACCCTGGCGGCTGAAGTCGTCGGCCACGCGCGACTTCACTCCGGCGGCCAGCTCGTCGTAGTAGGCCGGCAGGTCGAAGACGGTCTTCAAATTCTCGCCGAGCAGGTCGTTCAAGCGCGAGACGACGATGTCGCGCAGGTACTCGCCGAGCGCCTGCGTCGAGACGATGTTGCGCGTGCCGACCACCGAGCCGACGAAGAGCTGCGGGTCGGCCACCCGGAACGAGTACTTGCCGAAGGCCCGCAGCCGGACCATGTGGAGTTCCGTGTCGCGGAAGGCGATGGGCTCTTTCGTGCCCCACTTCATGTCCTGGAAGGTGTGGCGGGCGACATAGACGACCGCGGCCTGGAAGGGCGACGTGCCGCCGAAGGGCAGTGAGAGCAGCCGCGTCAAAAGCGGCACGTTCATCGTCGTCAGCGTGTGGCGGCCCGGCCCGAAGGTGTCGAGCGCCTTGCCGTCGCGGTAGAAGACGGCCGACTGGTTCTCCTCGACGATGAGCTGCGCGCCGAGCTTGATGTCGGCCGAGCCCGAGGGCGGGACGCGGTGCACGATCTGCGAGCCCGTCGGGTCTGTGAACTTAATGACTTCGATTGCCATCCGGCTCCTCTCTTCCTCCCCGCCGCCCCGAACCGACTCTCGGACGGGCGGCGCTGCGCTGGTCTCGATTTGAGTTGTAAAGACTTGCGGCGCGCGGCGCGCGGCGGCCTCAGCCGAACATGGGCTGGCCCGGCGCTTCGCCCGGCCTGAAGTTCTCGATGGCGCGGTAGCGCTCGTCAAAGGCGCGGTTGAGCTCGTCGAGAGCGCGTTCGAGTTCGGCGGCCGCCTGCTTCGTGCCGCCGTCTCGCGCCGAGCCCGAGGATAGCTCGCGGGCGCGGCGCTCCGCCTCCTCGACCTTCTCCGTCAGCGCGAGGTCGAAGCGGTAGATGGCGTCGAGCTGCGGCTCCTCGATTTTGACCGTGTCGAAGAAGCCGGCGTAGCCGTAGGAGGCGAAGCGGATGCGGTTCTCGGCCTGGTCGATCTTCTTGAGCGCGCGGTCGAGCGGCCCGACCTCGAAGAGGCGGCCCGAGTCGGTCAGCTCGCGCATGGCGTCGGTGATGAACTGCTTGGAGGCGCGCAGGCGGTCGGCCAGGTGCTCGCGGTGCAGCTTGTCCACGTCGCGGCGCTGTTCTTTGGACGCGTAGCCGGCGTAGCCGGGTATCTTCTCGCCGAGCCGTTCGAGCCAGTTTCGCTGGTCGGTCATAGATGTCTCCGGAGAGTCTGGGAAAGGTGTGGGCCGGCGGCC
>DASQMB010000021.1:0-13748 GCA_035645715.1 Pyrinomonadaceae bacterium
AAAATTAAATCCGCTGCCTAACAATTCGACTCTCAAGAGGAATTATTAGGCAAAGCCCAATGATCTGGCTTTGCCTAACAATTCGATCTTGCCCAATAATTCTGAGGCTTGCCCAAAATTAGCCGAGCCCCCTTCACGCTACAGGCTTCGGAAGCGTTGTCAAAAAGGGTGTCAAAATCAATTGACATTTATACTCCCACGCGCTATTGTTTCATATACGAAACAGTGTTGCACGGAAGTAATACTGTTTCGGGTATGAAACGCTCCCCCTCGGCGTGTCATTATGTTAATTAATCACCAAAGAGAAAAACTGCTGAATGCTATTGTCTATTTTAGTGAGAATACCTCTCTTTGTGGCATTGTGAAGCTGTTCAAGCTTCTATACTTCCTGGATTTTGAGCACTATCAACAGACTGGCCGTAGTGTGACCGGTCTGGATTACTATGCTTGGAAGATGGGGCCTGTGCCTGAAGAACTATATGAGGAAATGCCCTTGCCCGAGCCGGATTTAGCTGAAAAGGTGAAAGTGACACCCGTAAAAACCCGCTTCGATAATCCGATGTTTCTTATAGAGCCTAAGTCAAAATTTGACCCCTCTCATTTCACCCGCCGAGAACTGGCCCTTTTGCACAGCTTGGCAGATCGGTACGCAATGAGTAATGGCAATGAAATGATAGAGGCTACACACGTTGAGACTTTGCCGTGGCATAAGGTCTATAATGTAGAAGGTAATCGGCGAGGACACATACCTTATGAATATGCCCTCTCAGGTGAGGACGCGGATTTGATTCGTGAGCTTGAGAGCGAGCACAAAGAAATTGTAGAAGCCTACAATGAATCCGGGAACGATACTTCACGACCCACGGTTCACGTTCAGTGATGGCGAAGTAGGGAATAAACTGCTTATCGTCCTGAATGACGGCAGCGACGGCATCTACATAGTAATTAAAACAACTTCCCAACCTAGACATAAAGGCAGAAATGAGGGGTGTCAGTCTAATGACCGATACCCCAATTTCTTTGTTCCAGACGGGAGTAGTTGCCTGCGCGGGGATAGTTGGTTTCTTTTAGGTGAGTTTTACGAATTGAAAGCAGCAGAGCTACAGCAGAAGTTCTTCGTCGGAAACATTAGCCGCGTAGGCGAACTCCCGAGGGACTTGCTGGTAGAGTTGCTTGCGTGTGCCGTTGATAGCTTCGATATTACCGAAAGTCAAAGAGAAGACTTACAGCGCGTTATGTCCTCTTTGTAAGTTTACGCCGCCTCACTCCAAAACTTCGGCTTCAAACCAAGCTCATACATGCTCTGAATGACACAGCAGATGTTGTGACAGAGTATCTTGCACAACGCCTCATGATCTCTGCCCGCGCGGGCCTGCTTCCCAGCCTGTCGCTGAACTCCGTCTTAATCATGCTGAACGTCGCCTTGGGTTTCTCCGGTTGGGTGCGCGAGCCTTCCTGATGCTGTGCGTGGTGGTGTAACAGGAAGCTTTGCATTGGTCTTTGCCTCGTGGAAGAGGGCGGGGTAGGGCGTCGATTTGGTCGGGGGTTAGTGGGGTGGGGGCGGCGAGGAGGGGCGGTTCTTGTTGCGGGGTTGGGGGAGAGGACTTAAACTGTCCGCGTCCCCTAATCAGAGTTTTCGGAGGGAGGTGGTGTCGTGTACGCCTTCGCCATCCTTTTCTTTACGGCCGCGTCTGTGGTCGCGGTCTGGATGTTGTGCGTGGCGTGGCGCGAGGCGCGGCGCCGGGGCCGGAGGGGTGCAATGAGGGGGGCGCCGCCGGAGTTCACGCCGGCCGAGGTGCGGAGCGCCTTCGAGAAGTTCGTTGCGGGCAGAAAAGCAGGAGGTGGGGCCGTGAGGATGAGTGGTCTGTCAGTCTTACTTTTCGCAGCCGTCCTGGCCGGGGGGGCGCCGGCGCGGGCGCAGCAGGACCAGAGTCAGGAGCGGAGGGCCGAAGCCGCCGAGGCCAGAGGGCAGGAGTCGCGCGAACGGCGCGAGGCGGAGCGCCGGCAGAGGGATGAGGCACAGCGTCAGCCGGGCGTCCGGTGCCAGAGGTATCACCGCAGGGGTAAGTCCTGAGCCGCCGCGGGGCAACGGCGGCGCGCCGGGCGGCCCGCGCCTGATGCGCCGGGGTGGGGCGCGAAGGGCCGCCATTAGATTTGTGCGTCTGCCTGCCGGCGAACGTGGGACGGCGGGCGGTTGGTCGGGGCTTGAGACGAGGCTTAGAGGGCTGACTGTGAGACTTCTTCTATTAGTGCTCCCGCTGCTTTTGTCGCTGGACGCCGTCGGCGCTTCGGCGCAGGTCAGGAGGAACCGGCCGTCGCAGAGAAGGCCGGCCAGGCCCGCGCAGCCTCCGGCCAAACCCGTGGCCGCGCCGTCGGCCGCGAGCATCACCACCCCGAGCGGGCTCACATACCTGATCACGCGCCGCGGCGAGGGGCGCGCGCCGCAGGCCGGCGAAGAGGTCCTGGTCCACTACACCGGGCTGCTGACGGACGGGACCGTGTTTGACAGCTCGCGCAACAGGGGCGAGCCCTTTGCCTTCAGGCTCGGCGCGGGGAGGGTCATCAAGGGCTGGGACGAGGGGATCGCCAGGCTGCGCGTGGGAGACCGCGCTACGCTCTTCATCCCGCCCCAACTCGGCTACGGGGCGCGGGGCGCGGGCGGAGTCATCCCGCCCGACGCGTCGCTCATCTTCGTCGTGGAATTGGTGGGCATCAGGGGCGAGGCGCCGCAGCCCGGCGAGGGGCGCCCGCCGGGGCAGTAGCGTGCGGGGTGATGGAGAGAGTTACTTTCACACTCTTCACGGACACCGGGGGTATCCTCCTGCTCGACCCGGCGGGCGCGGCGGGTCTCGGCGAGGAGTTCGTCCGCAGCCTCGACGTGGCGCTCGACCCTGAGGGCGGCACAGAACAGGCCGTGGAGTTCGACGGCAACTGGCCCGTCGTCTGGGCCGAGGCAGTGTCGAGCCTCCGCCGCCTGGGCGCCGGCGGCGAGTTCGCGCTCGTCCTGTCGGGCGAGGGCACCTTCCACGTCAGGGTCCAGTCAGAGGAACTGACCGAGGCCGAGCGTGCGCGCCTCGCCGAGTCGTTCGAGGAGCGCTTGCGGGTTCGGAGCGGGCGGCTGGCCCTCACTGATGGCCGGGAAATCTTCGGCGAGGAACTGCCGGGCGAGGGTACGCAGTTCCTCGAAGTGCCCGCAGGGCTATACGCCGTCCACATACACCACCTCGACCGGCCTCAATCCCTGACGCCGACCGTCGGCGTCTACGGCAGCGAAGAACACCCGTCGCTCGTCCTGCGCCTTGTTCCTATTGACGAGGCAGAAATTGACGAGGCCGAAGCGGCCGGCGAGGCCGAGCCGCGGGGGCGGGAACTGCCGCGACTACGAACTTCCCGGCAGGGTTACGAAGAGCCCCGGCCGGGCTGGGGCTGCTACGCGCAGGTCACGGGGGTCGAGGGCGGGCAGGCCAGCCTGGAACTGATGCTGACCGAGACCGTCTACTCCGGCCAAGCGCGCATGAGCCTGCCCGAGGGCGAAGAACTCAGGGCCGGCGATTACGTGCTGGTCAGGCTAATTGAGGACGCCGGCAGCTACTGGCGGGTCGAATGGATGGATGAGCCGGCCTGAGGTAGGGCCGCAAAAGACCGCCTCGGGGTGCTGCAAAACGCCTCGCCGGAAGCCTTAAAGGCCCCGGCGGGGCCTCGTTTTTGGGGATAAATGCGGCCCGAATGTTGCTCAAGACTCCGTTCGGGTCAAGAAAAGTAGATTCTGTTAAACAATGACTTGACAATTTAGCATATTTTAATACAATGGGCTTCCACCAGAAACCCCCGTTCTGGGCTGAGGTATAGCCACGTCTCAGGAGTCCGGAAGCCCAGCCGCCCCCACAGCTTTCGCCGCCTGCGATTCACCCGCAATCAGCTTAACAGTCACACGACGGCTCCCGTTTCAAAGGAATTACCCATGAGGCGCTACGTTGCTCGGCTCTCCCTGCTGTTGACGCTGTCGGCCTGCGTCGGCCTGCCGCTTCTCACCCGGCCCTCTCACGCGCAACTCACGAAGGGGCACGGCCCGAAGGCTTCCGAAGAGATTCTGCACAAGGTGAACAGCGGCCGGGGGGCCGACCGCGTGCGGGTCATTATCCAGCCGCGCGGCTCTTGGAGCGCGGAACTCGACCTGGCCCTCGTCGCCAACGGGGCGAACGAGGTCCGGCAGTTTCAGAACTTCAGCTTCCGCGTCCTGAGCCTGCCGGCCGCGGCGGCGGCGATTCTGGCCCAGCGCAGCGACGTGGGCTACGTCTCCCTCGACAGGGAGGTGCGCACGCTCGGCCACGTCACGCTGACGACCGGCGCCGACGCCATCCGCTCGACGAGCGGGACGAACGTATCCGGGCTCGACGGCACGGGCGTCGGCGTCGCCGTCGTAGACTCGGGCGTGGACGCGGGTCACAGTGCCTTCCTCAACCGGAGCAACGGCGTGCGAGTCGTCGCCGCGCACGACTTCACGGGCGAGGGGCGCACCGACGACCCTTACGGCCACGGCACACACGTCGCGTCCATCCTCGCCGGCAACGGGCGCATCTCTAACGCCAGCTACACCGGCGTCGCGCCGAACGCGAACCTCGTCAACCTGCGCGTCCTCAACTCGCGCGGCGTCGGCACGACCTCGTACCTGCTCAGGGCGCTCGACTGGGTGCTGACCAACCGCGCGCGCTTTAACATCCGCGTCGTCAACCTCAGCCTCGGGATGCCGGCCATCGACTCGTACCTGAACGACCCGGCCTGCGTGGCCGTGCGCAGGGTGGTAGACGCCGGGGTGGTCGTCGTTGCCGCCGCGGGCAACAACGGCAAGGACGCCGACGGCAACAAGCTCTACGGCCACGTCCACTCGCCGGGCAACGAGCCCTCGGCCGTCACGGCCGGCGCCTCGAACACCTTCGGCACAGACTCGCGCGCCGACGACACTGTAGCCAGCTACAGCTCACGCGGCCCCACGCGCAGCCACCGGACCGACTCCCAGGGCGTGCGCCACTACGACAACCTGATCAAGCCCGACCTCGTCGCGCCCGGCAACCGGATCATCAACGCCCAGGCCGTCAGCAACTACCTGCTCGCTCAGAACCCGCGGCTCGACGCGGGCGTCAGCCCCGTGGACAACCGCAAGCAGATGTACCTGAACGGCACCTCGATGGCGGCGCCGGCCGTCGCGGGCGCGGCCGCGCTCCTGTTGCAGGCGAACCCGGCGCTGACGCCGAACCTCGTCAAGGCGCTCCTGATGTACACGGCGCAGCCGCTGGCCGGCTTCAACATGTTCGAGCAGGGCGCGGGGCAGTTGAACGTCGAAGGGGCGATCAGGCTGGCGCGGCTCGTCCGCACCGACCTGTCCGACGAGACGCCGCTCGGCGCGCCGCTGCTCACGTCGGCCGAGCCGCCCGCCCCGCAGACCGCCATCGCCGGCCACACCTTCACCTGGGCGCGCGGCCTCGTCCTCCACCACACCTACGTCACCGGCCTCGACCTCATCACGCGATACCAGCGGATTTACGGGCGCGGGCTGCTGCTCGGCGACGGCGTAATCACGGGCGACGGAGTCATCACAGGCGACTCGACGCTCGTCACCGACGGCGTCATCACCGGCGACCACGTCATGACGAGCGGCGGCGTCATCACAGGCGACGGGCAGGCGTTCCTGAGCGTCTGGTTCCTGCTCGGCGACGGCACGCGGCTGCGGGACGGCGACGTGTTCGGCGACGGCGTCATCACCGGCGACGGCGTGATCACGGGCGACGGGGTCATCACCGGCGACCTCTTCATCCAGGCCCAATCGGCCACACTCAACGGAGACGAGACCGGGGCGATGACCCCCGAGGACGACGAGGGCGTCGACTGCCTCGACTACTGACCGCCTGACCGAGGCGGGCACGAATGTTGCTACGTGATTGCCGCGACGGCCCCGGCCACCTCGCCGGCCGGGCCGCCTGAGCCGCGGAGGGGCAATGGACCAACCGAATCCCGCTCGACCTTACATGTGGGCCGCCGTCGCGCTCGGCGCGGCGGCAGTCCTCTACTCGGCGCTCAGGCTACCGACTGAATTGCTCGACCTGCGCTTCCTGCTGCTGGTCGTCCTGGTCTGCCTCAGCTCGCACGGCGCCGTGCGGATACCGCGCGTGAGCGGCCGCATCACGGTCTCGGACACGCTGATCTTCCTGACGATCCTGCTGCTCGGGGGCGAGGCGGCCGTTTTGCTCTCGGCGCTCGAAGGCGTCTACGCCAGCCTGCGGATCAGCCGGAAGGCGCTGACGCTGCTCTTCAACTCGGCTGTGCTCGCGCTCTCGACCTTCCTCACCGTCTGGGCCTTGCGGGCGCTCTTCGGCGACGAGTCGTCGGCGGGCGACGTTTACTCGGCCCACTCGCTGGCCGCCGTCTTCGTGATGGCCCTCGTCCAGTACTTCGCCAACTCGGGACTCATCGCCGCCGAGAAGTCGCTGAAGCTCGGCGAGTCGCTCTGGCAGACCTGGAAGAACCACTACCTCTGGACCTCGGTCACCTACCTGGCCGGGGCCTCGGCCGCCAGCATCACGGCGCGGCTGGTCCACGGCGTCGGCTTCTACGCGGTGCTGGCGGCCGTGCCCGTCGTCATCATCGTCTACTTCACCTACCGCACCTACCTGAAGAACTTCGAGACCTCGGAGGCGCACGTCGAGGAGCTGTCGCGCTACGTGGCCGAGCTGAAGCGGAGCGAGGAGGAGCGCGAGAAGCTTCTGCTGCGCGAGCAGGCGGCGCGCGAGGAGGCCGAGGCCGCCAACCGCCTCAAGGACGAGTTTTTGGCGACGCTCTCGCACGAGCTGCGGACGCCGCTCACGTCGATCATCGGCTGGGCCGGGCTGATGCGCGCCGGGCAGGTGCGGGGCGAAGCGAAGGCGCAGGCCCTGGAGACCATCGAGCGCAACGCGAAGGTGCAGGCGCAACTGATTGACGACCTGCTCGACGTGTCGCGCATCATCTCGGGCAAGCTCCTGCTTGACACGCGCGAGGTCAACCTCGGTGCGGCCGTGGCCGACTCGATCCTAGCCGTGCGGCCGGCCGCCGACGCCAGGCACATTCGCCTGACGTTCGCGGACGAGTCGGGGCGCGCGATGGTCGCGGGCGACCCGGCCCGCCTGCAACAGGTGGCCTGGAACCTTTTGTCGAACGCCGTCAAGTTCACGCCCGAGGGCGGCGAGGTACGCGTCCGGCTCGAACGCGAAGGGGCGCAGGCAAGGCTCACGGTCAGCGACACCGGGAAGGGAATACCGGCCGAGTTTTTGCCGCGCGTCTTCGACCGCTTCCGGCAGGCCGACTCGACGACGACCCGCGCCCACGGCGGCCTCGGCCTCGGCCTCGCCATCGTCCGCCACCTCGTCGAGCTGCACGGCGGCACCGCGGCGGCCGAGAGCGCGGGCGTGGGGCTGGGCTCGACCTTCTCCGTCACCCTGCCGCTCACCCCGGCCAGCGCGCGCGCGGGCGTGGGCACCGACCACCCGGCGCGGCGCGAGAACGCGGCACCACGGCGACGGCAGCCCGCGTTCGCGCTGGAAGGCTTGCGCGTGCTCGTCGTCGACGACGAGGACGACACGCGGAAGGTGATCACGGCCGTCATCGCGCAGCACGGCGCTGAGGTCGTGGCCTGCGGCTCGGCCAGGGAGGCGCTCGACACCCTTCGGCGCTGGCGGCCTGACGTTCTGATGAGCGACATCGGGATGCCGGGCGAGGACGGCTACGCGCTGATCCGGCAGGTGCGCGCCCTGCCCCCCGACCGCGGCGGGCGCACCCCCGCGGCCGCGCTCACGGCCTACGCCCGCGAGGAGGACCGCACCCGCGCGCTCGCCGCCGGCTACCAGCTACACGTGCCGAAGCCATTCAGCGCCCACGAGCTGATCGCAGCCGTCTCAGACCTGCACTCCTACCTGCCGGATTCTCTCCAACCGGGCGAGCCGCACCCGAGTTCGCCGGGCCTGACGGTCGTCGTTTAGAGCGGGTTGCAGTTGAGCACAACGCCTCCGAACGGTTGGCAGACAGATCGGCGAATCGCTCTACAGGAAACCGCTTTATAAAAAAGAGGGCCGGAGTCAATCGCTCCCGCGGCCGGGAGTGTGTTCGCTGCTGCTCGGAATGTCAGGTGAGACTCGGGGGCGGGGCTCGGGGGCGCCGTCTAGCCTTCGACGTTTGCGGGCAGGGCGCGCGAATCGGGGGCGGAGTCCGCGTAGTTCATTTCGAGGAGCGGGCCGGGGTGTGCGGTCGCGCGGCTCGTCACGCAGAGGCGGATGGCCGCCCACTCGCCGGCAGGGACGCGCCCGAAGGCCGCGACCACTTCGGGGTCGAACTGCGTCCCGGCGTTCGACGCTATCTCGGCGGCGGCGGCCTCATAGCCGCGGCCGCGGCGGTAGACGCGGTCGCTCGTGATGGCGTCGAAGGCGTCGGCCACGGCGAAGATGCGCGCGTTCTGGTCTATCTCGTCGCCGCGCAGCCGTAATGGATAGCCGGAGCCGTCCCACTTCTCGTGGTGCTGGGCGACGACTCGGGCCGCGCCCTCCAGAAACTCTATCCCGCGCAGGATGCGCTGCCCGAGCAGCGGGTGCAGCCGCATCTTCGTCCACTCTTCATCGGTCAGCCGCCCCGGCTTGCGCAGGATCGAGTCTGGGATGCCGAGCTTGCCGATGTCGTGCAGGAGCGCGCCGAACTCAAGCGAGCGCGTCTGCTCGGCGTCGAGCCGCATCTCCAGCCCGAGACGTAGCGAGAAGCTGACGACGCGCTCCGAGTGGCCGTGCGTGTCGCGGTCGCGCGCTTCGAGCGCGGCCGTCAGCGCCCTGAGCGTCGTGCGGTAGACCTCTGCGACGCCGTCGTGCGGCCGCCAGCCCGCGCCCGTCCCGAGCCGCGCCGCTCCACCGGTGAGAACCGCCTCGCTGCTTACTCCTGTCATGTCGGACACCTTGCCTCTCCGGGCCGCGCCGCGTGACCTAACTTTGTGGCCGGCCCCGCGCGCCTCGCCCGCCATCGGAACTGCCATCATTGTCTGTGCAGATTAAGCGTCGGTAATCAGGGCACAGCCGCAGGGCAAGGGTCGTGCCAGCGCGCCCGCAGCCGGCGCGCCGCCCAACTCGCGCGTCCGGTACTCCGAAGTCGCGCAGCCCCACGGGGACGCGCAGCCGCGTAGGTTTGGCGGCGGCCGTTGCTAAATCTTTGCAGCCGCGCGGTGGGCGGGCGCGGGGCGGGCGCGGGCGGGGAGCACGGCGCGAGGCAGAATGCGTCGCAGGCCCGACTCACACCGCGGCAGAATGCGTCGCGGCCGGGCCCGCGGTCCGCGGATGAATGCGGAGCCGGCGGGCGCGGCTGCGCGTGCCGTGAGGGAGTAGCGCGCGACCGGGGCGCCGCGGAAAGGCGATGAATATTCGGCAAACGGTGTCTGCGGCGGCTGGCGGCCGGGCTGGCGCGAGGGGACGCCCGGCCGGGTTCGCCTCGCCTGTCGGCGCGGCCCCGTCGTCTGGTACGAGGGTTGCGGAACAAAAGGGCTACATTTCTTCGAGCCAGCCTTTTCGGCGCGGTGTCGGCCGCACGTTGTCAGCGCGACGAGTAGTAAAAGAGGAGCCCGTGAAAACAGATCAAGGCTTACAGAGCGTTTCCCGGCTCGCCCTCGTCACGCTCTCACTGCTCCTCTTCTGCGGCGCGGCCGGGGCTTCGGGCGGCGGGCACGGTCCTGTGCCCCGCGCGGCGGCCGAGAAGGTCTCGCCGCTGTTGCTGGCGCGGGCACGCACCGCGGCCGGCGGAGAGCGGGTGACGGTGATCGTCGGCTTCGAGGGACGGGCGACGAGCCGGCTCGACTCGCTGCTCGGGAACCTGGGCGGGCGCGTGGTCAGAGACTTCCGGCGCCTGCGGACGCGCGTGGTCAGCCTGCCGGCTCGCGCCGTCGAGGCGCTGGCTGCGGACGAGGGGGTCAGGTTCGTGGCGCCCGACGGGGCCGTCCGGGCGCTCGGCCACGTCTCGACGACGACCGGGGCCGAGGCCGCACGCCAGCAGACGCAGACGATCCTCAACCTTTTGACGACGACCACGACCACCGACGGGGCCGGCGTCGGCATCGCCGTACTCGACTCGGGCGTTGACCGCCAGCACGCGGCCTTCCTCAACAGCCTCGGCCTCTCGCGCGTCACCCACAGCCGCGATTTCACGGGCGAGGGGCGCACCGACGACCCCTACGGCCACGGCACACACGTCGCCTCGGCGGCGGCCGGCGGCGCGCAGTACAACAACGGCGCCTACTCGGGCGTCGCCCCGCGGGCCGACATCGTCAACCTCCGCGTCCTGGACTCGCAGGGCAACGGGACCGTCTCGGGGCTGCTGACAGCCATCGACTGGCTGCTCGCCTACGGCCGCTCCTACAACGTTCGCGTCGTTAACATCAGTCTGGGCGCGCAGGCCACCGACTCCTATCAACTGGACCCGCTCTGCCTGGCGGTGCGCGAGTTGGTTAACGCGGGCTTCGTCGTCGTGGGCGCGGCCGGCAACGAGGGGCGCGACGGGCAGGGCAACAAGGTCTACGGGCAGATACACGCGCCGGGCAACGACCCGTCGGTCATCACCGTCGGCGCCTCGAACTCCTACGGCACCGACACGCGCGCCGACGACGTGGTGACGACATTCAGCTCGCGCGGGCCGACCCGCAGCTACTGGACCGACGCGGGCGGCGCCCGCCACTACGACAACCTCGTCAAGCCCGACCTCGTCGCCCCCGGCAACCGCGTCGTCTGGGCCGCGGCCCGCGGCAACAACCTTCTGGCGAGCCACCCCGAGCTGGACGCGGGCGTCAGCGCGCAGGCCGACCGGCGGATGATGTTCCTGAGCGGCACCTCGATGGCGACGCCGCTCGCGGCCGGGGCGGCGGCGCTGCTGTTGCAGGCGAACCCGACGCTGACGCCGAACCTCGTCAAGGCGCTCCTGATGTACACGGCGCAGCCGCTGGCCGGCTTCAACATGTTCGAGCAGGGCGCGGGGCAGTTGAACGTCGAAGGGGCGATCAGGCTGGCGCGGCTCGTCCGCCCCGACCTGACGGAGTTGACGCCGCTCGGCGCGCCGCTACTCACGTCGGCCGAGCCGCCCGCCCCGCAGACCGCCATCGCCGGCCACGCCTTCTCCTGGGCGCGCGGCGCAATCGTCAACCGCACGCACGTCTCGGGGCTCGCCCTCATCACCAAGTACCAGAGGGTCTACGCGACGGGCCGGCTGCTCGGCGACGGGCTGGTCGAGACCGACTCGACGCACGAACTCAACCCGGCGCTGCTGACGGGCGATGTGGGAGTCGGCGAGGCCATTCTGACCAGCGACGGCGCTGCGCTCGGCTCCGGCTCTTTCTTCCTCCCCGTCGGCCTGCTGCTCGGCGACGGCATCCTGATCGGCGACGGCATCCTGATCGGTGACGGCATCCTGATCGGCGACGGCATCATCATCGGCGACGATCCCCCGGCCGAGTGATAGGGGGCGCCGCGTGTTGACAGGTGGGCGGGACATCCGGAGAATACACGCGCCTCGTAGCCCCCGGCGGCTCTCCCTTTATCGCCTGCCGTCAGCCCCGAAAGTCTTAATTCCGACGAGAGCGCGTCTCCCCCTCTTGCGGGATCGGTTCTTTGTTCAGCATTAGCCCTTACTGTCCAAGTCAGCCGCCTCTGACCCCTCGTTGCCTAACTCCGAGAGGCGCCTGAGAGGAGAAGTGAAGTGATAAAGACGAAGCGTTTCTCTGTCGCCAGGATGCTTGCGATCCCCCTGCTGCTGGCGCTGGCCGCGGCCGGCCTGACGGGCGGGGGCGCCGCCGCACAGTTGGGGGCAGCGTCGCGGGCATCCGCGCGCGCCAAGATGTCGCCCGACTTGTCGGAGACGCCGAGCGGCGGGCGGCAGTCGCGCCTGAGGGTGATCGTGCAGTTCGCGCCGGGCTCTCGCGCGGCGGCCGAGGCGCTGCTGCCGGGCCACGGGGCGCGGCTCCTGCGCCGCTTCTCTTCGCTCGACGCCAACCTGGTTGAGCTGCCGGCGGCGGCCGTCGAGGCCCTGGCCTCGAACCCGGTCGTGCGGTTCGTCTCGCCCGACCGCGAGACGGTGGCCTCGGGACACGTCTCGGCGACGACCGGGGCCGACACCGTCCGCGAGTCCAGCGGCGTCACCACCTCCGGGCTCGACGGCACGGGCATCGGCATCGCCATCATCGACTCCGGCATCGACACCAACCACAAGGCTTTCCTCGACCGGAGCAACGGAGTCCGCATCGCCTACAGCCAGGACTTCACGGGCGAGGGGCGCACCGACGACCCCTACGGCCACGGCACACACGTCGCGTCCATCGCCGCCGGCAACGGCCGCATCTCTAACGCGCAGTTCACGGGCGTCGCGCCGAACGCGAACCTCGTCAACCTGCGCGTCCTCAACTCGCGGGGCGCGGGCACGGTCTCGGCGGTGCTGGCCGCGCTCGACTGGGTGCGGGCCAACCGCCACGCCTACAACATCCGGGTGGTCAACATGAGCCTCGGCGCGCCGGCCGTCGAGAGCTACCGCAACGACCCGGTCTGCCGCGCCGTGCGCGGGCTGGTGGACAGCGGGCTCGTGGTCGCGGTGGCGGCCGGCAACAACGGGCGCAACGGCGCGGGCCAGAAAATCTACGGGCAAGTCCACTCGCCGGGCAACGAGCCCTCGGCGCTGACCGTCGGCGCCACGAACACCTTCGGCACAGACTCGCGCGCCGACGACGGCGTAGCCAGCTTCAGCTCGCGCGGGCCGACCCGCAGCTACTCGACCGACGCCGCGGGCCTGCGCCGCTATGACCACCTGATCAAGCCCGACCTCGTCGCGCCCGGCAATAAGCTCATCTACGCGCAGGCGGCGAACAACCTGCTGGTCACGCAGAACCCGCAGCTCGACGCGGGCGTCAGCCCCGTGGACAACCGCAAGATGATGTACATGAACGGGTCGTCGATGGCGACGCCCGTCGCGGCCGGGGCGGCGGCGCTGCTGCTGCAGGCGAACCCGGCGCTGACGCCGAACCTCGTCAAGGCGCTCCTGATGTACACGGCGCAGCCGCTGGCCGGCTTCAACATGTTCGAGCAGGGCGCGGGGCAGTTGAACGTCGAGGGCGCGATGCGGCTCGCGCGGCTCGTCCGCCCCGACGCCTCGCTGCTGCGGACGGTCGGCGCGCCGCTGCTCACGGCACCCGCGCCGGCGCCGCGGACGACCATCGCCGGCCACACCTTCACCTGGGCGCAGGGGCTCGTGATGGGCAGCACCTACGCCACGGGCGTCGAGCTGATTACCAAGTACCAGGCCGTCTACGGCAACGGCATCATCTTCGGCGACGGCATAATCTTCGGGGACGGGATCATCTTCGGCGACGGCATCATCTTCGGCGACCTGACCAAGATGTCGAGCGGCATCATCTTCGGCGACCACGTCCGCACGAGCGACGGCGGCGTGCTCGGCTCGGGCGCGGCCTTCGTCAGCGTCGCGCAGTTGTCGGCCGTCGGCATCATCTTCGGCGACGGGATCATCTTCGGCGACGGGATCATCTTCGGCGACAGCACGCTGTACTCGAACGGGATCATCTTCGGCGACCACGTACTCACGAGCGACGGCGGCGCCCTCGCCAGCGGCCTGCCCTTTCTCGACATCGCCACACTCACGGCCGACGGCATCATCTTCGGCGACGGCATCATTTTCGGCGACGGCATCATCTTCGGCGA
>DASQMB010000022.1:0-20042 GCA_035645715.1 Pyrinomonadaceae bacterium
CTAACAAGTAATAATTTAAGGGCGGGGGTTGCGCGCCCACCGACTAGCGCAACCCCCGCCCTTCTTGCCGCCGGTCTGTGTTCCTGCCCGGCCACACCGACGACGTAGCGCGCATTATACTCACTTCGCGCGCCTAGTCAAGCCCCTTGTTTCATCGCGGCCCTACATAATCCTCGTACACCGTCGCATTTTCGAGACCTAGAATCTCGGCTATACGGTCTCCACCCTGGGCGGCCATCTTCTTTTGCGCCGGTTCAGTGCCGTAGGTCGTGATGTGGTTTTTCCCGGTCTCGGCGTTCCAGGCGACGATGATGACTTGATCGTAACCGCGTTCTTCCGCGATACGTTTAGCGTCGGCAACAGGTATAGGCGCTGGCTGGCTCATACGTCTCCTTTCCGCGTCACGCTATTAATTCAGCGCGTACATCGGCCTCCGGTAACGGTCTCGGCGTGTCAGCCTTATTGTCGTATTCCTCGCCTTCATAACGATCAATGTTGCTGTCAGACCGCTCTATGAGTACACACGTAGGCAAGACACCCGACACGTCAATAGATACGGCGTAGGTGTCGCCGTTACAGTCGCACCCTTCTGTCACTACGGGCAGATCGGGCGGACACTTTCGCAACTCGCGGATCAGATCGCTTACCTTCATCGCAACCTCCAACCCATAGGGCGCTTTGTTCCCTGGGTGCTCGATGGAGTTGCGCGCCGGCTGATCTCCCCCAGGTCGAAGATATGCTCTTTCGTGAACCTGTGTAGATCGCGCCACGGTTCCATGACGCGATCAAGCAGAACTTGAAATGTGTGGTAGTCGCAATCTTCGGGGAGCTTATCGGCCAGGGCTCCTAACTCGCGGAGCTTGCCGAAAATCTTTTTGTTGAGTTCGGCAACTTCGCGGCGGGGGTTACGGTCGGGGGTGTGGACTAGCTTGATCTCATCCCTGACGGTGAAGTTTGGGCGGCGCACTTCACTGATCGCCGGTACGTGCGCGGGCCTGAGAGGTTCTACGGGGCGCTCAAGCGTCTCGCGGATGATCTCGCTTACAACCTCCGCGCCGCCGTCGTCTGTCATTTTTGATCTCAGTAACGCAAGGTTGCGGATGCCGTTGAATGGTTTCGTCATCTTCACTTACCACCTTTCTGCTAGCCCCTACATTTTCGTAGCATGTACACGCAGAGACCGAGCACTAAGCCGGGCGATAGTCTGTTCAACAGCGGCTCGTGTGTCTCGCGCGCAGCTACGACTATCCATATACCCACGAGTGCGGCGCACATGAACACGTAAAGTAGCCACTGGCCGCGAAGCCAGCCGGCCCACACGCGCGCACCTTCTGGCGATAGCCCACGATACGGAGAAGATTGCGGAGGGGCGTTGTAGTGCGGAGGGGCGCTGTAGTGCGGAGGGGCGCTGTAGTGCGGAGGGGCGTTGCGGGGTGCGCGCACTAAATTAAGATCGAGCGGGCTACCTCCAAGATAGGGCAGCGGTTCAGCGTCCCACGTATAGCCGCACTCCGAACAGCTATACAGGGGCACAGTTGTAACGTAGCGCACTTGAGTTCGCGTCAGCTTGTTACACCACGGACATACGGACTGTTGCGACCGTGGCATATCGCGCTTCAAAGGGCCGGTACTCATGTTCGTGACTCCTTTCTTAGACATTGATGCCGGCGCGTTTGGCGAGCACTTTGACTTTCCATAGTGGCACGTTTGCTGCCTCGCTGACGTAAGCGAGATGTGATTCCACGCGCTTAGGGCTACGGAAGTTCGGTGCGCGGTTGAGAAAGTGTGCGACTCTGCGCTCCTCCGCTGGCGTGATCGGTGTTCTAGGCACGGTCGGTGTCTCCTTTCGGCGGTTCATCGTTGAATTTGTGTTTGCACATACGGCATTTCCAGCCGGCCGGTATCGAGTGCCAGTCACATAGCTGAATCTGAATCATCTCGCCGCACTCGGGGCACGCCGGGCTATAACGGCGCAACCTATCAAGCCTAGCTGTTGCCGAGACTAGGGGCGGATGGGGTACAGGCGCGGTGGGCTGCACTATTAAACCGCGTTCTTCGAGCACAATGAGAAATTCGGCGTATGTGCCTTTAGTCGTGTTCACAACACGCTTGTAGATTTCTTGCGTGAGTGCTTCGATTTCCGCGTAGCTCATCTCAATGTCGAAGACTTCCAGCCAGTCTTGTACGTTGCGCTCCCGTACAGACTTCGCGGTAAGATGTTGCTCTAGTGCTGCGTGTAGAAAACTCATGGGTGTACTACTCCGCGTGTTGAGTGAGGGGGAACGGGGCGCAGGGTGGGCGCAGACTGATAAGCGCCCACGTTGCCACGGCATCTTTTTCGTCTCAACCGCCCTGCGCTGGATATAAAACCACAATTACAGCGTGATTTCAATAGTCAAATCACGCGAGTTGTGTTTCAAACCGGCAGAAGCAGCGGTTCAAGGAGGTCAACGAGGCCGACATCGCCTACGGCGTTTCGGGGCTCGGGCGCTACCGCGCCAACGTCTTCCAGCAGCGCGGGACGGTCGGCATGGTCCTGCGCGTCATCCCCGACAAGGTGCGGGGCATGGCGGAACTGGGCCTGCCGCCCGTGGTCGAGCGGATCGCCGACGAGCAGCGCGGCCTAGTCCTCGTCACCGGCACTACGGGGTCGGGCAAGTCAACGACACTGGCCTCGATCATTGACCACATCAACTCCACCCGCGGCGGCCACATCATCACCATCGAGGACCCCATCGAGTTCCTCCACCGCGACAAGAAGTCCTTCGTCACGCAGCGCGAGGTGGACGTGGACACGCGCTCGTTCGCCGAGGCTCTGCGCGGCGCGCTGCGCCAGGACCCGGACGTGATCCTCGTCGGCGAGATGCGCGACCACGAGACCATCGAGACCGCGCTGACCGCGGCCGAGACCGGCCACCTCGTCCTCTCGACCCTGCACACGCTCGACGCCACGGAGAGCGTCCGCCGCATCGTCACCTCCTTCTCGCCCCACCTGCAAAAGGGCGTGCGGCTGCAACTTGCGGGCATCCTGCGCGGCGTCATCTCTCAGCGGCTGGTGCGCTCGGCCGCGGGCGAAGGGAGGGTGCCGGCCGTCGAGGTGCTGGTCTCGACCGCCCTCATCCGCGACTACATCACGCACGAGGAGAAGACCTCGCTCATCCACGACGCCATCGCCGCCGGCACCTCGCAGTACGGCATGCAGACCTTCGACCAGTCGCTCTTTAACCTCTACCAGTCGGGCCTCATCGCCTACGAGGAGGCGCTGCGCGGGGCGTCGAACCCGGACGAATTCCGCCTGCGCGTCTCCGGCATCCGCTCGGCCGCAGACCAGGCGAAGGAGGACATGGAGCGCGTCACCTCGGTCAGCAACTCGCCGCCCCGCGACAGGTGAGACGGCACGCGCCCCGGCCGGGCCGCGCGCCAAACCCCGGCCCTTTGCCTTCGCCGCCGAGGGGTTGTTAGAATTCGGCGCGTCTTCCCGGCGTGTCTTTTCAGCCTGTCCCGGTCAAGCGCCCCGCGTCCCCGCAGCCCGGGCGGGCCGCGGCCGTTCGTGCCTGCCGATGAAAGAGTGCCCGGCCTGCCACCGCTGCTTCCCCGACGGCGTCAACCACTGCCCTGAGGACGGCGGCGCGCTCAAGTTCCTCCTCGCCGGCGACCCCGTGCTCGAAGGGCGCTACCGGCTCGAACGCAAGATCGGCCACGGCGGGATGGGCATGGTCTTTAAGGCCCGCCACGTCTTCCTCAAGACGACGCACGCCGTCAAGGTCATCCTCCCCGACCTCGTCGGCAACGACCCCACGCTCACCACGCGCTTCCGCCAGGAGGCGATGGCCGCCGCAGCCATCCGCCACCCGAACACCGTCAGCGTCACAGACTACGGCGTCCTCGGCGGGACCACGCCATACCTCGTCATGGAATACGTCGAGGGGCGCTCGCTCCACGACCTGCTGACGCGGGAGCGGCGATTGCCGCCGGCGCTCGCCGTCGAGATCGCGCTGGCCGTCTGCGAGGGCGTGGACGCCGCGCACCGCGCAGGCATTGTCCACCGCGACTTAAAGCCACTCAACATCCTGATCCGGGAGGGCGAGTCGCCGCGCGACGGCGTTAAGGTGCTCGACTTCGGGCTGGCGAAGATCAAGTCGGGCGAGCTGTTGGGCTCGTTCGTCGCGGCGCAGACGCAGGGGCTGATGGGCTCGCCCTTCTACATGGCGCCCGAGCAGTGGGGCGACGAGGACGTTGACGTGCGCGCCGACATCTACTCGCTCGGCGTCATCCTCTACCAGATGCTCGCGGGCGACGTGCCCTTCGCCGGCCGCTCGATCCCGTCCATCATGAACAAGCACCTGACGGTCGCGCCCTCGCCCCTGGCCGAGCGCGGGGCCGAGGTGCCGCCCGAGGTCGAGCGGGTGGTCAGGCGCGCGCTCGAAAAAGACCCGGCCCGCCGCCAGCAGACGGTGGCCGAGCTGATGGCCGAACTGCGCGAGGCGCTCGCCGACCTCGGCGCGGCCGGGCGGCTGGCCTACGTCGGCCCGCAAACGCTCCCGTTGCGCCCGCGTCACGAGGGCGAGAGACCGGAAGGCCGGGGCGCGACGACCGGCGGGAGTTCTCGGCCCGACGAAGGGAGCGTCAGGACCGTGGCCGGAGGCCGGGAGCGCACGTCCGCGCTCGGCGGCGAGTCGGGCGGGATGCAGACCGTCGCCGGGCCTTACGCCTCGGGCGCGCAGGAGTCGGCCGCGCAGGAGTCAGCCGCGCGTGCGTCTGCCCCGCACGAGGCGGGCGCGCACGACCTCGCCATGTCCGGCGCGCCCGGCTCCGGCGCGCGTGAGTCCGGCCCGCACGACCCCGTCACTCCCGCAGACCCGCGCCCGCAGGCCGAGCACACGTCGCCGGTCGGCCGCGCCGACGAGCGCCCGCGCACGCCAGTCACGCGCACCGGCACGGAGGGCCTGACCGAGCCGCTGCCGCCCGGCGGCGACTCTGCCGGCGGGGGCGTGGGCGTCCACGCGCGCGACGAGCAGGCGCAGAACCTCGCCGGGGAAGGCGCGCGGCAGGTCGCGGACGAGGCCGCCCGCCGCGCGCGCGAGGCTTCGGCGCGCGCAGCCGAGGAAGAAAGGCGGCGGCGCGAGGCGGAAGAAGTAGAACGAAGGCGCGCGGCCGAGGAGGCCGAACGCCGCCGCCGGGCTGAGGATGATGCGGCGGCCGCGCGGGAGCGGGCATCGGGGGCGGCGGCTCTTCCCGGCGCCGCGGGCGTCGGGGGCGCGGCTTCGAGGGCGGGCGGAACGGCAACGGCCGGGGCGGGGCCGGAGCCGCCGGCCGGGTCAGTAGCGGGGCCGGAGTCGCCGGCAGGGGCTGTGGTGAGGCCCGGCCCGTCGCGCGCGCCGTTGGTGGCGGCCGGCGCCGCCGCCGTCCTGCTCTCGCTCGGCGGCGCCTACTTCCTCAACTCGACCGACCCCGCGCCGCCGAGGAACGAGAACGCCCGCCCGACCCCTTCGCCCGCACAGAGCCCTTCGACGGCCTCGCCCACAGTTCGGGCCGATCTGGTTTCGCTCCCCGGCGGCGCCTTCCGCGCCGGCCGCGACGACGTGCCGGCGCTGACCGAGCGGGCCATGCGCGAGCGCGGCGTCTACCTGCTCTGGATGTACCAGCAGTGGCCCGCGCACCCGGTCAGCGTCGGCCCGTTCGCTATTGACCGGACCGAGGTCACCAACGAAGAGTATGCGGAGTTCGTCCGCCAGACCGGCCATCCAGCGCCGCCCGGCCTCTGGGAAGGCGACGGCCGCCCGGCCGAGCAACAGTTGCGGCTGCCCGTCACGCAGGTCAGCCACGAGGACGCCGTGGCCTTCGCCGCTTGGCGCTCGTTGCGCGACGGCGTAACCTACCGTCTGCCGACCGAGCAGGAGTGGGAGTACGCCGCGCGCGGCGGCGGCGACCCGGCCCGGGCCTTCCCGTGGGGCCGCGAGTGGGTCGAGGGGCGGGCCAACCTCGGCGGGTCTGGGCCGGCCCCCGTCGGCTCTTTCGCTCGGGGCGACACGCCGCAGGGCCTGACCGACATGATCGGCAACGTCTGGGAGTTGACCTCCTCCGAGGCCGGGATGTACGAGGGCAACGACCGGACCCAACTCGACGAGGCCGACCGCGGCAGCGTCGTGGCACGCGGCGGCTCTTTCGAGAGCCGGCCCGACGGCGACAGGCCGATCACCGTGACGGCGCGCCAGTGGGTCGCCAGAGACTTCCGTAGCCGCGTGCTCGGCTTCCGCCTCGTGCGGCCCGGCCGCTGAAGGGTCGAAACGTCCGGGGCGCCCGAAACGTGGGCAGTAGCCGCGCCCGCCGCGGGCATCAGAAGAGAGGAACGGCAGGATCGAATTAATGAGTCAAACAGAGAAGAGAAATTTCTGGACGGCGGGCCGCGCGGCCGGCGCGGCAGCGGTCTTCCTGGCGACGGCGCTCGCCGTTTCGAGCTGCACGGCCGATGACACGGCGCGCGACGCCGCGCGCCCGTCGCCCACGCCGGCCGCCTCTGCCAAGCCCTCCGTCACCATCACTTCGCGCCCCGGCGGCCAGCAGCAGCCGCAGCAGCAACAGCAGGCGCCCTCCGACCGCTTCTCGGCCGAGGTGATGAAGACGCAGTTGCGGGCGCTCGACGGCGGCACCTTCAGCCTCGGCGACTACAGCGGCCGCGCCGTCGTGCTCGACATCTGGGCGACCTGGTGCGGGCCGTGCCGCAAAGAGGTGCCGCACCTCGTCGAGATTCAGAAGGAGTACAAGGCCAGGGGCGTCGAGGTGCTGGGCCTGACTCTGGAGGACCCCGTCAGGGACGCCGACAAGGTGCGCGAGTTCGCCGACGAGTTCAATATCAACTACAAGGTGGGTTGGGTGCCGCGCGACGTGGCTATCGAGATCATGCGCGGCAACGGGAGCATCCCGCAGACCTTCGTCATCGCCCCCGGAGGCCGCATCGTCGCCCACTACCGCGGCTACAGCGACTCCGTGCCCGGCATGATCCGCGCGGCGCTCGACAAGGTGCAGGCCGGCCAGTCGGGCGACGACTGAGGCGGCCGTCGCGGGCCTCGAGTAAGACGAGGGCGGGAGCGGAGACTCTTGTGAGCTTCGCCCCCGCCCTCTGTTTTTCAACGCCGCGCGGTCGAGTCTCGCGGCCGCGCGGTCACTGCTGCCGCTGCTCGTCCAGTTCGCGCTCGCCCTCCTCGCGCAGCTTGCGCCCCTCGCGCTCGACGTGCTCGTCCTGCATGCCCTGCCCGACGGCCTCGCGGGCGCTGCCCTCGATGCGCTTCATCTCGGCCTCGACGCGCCCCTCGACCTCCTCTATGGCTGAGGTCTCCTCGGCCTCACCGCCGCGGCTGGCGTCCTGCTTCTCATTATCGTCCATACGTCCTCGCACCTCTCGGATGATGACACTGCGGGGGAAGCGGTTAGCGGGCATGGTCGCACCCGCCCTGCCCGGCGGTCAACCGGCCGCGCCACCGCCGTCGCGCGGCGATACAGCCCGCGCCGACGAGGGCGCATCCAAACCGGCGATCCTGCGGCGCCGCCGGTGCTTTCGGCCGACCCCGGCCGGCGCGTGACCGGAGGGGCCGGCCCCGGCTATTATCTTCCTCTAATTTTACGGCCGCGGGTCGAGGCGCACCTGAGGTGCCCGCGGCGCGCCCGTCGAAGTCGTGACGAAACACGAGGTCTCATGAGAAACACATTACTGTCAGCGGCGGTCGGCCTGTGCGTCGTCGCCTCCTCGGCCTGCTCGGGCGGCAGCGCCCACCAGAGTTCGCGCCAGCGGGGCGCTGACGCGAACGAGCACGCGGCCGCGCACAACCGGCAGCCGGCTCACGGAGCGGACGCGGCCCGCCAGCCGGAGCGGCGGCAGGCCGACCCGCACGGCTTCGGCGCAGCGCCCGCGGGCATCGTGCCGGCTTACGTGACCGACGCGGCCGCGCTCAAGAGCCTGCCCCCGACCCTCCCGCCCGAGACCTTCACCGGCCGGCGCCGCGAGGGCTACGAGGCCGTGCGCGCCATCCCCGAAACCATCGCGCAACTCCCCTGCTACTGCCACTGCGACCGCGGCTTCGGCCACAAGAGCCTGCACAGTTGCTTCGTGGACGACCACGGCGCCAACTGCTCGATCTGCCTCGAAGAGGCCCTGCTCGCCTACCGCCTGGAGAAGGAAGAGAAGCTCAAGCCCGAGCAGATTCGGGAGCGGATCATCGCGCAGTACGGCGGGCGCTAGCCGGAGAGGCGCCGAGAGTCGGCGGCGCGGGCCGCCGGCCGCCCCCGGCGAGTTTTCCCTTTTTGAATTGTGAGAGCCGAAGCGAAAGGAAGTTTGATGTCTCTACCGAAACGCCGCGTCGCGGCCGTCGCTTTCGTCCTGTCGCTGCTTCTCGCCTCGGTGGCCGAGGCCGCGCCGCGGCAGCAGCGGCGAGCGGCGCGCTTCCCGCAGGGCCGCGCGAAGGACGCCACAAGGCACGCGCGCGCGGCGGCCGAGGTGGTGCGGCAGATCATGTCGGTGCCGGACCGGGCCATCCCGCGCGACCTGATCGAGGGGGCAGAGGCCGTCGTCGTCTGCCCCGGCGTGCTGAAGGCCGCCTTCATCGTCGGCGGTCGCAAGGGCCACTGCGTCATCAGCCGGCGGACGCCGCGGCGGCAGTGGGGCGCGCCCGTCTTCTACAACATGACGGGCGGCAGCTTCGGCGCGCAGATCGGCGGCGTCAGGACTGACTACGTCCTGCTCTTCATGAACGAGGACGCGCTCAGGGGTCTGCTCGAAGACAAGCTCGAAATCGGCGGCGAGGCGGGCGTCGCCGCCGGGCCGGTGGGGCGCACCATCGGCGCCTCGACTACGCCGACCCTCGACGCCGGCATCCTCTCCTACTCGCGCAGCAAAGGGCTCTTCGCCGGCGCGGCGCTCAAGGGCGTCGCCATCACGCCTGACAACGATCTGAACGAAGCATTCTATGGCAGAAAGGCGGCCGAGCTGATCGAAGCCGGCGGCGACTTCGTCTCGCCGCCGGCCGTCCGTGTCCTTCCCTTGCAGCTCAGCCGCTACTCTGCGCGGCCGGCGAGGTAAGGAAGGTGTCGGATGTCAGGCGTCAGTCTCGGACCCGCGCTTCCAACCGGCATCCGGCGTTCGGCGTTTGGCGTCCGGACTCAACAACCCTTCTCCCCGAAGGAGACTTCGATGAAAATTTCCTTTCGCCTGAAGGTGTTCGCGGCGGCCGCGCTGGCCGCGGCGGCGCTCGTTCCCCCGGCGGCGGCGCAGAACGAGAGGCAGCGGCGGGCCGCTCGGCCGGCCTCGGCCCCCACGCCGAAGCAGCAGCAGGAGGCCGCCAGGAAGGCTTCGGACGCGGCCCGCGTCTTCGAGCAGATCATGGGCGCGCCCGACCGCTCGATCCCGAATGAACTGCTCGACCGAGCCGAGGCCGTCGCCGTCTTCCCCGGCGTGCTGAAGGCCGGCTTCGTCGTCGGCGGTCGCGGCGGCAGCGGCATCATCAGCCGCCGCATCACGGGCGGGTGGAGCGCGCCGGCCTACTTCAAGCTCGGGGGCGCGAGCGTCGGCTTGCAGATCGGCGCCTCGAAGACCGACTTCGTGCTGCTCTTCATGAACGAAGACGCGCTCAAGGGTCTGCTCGAAGACAAGCTCGAAATCGGCGGCGAGGCGAGCGCGGCGGCCGGCCCCGTCGGGCGCGCGGCCAGCGCCTCGACCAACCTGACGCTCGACGCCGGCATTCTCTCCTACTCGCGCAGCAAAGGCCTCTTCGCCGGGCTCGAACTCAAGGGCGCCGTCATCAACCCCGACAACAACCTGAACGAGGCCCTCTACGGCCTCAAGGCCCGCGACCTGCTGACGGGCGCCAACCGGGTCCAGATGTCGGAGCTCCTGCCCGGCGTCATCCTCTTCCCGAACACTTTGGCGCGCTACTCGATCAAGTGAGGCGGCCGCCCGCCGCGCGGGCGAGGTGATAGGGCGTCGCGGCCGAGGGCACCGGACCTCGGCCGCGACGCCCTTCTCTCTCGAAGCCCTACGCCCCCACCCTTGACGCCCTCTCTCTCTCGCACCTACAATCCGGCCGGCCCCCCGGCCGTTAGTCGCCTTCGGCGGTTTCGCCCGCCGGCCGCGCCGAGGAAGAACAAGATGCAGCCACGCACGCAGCGCCAGAAGGAAATCCTCGAATACATCGTGCGCTTCATCCAGCGCCACGGCTACGAGCCGTCTTACGCGCAGATCGCGCGCCACTTCGGCGTCTCGTCGAAGGCCACGATTGCGAAGCACATCGAGGCGCTGGAGAAGCGCGGCCTGCTCTCGCGCACGCGCGAGGACGGGGCCTTCGGCCTGACAGTGCGGCAGGAGGAGATCGACCTCGACTCGGTCTGCGAGGTGCCGCTGCTCGGGCGCATCGCGGCCGGCGCGCCCATCGACACCTCGGACGAGCGCGAGACCGTCGCCGTGCCTCGCTTCCTGCTCGGGCGCGTGCGGCCCCACCGCGTCTACGCGCTGCGCGTGGCCGGCGACTCGATGGTGGACGAGCACATCTGCGACGGCGACATCGCCCTCATCGAGAACCGCACGGAGGCCCGCGACGGCGAGATCGTCGTCGCCCTCGTCGAGAACTCGCGCGCCACCCTCAAACGTTTCCACCGCATCGGCCCCGAGGTCGAGCTCAGGCCCGCCAACTCCAGCCACGCCCCCATCCGCCTCCACGCCTCGAAGGTCTCCGTGCAGGGCATCTTCCGCGGCCTGCTGCGGCCCGCCCACTGATTCTGAACCGGGCCGCGCCCCGCGAGACTTGAGAGGCGAGCAAGAAGCACGCCCGACGATCCGAGTAACGGATGCGGACAGAACCGCTCGCGCCCTGTACGGGTTTGCGAGCGGTTTTCGTTGGCGGCAGCCGCGCACCGGGGCAGATGTCGCTGGCATACACGTTGCGGTCTACGCCCCTAAGAACCGGTGTGTGAACGTGACGAACGACGGGCCGGTCAGCCGGCGAAGGAGACGAGAGCGTTATATGAGCGAGAGCAAGACGAAGAGGGTGGCGATCCTGATCGAGCAGGGCGTCGAGGACAGCGAGTTTCAGATACCTTACAGCGCGCTTGAGCGCGCAGGGGCCGAAGTCACCGTGCTCGGCTCGCGCGTCAACGAGACCTACGCGGGCAAGCAGAACCGGGTCTCGCGCCAGGCCGACGCGACGACCACCGACGCGCGCGCCGAAGACTTCGACGCCGTCATCATCCCGGGCGGCACGGCGCCCGACAAGATGCGGACCAACATGAAGACCGTCCGCTTCGTGCAGGAGGCGATGGGGCAGGGCAAGCTGGTCGCGGCCGTCTGCCACGGCCCGCAGGTGCTCATCGAGGGCGACCTGCTCAAGGGCCGGCGCGCCACAGGCTTCCGCGCCATCCGCAAGGACATGCAGAACGCCGGGGCCGATTACGAGGACGCCGCGCTGGTCGTTGACGGCAACCTCGTCACGTCGCGCCGGCCGTCTGACCTGCCGATTTTTACGACTGCCGTGCTGCGCCGCCTCGGCCTCGCCGAGCAGAATTACCCGCTGCCCGACGAGGGCGACCTGACGGCCGAGTGGTGGCAGGTGGCCGAACGCTGGGGCGGGCAGGCGAAGCAGGAGATCGTCGACGCCGTCAACACCGCCGTCCGCGGCGAGCGCTACGCGCTGACGGCCTTCGAGAAGTACGCGGAGGGCGCGACCGACGCCGAGGTCGGGGCGCTCCTGGGCGAGATCGTCACGGCCAAGCGCCGCCACGTCCAGATGCTCGAAGGCCGCCTGGCCGTGCTCGGCGGCGAGCTTGACATGCAGGCGGCCGGCGCCGGCGCCTGGGCCACGCTCAAGAGCTGGCTCCAGAGCAACGACGACGCGGCGCTGCTGCGGCGCGCCATGGGCGACTTGCAGACCGGCGTCGTGGACACCTTCAACCTGACCAACCAGACCACCGACCCCGTTACCGCGGCCCTCTTCGACGAGATCGAAGTTGACCTCGCGCGCCACGAGCAGCAGGTCGCGGACCTCTATCATCGCCGCTTCGCCGGGGGCGGCGCCGAACCCGCCGCGCCCTCGACCGGCGCGGCCGTCTCGGCCTGAGAACGGAGGGAAAAGGGGAAGAGAAAAAGGGGAAGGGCGAAAAGGCGAGAGGGGAAGAGGCGCGCACGGCGGCCTCTTCCCCTCTTCCGTCTTTACCCGCCGACTAACTTTTCCCCCTTCCCCTTTCCCCCCGCCCCGGCCGCTCAGGCGGCCAGAAGCTCGCTCGTGCACTGCGGGCAGCGCGTGGCCTTGAGCGGGATGGTCGAGACGCAGAAGGGGCAGGGCTTGGTGGTCGGCACGTCGCCGGCCGCGCCCTCCTGGCGGCTCCAGAGGCGGTTGGCCTTCTTGACGATGAGGAAGATGACGAAGGCCGTGATGAGGAAACCGATCACGTCGTTGATGAACTGCCCGTAGGCGATGACGGGGATGGCCCTGGCCTTCGCGTCGCCGAGCGAGGCGGGCCGCTCGACCACGTCCGTCAGGACGACGAAGAGGCCGGAGAAGTCTATCCGCCCCGTCAGCAGCCCGATGGGCGGCATCAGCACGCCCTCGACCAAAGACGTGACGATCCTGCCGAAGGCCGCGCCGATCATCACGCCGACGGCGAGGTCTATCACGTTGCCGCGCGCGATGAAGTCTCTGAACTCTTTCATCATACCCGTGCCTTTTGCTATAGCCACGCGCTGAAAGTCTCCGTGCTGCGTCGGTCTCATGAAAACGGCTTGCTTTGGTACAGGACAACGGGGCGGGCCGTCAAGTGTGGAGTCGAAGGTCGTGTGCGGCGCGCGCCCTTCAGCGTCAGTTTTCAGCGCCAGCGGCGGGCGACCGCGTCGAGGTGCTTGCGGGCCTCGGTCGCGCGCACGCCCCGGACCGGCGCGAGCAGAGTGCGGAGCCGTGTGAGCTGCCGGCGGAAGTCCGCGCGGTCTTCGGGCGGGACGGTGTAGACGGGGTTCTTCTCTCTCGCGTCGGCGGCCACGGAGGAGAGCAGGTCGGCGACCTCGCCGGCCGCGTCGTCGGCGTGAGGTCCTTGCGGGTAGAGGGCGAGGTACTTGCCGCTGGTCTCCAACGTCAGGTGGAGCATGCAGGGCAGGTAGCCCTCGCACTCGCCGGGCAGCGGGTTCTGCGCGGCGGCCCAGGCGACGCGCTCGGCCACGGGCAGCCCCGAGTACTTCTTCTGCAAGCCCCACAGCAGCTCGGAGCGGACGTAGTATTGGCCGGCCGGCTCGCTGTAGACGATCTCCTTGTCGTGCTCCTGCACCCAGCCCTTGAAGGGCTGCTTCGTCAGCCCCTCGATGTCGAACGAGGCGAACGAGCGCGAGAGCGTGAGCAGGCGCGCCAGCTCAAGCTCGGCCACGGTCTCGCGCGTCTTCACCTCCTTGAGCGCGCGGTCGAGAAAGCGCACGGTGTCGGCCAGGTCGGCGAAGGTGGCGGCCGCGTAGTTGACGCGCGCTTCGGCGAGGCGGAGGTAAATCTCTTCGGCCCGCGCCGGGTCGAAGGCTTCGGTGAGCGCGCCGAAGACCCATCCCTCTACGCCCTCGGGCGTGGCGACGCGATACCAGTAGTCTTCCGACTCGCCGACGCGCGCCTTCGCGTCCGAGCGCCCCAGCTCGCGCAGGAGGGAGCCGAGCCGGAGGCGCGCCACCTCGGCCGCAGTGCCCGAGGGCGCACCGCGCAGCCTGACCCCGCTCGCCGTCGTGATGCGCGACTTCTGCGCCTGCGCCGACGGCGCCAGGGCGGCACGGGCGGCGGGGGCCGCCGCCACGGCCGCGAGGGCGCAGAGAGCGAGGGCCATCGAAAGGTGCCGGGGCCGGGTCGAAAATGCGAAGGCGTTCATCGTGGTTCGTGCCGGGGCCGGGCCTAGTTGTTCAGCTCCCTGAGCTTCGCGGCCAGCGCCGGGTTGAGCTTGTCGAGCGCCCTGATCTGGGCCTGTGCACCGGCGGCATTGTCGAGGGCGAGGTGGACGAGGCCGAGGTTGTAGCGCGCGTCGGCGTAGTCCGGCTTGAGCCGCACTGCGTCGCCGAAGGCGGAGGCCGCCTCCTCGTACTTGTCGAGGTTGCCGAGGACGATGCCGAGGTTGAAGAAGGCTTCGGCGTACTGCGGGTTGAGGCGCAGGGCCTCGCGGAAAGAGGCGACGGCGTCGTTCAACCGCCCGGCCCCGGCGAGCCCGAGCGCAAGGTTGTAGTGGGCGACCGACTCGTCGGGCACCAGCTCGACCACCTTGCGATAGGCGGCGACCGCCTCGGCGAACTTGCCGTCGGAGGCGAGCACGTTGCCGAGGTTGTAGTGGGAGACGGCGAGCAGGCTCTTGTCGGTGGCGCCGGCGGCGGCCCGGCGGTAGGAGGCGACGGCCTCGGCCTTGCGGCCCGCGTCCTCGTAGGCGACGCCGAGGTTGTAGTGGGCGAGCGCGCTGTCGGGCGTCATCTCCGTCACCTTCTTCAGCATGGCGATGGCCTGCTCGTGGCGGCCGGCCTCGTTGTGCTCGACGCCCTCGCGCGTCAGGCGAACCACGTCTTCAAGGACGCCGCGCGTCGCCCCGCCGGCGATGAGCCGGTTCGAGGCGTCGCGCCCGGCGTACTGGGCGAAGTTGGCGCTGGCCTGAAGCTTCTTCTTCGGCTGCCGCTTGTCGGGCTGCTGTTGCTGCGGCTGCTGCCTCTGCTGCCCGGCGGGCGTCGCGGCTGTGGCGGCAGCGGCCGGGGCCGCCGGCAGGAGCGCGAGGAGCAGGGCCGGGAGTGCGACTGACTTGAGCATGACGGTTCTACCTTTCCGGGTTCGTTACCACACGGCGCGGGATTATACGACGACCGCCGCCGGGTCGTTCGATGCGGCCGCGGGCGCCCCCTTTTGCCTGACGGTGAAGACGGTCGTGCTCTCGGTCTTGCCCTTGACCTTCACGTCGCCGAGCGGCTCCATCTCGTAGTCCACGCCGAGCCGCTCGGCCGTCGAGTCGCTGACGAGCAGCGAGACGCCCGCATCCTTCGTGGCCGACTCCAACCGGGCCGAGAGGTTGACCGTGTCGCCGATGATCGTGTATTCGAGGCGGCCCGGCGCGCCGACCACGCCGCACGTCGCCTCGCCCGTGTGGATGCCGACGCCGATGGCGATGTGGGGGCGGGCCGACCCGGCCCAGTCCTCGTTGAGCCGCCCGACCTCTTCGAGCATCTTGAGGCCGCAGAGGACCGCGGCGCGGGCTTCGAGCTTGTCGCCGCGGTCAACCGGCGCGCCGAAGACGATCATCAGGCCGTCGCCGATGTACTTGTTGATGTGGCCGCCGTAGAAGCTGATGATGCGGTGCATCCGGCTGAAGTACTCGTTGAGCCAGCCGACCACGTCCTTCGAGTCGGCCGACTCCGAAAGCGTCGTGAAGCCGCGGATGTCCGTGAAGACGATTGTGACGACCCTCTTCTCGCCGACGAGCGAGACCTCGTCTCGCTTCTGCCACAGCTCCTCGGCCACCTCGTGCGAGACGCAGCGCGAGAAGATGTCCATGATCTGCGCGCGCTCGGCCTCCTTCTCCTGCCGCAGCTCGTGCTCGCGCGCGAAGCGGAGCAGGAACCCGAGCGGGGCCAGCGCCGCCAGGCCGGCCCAGGTGCTCGCCAGCGGCAGGATGACGGCCGACGCGTCGAAGGCGCGGGCCGAGACGGCGAGCGCCGCCGCCGCCACCAGCAGGACCGCGGCCAGCCCGAAGACGGCGCGCGTCAGGAAGACGGCCAGCGCCGCCAGCGCGAGCGCCGCACAGACGAAGGCGACCTGCCACCAGTAAGCGGGGCGCGCGAGCGTCTGCCCGAAGAGCATCGTGGCGGCGACCGTGGCGTGAATCTCGACGCCGGGCGTCCGCGCGGGCGTAAGCGGCAGGTTGCCGTCGAAGAGGCGGACCGGGGCCAGCGGCTCGTAGAAGGGGGTCGAGAAGAGGTCGGGCGCGTCGTTGTTGGTGGCGCCGATGAGGACGATGCGGTCGCGGAAGATGTCGTCGGGCAGCGCGGCGGGCGGCGCCTCGGGGCCGCCGCCGAAGCCGAGGATGTCTGCGGCCGAGACGCGGCGGAACGAGGGCGTGCGGCCGCGGAAGTCGAGCTGGAGTGTGTAGTCGTTCCTGAGCGGCAGGCGGCGCTCGCCGAATCGGAGGACACGCTCCGACTCTGGTTCGAGCGCCTGCCCGGTGTAGAGCTGCGCGAGCGCCGCGCCGAAGCTCAACTGCGGCTCGCCGCCGGGCGGCGTGACGACGAGCTGCGCCGAGCGGACGGCGCCGTCGCCGTCGTGCGGCAAATCGGCGAAGCCGACGGCAGTCGAGTTGTCGGCGAAGAAGGGCAGCGGCACGATGGAGGGCACGCCGCCGGCTTCGAGCTTCTGGACGATGACGACGTTCTCGGTCTCGTAGAGGGCGTCGGCAAGCGCCTTGTCGGAGTCGCGGTAGCGGTCCGGCTCCTCTGAGCCGGGCTCGCCCTCCTCGGGGTAGTCGCCGGCCTTCTCGCTCAGGTACACGTCGAGCCCGACGACCTTCGCCCCGCCCTCGCGCGCCCGCCCCACGAGGCGCGCGTACCACTCGCGCGGCCAGTTCTGAAGCCTGACCTTCGACTCGCGGATCGAGCGCTCGTCAACCTCGACGATGGTGATGGGCTCGGCGGGGCCGCGGCCGCGCGTCTCGGGGCGGCGCGCGTCGCGGAGCTGGAAGAGGAGGTCGAGCGCGCGGTTCTCCAGCGGCGTGGCGAGGCCGTAGGGGCTCTGGTCGAAGCGCCCGTCCGCCTGCCGCACGGGCCGCATCGAGAGCGCGACGGCGGCGCAGATCAGCAGGGTCAGCAGCAGTGCCAGCTCGCGGTAGCGGCGGCGCAGAAGGTGCGACAGGAAAGAAGACTTGCGGGGCTGCATCGGGGTACGGGGCGACGAACGGGGAAGCGGGCGTTCAGGTCCGGGTCGGCCGTCGCGGACGGCCCGCGCTCGGCGCGCCTCGACGCGCTTTTTAAGGCCCGGCCGCGGCCGCGCGATTGTATAGCCGGGGCCGGGGCCGGTCAAACCTCACCGCCTGCGAGGCTTTGCGACCCGCCCCTCGTTCGCGCCGCGCGGGGGCGCGTTCGGCGGCGCGGGCCTGGCCGTCGTCTCAGGCCGAGCCGTACCGGGGCGTCTTGAAGTATGAGGCGACGAAGAGGGCACAGAGGGTGAGGTCAATGAGCCCTGTCAGGAGGACGGGCGCGGCCAGGCGCCCCTGCGCGAAGAGGACAACGACGGGGACGCCCCAGGCCAGCTTCTCCAGGACCGCCGGGACCATCAGCGGCCTGTAGCGCGAGGGGTCGCGCGAGATGACCAGGAAGACGAACTGCCACGCCACGGCCAGGCCGACGAAGCCGTAGTAGTACTCCGGGTGGTTGACGGGCGGCGGGTAGTCGCGGTTGTTCTTCTCAAGGAGGAAGTACTGCGGCAGGAGGGCGGCGAGGCCGTAGAGCCCCGCGACGAGGAAGGTCAGTCTGGCGAATCTCATGGGGTTGTGTCTCCGGGGGGCGGGGGGGCGAACTCGCCCGTGGCGCCGGTCCGGCGGGCGATGCTGTACTTGGCGAGTTCGAGGGCGTCGGCGCGCTCCGAGCGCAGGAGATAGCCGAGGAGCCTGATGCGGCGCTCGCGCTCGCGCGCGTCCGAGCCGGACGAGGCGATCAGCGCGCGCAGGTCGCCCTCGGTCTCGGCCGGCGTCTCGTTCTTGAGGCGGAGCAGGGCGAGTCCGGCGAGCTGGAAGCGGTCGAAGTTCTCGACCAGGTAGTCGCGCAGGGCCGGGCTGTTGCGCAGGTGGAACCTGATGTTCTGCTCCACCCCACGCAGGGGGTACTGCGGGAACGAGGCCGAGTGGATGATGGCCGAGGCGAAGTTGTTGAGCAGCAGTTCAGCCATCACCTTCACCTCGTTTGGGTCGGCCGCATCGCCCTCCTTCCATTGCCTGTTCTCGTAGAAGTAGGGGCGCAGGTAGGGCCTCTCGATGAGCACCTTGAGGTGGTCCGACGACTCGGCCATCGCCCGCTGGATGAGCTGTATGTGGGGCTGCTTCTGCGCGGTCTCCAACTGCCGGCGGGCCGTCTCCATCTGCTCGCGCGCGGCGCGCAACTGCCGGATGAAGACCGAGAAGTTGAGCAGGCCCGTCAACACCAGCAGCAGGGTGCCGCCGAAGCTCAGCAGGGATATCCACACTTCCACTCTCACAGGGTTCTCCTCCCGCCGCGACGCCGCCCCGGCCGCTCAGGGCGCCGCCTTGCCGTCGGGGCGCGCCGCGCCGCCCGGCCCCACCTCGTCCCAGATCAACACGCTGCGGGTCTCCCTGAGCAGCAGCGCGCCGACGATGAAGGTGGCGGTGGCGACCACGATGGGGTAGTAGAGGCCGGCGTAGATGTTGCCCGTCTCGGCCACGACCCAGAGGCCGACCACGGGCAGCAGGCCGCCGAAGACCCCGTTGCCGATGTGGTAGGGCAGGGAGAGCGCCGTGTACCTGATCCGCGCCGGGAAGGCTTCGACGAGGTAGGCCGCGATGGGGCCGTAGACCATCGTGACGAAGATGACCTGCACGAAGACGAGCAGCACCAGCTTCCACGCCGTCGGGTCGGCGAAGAGGTCGCCGAAGCCCGCGTAGGTCAGGACTTCGGGCGCGGGCCTGAGCGCGTCGCCGATCTGGGCGAGCGGCGTCAGGCTGATGGCTCCCGTCACAGGGTTCCGCTGCGATTCGGCCGTCACCACGCCGGAGCCGGCCGCCGCCTGCATCGCGCGGTAGATCGGCAGGTAGGAGACGGCCGCCAGCAGGCACCCCGTCAGGATGATCCACTTGCGCCCCACACGGTCCGAGAGCGCGCCGAAGAGGACGAAGAAGGGCATCCCCAGCAGGAGCGCCGCCGCGACGATGTAGATGGCCGAAGTGCCGTTCACGCTGAGGACCGTTTGCAGGTAGAAGAGCGCGTAGAACTGCCCCGTGTACCAGACCACGCCCTGCCCGGCCGTCGCCCCGAAGAGCGAGATGAGCACCCGCTTCAGGTTCTCCCAGCGCGCGAAAGCCTCCTTGAGCGGCTTGGCCGAGGTCATCCCCGCGCCCTTCAGGTGGGCGAAGATCGGCGACTCCTTCATCCGCAGCCGGACGTAGAGCGAGACGCCGACCAGCAGGATCGAGAGCAGGAACGGCAGCCGCCAGCCCCACGACTCGAACGCCTCGCGGCTCATCGAGCTTTGCACCGCGAGGACCACGGCCAGCGAGATGAAGAGGCCGAGCGTGGCCGTGATCTGGATGAAGCTCGTGTAGAAGCCGCGGCGGCGGTCGGGCACGTGCTCGGCGACGTAGACGGCCGCCCCGCCGTACTCGCCGCCGAGCGCCAGCCCTTGCAGGATGCGGATCAGGAGCAGGGCGAGCGGCGCCAGGAGCCCGATGGTCGCGTAGGTCGGCAGCAGTCCGATCAACGCCGTCGCCCCGCCCATGATGAGCAGCGTGACGAGGAAGGCGTACTTGCGCCCGACCAGGTCGCCGATGCGGCCGAAGAAGAGCGCGCCGAACGGGCGGACGACGAAGCCGACGGCGAAGGTCGAGAGGTAGGCGATGAGCGCCAGCGTGTCGTTGCCCTTCGGGTAGAAGAGCGGCGAGATGACGAGGGCCAGGCTGCCGAAGATGTAGAAGTCGTACCACTCGATCATGGTCCCGACGGCCGCCGCGGCGATCACCTGCCAGATTTTGTAGTCGGTCGCGGGGGCGGGGCCTGCGCCCGCCGCCCCCGGCGGGGGGTGGTCCTGAGACATGGCTGCTTTGTACCTTGACCCGCCGCGGTCCTGCAACAAATTAGGTTCTGTTGACATTTGAGTTAAGCTCTTTGAATGCTAACGGTCACACTCTCAGATGAGCAGAGGCAGAAGATACTCCCTTTTCTACGCTCACACCCGAACGCTTATGTCGGGCAGGAGCAGGATTGCCGCCGCTTCCTCGAAGCCGTCTTGTGGATCACCCGTAGCGGCGCGCAATGGCGACTCCTGCCTGCCGAGTACGGCGACTGGAACACCGTC
>DASQMB010000023.1:0-184266 GCA_035645715.1 Pyrinomonadaceae bacterium
GACGGTGTTCCAGTCGCCGTACTCGGCAGGCAGGAGTCGCCATTGCGCGCCGCTACGGGTGATCCACAAGACGGCTTCGAGGAAGCGGCGGCAATCCTGCTCCTGCCCGACATAAGCGTTCGGGTGTGAGCGTAGAAAAGGCAGTATCTTCTGCCACTGCTCATCTGAGAGTGTGACCGTTAGCATTCAAAGAGCTTAACTCAAATGTCAACAGAACCTAAAAACTACCAACTAACATTCTCTCGTCACTTGTCACTTGTCACTCCGAGAAAACCTGACATCTAAACATTCGGGGCGGGGGTTGTCCAGCAGGCCGCGGGGCGGGGCGCCCGCCTTTGCCGGGAGGGCGGGGCGCTCGCGTATAATCGCGCGGTTTCGGACTCGAATCTGAGGCGGGCGCCCGCGCGACGGCGCCCCCGTGACTTTGTCACACCTCCATGCCTTTCGCACTCTTGCTGGCCCTCGCCGCCGTCGGCGGGGCGACGACGCTGACCTACCTTTACGACCGCGGGGCGCCGCTCTGGTGGCGGCTCTCGGCGGGCGTCTGCGTGGGGTTCGCGGCGCTCGGGCTGGTGGGGTTCGTGCCGGCTTCGTTCTGGGGGATGACGCCGTGGGTGTTGGCGGCGTCGGGTGCGGCGGCCGGGGCGCCGCTGCTGCTCTTGCTGAAGGGCGGATGGCGGGGCCGCCTGGCGGCGGACGCGGCTCGCGTCGCAGGGGACGTGCGGGCGGCGTTCGGGCGGCGGGGCGTGGGCGGCGCCGGCATGCTCGTCATGTTCGCGGCGCTGGCGGTGGTCTTCTGGCTGGTCTTTGCCAATGCGATGTACCGCGACGGGCGGGGGGTCTTCACCGGCCTCGACACTAACATCGGCGACCTGCCGTTCCACGTCGCGCTGGTGACCGGCTTCGCGCACGGCGAGAACTTCCCGCCCGAGCACCCGGAGATGGCCGGCGTGAAGCTGACATACCCCTTCGTCGCAGACTTCGTGACGGCGATGTTCGTCTCGGCCGGAGCGACGCTCGAAGGGGCCTTCTTCTGGCAGGGCTTCCTGACGATGATGGCCGTCGCGGGCCTCCTCTACGGCTGGGCCGCGAGGCTGACGGGTGACCGCGCCGCGTCGGTCATCACGGTGCTGCTCGTGCTGCTGAGCGGCGGCTTCGGCTGGCTGGCCTTCGCCGGCGAGGCGGTTGGGGGGCGGGGCCTGTTCGCGCTGCTCGCGGACCTGCCGCGCGACTACACGCGCGACGCGCAGGCAGGCTACGCATGGGCCAACGCCGTAACCGCGCTCTTCGTCCCGCAGCGCGGCATCCTGCTCGGCGTCGGCCTCGCGTTGGTCGCGTGGACGCTGTGGTGGGAGGATGGGGAAGGGGGAAAAGGGGAAAAGGGGAAGGGGGAAAAGGGAGGAGAGTGGGCGGGGAAGGGGCGTGCGACGGCGGAGAACCGGGCGGGCGCCGAGCGCCCGGCGAGGGGGGCGGAGCCGGCTGCTGCGGGCGTGACGAAGTCGGGCAAGGCTTCCAGGTTGGGCAAGTCGGCGAAGTCGAGTGCGCGCACGCGGGATGAGTCTGACGACGGGGCGGACGCAGAGCGGCCGTCTTCCCCTTTTCCCCTTTTCCCCTTTTTCCCTTTTTCCCCTTTCCTCGCCTCCCCGCGGCTTCGCCGCATGCTGGCCGCGGGGCTCGTCGTGGGGCTGCTGCCGCTCGTCCACGCGCACAGCTTCGTGGTGATGATGGGGGTGGGGGCGTGCCTGGCGCTGTTGGAGTTGACGACGACGCGCGGCAGGCGGGCTGAGGCGGTGTGGCGGTGGGCGATGTTCGCGGGCGCGGCGCTGCTGATCGCACTGCCGCAGGTGTGGTGGGCGACCTCCGGGTCGGAGGTTCAGGCCGGCCGCTTCTTCGGGTGGGAGTTCGGGTGGGACCACGGGCGGGAGAACGTCGTCTGGTTCTGGCTGAAGAACACGGGCGTTTTCATCCCGCTGCTGCTGGCCGCGCTGCTGTGGCGCGGGCCGGGTGCGCCGGTGCCCGAACGGCTGCTCTACTTCTACCTGCCGTTCGTGCTCTGCTTCGTGGGGCCGAACCTGTTCAAGCTCTCGCCGTGGGTCTGGGACAACATCAAGATTCTGCTCTACTGGTGGATCGCCTCGGCGCCGCTGGTTGCGCTGGTGCTGACTCGGCTGTGGCGTGCGGGCGGGGCGGGGAGGGCCGCGGCGCTGGCGCTGGTCTTCGCGCAGACCCTCGCCGGGGGCCTCGACGTGTGGCGGGCCGCCTCGGGCGCGGCTGCTCACCAGACCTTCGACGCGCGGGGGCTGGCCTTCGCCGAACTGGTCAAGGCGAAGACCGAGCCGCGCGCTTTGATTCTGCACGCGCCGACCTATAATGACCCGGTTTACCTGACGGGCCGCCGCGCCTTCCTCGGCTACGCCGGCCACCTCTGGTCGCACGGGCTCGACTACTCGGCGCGCGAGGCGGACCTGAAGGCCATTTACGCGGGCGGCCCCGGAGCGGCGCGGCTCCTGTCCGAGCGCGGGATAGACTACGCGGTCGTCGGCCCGCTGGTGCGCGACGAGCTGGCCCGCCTCGGCGTCGCGGTCAACGAGAAGTTCTTCGAGAGGTTCGAGAAGGTTGGAGAAGTCGGTGAGTACCGCCTCTACAAAACGCGACCGTAAGAAGGGGCGCCCGCAGCGCCCGACGCCCGGCGGTACGCCGCACCCGGCAGCGGCCGCCGACGCCGCGCGGACGACGTTCGGGGTCGGGCCGGCCGAGGCGCCCGCCGAGCCGCACGACGTGGGGCGGCGGGCGTGGCTCGTCCTGTCAGTCGCCGTGCTGGCCGCGGCCGCGCTGCTGCGCCTCTACGCGCTCGGCCTCAAGCCGATGCATCACGACGAGGGGGTCAACGGCTTCTTCCTCGAAAAGCTGGTGCTCGCGGGCGACTACAAGTACGACCCGACCAACTACCACGGCCCGACGCTCTACTTTCTGACGCTGCCCTTCAACCTCGTCTGGGGGGCCGTCGCCTCGGTGTGGGCCGGCGCGTGGAGCTGGGACTCTGTGGCGCGGCTCGGGCTCGACGACAGGGCCTTGCGCCTGCTGACGGCGCTCTCCGGCGTGGGGACGGTGGCGCTCGTGCTGACCCTGCGGCGCTACCTGGGCGCGGTCGGCACGCTCGCGGCCGCGGCCCTCGTCGCGCTCTCGCCGGGCGCGGTCTACTACTCGCGCTACTTCATCCACGAGACGCTCTTCGTCTTCTTCACGCTCGCGGTCGTGGTGGCCGCGCTGCGCTTCTACGAGACGGGCAGGGCCTCGGCGCTCTGGCTCGCGGCGGCCGCGGCCGCCATGCTCTTTGCCACGAAGGAGACGGCCTTCATCTCGGTCATCACGCTCGGGCTCGCGGCCCTCGTCGCCTGGGGCTGGTGGCGCATCCGGGACGAGGGGCGGGGCGCCGTCGGCCGTGCGCAGGGTCCGCCGAGCGCCGCGCCGAAGGCGAAAGGGAAGAGGGGGCGCGGCCGCGAGCCGGAGGGAGCGCCCGCAGTCTTCAGCACCCTGCGGGCGCGGTTCGGCGACGCGGACCAGATACTCTTTCTCGTCGGCACCTCGGCCGCGGTCTTCGTCGCCGTCGCGGCGCTCTTCTACTCGTCCTTCTTCAATAACTGGAAGGGAGTCTCAGACGCCGTCAGCGCGCTCGCGGTCTGGAAGGAGACGGGAGCCAGCGACTTTCACGCCAAGCCTTTCCACACTTACCTGAAATGGCTCTGGCAGGAGGAGGCGCCCATCCTGCTGCTCGGGGCCGCGGGCTCGGCCGTCGCGCTCTTCGAGCGCCGACGCAACCTTTTCGCAGTCTTCGCCGGCGCCTGGGCCTTCGGGCTGGTGCTGGCCTACTCGCTCATCCCCTACAAGACGCCGTGGCTGGCGATCAACTTCGTCGTTCCGATGGCGTTGGCAGGCGGCTACGCCGTCGGGGCCCTCGGCCGCGCGCGCGCGTGGCGGCCGGCCGCGCTCCTGGCCCTCCTGGCGGCCCTGTCCGTCTGCGGCTACCAGACCGTCGCCCTCAACTTCCGCCACTTCGACGACGAGAACTACCCTTACGTCTACTCGCACACGCGGCGCGAGACGGTCGAGCTGGTGCGCGCCGTCGGGCGGGCGGCCGAACGCGCGGGCGCGGCGCAGCCCGGCGTCGCCGTCGCCTCGCCCGAATACTGGCCGCTGCCGTGGTACTTCCGCGGCAACCCCTACGTCGCATACGACCGCGAGCCCAAGACCTACTACGACCCGCGGACCACGCTCGCCGTCGTCGGCCGCGACGACCAGTTGACGCAACTGAACGCGGCGACCGCCGGGGCCTACGTCCGCGTCGGGGAGTTGTTCCCGCTGCGGCCCGGCGTGCAACTGGTCCTGTTCGTGCGGCGCGACCTGGCGGGCGGCTGAGAGGGGAGCGCGGGCGGCGGCGCGGGAAGGGAAGGGGCACTGGCATGAACGCGCGCGGGCGCCGTAAGTTTCTGCGGCTGCAAGGTTAAGCCCGCGGCGGTTAAGGTTCCTGTTTGACAACCCTGTGCATGCAACATATAGTGTGCCTCTCCCGCACCGTGCTCTAGGGGCTGTGCCGGAACCTTGCCTGCGGCCCCGACCCGACAGAGCGCCCGTCGTGGAAGTATCACCCGATGTTCAAGCTTCAACGTCTCGAAATCACCGGCTTCAAGTCCTTCGCCGATTACACCGAGCTCGTCTTCACCGGGAACGGGATCACCGCCATCGTCGGCCCTAACGGCTGCGGCAAGTCGAACGTCTCGGACGCCATCTCCTGGGTGCTCGGCGAGCAGAAGGTGAAGAACCTGCGCGGCGGCGAGATGAAGGACGTGATCTTCCAGGGCTCGCGCAACCGCCACCCGAGCGGGATGGCCGAGGTCGTCCTCCACATGGTCCGCGACGAGACCGAGGTGGAGGAGGCCGACATCGAGGACATCGACGCCGCCCTCGAAGATATCGACGATCAGGTCGGCGCCGTCGAGGAACGGCTCGCGCCCGAGCTTGAGGCCGAACAGGCCGCCGCGCCCGACGCCGCGACGCAGGGCACAGGCCCGGCCGCGACCGCCGTTGACGAGAGCGGCGCCGTCGTCAACGGAGCCGCCGCCGCGGGTGGAGACACCGCCGCGGGCGGCGCAGACGCAGCGGCCGTCGGGCCGGGGCAGGTCGCCGCTGTGGCCGGCGTCTCGGAGACGGACGGCGCGGGCGCTGAGGTTGTCGCGCTCGCCGCCGCCGGGGACGCGGCCGTCGCCGCCAGGGCCCCGAAAGCGCATCACAAGCGCCACTGGCGACCGCGCCGGATGGCGCTCGACTTCGCGCCGGGCGAGACCGTCTCGGTCACGCGCCGCCTCTACCGCTCGGGCGAGAGCGAGTACCTCTTGAACGGCCGCATCTGCCGTTTGCGCGACATCCAGGACCTCTTCTCGGGCACGGGCCTCTCGGGCGCCCACTACGCCATCATCGAGCAGGGGCGCATCGGCCAGATTCTCTCGGCCAAGCCGATGGACCGCCGCACCCTCATCGAAGAGGCGGCCGGCATCACCAAGTTCCGCGTCCGCCAGCGAGCGGCCGAGGCCCGCCTCGAAGCCGCCCGCACCAACCTCCACCGCGTCTCCGACATCATCTCCGAGATAGACCGGCTGGTGAACTCGCTGCGCCGGCAGGCCGCCAAGGCCCGCCGCTATCAGCAGACCCGCGAGGAGCTGCGTGAGCTGCTCCGCCAGGTCTACGCCGCCGACCAGCGGACGCTGACCGCGCAGCTCGAAGCCTTGCGCGCGGGCCTCTCCGAGGCCAACGACGAGGTCGAACGCCTAGCCGAAGAGCTGGACACGAGAGAGGAGGAGGCGCGCCTCGCCGTCGCCGAGTCGCGCCGGCGCGAGGACGAGCTGGCCGCCGCGCGGGCCGCCGTCTCCGAGTCGGCCCTCGTGCGCGACAGGCGCGAGCGCGAACGCGCCTACCAGGACGAGCAGGCCGCCTCGCTCGAAAGGCGGCTGGCCGAGATCAGGCAGGAGACGCAGAACGTCCGCGCCCGCCTCGAAGCCGTCATGGGCGAGAGCGAGGCGCTCGAACTCAAGGACGTGCAGATGCGCGAGGCGAGCGAGCAGACCGCCCGCCAACTCGAAGAGGCCGAGGCCGCCTACTCGGGCCGCGTCGCCGAAGTGCTCGCCGCCGAAGCCTCAATCGAAGCGGCGCGCGGCGAGCTGCTGACGCACACGGCCGTCTCCGAGCGCCTGGGCGAGATCGGCCGCCAGCTCGAAACCGCGCTCGACAAGATCGCCGCGCAGGCCGAAGGGTTGGCCCGCGAGGGCGAGCGCGCCCTGGCCGCCCACGCGCAGGCCGAGGTCGAGGCCGAAAAAATACAGGCCGAGATCGCGCGCGCCCGCGAACACCTCGACGCGCTTCGCGCCGAGCGCGAGGCCCGCGCCAAAGAGCTGACCGAGGCCCGCGCCCGCGTGGCCGAGACGCAGGCCGCGCACGCGCGCGTCCGCGACGAAGCGGCGCGCGTCCGCCACCGCCTCGACACGCTCAACGAGATCGACACGCAGCGCTCGCTCTACTCGCAGGCCGTCCAGCGCATCTTCACGCCGGCCGAGGCTGACGCGCCGAAGGAGTTTCACACCGTCGGGACTCTGGCCGACGTGCTCCGCGTGGAGCCGCGCTACGAGCGCGCCGTCGAGAGCGTGCTCGGGCCTTACCTCGAATCGGTCATCGTGCCGACGCCCGACGACGCCGTGCGGGCCGCCGCCTGGCTCGAAGCGGCGGGCGCGGGCCGGGCCAACTTCCTCGTCGCCGGGCTCCACGGCGGGGCCGAAGACGCCGAAGAGCTGCGCGCCGCCTCGTTCGCCGGGGCCGCGACTGCCGAGGCCGACGAGGAGGTGCGCGTCTGGCGACTGCTCGGCGCGCCGCGCGAGATCGGCGCCGTGCTGCGCCGCACGCTGGCGCGCGAGATGGAGGCGCGCGTCGCCGACAACCTCGAAAGCGCGATGCTCGCCACGCTCCCGACCGGCGAGATGTGCGTGACGACGGGCGGCGAGTGGGTCATCGGCGGGCAGTTCCTCGCCGCGGGCGGCCCGCGCGTCTCGTCCGACGGCGCGGGTCTCCTCGCCTTCAAGCGCGAGATGCGCGAGCTTGAGGCGCGCATGGTCGGCCTCGAAGCCGATTTGATGTTCGCCGATGAGGCCGCGCGCTCTGCCCGCGAACGGCTCGGCGAGTTGGAGGACGCCTACGTCCTTCTCAACGACGAGATCGGGCGCGAGGAGCGCGAGCACGTCGCGCGCGAGCTGAACGCGGCCCAGCTCCGGCAGGAGATCGAGCGGGCCGACCGCCACCTCAAGGTGGTCGAGGCCGACGCCGCACGCCTCGCAGAGGAGCGGCGCGAGCTCGAAGAGAGACAGGCGCGGCAGCGCCAGGAGTCTGAGGCCGCCGAGGCCGCCCGCCTCGCCGCGCAGGCCGCCGTGTCGGCCGCGGCCGCGGTGCTAACAGCCGCGCGCCGCACGGCCGAGGAGGAGAGCGAGAACCTGAGCCGGCAGCGCGCCGTCGCCGCCGCCGCGGCCGAGCGCCGCAGGGCCACGGCCTCCGAGTTGCGCCGCATGGAGTCGGAAACAGTCGAGTTGCGCGCGCGCCTCGAACGTCACGAGGCCGAGACGGCCGCCACCGCCGAGAGGCTCGAAGCGGTGCGCGCGGCGCTGGCCGACCTGAACGAAAATTCGGGCCGCTTCGAGGCGGAGCGCGTCTCGCTCGAAGCCCACGTGGAAGAGGCCGCGCGCCTGCTCGCCGAGGCGCGCTCTGAGTCTGACGCGCTCTCGGAAGAGGTGACGGCGCTGCACCAGCGCGCGTCCGAGGCGCGCGACCGCCGCGCCGCCCTCGACGTGCGCAAGGCCGAGGCGGCCGCGCGCCTCGGCTACCTGCGCGAGTCGTGCCTGAGTGAGCTGAACCAGCCGCTCGAAGAGGTCGCGGCCTCGTTCGAGCCGCCGGAGGGCTTCGACCTCGAAGCCTCAAGGGCGCGGCTCGAAGAGCTGCGGGCGCGGGTCGAGAATTTCGGGGCCGTCAACATGATGGCGCTCGAAGAGCTGGCCGAGAACGAGGAACGCCTGACCTTCCTGACCGTCCAGCGGCAGGACATCACCGACGGCATCGCCGCCACCGAGGAGGCGCTGCGCGAGATCAAGCGCCGCTCGCGCGAGCGGTTCCGCCACGCCTTCGAGGAGATCAACCGCAACTTCGGGCAGTTCTTCTTCGAGCTGTTCGGCGGCGGCCGCGGCGAGATGAGCATGCTCGACGCCGACGACGTTTTGGAGTCGGGCATCGACATCGTGGCCCAGCCGCCGGGCAAGCGCTTGCAGAACGTCCTGCTCCTCTCGGGCGGCGAGAAGGCGATGGCCGCGCTCTCGCTCGTGCTCGCCATCTTCAAGTACCGCCCGTCGCCCTTCTGCCTCCTCGACGAGGTTGACGCCCCGCTCGACGAGGCCAACGTCGGCCGCTTCACCACCAAGATCATCGAGATGAGCGGCGACACGCAGTTCCTCGTCATCACCCACAACAAGCGGACGATGGAGTCGGCCCGTGCCCTCTACGGCGTGACGATGGAGGAGGTCGGCGTCTCGAAGCTCGTCTCGGTCAGGTTCGAGTGATGCTGAAGGCGGGGCTCGCGTTACTGGTTTTGTCTTCGGCGCTCGCCGCCCCGGGCGCGCCGCCCGACGCTTCGGCCCAGAGCGGGCAGAAGGCCCGGCCGCGCCCGGCCGCGCAGGAGCCCGCGCCGGCCCCCCCCGCCCCGGCGCAGAAGAAGGCCACGGCCCGCCCCACAGAGGGGGCGGAGCAGGGAAACGCCGGCCCGGCCCCGCAGCCCGGCCCGCCGGCCCGCGCCGCCGCCGTCAAGGAAGACCCGAACGCCCCGCGCTTCGCCTACCACTTCTCTCAGCCGGACTTCATCGTCCACACCATCCACATCGAGCACGACGAGGCGGGCCGCGGCCAGATACGCTTCGAGCGCCGCTCGGACGTGGAGCAACTCACCGAGCCCTTCCAGCTCTCGCCCGCCGCCCTCGAACGAATCAAGGCCCACTGGGCGGCGCTCGACTACCTCGGCTCGGCCGAGAGCTACCAGTCGGCGCGCGACCACTCGAACCTCGGCCGCACACGCCTGTCGGTCAGGCGCGGCGGGCGGGAGCGCGCGGCCGAGTTCAACTACAGCGACGCGGCCGACGCGCAGGCTTTGGCCTCCGAGTACCGCCGCGCCGCCGAGCAGGCCATCCTCGTCTTCGAGCTGAGCGTCGCGCTCGAATCGCAGCCGCTCGAAATGCCGAAGCTCATCAACAAGCTCGACCACCTCATCAAGAGCAACTTCCTCTCCGACCCCAAGCAGCTCGCGCCGCTGCTGCGCCAGCTCATCGAGGACGAGCGCGTCCCGCTCGTCGGCCGCAACCAGGCCGAGCGCATCGTCAAAAGGCTGGAAAAGTGAGGCCGGAAAGTTAAGGCCCCGCGCCCCCGCGGCCGGGGCACCGGCAGGCCGGAGAATGTCTGGGGCTTAGGGGCGCCGGGCGCGCCGTCTCAGGGCTCGGCGGGCGGCGAAGGCGGGCCGGGCTGTTGCTGCCGGAGCTTGTCGCGCCTCTCGCGCCGCCAGACCACGAAGAAGACGACGCAGGCCGCGACGCCGAAGAGAAACAGCACGCCCATCACGGCGAGCACGAAGACGAGTTCCCTGGTCCCGGCATCGTCCATCAGCAGTAACCCCACCCGGCCTTTCGCCTGAATTTCCGCCCGGCCTCCCGTCCCGACCCCAACCCTCTCGAACTCCGCGCCCGGCGACAGTCACCTGTGCTTACTGCCGGCCGGCGGCCTCTTCGATTTCGGCCTCGCGCTCGCCGGCCTCCGTGGGCGCGGGCGTGTAGCGGATGCGACGGATGCGCCGGCCCTCGACCATCTCCACGAGGAAGGTGGCCCCGTCGTGCTCGACCGTCTCGCCCGGCAGCAGTATGCGGCCGGCCTTCGCCAGCAGGAAGCCGGCCAAAGTCGTGTAGCCGGCCTCCTCGGGCAGCGCGAGGCCGAAGCGGCGGTTGGCGTCGCGCACGGCCAGCATCCCGTCGAGCGTGTAGGTGCCGTCGGCCTCCTCCGTGATCTGCGCGCGCACCTCCTCGTCGTACTCGTCGTCGATCTCGCCGACGATCTCTTCGAGCAGGTCTTCGAGCGTGACGATGCCTTCGAGGCCGCCGTGCTCGTCCACGACGCAGGCCAGGTGCGAGCGCCGCGCCTGCATCTGCGCCAGCACCGAGTCGAGCCGGGCGGTCGCCGGGACGAAGAGCGGCGGGTGGAGCATGGCCGCCAGGTCGAAGGGCACGGGGCTCTCGGACCGCAGGCAGGGCAGGAGGTCTTTGAGGAAGACGACGCCGACCACCTCGTCAACCCGCTCGCGGAAGACGGGCAGGCGCGAGTAGCCGTGCTCGCAGAAGGCGCGCTCGGTGTCGGCGAGCGTGGCCGTCTCGGGCAGGGCGACGATCTCTGTGCGCGGCACCATCGCCTCGCGCACCTCTGCGTCGTGAAAGTCGAAGACGCGGTTGATGAGCTGGCTCTCCTCGGCTTCGAGGTGGCCGCTCTTGTGCGAGGCGACCACGAGCGCGCGCAGCTCATCTTCCGTGTAGATCGAGGCGTGGTCGCCCGTCGGGTGCAGGCCGAAGAGGCGGACGGTGCGTGTGCCGGCCCAGTCGAGCATGCGGATCGGCCAGTAAAAGACCTTGTAGAAGAGTTGCAGCGGGATGGCGACGGCGTAGGAGACGCGCTCGGCCATCTCCAGCGCGAGCGTCTTCGGGGCCAGCTCGCCTAGAACGATGTGGAGGAAGGTGATGACCGAGAAGGCGACGGTGAACGAGATGGTGTGCAGCACCGCGTCGGAGACGCGCCCCCTGAGCGGCCCTTCGAGGATGTTCGCGATGGCCGGCTCGCCGACGTAGCCGAGCCCGAGCGACGAGAGCGTGATGCCGAGCTGCGTGGCCGAGATGTAGGCGTTCAGGTTGTTTAAGAGCCCGAGCAGCCGCTGCGCCTTGCGCTGCCCCGAAGCCGCCAGCATCTCGATGCGCGAGCGGCGCACGCCGACCAGCGCGAACTCGGCCGCCACGAAGAAGCCGTTGGCGAAGACCAGCCCGAAGACCACCAGGACGTAAAGGGCCGTGGATAACAGGCCGCGCGTTTCGGCGCCGGCTTCCGGCGCGAAGGCCAGCAGGATTAACAGGGAGTATCTCATCGTTGTCAGTCGGCCCGCCCCCCGCCGGCCGTGGAGTCGGTCGCTGCGCCGGGGGCGGGGCCGCCGGCCGGCGAGGCCGCACCCGCCCGCGTCTGAGAGAGAAGCCGGAAGAACTCGACGACGCGGTTCTCGGCCCAGCGCGCATCCTCGCCGGCCGCGGCCGCGGGGTCGGCGACGAAGCCGACGTGGCCGCCGCGGCGCGTCAGCACGAGCAGCACGTCGGGGTTGGCCGCGATGAACGGCTCGCGGAAGGGGGCCGCGGGGATGATCGGGTCGTCCTCGGCGTGGAGGACGAGCGTCGGCACGCGGATGTCGGCGATGACGGGGAGGGAGCTGGCGCGGTCGTAGTAGTCGGTGGCGTCGGCGTAGCCGCCGGCCGGGGCGGTGAACCGCTCGTCGAACTGGCGCACGGTGCGGACGCGCCAGAGCCCGCGCGTGTCGTAGAGGTCCGGGTAGAGGGCGCGCTTTTTGCGCACGCGCCGCCTGAGGCTCCGCATGAAAGACTGGCGGTAGAGCCAGTTGGCCCGCCGCTCGATGTGCGCCGCGCAGGCGTTCAGCTCTATCGAGGGCGAGACGGCCGCCACGCCGCCGAGCGCCGACGGCACCTCCCCGCGGTACTCGCCCGCCAGCTTCAGGACCATGTTGCCGCTCATCGAGAAGCCGGCGAGATAGATTTCCGCCAACCCGTCCTGCTCGGCGAGGCCGACCAGAACGCGGTGGATGTCGCTCGTCAGCCCGCTGTGGTAGAGCGTCGGCGTCAGGTGTTCGGTGCCGCCGCAGTTGCGCATGTTGAAGCCGACGGCGTTGAAGCCCGCGGCGACGGCCTTCGCGGCGGTGCCGCGGACGTAGTGCGAGTCGGCCGAGCCTTCGAGGCCGTGGATGATGATGACGGTCGGGCCGTCCTGCGGCCGCTCCTGCCAGCGACATTCGAGGCGGACGCGGACGCCCGGCTCGACCTCGAAGAGGCGCGACTCGCGCCTGACGCCGTGGGGCGCGTCGGGCTCGTCGCGGCGCGGGGCGAGCGCGGCGTAGATGGTCTGCGCGTGGCCGTTAGCGAAGCGCGGGTGGGGGCGAAATGGCCTGGAGCGGACGAGGCGCGCGGCCTCTTCGAGCAGAGGGGCGAGCGCCTGCGCGGGCACGTGCGAGTCCGCGGCGCGCGCGCCCGGTGCGGTCCTGAGTCTACTGTCGCCGATGGTCTCCATCGAAGCCGCTTCGGAGGGGAACTGTCCGGCCGCGATTATAAAGGATTTAACGCGCGCGAAGGAATAGCGCCGCGTGCGCGAAGAAGCGCGGGGAGGCGCGCGGCACGCACTGTAACGAGTACGCGCCGGGGATAAGGCGCCGGCCTCAGACGAGGCGCGTAGGCTCGGCCGGGGCCGGGTCGCCGACCGGGGGGCGGGGCTCGCCGGGCTCGCTGACGGGCGCGGGGGCCGGGGCGTCGGGCGGAAGGGGAGGCGGTTCGGGCTGCGCCGGGTCGGACGGCTCGGCGGGCGGAACGTCGGGCCGCGCGGGGTCTCGCGGCGGGTCCGTGTTCGGGTCTGTGTTCGGGTCGCGGCTCATCCTGTCGCTCCTCGCGCCTGCCGGCCTCAGCCGGCCGCTGCCGTTAGTCGCTGCCGTTAGTCGCTGCCGTTGGCCTCGGCCGTCAATCTCGGCCGCTCGTCACTTCTGGCTAGTCTCACTCGTCTCAACTGTCTTGGCGTTATGCGAAGACTCTAGCACGGCGTCGGCGTTGCGCCACAGGGCAGTCGGTGAAAGGCGGGCGAAAAGCGCGGTGAGGACGGGCGACGCTCGCGCCTCGCGCGCGGCACGGCGGTTGAAGTCGTGGCTCGGCGGACGGAGAAGGCGCGGGCGGCCCCGCGAGGGGGCCGCCCGCGCGAACCAAAACGTCAGCCGCGAAGGGAGCCTGAGATGAACACCATCGTCTTCACCTACCTGTCTTACGTCTGCATCAGCGTCGGCCTCACGGTCTGGGTCGCGCGGACGCTCCACAAGAACGGCCGGGTCTTTCTCGTGGACGTGTTCCACGGCAACGAGGGTTTGGCCGACTCGGTCAACCACCTCCTGGTCGTCGGCTTCTACCTCATCAACTTCGGCTACATGACGCTCGCGCTCAGGATCGGCTACGCGGTCGAGACGGCGCGCGAGGGGATCGAGGCTTTGTCGTGGAAGGTCGGGCTGGTGCTGCTCGTGCTCGGCGCGATGCACTTCTTCAACCTCTTCGTCTTCAGCCGCATTCGCCGCCACCGCCCGTTCCGTCCAGCCGCGCCGCGCACCGGCCCCGAGAATTACCGCGGCTTCAACGACGCCGTCAACGCCTGACGAGCCGGGCGTTGGGGCGGGGCCGCGGGCGATTGCCGTAAGAGTTGAGCCCCGCCCCGCGCGGGAGACTTAAGCGCCGCCCCGCGCGCGGCGGAGGTCGGCGACGGCGAAGCGGATCATGCGGTAGGTGATGTGGCGCGGCAAAGCCTCGCGCAGCGGCTTGAGCCTGTCGGCGCCGAGGTGCTCGACGGCGCGGACGATCTCGGCTCGGTCCGCCTCGGTCAGGTGGCGCGAGAGGTCGAAGGGCCGCCCCTCGGCTATGCAGTCGGCCAGGTGCTTCTCGACCGTCATCTCGGTCAGGCCGCGCTGCTGGCAAATCTCCTCGACTGAGAGGCCCTGCTCGTAGAGCGCCCAGGTCTCGTCCACCGTGCTCGTCTTCGGCTGCCCGGCGGCGAGCGAAGAAGGGGAGGAGGAGGACGAACGCGCGCGTCCTGCCCCCGTCGCCGGCGCTGGTATCAGCGGGGGCAGGGGGAGTCGCGCCTCGGCGCGCTCGCGCATCACCTCGGCGCCCGCGCCCGTGAGGGCGACGGTCGGGTAGGCGTCGCCCGTCACTTGCAGGCAGCCGGCCGCGACGAGCGCGTCAACGTAGAGCAGTATCTCGTCCTGCGTCATCCCCGAGAGGATGCCGAAGGTTGAGAGCCGGTCGAGCCCGGCCTGCGTGAGCTTGGCCGAGCGCGAGCCGCGCAGCGTAGAGGCCAGCATCGCCTTTCCGAAGCGGCCGTTCATCCGCGCCGCGCAGGCCAGGATTTTCCTGACGGCGAGCTGCTCGTCGGCCGTCAGCTCGCGCGGCTCGTTGATCCGGACGGAGGCCGCGGCCTCGTCATCCTCGAACTCGCCCGCGCCGCCCGGCGCCTCGGCGGCCTCGCGCGAGCGGCGCCGGCGCGACTGCGCGCCCAACTCCTCTTCGAGGTCGAGGGCGAAAGGGACGTGCTCGCGCACGAACCTGTCGAGCTCGGTCGCGGGGGCGAGGGGGGGCCGTCCCGAGCCGGCCGCGGCCGTGGCCTGTTCCGCCTCGCCGCGCCGCGCGCGGAGCAGACAGTTGCCGCAGGTGCCGCAGGCCGGCAGGTGCGAGCGGTCGCCGAAGTAGTCGAGGATGAAGGCGCGGTAGCAGCCCTCGGCGTAGCAGAAGGAGATCATCTCGCGCAGCTTGCGCTGTTCGAGCGCGGCGCGGCGTGCGAGGTCTTCGGGCCGGATGCGGAGGCGGCTGACGGGCTGCTCGTCGAGCATACGGAGGCCGCGCGTGCGCCGCGCCGGCCGGTAGCCCAGGATTCCGGCCTCGGCCAGTGACGACAGCGAGCGTCTCGCCGCCGAGAGTTCGAGCCCGGTCGCCGCGGCGAACTCGTTCAGGTCAACTTCGGCCTCGGAGCGGTCGTCAACCTCGAAGCCGCCGAGCAGGACGAAGAGCGACTGTTTGAGCTGCGCCGAGCGCCGCGCCGCCACGGCCTCGCGCGCCAGGTGCGCCGGCATCAGCAGGCGCAGAGAGGCGTGGTTCTCGTTGCCCGCGCCGCGCTCGATGTGGCCGGCCTTCTCCAGAGTGATGAGGGCCGACTGGACGGCCATCTCGTTGCGGATGCCGGCGCGCTGGGCGATCTCTCGCGTCGAGAGCTCGATGCGGCGCTCGCCCGTGCCCACGAGCGCCTCGTAGACGCGCGCGATCAGCTCGGGCGGCGGGTAAGAGCCCTCGATGAAGTAGTCCTGCGTCCGCTTGTCTGCGTAGTTGAAGAGGAGCAGGCAGACGGAAGGGTTCCCGTCGCGGCCCGCGCGCCCGATCTCCTGGTAGTAAGCCTCGATGGAGCCGGGCATCTGGTAGTGGGCGACGAACCGGATGTCGGGCTTGTCGATGCCCATGCCGAAGGCGTTGGTGGCGACGATCATCTGCCGCCGCCCCGACATGAAATCGTCCTGCGCCCGCACGCGCTCCTCGTCGCTCATCCCGGCGTGGTAGCCGACAACCGAGAGGCGCGCCTCCTGAAGTTTGCGCGTCACCTGCTCGACGGCCTTGCGCGTCGAGGCGTAGACGATGCCCGACTGCCCCGCGTACTCGGCGGCGAGCTGGCGGACGCGGGCGATCTTCTCGCGCTCGCGCTCGGTGTGGACGACGGCGATTGAGAGGTTCGGGCGGTCGAAGCCGGAGACGAAGGCGCGCGGCTCGCGCAAGCGAAGCTGCTCGACGATGTCGGAGCGGACGTGCGGCGTGGCGGTCGCTGTGAGCGCGATGGTCTGCGGGCTGCCGATGCGCTCGCGGAAGGCTTGCAGGCGCAAATAGTCGGGCCTGAAGTCGTGGCCCCACTGCGAGATGCAGTGGGCCTCGTCCACTGCGAAGAGGGAGATTTCGGCACGCTCCAGAGTCTCGACGAAGTGGTTGCTGCGGAACCGCTCGGGCGCGACGTAGACCAGCTTGAACTGGCCGCGCCGGAGGCCGGCGATGCGCTCCTTTTGCTCCTCGAACTCCACCGAGCTGTTGATGAAGGTGGCGGGCAGGCCCCGCGCGTGCAGCGCGTCCACCTGATCCTTCATCAGCGCGATGAGCGGCGAGACGACGATTGTCACGCCGCCCCGCATCAGGGCCGGCAACTGGTAGCAGAGCGACTTGCCGCCGCCCGTCGGCATCACGACCACGGTGTCGTGCCCTTCGAGCACCGACTCGACCACCTCGCGCTGCCCCGCGCGGAACTCCTCGAACCCGAAGAATCCGCTCAGCGCTCTGCGCGCCTCCTCCATGTTTGTCGTCTCGTGAGACATCGGCGTAAAAGACGCATTTTAACCCAGACGTGGCGCGGGCGGTTAACGGGCCCGCCGGCCGCGCGGCGGCCCGCGAATTTGCCACGGGGCCGGGGCGCGCCGTAAGCTCGGGCCGCGATGAGCGAGACGAGATGGACTGCGCGGACCAAGCGCGAACTGATGATCGAGGTCTGGGAGCGGCTCGACTGTGAATCGGTCGGGGCTACCGAGATCGAGGCGGTGATGGAGGCCGTGCGCGGCCGCTTCGGCGAGGGCGCGGTCGAGACGCCGGCCCGCGTCGCGCGGCTTCTGGCCGACGAGGGGGCAGAGCTGCGCCACGCCGAAATCCTCGAACTCGACGCGCGGCTGCGGCTCGCCGGCCCCTACGACGCGATGTTCCGCAACGTCCTCAAGTTTTCGACCTTCGACGAGGCCGCCGCCTCGCTCCGCCGGCTCGACAACCTGCGCCGCCGGTTCGAGAAGGACGGCGACCAGGAGGGCCTGCGCCGCGTCCGCGAGACGGTGCTCAAGGGCAAGCGGCGCGCGCAGATGATCGCCGGCAACGCCTCGGTCAACGAGCGAAAGCGGGCCGAGAAGGCCGAGATCGCCGAGTGGTTCACGGTCTGGCTCAACCAGCCCTCCATCTTCGAGGACTGGCTGAGCTTACGCCGCCGCTCCCCGGACTTCCGCGCCCGCTTCGCCGAGCCGGTTGGCGAAGCGAAGAAGGAGGGTTCCGCGGCCGAGGGGCGCGGGCCGGATTAGGCCGCCCGCCCCGACGTGCCTTTCCCTCATCCTTCGCCCGCGCTCGGTGATACAATCCCGCGCCCATGAGGTGCCCGGCCTGCACGCAGGAGATCGTTGACGACTCGGCGCCGACGTGCCCATCGTGCGGCGCGTCGGTCGAAGAGCCTTACGAGCCGACGCGCAAACTCTCGGACCTGCCCTCGTCCGGGCGCGTGCCGAACTTCCACGCCGCGGACCAGCCGCGGACTCCGGCCGCCGCCGTGCCGCCCTCGTCGGGACGCGGCTCGGTCCACACCTCGCGCCCGCCGACCACCTTCACCTCGCTCGACTCAATCGAGCACGCGCGCTTCGTCGCCGGCACGATGCTCGGCGAACGCTACCGCATCGTCGGCCTGCTCGGCCGCGGCGGCATGGGCGAGGTCTACAAGGCCGAAGACCTGCGGCTCGGCCAGATGGTGGCGCTCAAGTTCCTGCCCGAGCAGCTCACGGCCGACGGCGCGGCCCTCGCACGCTTTCACCGCGAGGTGCGGGTGGCGCGCCAGACCGCCCACCGCAACGTCTGCCGCGTCTACGACATCGGCGAGGCCGAGGGGCTGCCGTTCCTCTCGATGGAGTACGTGCGCGGCGAGGAACTGTCTTCGGTCATCAAGCGGTTCGGGCGCCTGCCGCACGACAAGGCGCTCGAAGTGGCCCGCCAGCTCTGCGCCGGCCTCGCCGCCGCGCACGAGGCCGGCATCCTCCACCGCGACCTCAAGCCCGGCAACGTCATGATTGACGAGCGCGGCGACGTGCGCATCATGGACTTCGGCCTGGCCGGCCTGGCCGAGGAGTTCCGCGAAGAGCACGCCGTCGAGGGCACGCCCGAGTACATGTCGCCCGAGCAGTTCCGCGGCCGCGAGCTGACGCAGCGCAGCGACATCTACTCGCTCGGCCTCATCCTCTACGAGCTGTTCACGGGCCGCAAGGCTTTCAAGGCCGACTCGCTTCAGGCGCTCGTCCGCCTGCGCCGCAGCGAGACGCTGCCCGAGGCGCCCTCGGCCATCGTGCGCGACCTCGACCCGCTCGTCGAGCGCGTCATCCTGCGCTGCATCGCCGCGGACCCGAAGGACCGCCCGGCCGGCGCCCTACAGGTGGCCGCGGCCCTGCCGGGCGGAGACCCACTGGCCGCGGCGCTCGCCGCCGGCGAGACGCCCTCGCCCGAGATGGTCGCCGCCGCCCCAAAGGTCGGCGCGCTCAAACCCGCGACGGCCGCCGCCCTGCTCGCCCTCTCGCTCGCGTTCATAGGCGCGCTGTTCTTCTGGTCGGGGCGCGAGCTGGCCCACAACCGCGTGCCGCTTGAGCGGTCGGCGCAGGGGTTGCAGGAGCGTGCGCGCGAACTCTCGGCCCGCTTCGGCTACGGCGCGGCGGCCGACTACGCGCAGGGTTTCTACTACGACGAGGAGTACAGGGATTACGTCGAGGCGCGCGACCGCTCGGCCGGCCGATGGGACCGACTGGCGACGGGCCGGCCAGCGCTGGTCGGCTACTGGTACAGGCAGAGCCCGCGCCCGCTGGTGCCCTACAACGTGCGGGCCGTGACGCGCAACGACCCGCCGCGCGCCGTCTCAGGGATGGCGGGCGTGTGGCTCGACACGAAGGGGCGGCTGCTGGCCTTTTACGGGGTGCCGGAGCAGGTGCGGGCCGAGGCGCGGGCGGCCGGCGCGCCCCCCTTCGACTGGCCTTCGCTGCTGCGCGAGGCCGGGCTGGAGAGCGCGAACCTGCAACCGGCGGAGCCGCGCTGGCTCCCGCCCCAGCCCTTCGACGAGCAGGCGGCCTGGGAGGGCGTCTACCCCGAGCAGCCAGATACCCCCGTCCGCATCGAGGCCGCGGCGCTCGGCGGCCGGCTGGTACACTTTCAGGTCGTCAACCCCTGGGACGTGCCCTCGCGCCAGCAGGAGTTCCGAACCTCGGCCGGCGAGCGGGCGGCGCTCGGCATCGCCATCCTGATCTTCGTCGTCATCCTGGTCGGGGCTTTGCTGCTGGCGCGGCGCAACCTGCGGCTCGGGCGTGGCGACCGGCGCGGGGCCTTCCGGCTGGCGGCCTTCGTCTTCCTGGTCGTCGGCGGGTCGTGGCCGATAGCGGCGCGCCACGTCGCCGACCTGGCCGGCGAGTTCACGATGTTCATCGAGGCGCTGGCTATCTCGCTCTTGATCTCGGCCATCTTCTGGCTGGTCTACGTGGCGCTTGAGCCTTTCCTGCGCCGCCGCTGGCCGACGCGCGTCATCTCTTGGAACCGCCTGCTGGCGGGCGACTACCGCAACCCGCTGGTCGGGCGCGACCTGCTGCTCGGGGCGGCCTTCGGCTACGGGCTGACGCTGCTCGGGTTCGCGCAGAACTCGCTGCCGGGGTGGCTGGGGCTGCCGCCGCGGCCGCCGATCCTGACGCCGCTCGGGGCGCTGGTGGGCGTCTCGCAGACGGTCGGCGCCCTCTCGGCGCAGGTGCAGAACGCGCTGGTCTTCCCGGCCGGGTTCGTCTTTCTCCTGCTGCTCTTCACCATCCTGCTCCGGCGCGAGTGGGCGGCCGTCGCGGTCCTGCTCGCGCTGCTCGCGCTGCTCACGTCGCTTACGAGCCGGTACCCTTTGATTGACGCCCTCTTCGGCGCGGCCAGCGGCGCGCTGACGCTGCTCATCCTGAGCCGCTTCGGGCTGCTCGCGGCCGTCTTCACGCAGTTCTTCGCGCTCACCTTCTTCTTCTTCCCCATGACGCCGGAGCTTTGGGCCTGGCACTCGACTGCAACCGTCTTCGCGCTCGCCGTCACGCTCTCGCTGCTGGCCTACGGCTTCTACACCTCGCTCGCCGGCCAGCCGCTCTTCAAGGGCGCGCTCGACGACTGAGGGCGACGGGCCGCCCGCCTCCGGCGCGCGAGGTTTTACAAACGCGCGCCCGCGGCCGGGTTAAAATTTTCGGACCCCATTCCGGCCGGAGGTGAGAGAAGCAATGATGAAGAGAAGGCTCGCCCTGATTTTGTGCGTCGTCGCGCTGGCGGCAGCGGAGGCGCAGGCGCGCGACTGGCCGCAGTGGCGCGGGCCGTCATTAAACGGCGCGAGCGCCGAGCGCGGCCTGCCCTTTAAGTGGACGACGACGGAGAACGTGACGTGGCGCCTGCCGCTGCCGGGCCTTTCGGGCTCGACGCCGGTGGTCTGGGGCGGGCGCGTCTTCCTCACCGCGGCCGAGGGAGACGACCTACAACTCTGGTCGGTCGACCGCGCGAAGGGCTCGGTGGTGTGGAAGCGGCGGCTCGGGGGCGGCAACATCAAGATGCGCAAGCACAACATGTCGTCGCCCTCGCCCGTCACCGACGGCCGCGCCGTCTGGGCGATGACGGGGACCGGCGTGCTCAAGGCTTTCGACTTCTCAGGGCGCGAGCTGTGGTCGCGCGACTTGCAGAAGGAGTACGGGCAGTTCGGGCTCATGTGGGGCTACGCCTCGTCGCCGCTGCTTCACGATGGCTCGCTCTTCGTCCAGGTCCTGCACGGGATGAACACGGACGACCCCTCCTACCTGTTGCGGGTGGACGGCCGGACCGGCAAGACCCTCTGGCGCGTCGAGCGCCCGACCGACGCCGTGCGCGAGTCGCCCGACTCTTACACGACGCCTGCGCTGGTGCGCGCGGGCGGCGCGGCCGAGATCGTCGTCTCGGGCGGCGACTACGTGACCGGGCACGACCCGGCCACGGGCCGGGAGCTGTGGCGCGCGGGCGGCCTCAACCCCGAGCGCAACCCCTTCTACCGCGTCGTCGCCTCGCCGGTCGTCCACGGCGGCGTGGTCTACGTCCCCTCGCGCGTCAAGCCGCTGCAAGCCTTCCGCGCGGGCGGGCGCGGCGACGTGACTAAAACGCACCTGCTGTGGTCCACGCCGAACGGGCCGGACGTGCCGACGCCGACGACCGACGGCAAGTACCTCTACGTCGTCAACGACCGCGGCATCGTCTTTTGCTTCGACGCCCGGACCGGCGAAGAGGTCTACGGCCAGCAGCGCCTCCGGCCCGGCACCTACAGCGCCTCGCCCGTGCTGGCCGACGGCCGCCTCTACGTGACGAACGAGGACGGCCTGACCTCGGTCTTCGCGGCCGGGCCGAAGTTCGAGCTGCTGGCCGAGAACGACCTCGGCGAATACTGTCTCAGCTCGCCCGCCGTCAGCGAGGGGCAGATTTTCCTCCGCACGTCCGGGCATCTATACTGCGTCGGTAAGCGCGCGAGGCGCTGAACAGGGTCGGGGCCGCGGGCGCGCGGGCGGCCCGGCCGCGAGGGGGGACGAAGATGAGATTGAAACTGGCCGGGTTGATTCTGGGGGCGCTCGCCGTCGTGGCGGGCGGCACTTACTTTTTCACGCGGGGCGCAGCGAGCAGCGAGCCGCAGCGAGCCGCCGCCGCGGAGGGCAGGACTTTGTACGATTACACGGTGAAGGACGCGAAGGGGCGCGACGTGAGCCTGGCGGATTACCGCGGCAAGGTCGTGATGCTGGTCAACGTGGCGAGCAAGTGCGGCTACACGCCGCAGTACGACGGGCTGCAAAAGCTCTACGAGCGTTACAGGGACCGCGGCTTCGTCGTCCTCGGCTTCCCGGCCAACAACTTCGGCGGGCAGGAGCCGGGCACGGACGAGCAGATACAGGACTTCTGCCGACTCAACTACGGCGTGAACTTCCCCGTCTTCGCCAAGATTTCGGTCAAGGGCGACGACAAGCACCCGCTCTATCAACACCTCACTGACGAGGCGACCAACCCCGGCTTCGCCGGCGAGGTCAAGTGGAACTTCAACAAGTTCCTCGTCGGCAAGGACGGCCGCGTCGTCGCCCGCTTCGAGTCGGCCGACAAGCCCGAGTCGGAGAAGGTGACGCAGGCCGTCGAGTCCGCCCTCGCAGGGAGCTGAAGAGGTTTCAGTTTCTAGTTTTTAGTTGGCGGCCTTGAGCACGAATTTCCTGGCCGGAAGTTCTTGTCGTCGCTCTAAGCTAAAAGCTAAAAACTAGAAACTGGAAACTCTCTCAAGACTGCGGCTTGAAGTAGAGCACCATCCCGGCGCCGGCCGCGGCGAGGACGAAGCCGACGTAGAGGAGCGGGCTCGGCGCGACTTTCGGCGGGTGCAGCAGCATCGAGAAGAGGACGTTGACGAGCGGGGCGCCGGCGAAGACGAGCGGCATCACGTAGGTCGGCAGCCCGCCGCTGCGGAACGCGAAGATGATGCAGACCGCCCCGAGCGCCCCGAGCACCCCGCCCGCGCCCGCCGCCACCGAGCCCCTCATCGTGAACCCGCCCAGGCCCCCGGTTTGTGCCGACAGAGTAGCCACCGGCACCAGCACCCCGATCAGGAAGTAGGCGAAGCCCACGCACAGCAGCGCCCGCATCGGGTTGCCCAACTGAACCTGCCCCTGATGCAGCACCGGCCCGTACAGCCCCCACGCCAGCGCCGCCCCCAAAGCGAAGATGATCCAGAGCATATGAGTCGTAAATCGTAAATCGTAAATCGTAAATCGAGAAGACGGTTTTCAGTCATCAACCGTCGGTCACCTGTCACCGTCCGCCGATGATCGGCGGCCGACAGCAGGTAACTTCCGGTCACGATTTACGATTTACGATTCACGTCAAAAGTTCAGTCTGACGCCGAGTTGAATCTGGCGCGACGAGGTGACGGTCGAGCGGATGCGCCCGAAGGTCGGGAGCGGCTGCTCGTTGTTGGCCGCTCCGACGAAGGCGATCAGGCTCGGGTTGCCGAAGTTGGTCCGGTTGAAGACGTTGAAGGCTTCGACGCGGAGCTGTAGGAAGGCGTTCTCGCCGAAGGCGGGGACGCGCGTGTTCTTGACGGCCGAGAGGTCGAAGGTCTTGAGGTTGGGGCCGATGAGCGCCCCGCGGCCGAGGTTGCCGAGCGTGCCGGCCGGCTGGAGGACGAAGGCCGCCGGGTTGAAGTACTGATCGGGGTTGCCGGTGACGGCGTCGGCGTAGGTGAAGCCGGGCGCGATGCTCGGGCGGTCGAAGCCGACGCCGGGCGCCAGCGACGGCGACCACTGCGAGCGCGAGCGGTTGCGCTGGACGAAGACGGTCAGCGGATTGCCGCTGCGCATCTGCCCGATGCCGGCGAGCTGCCAACCGTCGGCGAGCAGGCCGCGCAGGCCGTCGGCGTCGCGGCCGAAGGGGAGCGAGTAGGTGAAGTTGACCACCCAGTTGTGCTTGGCGTGGTAGTCGGCCAGCCCCTTGTTGTAGTTGAGGCCGGGGAACTCCGGGAAGGCCGAGGTCGTCCCGTTGGTCGCGTCGGAGAAGAAGGTCGAAGCCTGCGTGGTGTCGATGTTGCGCGAGAAGGTGTAGGAAGACTGGGCCGAGAGGCCGTGCGAGAACCTCTTGCGTAACTCGAAGATCAGCGCGTTGTACCAGGAGTTGCCGTCGCTCGACTTCAGCTCGACCGTGGTGAAGGCCGTGTTCGGGCGCGGCTGGCCGGCGGGCCAGAAGGGCGTGCCGTCCTCGCGGACGACGGGCGTGGGGATGTTCACGTCGGCGCTTCTGAGGAGATGGACGCCGCGCGAGCCGGCGTAACCCAGGGTCATCACGGTGTCGAACCACAGCTCGCGCTGAAGGTTCAGATTCCACATCTGAAGATAGGGGCTCTTGAGGTCGTACTGCACTGGCCGGATCGAGAGCGAGCCGCGGAAGTTCGGGACGGGGAACGTGGGGTTGTTGATGACGGGGCGCGGCGTGGCCGGCGGGTTCGTCACCGTCACGATCAGGTTCTGCTGGTTGTTGGTGTTGAAGTAGACGCCGAAGCCGCCGCGCAGCGAAGTACGGCCGTCGCCGAACACGTCCCAGGCGAAGCCGACGCGCGGGCTCAGGTTCTTAAGCGTCGGGTTCTCGTAGAGCTGGCCCGTGGTCGGCGCGCGGTCGAGCAGGTCGGGCAGCGCCGAGTCGCGCCCGTAGATGTCTACGGGCATCGTCGTAAACTCGTAACGGAGGCCGGCGTTTATGGTCAGGCGCGGGGCGGCGCGGTAGGTGTCCTGGACGTAGAAGCCGAAGAGGGTGAAGCGCCAGTAGCGGTCGAGCGCGGCCTCGGGCGTGAGGCCGACGAAACGCTGCGGGCGGTTCTCAAGGAAGTCGCGCAGGCTGCCGAAGGTGAAGATGCCGTTCCCGAAGGTCGGGTTGAACATGTTGTCGCGGTAGTGCTCGGCGAGCGCGCCGGCCTTGACGAGGTGACGGCCGCGGCTGTGGACGAGGCCGTGCTCGAAGCCGTAGACGTTCTGCGTCAGGCGCAGGTTCCCCGAAGACTGCGGGCCGAAGCGCGGGACGCCGCCGATGTCTATGGCGCCGATGATGTCGTTGCCCGGCACGAAGGGCACGAGGCCGGCCTGGGTGGTGTTGGCCTCGACGTTCTGGCCGATGTGCGTCCGGCTGAAGTTGAGGCGGAAGGTGTTGAGGGTGTTCGCCGTCAAAGTCTGCCGGTACTCGCCGGTGAAGAACTGGTTGCGCGAGAGAAAGGTGCGCGGGAACTGCGGGAAGTCTGTCGGCAGGAGCTGGTCGGCGTCGTCGAAGGTGTAGCGGGCGAAGAACTGGTCGCGGTCGCTGCGGTTGTAGTCGACCCGGCCTTGCAGGAAGTGCTGGCGGAGCCGCTGGTCGAAGCCGAAGCTGTAGGCCGCGAGGCCCCCGCCGAGGTTCGGCCCGTTCGGCAGCGGGAACTCGTCGAGGTAGGGGCGGACGACCGGACTGACGGCGACGTTGATGGTCTGGCCGGGCGCGTTCGGGTTCGGCAGCACGCCGGCGCGCGCCGCCGCGTCGGGCACGACCGTCGAGACGGTGCGGCCGAGGTTCTCGCGCAGAGACTCGTAGCCGAAGAAGAAGAAGAGGCGGTCGCGCCGGACGGGGCCGCCGACGGAGCCGCCGAACTGGTTGCGCCGGAACTCCGGCTTGCGGGCCGGGTCGAAGAAGTTGCGGGCGTCGAGATTGTCGTTGCGGTGATACTCGTAGAGCGAGCCGCGGAACTCGTTGGTGCCGCTCTTGGTGACGGCGTTGATCTGCCCGCCGAAGTTGCGGCCGTACTCGGCGCTGTAGCTGTTGGCCTCGACGCGAAACTCGCGGATGGTCTCCTGCCCGAGCGAGGTGCCGGCGGCGCTGCCGGCCGGGCCGTTGGTGAAGTCGTTCTGCGGCGTGCCGTCGAGCAGGTAGACGTTCGAGCGCGGGTCCTGCCCGTTGACGCTGATGCCGAGGCCGTGGGCGACGACCGAGCCGCCGTCGCGGTGCGGATAGCCGATGACGCCCGGCTGGAGAAGCGCGAGGTCCGTGTAGTTGCGGCCGTTCAGCGGGAGGTCGCGGATCAGTCGCTCGCCGACGAGGTAGCTCAGCTCCTGCGTCTGCGTGTTGACTGCCGCCCCCTCGTCCGTTACCGTCACCGACTCGTCGAGGCCCGCCACGGCCACCGTCAGGTTGAGCGTGGCCGTCTCGCCCACGCTCAGCCGGATGCGCTCGGTCGTCTGGCGGAAGCCGGCCTTCTCGGTTTGCACCTCGTAGGCGCCGACGGGCAGGGCGGGGAAGGTGTAGCGCCCCTCCGCGCCGCTCTGCACGGTGCGGGCCTGGTTGGTCTCAAGGCTCCGGGCCGTGACCGAGGCGCCCTCGACGAGCGCGCCGTTGGTGTCGCGCACCTCGCCCGTCAGCGTGCTCGTCGTCTGCGCGTGAGCGAAGGCCGAAGCCGCGACGACGCAGGCGAAGGCGAGTGCGAGCCGGCGGGCGTCCATGATTCCGATGGCGCGGGCGAGCCGGCCCAAGAGCCCGCGAGCCCGCGCGGGGGATGATTTCGGGTAGAGCATCTGTCGGTCTCCTCCGTCTGTTCGTGCGCGCTCTCGGGCGCGGAGGGTCCGGTCATTCTAGCAGCCGGCCCCGCCGGGAGGGGCGAAAATCGGCGCCGCGTTTACAAGATTGACAGCCCGCCCGTTTCTTTTACAGCTTGTTTACACCGCCCGGCGCCGCAGTGTTGATAATAGCCGAACGGCGCACCGGCCCCGTTCGTTTCCCGTTTCTGACCGCCCGCGCTCGCAAGCCTTTAAGGAGAACTCTTCGTGAAGCACAACTCCCCGGCCGCCCTCGCCCGCCTGCTGGCGCTGGCGCTCACGTTGGCCCTACTTGCCGCGCCCGGCACGGCCGCGGCCCAGACCAGCCGCGCCTCAATTCGCGGCACCGTCACAGACACGAACGGCGCCGTCGTGCAGGGCGCCGAAGTGGCTGCGACCAACGAAGGGACGAACGAGCGGCGCGTCGTCCGGACCGATTCCGAGGGGCAGTACACGGTCTCGCCGCTGCCGCCCGGCTCGTACCGAGTCGAGGTCGCCCAGTCCGGCTTCGCCAGGTACGCCAACAGCATCACGGTCAGCGTGAATCAGGTGGCGAGGGTAGACGTGACGCTGGCCGCGGAGTTAGGGCAGACCGACCCTTACACGATCCTCGCGCCGCCGGACGAGCTGCGGCGCGACACGCCGGCGCTCAGCACAGTCATCGGGAATCGACAGATAGAGAGCCTGCCGCTAGACGGGCGCAACTTCTACGAGCTGAATTTGCTCGTGCCGGGCGCGCAGCCGCCGGCCGAGGGCTCGGCCGGGTCTGTGCGCGGCGACTTCGCCTTCTCGGTCAACGGCGCCCGCGAGGACTCGAACAACTTCCTGCTCGATGGCGTCTACAACGCCGACCCGAAGCTGAACACCTTCGGCGTGAGGCCGCCCGTCGACGCCATCCGCGAGTTCGAGGCCGCCACCTCGACCTACGACGCCACCTTCGGCCGCAACGCCGGGGCACAGGTCAACGTCGTCACCAAGAGCGGCACCAACCGCTTCACGGGCTCGCTCTACGAGTATCACCGCAACGCGGCCTTCGACGCGCGCAACTTCTTCGCGCCCGCCGACCAGCCCGCCCCGAAGCACGTCCGCAACCAGTTCGGATTCTCCGTCGGCGGACCCGTAGTTAAAGACCGCACCTTCTTCTTCGCCGACTACGAGGGCACGCGCTCGCGCCGCGGCATCACGCGCCTCTCTAACGTGCCGACGCTGGCCGAGCGCAACGGAGACTTCTCGCAGAGCCTTCTGGGGCGCCCCTTCAACCCCTTCTTCGGCGTGCCCTTCGCCGGGGGCGTTATCCCCGTCGAATTCCAGAGCGCCGTCGGCCGCCGCGTCGCCGCGCTCTACCCGCTGCCCAACCGCGACGTGCCGTTCCAGAACTTCGTTTCGTCGCCGACCGAGCGCGACGACAACGACCACTTCGACGTGCGACTCGACCACACGCTCACGGACCGGACGAGCCTCGTCGCCCGCTACAGCTTCGGCGACCGGCGCCTCTTCGAGCCGTTCGCGGGCCAGACCTACTCGGCCGTGCCCGGCTACGGCAACGACGTGCCGCGCCGCAGCCAGAACGCGCTCGTCGGGCTGACGCACGTCTTCTCGCCCGCGTTCGTCAACGACGCGCGGTTCGCCTTCAGCCGCGTCTCCTCGGCCGTGCTTCAGGAGAACCGCGAGGTCTCGCTCAATCAGCAGGTCGGTTTGCCAGAGGTTTCCCCGGACCCGCGCGACCGCGGCCTGAGCTTCATCACCGTCACGGGCTTTTCGCCGCTCGGCGATGAGCTGAACAACCCGCAGCGAAGCGCGACCAACACCTTTCAGTTGCTCGACACGGCGACCTACGCCGGCGGGCGCCACCTCCTGAAATTCGGCGCCGACCTCCGCTTCGTCCAGCAGAACGCCTTCCGCGACGTGCTCTCGCGCGGCTTCATTCAGTTCACTCCCTTCGCCTACACGGGCGTCGCGCTCGCAGACCTGTTGCTCGGCCTGCCGACCGTCACCGGCGCCGCGCGCGTGGACAACGCACAGCACCTGCGGACAGAGAGCTATAATTTCTTCGCCAACGACAGCTACCGCCTGAGCCCTTCGCTCACGCTCAACCTCGGCCTGCGCTACGAGTACAACTCGCCGGCCGTCGACGCCTTCGACCGCGCGGCCGTCTACGACCAGACGACGGGCGCGCTCGCCCGCGTCGGCACCGGGGGCGTGCCGCGCGCCGGCTACGAGCCGGACCGCAACAACTTCGCCCCGCGCGTTGGGCTAGCCTGGACGCTCGGCCCTGCGGGCCGGACGGTGCTGCGCGCCGGCTACGGCGTCTACTACGACCAGTCGCCGCTCGCGCCCGGCGAGGCGCTCTACTTCAACGCGCCCTTCTTCGACAGCAACCTCTTCTTCCCGCTGCCGGGGCTGCCGCTCACCATCGAGAACCCGTTCCCCTCGTTCTTCCCCTTCGCCCTGCCCGACTCGGCGCTCGCCGTCCAGCGCGACCTGCGCACGGCCTACCTTCAGCACTGGAACGCGAACGTCCAGCGCGAGCTGTGGCGCGGGGGCGTCTTCGAGGTGGCCTACGTCGGGTCGAAGGGCACGAAGCTGCTGTCGGCGCGCGACATCAACCAGCCGCAGCCCGCGGCCCTGCCGCCGGGCCTGCCCTTCGTCCCCCGTCCCAACCCGCGCTTCGACGACGTGACGCTCATCGAATCGCGCGCCTCTTCGAGCTACCACTCCTTGCAGGCGCGCTACCAGCAGCGCCTCTCGCGGGGGTTGGCGGCGCTCGTCTCCTACACGTTCTCGAAATCCGTTGACGACGCCTCGAACTTCTTCGCCAGCGCGGGCGACCCGAACTTCCCGCAGAACAGCTACGACCTGCGGGCCGAGCGCGGCCGCTCGAACTTCGACGTGCGCCAGCGCTTCGCGGCCAGCTACTCCTACGACCTGCCTTTCGGGCGGGGGCGCGCCCTGCTCGCTGACTCGGGCTGGCTGACGACGCTCGCCTCCGGCTGGCAGACGGCCGGCATCGTCACGCTGCAAACCGGGCGCCCCTTCACCGTGGCACTCCTGCCCGAGTTCGACAACAGCGGGACCGGCCGCGCGACGCTCGGCTTCGGCGCCAACGACCGCCCCAACGTCGTCCGCGACCCGCGCCTGCCGAACCCGACGCCCGAGCGATGGTTCGACACGACGGCCTTCGCCTTCCCGGCGCGGGGCACCTTCGGCAACGCCGGCCGCAACACGCTCGAAGGGCCGGGCTTTCAGAACGTCAACGCATCGCTGCTGAAGAACACGGCGCTCGGCGAGCGCCTCAGCCTGCAACTGCGGGCGGAGGTCTTCAACCTCTTCAACCGCGCGAACTTCAACCAGCCCGACAACTTCCTCGGCTCGCCCTCGTTCGGGCGCATCACCTCCGCGCGCGAGCCGCGCCGCCTGCAACTCGGCGCGCGCCTCCTGTTCTGAGCGGCGCGGGGTAGAAGGGGTCTGTGATGATGAGAAAGACGACCGGCCTACTCTTGGCGCTCGCGCTCGGGGCCGCGTGGTGCGCGGCGCAGGCGACGAAGACGAGGGGGCGGGCGCCGGTCCCGGCCCCCGCCTCTTCGCCTGCCCCGGCCGAGTGGCCGCAGTGGCGCGGGCCGAACCGCGACGGGGTGGCGGTCGCGGCTGCCGCGCCGAAGGCGTGGCCGAAGGAGTTGAAAGAGCGCTGGCGCGTGACGGTCGGCGTCGGCCACTCTTCGCCAATCGCCGCGGGCGGGCGCGTCTACCACTTCACGCGGCTCGGCGAGTCGGAAGTTTTGCTCTGCCTCGACGCGGCGACGGGCAGAGAGTTGTGGCGGAGCGAGCCCCTGCCAATCGCCTACCAGATGAACCCGGCGGCGCGGGGGCACGGCAAGGGGCCGAAGTCAACGCCGGTCGTCGCGGCGGGGCGCGTCTACACGCTCGGCATCGCGGGCACGCTCTCGGCGCACGACGCGGCGACGGGCCGCCTCGTCTGGCGTAAGGAGTTCGCCAGGCAGTTCCCCTCGACATCGCCGCTCTACGGCACGGCGATGTCGCCCGTCATCGAGGGCGGCCTGCTGATCGCGCACGTCGGCGGGCACGACGGCGGGGCGCTAACGGCCTTCGACGCCGCGACCGGCGCCGTCAAGTGGTCTTACGCGGCGGACGGGCCGGCCTACTCGTCGCCGGTCGCGGCCACGCTCGGCGGCGAGCGCCAAATCCTGACCTTCACACAGAAGGAGTTCGTCTCGGTATCGGCGGCCGACGGAAAGGTGCTCTGGAAGCTGCCGGCCAGAACCTCTTACGACACCAACTCGGTGACGCCGGTCGTCTTCAAGGACACGGTCATCTTCTCGCTCGAAGGGCAGGGGATGGTGGCCGTGCGGCCCGGGAGGCAGGGCGGCGCGTGGGCGGCGGCGGAGGTCTGGCGCAACCGCGAGCACGAGCTGTACATGAACTCGCCCGTGGTCGAGGGCGGCACGCTCTACGGCTTTTCTTCGCGGAAGAAGGGGCAACTGTTCGCGCTCGACGCGGCGACTGGCAAGACGCTCTGGCAGGGGCCGGGGCGCGCGGGCGAGAACGCCTCGCTCGTCCTCGCCGCGGGCACGCTGCTGGCGCTGACGAACGACGCGGCCCTTCTCGTCCTGCCGACGGCCGCGAAGGAGTACGAACCGGCGGCGCAGTACGCGGTCGCGCAGAGCCAGACCTGGGCGCACCCGGTCCTGCTCGGCGGCCGCCTGCTCATCAAGGACGAGACGACGCTGGCCTCATACTCTCTGGACTGAGCGGCACGGGCGGGCCCGTCCGCCCGCGTCGAAAAAGGCCGGGGGCGGCGTCAGGAGTTGGTGACTCATGACGCCGCCCCCGGCCCTTTCCGGCTACGCGGTGCGGCCCTCTTCAGTCGGAGAGCTTGAAGCAGGCCATCTGGGCGGCGTTGCGGAGCAGGAGGCGGCCGCCGGCGATGGCCGGGTTGTTCCAGGTCTGCCCTTCGAGGGCCTTGAAGCGCGCGACCTCCGAGTGGCCTTCGGGCGCGGCGCGGACCACCGCCACCTCGCCCTCGTCGGTCGTCACGACGAGGTGGCCGCCGGCCAGCACCAACTGGCCGTAGCCGTAGCCGCGCGCCTGCCAGCGCCGCTCGCCCGTCGCCGCCTCGACGCAAGTCAGCACCCCCTCGCTCAGTCCATAGACGTGGCCGTTGTGGAAGACCGAGCTGTTGAACTTGTTCCGCATCGTGCCGTTCTGCCAGACGGCCGCGGCCGACATCGCGCCGCCCGAGCCCGACACTTCGACGAGCGCCGCGCCCTTGCCGTAGCCGGCCGAGAGCAGGAATCGCGCGGGCGAGACCACGACGGGCTGTGCCACGTTGATGCCCGCCGAGTTGGACCACGGGAACTCCCAGAGCACCGCCCCCGTCTCGGGCACGAGCCCGGCCGCGCGCCGCGCCGTGACGACGAGCACCTGCCGGCGCCCGGCCAGCGTCAACAGCATCGGCGACGTGTAGGAGGCGTCGTCCTGAACGGCCTTCCATGCGGGCGCTCCCGTCGCCTTGTGGTAGGCCGCCACGGCCTTCGAGCCGCCCGCGCCCGTCATCACGACGACCTTGTCGTCGAAGACCAGCGGCGAAGAGGCCGTGCCCCACGGCAGGTTCGAGGCGCCGCTGTCGGCCAGCACGTTCTTCGACCAGACGAGCCTGCCCGTGGCCGCGTCGAGGCAGCGCAACTCGCCCGCGCCGCCCAGCGCGTAGACGCGCCCGTCGTCCCAGGTCGGCGTGGCGCGCGGGCCGTCGCCGGTCGAGTCGCGGAAGCTGGCCTCCCAGCCGTGTGTCCAGACTTCGCGGCCCGTCTCGACCTGGTAGGCGGCGACCACCTCCTGCCCGCGCCGCTGCTCGATGGTGTAGGCGAGGCCGTTGGCTATGGAGAACGAGGCGAAGCCGCCGCCGACGGGCTGGCGCCAGAGCAGCGGCGGCCCCGAAGCGGGCCAGTCGAGCTTGAGGGCCTGCTCATCGTAGCGGCCGTCGCGCGCGGGGCCGCGAAACTGCGTCCAGTAGTTGCGCCGTCGCGGCGCGGCACCGGCGCCCGCGCCCGTCCCTGCGCCCGCGGCCGTTCCGGCGCCCGCAGCTTCACCGGCCCCTGCGGCCCCTGCGGCTGCCGGCTGCGCTGCCGTCGCGCCCTCGGCCCCGGCAATCGTCGCCTGGCCCTCGGCGGCGGCCGGGTCGGCGGCGGCCGGCTGTGCGGCCGAGTCGAGCGCCTGCGCCCCGGCGGGCGGGGCCGAGCGGCGCTGCTCCTCTCGGTGTCGTTCGAGCGCGTCGAAGTGGTCGCCGGAGCCGGGCGCGTCGGAAGGGGCGAGCAGGAGGAATGCGTAGAGGCCGCCGAGCAGGAGGACGAGCGCGGAGCCGAGCGCCTTGACCGGCGCGTCGAGGTCGCGGTTCGTGAGTATCAGGACGAGGCCGACCGGCGGCAGCAGGACGGAGGCGGCCACCAGAAAGGGCCACGAGCGGAACCACGGCTTCCGCGAATCGGTCTGCTCGATCATCTCTTTCAAATCTCCTGCCGAATTAGTTTTCGGTTTTTAGTTTTGGGACTGGGCCGGGCACCGTCCCCATGAGCTAAAAACTAAAAACTAAACCCGCTTCACTTACCGGCCTTCGAGATGGCGAAGAGGTGGCGCTCGCCGCGGATGTAGATGGTGCCGCCGGCGATGGCGGGCGAGGAGTAGACCGGCTCGCCCACGGAGTTCGTGCGCAGCACCTCGTGCTTCGGCCCGGCCTTGACGAGGAAGGTGTCGCCGTCCTCGCTCGTCAGCAGGATTTTGCCGCCGAAGGCGACGGGCGAGGCCGTGAAGGTGGCCGGCACGGGCACGCGCCCGCCCTCGTACTTGACCTCGCCCGTCTTCGCGTCGAGGCAGGTCAGCAGCCCCTTGTCGGTCATCAGGTAGACGTAATCGCCGTAAAGGATCGGCGAGGGCACGTAGGCCGTCCCCTTCGTGTACTTCCAGAGGTGGTCCGACTCCTTGACCTCGCCGCTCGCGCCGAGCCGCACGGCGTAGGCAACCTTCGACGGGTAGCCGGCCGAGAGCACCACCAGGTCGCGCGTGAAGACGGGCGAGGGGATGGCGTTCGACTCGACGCCGCGCGTCCGCCACAGCTCCTTGCCGGTCGCCGGGTCGTAGGCGACGACCGATTCGGTGCCGGTCGCTATCAGCTCGGCGCGCTTGCCCGTGTTGATGACGACGGGCGTGCCCCAGCTCACCTGGACCTTGCGCGGCGTCTTCCAGACCTGCTTGCCGGTCTTCTTCTCGAAGGCCGCGATGTAAGACTCCTTGCCGTTCTCCTCGTCGGCCTGGACGATGACGAGGTCGCCGAAGAGGACGGGCGAGGTGCCGGCGCCCATGCCGACCGTGCCGATGCGCCCCACGTCCTGCTTCCAGAGGAGCTTGCCGTCGTAGTCGTAGGCGTAGAGCCCTTCGGCGCCGAAGTAGGCGAAGACGACGCGGCCGTCAGTTGCGGGCGTCGGCGCGGCGTAGGAACTCTTGCGGTGGCGGTCGTCGTAGGGCGTGCCCTCCCAGGCCGTGCGCTCCCAGACGACCTTGCCCGTCGCGCGGTCGAGCGCGAGCAGCTTGAAGGCGTGCTTCTTGTCGGCGCCGACGCTGTCGGGGTGCTTCCACTCCTTGCCGTCAATCAGGTGCGTGGCGGCCTTCGCGCCGGGGACCGTTGCGCCCTCGACGGCCGTCGTCAGGAAGACGCGGCGGCCCGCCACCACCGGCGACGAGTGGCCCTTGCCAGGAATCGGCGTCTTCCATTTGACGTTCTTCGTCTCGCCCCACTCCTCGGGCAAATCGGTCTCGACCGAGACGCCGGAGCCGTCGGCCCCGCGCCACTGAGGCCAGTCGGCCGCCAACACGCCCGTCCAGAGCAGGCAGGCCAACAGGCCCGCCGTGACTGCGTTCAGCTTCTTCACTTCAATCTCCTCAGCGTGACAAGTGACGAGTGACAAGTGACAAGAGATCGTGACGAGTGACGAGTGATAAGTGACAAGAGGAAGACAGTTCTTTCTTGTCACTTATCACTCGTCACTCGTCACTTCTTTTGGGCGACGGCGAAGACGTGGTTGACGCCGCGGATGTAGAGCACGCCGTCGGAGACGGCCGGCGTCGCCATCAGCACCTCGCCGACGGGGTTGACCGATAACAGCTCGTGCTTGCGGCCGGCGCGGACGACGAAGACCTCGCCGTCCTCGCTCGCCAGGTAGAGCTTGCCGTCAGAGGCGACGGGCGAGGCCGTGAAGGCGCCGCCGCGGTCTGCGAGGCGCTGCTGGTAGACGCGCTCGCCGGTCTTCGCGTCGTAGGCCGCGAGCACTCCGTTGTTCGAGCAGGTGTAGAGCAAATCGCCGTAGACGATGGGCGTCGGCATGTAGGGGCCGCCGCGCTGCTTGCTCCAGGCGACGTGGTCGGAAGACTCCTTGCCGTCCTTGAGCGAGATGTCGCCGACCGCGCCGGGGCGGATGGCGTAGATGGGCTGCAAGGGACGGTAACCGCTGGTGACGTAGATGAGGTCGTGGCCGACGACGGGCGTGGGCGTCGTGATCTCGGAGTTGGGAGAGAGCCGCCACAGCTCCTTGCCCGTGAGCGGGTCGTAGCCGCGCGCGGCCTTCGTCCCGTTCGTCACCAGCTCGGCCCGCGCCTTGCCCTCGTAGACGGTCGGCGTGCCCCAGGAAGGTATCTCGTCGCGCGAGGTCTTCCAGACCTGTTTGCCCGTTTTGATGTCGTAGGCGGCGATGAAAGAGTTCTTCTGGATGTCGGCCTGGACGATGACGAGGTCGCGGTAGATGATGGGCGAGCTGGCGTACTCCCACTGGTAGTCTGGGTCGTAGAACCAGCCCGCGTCGAGCACGCCGAGGTCCTGTTTCCAGAGGAGCTTGCCCGAGAGGTCGTAGCAGTAGAGCCCCTCGGAGCCGAAGAGGACGACGAGATGTTTGCCGTCTGTGGCCGGTGTGGAGGATGCGTGCGTGGCCTTCGGGTGGCGCTTGACCTTCGGCACGCCCTCAGAGGCCACGCGATCCCAGACGACGCGCCCAGTCTTCTTGTCGAGCGCGTAGACCTTCCAGGTGTGCTTCGGGGTGTCCTTGACCGGGTCCACGTCGCCGTAGAGGCCGAAGCGCGCCTCGGGCTTCGGGTCGCTGCTGACGGCCGTGGTGACGAAGACTCGGTCGCCCCACACCACCGGGCTCGAATGGGCCAGGCCGGGGACCGGCGTCTTCCAGACGACGTTCTCCGATTTCGTGGCGTCCCATTTGACGGGTGCGGCGTGGCCTTCGGCGACGCCCGAGGCCGAGGGGCCGCGAAACTGCGGCCAGTTCTGCGCGGGCGCCTCGGCCGCCAGCAGGCAGAGACAGATGAGAGCGAGTGCGTGTCTTTTCATGGGGGTTCGCACCTTCCGGCTTGCGGGGTGAGCGGTTTCCCTGGTCTCGCGGGCCGCTACGGCTTCTCAGACCGCTACTGCTTCCTGAAGAGCGTCGTGGTCGGCCCCTGCTTGAGGTTGAAGCCCGTGACCTTGTCTTCCTCGACGACCATCGAGAAGGTAAGGCCCCCGAACTCGGCCGGCCGGAAGCTGGTTTTGTCGAGGGGCATGAGGTTGACGACGGGCTGGTTCGGCACGACGGCCGTCAGTCGCCCGTCCTTGAGGGCCAGCTTGACCTCGAAGCCCTGCTCGTTCTTGTAGCTGCCCGCGTAGGATTCGAGCGTGGCGGCGTCTACCTCGATGGGCGGCCGGGCGCCGGCCTTGCGGAGCGCGTCGGCGATCTCGGCTTTGTCGGCGACGAGGGCCGCCGCGAGCGCCGCCGTCAGCGATTCGGGTTTGGGCTTGCCGGCTTCGAGCGCGGCACGCACCAGCGCGAGGTTGCCCGAGCGAACGCCGCCCGAGAGCACCTCGTCGGCGCCCTCCGCGCCCTTTTCGAGCAGGGCACGCACGGCCTCGACGTGCCCCTTCTCGGCGGCCCACGTGATCGGGGTCGCGCCGTAGAAGGTGTCTTTGAGGTTCGGCTGGGCGCCGCGTTCGAGCAGGAGGCGGACGACCTCCGTGTGGCCGCGCTCGGCCGCCTTGAAGAGCGGCGTCTGGTCGTAGCGGAACTTAGCGTTCACGTCGGCGCCGCCGTCGAGCAGCGACTTGACGGCCGCCGCGTCGCCCTTGCGCGCCGCCTCCCAGAGCTGTTCGTTGAGCTTCTCCCGGTCCTGCTGCCGGGCCGGGGCCGCGGCGCAGAGGAGCGAGAACAGGAGCGACAGCAGGAGCGAGGTCGTAACTAATCTTGAGGGCTTCAAGGCTTCAGACTCTCCCTTCGGAGGGGGTGGCCGCGGCCGGGCGCCCGGCTGTTGCCCGGCGGGTGCGCGGGCGCGGAGAGGGTATTTATAACCCGCGCGCCTGCGTAGGCAAGAGAAAAGTGTCGAAGAGGCCCCGGCGCGGGACGAGGATTCTACACCGGCCGCCGCCGCCGCGCCCGCCGAGCGGCCTCTTTTTACCAGAGTTTTACAACGGGCCGGCGCGGCTCGGGGATAATGGCCGACGCGCCCCGAAAGAGAGTAAAATTCCCCGGCCGAGACCGGCCGTAAAGAGCGCGGCCGAAAGCGACGGCCGCCAGGTGAGTCAACAATGAGAGCACCCCGCCCCCGCCAGAAGAGCCTTTCCCCGACCACGCTGTTGACGACGCTTCTGCTGCTCGCCCTCGCGGCGGGCGAGGCCGCGGCCGCCGACTGGCACGAGTGGCGCGGGCCGCGACGCGACGGCGTCTCGACCGAGAAGAACCTGCCGACCTCCTGGTCGCCGGCCGGCGAGAACCTCCTGTGGAAGGCGCCCTACGGCGGGCGCTCGACGCCCATCGTGATGGGCGGCCGCGTCTACCTCTTCAACGCATCGGACCGCGGCGAGCGCCTACAGGAGCGCCTCCTCTGCCTCGACGCCGACACGGGCCGCGTCCTCTGGGAGCGGCGCTTCAACGTCTATCTCTCGGACGTTCCGCCGCACCGCATCGCGTGGGCCTCGCCCGTGGGCGACCTCGACACGGGCAACGTCTACGCGATGGGCGGCGGCGGCCACCTCGTCGCGCTCTCGGGCAAAGACGGCAAGCTGCTCTGGGAGCGCTCGCTCGGCGAAGAGTTCGGACTGCTCACCACCCACGGCGGGCGCACGGTCACGCCGCTCGTTGACGGCAACCTCGTCATCACGAGCGGCGTCATGTTCAGTTGGGGCTCGCACCACCGGGGGCTCCACCGCTGGATGGCCTTCGACAAGCGGACGGGCGAAGTCGTCTGGTCGAGCGCGCCCGGCTCCCGCCCCTACGACACGACCTACGCCGCCCCCGTCATCGCCGACGTTGGCGGCACGCGCCTGCTCATCCAGGGCGCGAGCGACGGGTGGGTCCACGCCCTCAAGCCGCAGACGGGCGAGCCCGTCTGGAAGATCGAAGTCTCGAAGCGCGGCCTGAACACCGGCGTCGTCGTGAAGGGCACGACGGCCGTCATCACCCACAGCGAGGAGAACCTGGATTCGAGCGAGATGGGCATGATCGCCGCGCTCGACGCCTCGCTCCGCGGCGCTCTGAAGATGTCGCAGCTCAAGTGGCACACCTACGGGTGGCAGGGCGGCTTCTCGTCGCCCGTGCTCGACGGCGACCGGCTCTATCAGGTGGACAACGGCGCCAACCTCGGCGCCTTCGACGTGAACACGGGCCGCCGGCTCTGGCTGCAAAACCTCGGCACCATCCAGAAGGCTTCGCCGGTGCTGGCCGACGGCAAGCTCTACGTCGGCACCGAGAACGGCAGGTTCTTCATCATCGAGCCCTCGGCCGCCGGCGCGAAGGTCCTCGACTCTGACCAGCTCGGCACCGAGCAGCAGCCCGAGGCCGTCATCGCCTCGGTCGCCGTCTCGGACGGCCGCGTCTTCCTCGTCAGCGACTCGGCGCTCTACTGCATCGGCGCCAAGCGCGCCCCGGCCGAACGGCCCCGAGAGGCCGGGCGCGCGCCACGCTTCGGGCCGGGCGGGGGCGGCGGCAGCACGGTCGCCCCGAAGGGGGTGGCCCATGTGCAGGTCGTGCCGGCGGAGGTGATTCTGAGGCCGGGCGAGAAGGTGGGGTTCCACGTCAGAGTTTACGACGAGCAGGGCAACCCGCTCGGCATAGTCGCCGCCGACTGGTCGCTCGACAGGCTGAAGGGCGCGGTCGAGAAGGGGCAGTTCACGGCCGGGCCGGAGGCGGTCGCGCAGACGGGCGAGGTGCGGGCGACGGTGGGCGGCCTGACGGGCGCGGCGCGCGTCCGCGTGGTGCCGCCGCTGCCGTGGGAGGAGAACTTCGACGCGTCGGCCGTCGACACCTTCCCGCAGCACTGGGCCAACACGGGGATGAAGTTCATCACGCGCGAGGTGGACGGCCGCAAGGTGCTGGTCAAGACGACCGAGGGCTCGTCGCTGTTGAGCCGCGCGCGCGCCTTCATGGGGCCGACCGACCTCTCGGACTACACCGTCGAGGCCGACATCCTCGCCACGCAGCGCCGCCGGCAGGTGGGCGACGCCGGCGTCATCGCGCAGCGTTACTCCCTGACGCTCTTCGGCAACGCGCAGAAGCTGGAGCTGACGCCCTGGCAGCCCGAGACCGAGCGCGTCGCCAGCGTCCCATTCGAGTGGAAGACAGACGCCTGGTATCGCGTGAAGCTGCGGGTCGAGAACCTGCCGGGCGGGCGCGTGCTGGCGCGCGGCAAGGTCTGGCCCGCGGGCGAGCCCGAGCCGGCCCGCTGGACCGTCGAGCGCACGGACCCGGTCGGCAACCGCCAGGGCAGCCCCGGCATCTTCGGCAGCGCGCTCGCCGAAATCTACTTCGACAACCTGAAGGTCTACCCGAACAGATGAGCACAGAACAGACGACACCGAACGCGGGCGCGCAGGGGCCGACGCCCGAGCGCATCTTTCAGACCCTGACGGCCTACCAGCAGTCGGCCGCGCTGAAGGCGGCCGTCGAGCTCGACCTCTTCACATCCATCGCCGAGGGTCACGACACGGCGGCCGCACTCTCGCAGGCGCGCGGCGTCTCCGAGCGGGGCGCCCGCATCCTCTGCGACGACATGGCCGTCCTCGGCTTCCTCTCGAAGCAGGACGGGCGCTACGCGCTCGTCGAGGAGTCTACCGTTTTCCTCGACCGGCGCTCGCCGGCCTACGTCGGCGCGATGGCCGGCTTCCTCGTAGGGCCGCAACTGCTCGAAGCCTTCGCCAACCTGACGGAGAGCGTCCGCCGCGGCACGACGACGATGTCTGCGCAGGGCTCGATGTCGCCCGAGCACCCGATGTGGGAGGAGTTCGCGCGCGGCATGGCCGCCGTCATGCGGCCGGCCGCCCAGCAGATCGCCGACGTGACCGGGGCCGGCGCGACGGAGAGCTGCAAGGTGCTCGACATAGCCGCCGGCCACGGCGTCTTCGGCATCACGCTGGCCGCCGCCAATTCGCGCGCCGAGATACACGCCGTTGACTGGAAGAACGTCCTGGCCTTCGCCCGGCGCAACGCCGAGGAGGCCGGCGTCGCCGAGCGCTTCCACGAAATCCCCGGCGACGCCTTCGAGGTCGAGTTCGGCACCGGCTACGACCTCGCGCTCGTCACCAACTTCTTCCACCACTTCGACCGCGCCACCTGCGTCCGCCTGATGAGGAAGATACGGCCCGCGCTGGCGCCGGGCGGGCGCGTCGTCACGCTCGAATTCGTGCCCGACGAGGGGCGCACCTCGCCGCCGCACGCGGCGGTCTTCCCGCTCGTCATGCTCGCCTCGACCGAGGCCGGCGACGCCTACACCTTCTCCGAGTACGACTCGATGTTCCGCGAGGCCGGCTTCGGCCCGAGCGAGCTGCACCCCGGCGTGCCGAACGCCATCATCGTCACCCGCGCCTGACCGGCCCGGCGAGCGAACTGACGATTGAAGGACCGACGAACGACAATCGTTCGAGAGAAACCCCCGAGGATTAGTAATGAACCGCCGCCCGATTGCCGCCGCCGCCCTGCTGGCCCTCTGCGCGCTCGCCTTCCAGCCTTCGCCCCTCGGCTCTTCCGCCGCGCCCTCCGACCCCGGCACCGGCGAGTGGCCGATGTGGGGCGGCACGCCCGACCGCAACATGGTGACGAGGGCGAAGGGGCTGCCGACGAGCTGGGACGTGTCGAAGGGCACCAACGTCAAGTGGACGGCCGAGCTGGGGTCGCAGACCTACGGCAACGTCGTCGTCTCGGGCGGCGTCGTCCTCGTCGGCACCAACAACGAGGGCAAGCGCGACCCCAAGATCACCGGCGACAAGGGCGTGCTGATGGCCTTCGACGAGAAGACGGGCGCCTTCCTCTGGCAGGCCGTCCACGACAAGCTGGCCGCCGGCCGCGTCAACGACTGGCCGTTCCAGGGCATCGCCTCGTCGCCGCTCGTCGAGGGCGAGCGCGTCTACTACGTCTCGAACCGGGCCGAGCTGATGTGCGTGGACCTGCGCGGCTTCCGCGACGGCGAGAACGACGGCCCCTTCACCGACGAGAAGGATAAAGGCGAAGCCCACGCCGACGTGATCTGGCGTTACGACATGATGGAGGAGGTCGGCGCCTTCCCGCACAACCTCGCCAACTCTTCGCCCGTCTCCTACGGGGATTTGCTCCTGGTCAGCACCTCGAACGGGCAGGACGAGAGCCACGTCAACATCCCCTCGCCGAAGGCGCCGGCCATCATCGCCGTCAACAAGAAGACGGGCAAGCTCGTCTGGGAGGACGCCTCGCCGGGCGACAAAATCCTGCACGGCCAGTGGTCCACGCCGTCAGTGGGCCGAGTCGGCGGCGTGGACCAGGTCGTCATGGGGCAGGGCGACGGCTGGGTGCGCGGCTACGAGGCCGCGACCGGCAAGAAGCTCTGGGAGTTCGACACCAACCCGAAGGAGTCGGTCTGGCCCAAGACCCGCAACGAGATCATCTCGACGCCCGTCTTCTACGAGGACCGCGTCTACCTCGCCAACGGCCAGGACCCCGAGCACGGCGAGGGCGTCGGCCACATGTACTGCATCGACCCGACCAAGCGCGGCGACATCACGAAGACGGGCCTCGTCTGGCACTACGACAAGATTCGCCGCTCGATCTCGACGCCGGCCATCGCCGACGGCATCGTCTACCAGCCCGACTTCAGCGGCTTCCTCCACGCCCTCGACGCCAAGACGGGCCAGCCCTACTGGGTCCACGACATGTTCGCGGCCGTCTGGGGCTCGCCGCTGCTGACGGCCGACGGCCTGCTCTACCTCGGCGACGAGGACGGCGACGTGGTCATCATGCAGGCGGGCCGCGAGAAGAAGGTGGTGGCCGAGCTGGAGATGGGCAGCTCCGTCTATAGCACGCCGGTCCCGGCGAACGGCGTGCTCTTCATCAGCAGCCGCAACCAGCTCTTCGCCATCAGCGCCGGAGGCAGGCCCGCCGCGGACAAGGCCCCGGCGGCGCCCGCCGACAACAAGGGCGCGGTCCCGGCCGCCACGCCCGCCGCGGCGCCGACGCCCGCGCCGACCCCCGCGGCGCCGAAGCCCGCGCCGAAGCCCGCGGCGCGTTAACCGGTGAGCTTCGCCGCTTTCGATCTCAGCCCGCGCGGGCGCGTCCTGTTCGGCGCCGGCCGTCTGGCCGAGGCGGGCCGCGAGGCGCGCTCGCTCGGCTTCGGCCGCACGCTGTTGGTCGCCGACGCGGGCCTCGTCGCCGCGGGCCACGCCGGGCGCGCGGCGCTCGTCTTGGAAGAGGCCGGCGTCGAGGTCGTGCCCTTCCACGACTTCGGTCCGGACCCCGACGCTGACTTGGTAGAGCGCGGGCGCGAGTTCGCCGCGCCGCTCGGCGTCGATTCTATCTTCGCGCTCGGCGGCGGCAGCTCGCTGGACTTCGCCAAGGGCGTCAACTTCCTGCTGACGAACGGCGGCCGCGTGGCCGACTATCGCGGCTACGGGCGTGCGGCGCGGCCCCTGCTGCCGATGGCCGGCGTGCCGACGACGGCCGGCACCGGGAGCGAGGCGCAGTCTTACGCCGTCGTCTCCGACGCTCGGACGCGCGAGAAGATGGCCTGCGGCGACCCCGGCGCGGCCTTTCGCCTCGTCGTCCTCGACCCGGACTTGACCCACACGCAGCCGCGCGGGGTGACGGCCGCCGCCGGCTTCGACGCGCTGGCCCACGCCGTCGAGACCTCGGCCACGACGAAGCGCAACGCGCTCTCAGAGGTGTTCTCGCGCAAAGCCTGGCGGCTGCTGGCCGGTAGTTACGAGCGCGTGCTCGCGCGGCCCGAAGACGCTGCGGGGCGCGCGGCGATGCAGCTCGGCGCCTACTTCGCGGGCGCGGCCGTCGAAGCCTCAATGCTCGGCGCGGCCCACGCCTGTGCCAACCCGCTCACGGCGCGCTACGGCACAGAGCACGGCGCGGCGCTGGCGACGCTGCTGCCGGCGGTCGTCCGCTGGAACGCGGGCCACGCCGGGGAGTCTTACGCGGGGCTGTTGGGCACGCGCGAGAGAGGCGCGGCGGGCGACGCGGCCGAGGCGCTGGCGCGGCGGCTCGAAGAGATGGCGGCGGCCGGCGGGCTGGCGACGCGGCTCGGGGCGGCGGGCGTAGCGCGGGGGGACTTGCCCCGGCTCGCCTCGGACGCCGCGCGGCAATGGACCGGACGATTCAACCCGCGCCCGTTCGACGAACGCGGCGCGCTGGAGATTTACGAATGGGCTTTCTGACGGAGAGGCCAGAGGGGACGGGGGCCGGGACCACCGAGGCGGGCGCCGCGGCGGAACGCGGCGGTTCGGACAACACGGCGGAACGCGGGCGTACGGGCGACGCGGCCGGGCGCGGCGATTCGGGCGCCGGGAGTGAGCGCGGCGGGTCGGGCCTGTGGTCGCGCCGGTCGTTCTGCCTGCTGCCCTTCGCGCTGGGGTTGTCGGCCGCGGCCGCGCGCGCCAATTGGAACGAGCACACGACGGCCGCCGACTCGTGGCCGCAGTTTCGCGGCAACCGGCAACTGACGGGAGTTTCGGCCACGCGCCCGCCCGGCGCCTTGCGCCCGCTCTGGACCTTCGACGCGGGCGAGTCAATCGAGTCGTCGGCGGCGGTCGCGGGCGCCGTCGTCTACGTCGGGTCGCAGAAGGGCGAGCTGCTGGCGCTTGACCTGGGCACGGGGGCGCTGCGCTGGCGCTACAACGCGGGCGCGGCCATCGGCGAGTCTTCGCCGGCCGCGGCGGGCGGGCTCGTCTACGTCGGAGATTTGGCGGGCGTGGTCCACGCCGTGCGCGCGCGCGACGGCGTGCGGGCCTGGACCTTTAAGACCGGCACCGAGGTCAAGGCGTCGCCGGTCGTGGCGGGCGGGCGCGTGCTCGTCGGCTCTTACGACCAGCACCTCTACTGCCTCGACGCGCGAACGGGCCGCGCGCTCTGGAAGCTGAAGACCAACGGGCCGGTCCACGCGACGGCGGGCGTGGCCGACGGCGTGGCCTACGTCGCCGGCTGCGACGAGATACTGCGCGGCGTGCGCGCGGCGGACGGCCGCGTCATCTTCCAACTCAGCTCGGGCGCCTACACCGGCGCCTCGCCCGCGCTGCTCGCCGGCAACGCCTTCTACGGCACCTTCAACAACGAGGTGCTGGGCGTCAACACCGTGGCGCGGCAGATCGGGTGGCGCTACCAGCACCCGCAGCGGAAGTTCCCCTTCTACTCCTCGGCGGCCGTCTACGACGCTCGCGTCGTCGTCGGCGGGCGCGACAAGCTCGTCCACTGCCTGGACGCCTACACGGGCCGCGCCCACTGGAGCTTCCAGACGCAGGCGCGCGTCGAGTCTTCGCCGGCCGTGGCGGGCGGGCGCGTCTACGTCGGCTCGAACGACGGACGACTCTACGCCCTCGACCTCTACACGGGCCGCAAGCTCGGCGAGTTCAACGCCGGCGCGCCCGTCTCGGCCTCGCCCGCCCTCGCCTCCGCGCGCCTCGTCGTCGGCGCCCAGGACGGCAAGCTTTACTGCCTCGGGTGAATGGGTGAAGACAGTTTTTAGTTTCTAGTTTTTAGTTCGACTCACGTTTCGGCCCCGGCACGCGCCAACAGTTCAGGCGCGTGCCGGGGCCGAAGCTAAAACTGGAAACTAGAAACTGGAAACTAAAAACTCACTTCTTCACGAAGACACGGCGGTTGTTGAATGAGTTGCCGGCGCGCTCGGTGATGATTTCGATGGAGAGGGTGCCGTCGGGCCAGGTCATCCATTTGCGCGCGACGATGGTGGTCTCCGGGCCTTGCGGAGTGGCGTTGACGACCTCCTCCTCGACGACGAAGCCGCGGTCATTAGCCATCCAGCGGCCCGTCCGCTTGCCCTTCGGGGCGGGTGCGTCGGCGGGCGCGTTGGGGGGGCGCGGCGGGTCGAAGGCGGCCTCCTTGCCGTCGAGCGTGTAGGAATCCTTGATGACCCGCTCGCCCTGCGCGTTCGTGATCTTCGTCTCGACCGTCAACCTGTCGTCCTCGTGGACGACCGTCATGACCTGCTGCATGTCGCGCGGGACGCTGTGGCTGCGGGTCTGGTCGAGCTCCCACGTGCCGTTGAAGTCGGGGCGGGGCCGGGCGGCCGGCGCCGCGGCGTAGGCTGCGGCGCAGACGCAGGCGGCGCCCAACAGGGCGAGGGCCGCGAGGCGGGGGCGGGTATTCATCTCGTGTGAACTCCTGTGCGGTCGGTTCGAGTCTTGCGGCCGGTCGGAGTCTTACTGCCGGCCTTAGCGTCAACCTTCACCCCGGCGTGCCGGCCTCTGCCGCGGCGAAGTACCTGCGGATCGTCTCGCCCGAGGGCTTGCGCGTGAGCAGCGAGACGACCACCATCAGCAGCGCCGAGACCAGCACCATCGGCACCACCGGCATGAAGCCGAAGACGCTCGTGCCGCTCGAAGTGCGTGCCAGCACCTCCCAGCCGCCCGGCGCCCAGACCACCTGCGGCGGCCCCGGCGGCGCGGCCGGCACAGACTGCTGGAAGACCGCCACGCAGGCCACCGCCAAAGCCACCCAGACCGTCGAGGCCAGCGCCCCCCACTTCGTGCTCCCGCGCCAGAAGAGGGCCGCCACCATCAGCGGCGAGAGCGCAGCGAAGCCCGAGAAGGCGTACTGAATCGCAATCTCGAAGATGGTCTCGGGCATGCGCAGCGCGACGGCGTAGGCCAGCACCGTCAGGATGATGACGAAGGCGCGGCCCGTCTGCACCTGCACGGCCTCGCCGAAGCGCCGCTTGCCGCCGTAGAAGGCGAACACGTCCTCCGTGAACATCGTCGAGAGTGCGAGGATTTGCGAGTCGCTCGCCATCACGGCCGCCATGATGCCGGCGCCGAGCAGCCCGGCCAGCCAGAGCGGCGCGTAGCGTTCGAGCAGCAGCAGAATCACGTCGTCGCCCGCCGCCCGTTCCTTCAGCTCCTCGCGCTGCTCGGGCGGCATGCTCTTGCCCTGCGCGCGCAGCAGTGCGCGGGCCTGCTGCTTCTCGCGTATCTGCGGAATCTCGTTCCCCGTGCGGTTCGCCATCACGCCGAGGAAGACGCAGGGCATCCAGATCAGCAGGATGCAGAGCGGGTAGAAGACGACCGTCTTCTTGAACTGCACCATGCGCCGGGCCGTCAGGCAGAAGATCAGGATGTGGGGGAAGGCGATGGCCGAGAGCGGGACGAAGGTGTAGCTGAAGAAGTAGTAGGGCGAGACGTTCTCGCGCGTCAGCAGCCAGCGGGTCGCGGGCGACGATTCCATCGCCTCGACCGACGCGCCGAAGCCGCCCATCCCCGCGCCGATAATCCCTAAGGCCACGAGGCCGAAGCCGAGGAAGAGGATCACCTGAAAGGTGTTGACCCAGGCCGTGCCCCGCATCCCGCCGAAGAAGACGTAGGTCATCACGACCATCGCCACCAACGCGCCGCCCAGCCAGTAGGGCACCAGACCGCCCGAGATGGCTGACAGGGTAGTGCCGCCGCCCATCACGCCGATGATGATGTAGGGCACCAGCAGCACCGCCTGCACGGCGAAGATCACCGTGCCGATGTGCCCGCACTCCCAGCGGTCGCGGAACATCTGGACCGGCGTGACGAAGCCGTACTTCTTCCCCAGGGCCCAGACGCGCGTGCCTATGAAGAAGATGGTGAGCGGGATGACCAGGCCCGAGGCCGAGGCCATCAGGCCGTAGGTGACGATGCCGTTGGTGAAGGCGTGGCCCGACGAGCCGAGGATCGCCACGGCCGTCATGTTGGTCCCGAACAGCGAGAGCAGGAAGACGAAGGTGCCGAGCGAGCGGTTGGCGAGGAAGTAGTCTTCGGCCTTGTGGCTGCCGCGCGAGCGGCGGAAGGCGAAGACGCCGATGTAGACGACCGCCGCGAGGTAGAGGAAGACGACGATGGCCGGGATCAAGGCCGCTCACCCCCTTCGGCCGCGTCCGCGCCCTCTACCTCGGCTTCGAGGTGCGACGGCCACGCGAACTTCACCAGCAGGAGCATCAGCAGCGAGGCCGCCACCGAAAAGCAGGCGTGGTAAAAGAGGCCGATGGGCACGACCCCGAAGACGAACGGCCGGGCCGTGCGCCAGAACCAGATGTCCTGGTGGAGCACGTAGAGGGCGGCGACCGCCAGGACCAGCAGGGGACGTTTCATCGCGCGCCATTATCCACGGACCCGCCCGCGGGCCGTGTAAAAAGGTTGTAAAATCGGACAGTCTGATTGACGCCGAGCCGAAGAAGATCGGGCGGCGGCCGGCCGCGCCCGCGCAGTCTAGCGCGGGGCCGGGGCCGGCGTACAGTTCCGCCCGCACGCACATCTAAGCCGGGCACGCCTTTTTTCGCGGCCGGACCGCGGGCCAAAGTCAACAAGGTCGGTTCAACTCGGGGGGCTAACGAGCATGGGTTTCAGGGGGTTCAAAGGCGCGGGCCGGTTCGCACTGACGGCGGGGCTGCTCGCCGTCGCCGTCGTCTTCTCGCTGACCGCCGCGCGGCACAAGGAGCCGCACCCCTCGGTCCTGATGCCGGCCCCTCCCACGGTCGAGGCGGCCGAGCTGGACCCCTATCTCCGCTCGGTCTCGCTCGTCGAGGAGGAGCGCGAGACGCCGATGGGGCGGCAGGCCGACGTGGCCGTGCCAGCCCAGCTCAAGCACTACTCCGACAGCAAGCGTTTCCTCGCCCTACAGGTCGCTGAGGCCCGCCGCCTGAAGCTCGAAGTCCCGACCGACTACGCAGCGCTGGCCGGGCTGATCCGCGCCGGCGAGATGGTCGAACTCCCGGCCCACGGCGAAAACCACGTCCTCTACGGCGTCGGCCTGAGCGAGGGCGACGGCCCCTTCACCCATTACGAGGAGCGCAAGCGCCGCAGCGTCCGTCTCCTCGCCGGCCCCGAGGAACTGTCGGCCGAGCGGGCGCGGCTGGCCGAGTCTGCGAAGGCCCTCGACGCGGAGCTGAGCGCGTTGCGCGAAGAGATCAGGGAGACAGACGCGAAGGACAAAACGGCCCTCGCCGCGCTGCGCTCGCAGGCGGCCGCGAAGACCAAAGAGCTTGAGGCGTTGAAGAAGGAGCGCGAGCTGCTGGCCGAGGGCTACGCGGCCGACGCGGCCGTGCGTCGCCTGAGCGCCAAGCACTCGCAGGTCGCGCGGCTGGCCGCCGACTTCGCCGGCGAGGCGTATTCGATGGAGAGCCCCGTCGAGCGGCGCAAGATGAAGGTCAGGATGCTCAGCCACCTGCGCCCGGCCGCGCGCGACGTGCTCGAAGAGGTCGGGCGCGCCTACCGCGGGCAGTTCGGTCGGCCGCTGCCAGTCACCTCGGTCGTGCGCACGGTCGAATACCAGAACCGCCTGAGCAAGACCAACTCGAACGCGACCCGCATCGAGACGCCGCCCCACTCGACCGGCCTCGCCTTCGACATCTTCTATCGCTACATGGACGCCGAGGAGCAGGACTTTTTGATGGCCGAGCTGGCGCGCCTGAAGGACGCCGGCCGCATCGAGGTTTTGCGCGAGCGGCGCGACCATTTCCACGTCTTCGCCTTCGCCGGCGGGCGGCGCCCCGAAGAGTCGCTGGTCAACCAGGTGCGCTCGGCCACTTCGGCCGCCGACGAGGACGCTGCCGAGGCGCCGCGCCCCATGCGCCGCAACCCTGAGAAGAAGTCGGCCGCCAGAAAGGCTGCCGAGAAGAAGGCTGATGCGAAGAAGCCCGCCGCGAAGTCGGTGGCGAAGAAGGCCGACGCGAAGAAGGGTCCGGCGAGCAAAGCCCGTCGCGGCCGGTAGGCCGGGCGGGGCTGGATGAGGCCGCGCGAGGTCGGGCGAGGTCGGGCGAGGACGCACGAAGGCAACGAGACGGAAAGCCGGTCCCGGCAGGGGCCGTCGGCGGCGACGAATTGGCGGCCCGGCGCGTGAAGTGCCGGGCCGCTTTTCCTGTGCCGCCGGGCGGGTGCGCGGCGCGGCGAAAATGTTAAGCTGGCGCGCATGTCGCAGATGATTTCGGTGGCGGGCGGCGGTGCCATTTCGGGGCCGGCGGCGGGGGGCGCCGCGGCGCTGCGGTGCGAGTCGCTGGTCAAGCGTTACGCCGACCTGGTGGCCGTGGGCGGGCTCGACCTGGAAATCCGTGCCGGCGAGTGCTTCGGTCTGCTCGGGCCGAACGGCGCGGGCAAGACGACGACGGTCGAAATTCTCGAAGGCTTGACCGCGCCGACCTCCGGGCGCGTCGAGGTGCTGGGCCGGGCGTGGGGCGCGGGCTCCGACCGGCAATTGCGCGAGCGGCTCGGCGTCCAGTTGCAGGAGACGCAGTTCTCCGAGAAGGTGACGGTCAGCGAGACGGTCCGCCTCTTCCGCAGCTTCTACCGGCGCGGGCGCACGGTCGAGGAACTGCTCCGCCTCGTCTCACTCGAAGAGAAGAGCGGCGCGCGCGTCGGCAAGCTCTCGGGCGGGCAGCGGCAGCGCCTCGCCGTCGCCTGTGCCCTCGCCGGCGACCCCGAACTGCTCTTCCTGGACGAGCCGACGACGGGGCTCGACCCGCAGGCCCGCCTACAGCTCTGGGGCATCGTCGAAGAGTTCAAAAGAGGCGGCGGCACCGTGCTCCTCACGACCCATTACATGGAGGAGGCCGCGCGCCTCTGCGACCGCGTCGGCATCATGGACCGCGGCCGCATCATCGCGCTCGGCACCCCGACCGAGCTGGTCGCCTCGCTCGGGGCCGAGCAGGTAATCGAGTTCACGGCCGCCGGCCCTCCGGACGAGCGCGACCTTTCGGCGCTGCCCGAGGTGAGCGGGGCGCGGCGTCGCGGCGAAGTCTTCGCGCTGACGGTCACGGACATCTCGGTGGCGCTGCCGGCGCTGCTCGCCGAACTGGAACGGCGCGGCGCCCGACTCGACACCCTGACCACGCACCAGGCGACGCTCGAAGACGTGTTCGTCTCGCTGACCGGGAGGAAGCTGCGCGATGAGTGAGGCGGGTGAGACGGCGAAGACGACCGGGGCGGCGAAGGCGGGCCGCGTCGCCGCGGGCGGCGGGGCGACGTTTCACCCGCTGGCCGAGCTGACGAAGGTGCGGCTGCGCGAGTTCGTGCGCGAGAAGGAGGCGGTCTTCTGGGTCTTCGTCTTCCCGGTCCTGCTGGCCTTCGCGCTCGGCATAGCCTTCCGCAACACGGGGCCGGAGCGGGCGCGCGTCGGCGTCGAGACCGGCCCCGCGTCCGAGTCGCGCGCCGCGGCCGAGCGCGTCGCCTCGGCCCTCTCGGCCGCGCCCGACATCGAGCCGATACTGCTGGCGCCCGAAGAGGCGGCCAAAGCCCTGCGGACGGGCAACGTCGCGCTCGTCATCAGCCCGGCTGACGGGGGCGGGGTTGCGCCGGGCGGCCCGCCGGCCGTCGCCTACCGCTACGACCCGACGAGGCCCGAGAGCCGCGCCGCGCAGTTGGGCGTTGACGCGGCGCTCGCCCGCGCGGCCGGACTGCCGGACCCGGTGGGCGCGACTCACGAGCGCGTGTCGGAGCCGGGCGGGCGCTACATAGACTTCCTGATTCCCGGCCTCATCGGCCTCAACCTGATGGGGAGCGGGATGTGGGGCATCGGCTTCACCATCGTCACGGCGCGGGGGCGCAAGCTCCTCAAGCTCTTCGCGGCGACGCCGATGCGGCGTGAGCATTACCTGTTCTCGTTCATGCTCTCGCGGCTCGTCTTCCTGATGCTCGAAGTCGGGGCGCTGCTGCTGTTCGGGTGGCTGGCCTTCGGCGTGGCGGTGCGCGGGCCGCTCGCGCTGGTCTTCGCGGTCGCGGTCCTGGGCGGGCTGACCTTCTCGGGCCTCGGCCTGCTGGTGGCCGCGCGGCCGAGCACGGTCGAGGGCGTCTCGGGTCTGATGAACTTCGTGATGCTGCCGATGTGGCTGCTCTCGGGCACCTTCTTCTCGTCCGAGCGTTTCCCGGACCTCCTCCAGCCCTTCATCAAGGCGCTGCCGCTGACCGCCCTCAACGACGCCCTTCGCGCCGTCATCAACGAGGGCGCGTCGGCGGGCGGCGTTTTGCTGTCGCTCGCGGTCCTCGCCGCCTGGGGCCTCGCGTCCTTCGCCCTCGCGCTGAGAATCTTCCGCTGGCAGTAGAACCGGGGCGGCGTGCGCTAGTCCTCGTGCGGCCAAAACTTTTCTGCCACGAAGGGGCGGGCAGCGGTGTTTCCGACGCAGAGAGCTGAAGACTTTCACGGTCGGCCCTGGTCGGGTCGGAAGCCGCAAATTCTTTCCACGAGGAGAACAGAAGAGATGATTCGCCGCCTGCTTTACCGCTCGCTCATGGGCCTCGCCCTCTGCGCCTCGGCCGCCGTCGCCGCCTCGGCCCAGGACTTCCAGCGCAACTACACGCTCGCGCCCGGCGCGTCGGTCAAGATCAAGAACGTCTCCGGCGACGTGAGCATCACCGGCTACGAGGGCAGCGCCGTCTCGGTGGCGGCCCACAGGGAGGGGCGCGACCGCGATCTGGTCGAGGTGGTGGACGAGAGCGGCCCCCGCGGCATCTCGCTCTCGGTCAGGTACCCGCGCAACTGCGACTGCGACGCCAGCGTCCGCTTCGAGGTCCGCGTCCCGCGCTCGCTCGCCCTCAACTTCGACAAGATTTCCACGGCCAGCGGTAACCTCTCGGCCGGCGGCGTGACGGGCACGCTCCGCCTCTCGACGGCGAGCGGCGACGTGACGGTCCAGAACGTCTCGGGGCGCGTCGACGCCAGCTCGGCGAGCGGCGACGTCAGGGTCCGCGAGGTCGCCGGCTCGGTCAGCGCCAGCTCCGCGAGCGGCGACGTGGAGGCCGAGCTGACGCGGCTCGAAGGCGCCGACGACATGAAGTTCTCATCGGCGAGCGGCGACGTGCGCGTCCGCGTGCCGCAGGGGCTCGACGCCTCGGTCAGCCTCTCGACCGCCACCGGCACGGTCGAGACCGACTTCCCGCTCGAAGTCAAGAGGAACGAGTACGGCCCCGGCATGAGCGCCCGCGGGCAGCTCGGCGGCGGTTCCCGCACGCTCCGCATCTCTTCGGCCTCCGGCTCGGTCAGCCTCAAGGGCATCTGAACCCGGAGCCGGCCCGACGACGGCCGACCAAACGCGAAACGCGCCGAGCCCGGCCGGGACCTCCAGGTCCCGGCCGGGCTCTCGCCTTTGTGCCCCGCTCCCGCGTTGATTGAGTTCGCCCGCCGCTCGCGCGTTATGAGTCGGGTGGTACACACCCTGCACCACCGACCAACGTTCATACATAAAAGGCGAGTCGGTCATGAAAATACTGATGCACCCGGAGTCCCCGGCGCTCCTGCCGAAGCTGGCGGCCGTCGGCGGCTTCGTCGTCAAGGCCCGCCGGGCCGGCGCGGGCTTCGCGCAACCGGCCGGGGCTGCGGCGGGTTGAAGGCGTGATAGAGCACACGGCCCGGCGGGCTCTTAAAGGCCCCGGCCACGAAACCTTTAAAGACAGAATGGGGGTCGCGGGGCGGCGAGGCCCGACCCGAAAGGAATCATCGAGATGAGGATCAAAGGCATCAAGGCAATGCTGGCGGCGGTTGCCGTCCTCTGCTGCGCGGCCGCGGCCAGCGCCGACGTGAAGGTCAGGACGCGGAGCAGCTTCGGCGGGCCGGGCGGCCAGTCCACCGAGAGCACCGTCTACATCAAGGGCAAGCGGCAGCGGATGGAAAGCCAGGGCGGCGTCGCCAACGTCACGCAGTGCGACCTGCGCCGCACGCTGGCCCTGAACGGCATGACGAAGACTTACACGGTCTCGTCCTGGGACGAGGACGGCGGCAGCGGCCGCGAGGCCCAGCCCGCGGGCGCCCCCGCGCCGGCCCAGCCCGTCCGCAGGGGCGGCGTCGTCACCACCACAGTCACCGCGACCGACACGGGCGAGCGCAAGCAGATGTTCGGCTACACGGCCCGCCGCATCAAGACCTCGATGGTGACGGAGTCTTCGCCCGACGCCTGCTCGCCGATGAAGTCGCGGATAGACACCGACGGCTGGTACATAGACCTAGCCATCGAGTTCGACTGCGGCGACCGGGCCGCGACGGCCTACACCCCACGCGCCGAGCAGGGCGGGTGCCGCGACCAGCACAGGATGAAGCAGGTCGGCTCGGCCAAGCTCGGCTACCCGGTCATGGCTACGACCACGATGTTCGACGAAGCGGGTAAGCCCACTTACACGATGACGCAGGAGGTGCTGGAAATCTCGAAGGCCACGCTCGACGCGGCGCTCTTCGACGTGCCGGCCGATTACCGGCAGGTCAACGACGCCTCCGAGATGTATTCGGCGCAGGCGATCATGTCGGCCGCCGGCCAGGGCGGCGGCGGCAGCTCGTCTGCCTCGTCGGCTTCGTCGAACGGCATGGACGACATCGGCGGCGCGGGCGGCGACGGAACGGGCGGGATGAGCGGCGCCGGCTCGGGCGGGATGCGGGTGAACGCACCGAGCACGGCCGGCGCGCTGGCCGTGGGGCCGAAGCGGCCGGGCATGGTGCGGGTCGGCGTCGTGGCGACGAGGGCGACCGCGGCCGAGGGCATGGACTCGAACGCGCTGGCCGAGGCGGTGCGCAACACGCTCGTCAACTACCTGCGCGGCCCGGCCGTTGAGATCGTCACGCTCGACGCGCGCGTCCCGATGCAGATCGAGGCCGAGGCGCGGCAGAAGGAGTGCGACTACGTCGTCTACACGACCGTCGCTCACAAGAAGGGCGGGGGCGGCGGCTTCGGCGGCTTCATGAAGAAGGCTTCGCCCGTGATCGGCTCGGTGCCGGTGGGCGGCATGGCCGGCAGCGCGGGCGGCGCGGCCGCCGCGCACGCCACGACCACGGCCGTCTACACGGCGGCCCACGTCGCCGAGTCGGTCAAGTCGAAGGACGAGCTGACGCTCGAATACACGCTGCAAAAGGCGGGCACAGCCCTCGCCTCGAACAAGCTGAAGGCGAAGGCCGCCTCGGACGGCGAAGACCTCGTCTCGAAGCTCGCCGAGCAGGTGGCGACGGCCGTGCTCGCGCAGGCCGCGGCGAAGTGAGCGCGTCCGCCGCGCGGCCGGCGGCGCGAGGGTGAGGGGTGGCGGCGGACGTTGTACGGCCCGCCGCCCTCTTTTTTACCCCGTGTGTGAGGGCGCCGGCCCGGCTTTCGCGCGTTAGGAGTGTGGCGCGCGGTCTTTAGCCGCGTAAAGAGTCTGGCGGACACGAAGGGAGATTCGGCGCGATGATTCAGTTCGTGGCAAACTACGAAGATCTCTCGACTGACAGAGGTTTCCAGTTCAGGTTCTATTGCGATAAGTGCGGCAACGGCTTCATGTCGGAGTTTCAGACTTCGGCCGTCGGGGTGGCCGGCTCGCTGCTCAGGGCGGCGGGCGGCCTGTTCGGCGGCTGGATGAGCTCGGCCGGCCACTCGGCCTACGAGATTCAGCGCGCGACCGGCGGCGCGGGCCACGACGCGGCCCTGCGCGACGCCGTGAGCGAGGGCAAGGCCCACTTCCATCAGTGCTCGCGCTGCGGCAAGTGGGTCTGCCCGGAGGTCTGCTGGAACGCGGCGGCCGTTCAATGCGAGGAGTGCGCGCCCGACTTCGGCGAAGAGCTGGCCGCCTCGCAGGCGCAGGCAAAGGCCGAGGCGGCCCGCCAGCAACTCTACGAGAAGGCGCAGCAGACCGATTACGTCTCCGGCGTGGACATGGGCGCCGGCTCTCAGCTTGCCGCGCCGCGCGACGGGACAAAAAGGGCCGGGACAGGCGCAGGCCGCCGCGAGTCCGCCGCGGCCTGCGCGTCCTGCGGCCACGACCTCGGCGCGGCTAAGTTCTGCCCCGAATGCGGCGAGCCGGCCCGGCCTGCGGTGCCCGAGTGCGCGGCTTGCGGCTGCCGGCCCGACAAGCCCGCGAAGTTCTGTCCCGAGTGCGGGGCGCGAATGAACGTCTGAGCCCGTGAGGTGAAGAGCGATGAAGAGTAGAACTTTCGCCGTGGCCGCGTGCGCACTGGCCCTCGTAACTTTGCTCGGCACTGCCGCGCGGGCGCAGGAGGTCGGCGAGACCGAGACGATTGACCGCGGGCAGATTCGTTTCGCGCGCGGCGCCAGCTCCACGGTCGTGCGCGGAAACCTGCGCCGGGGCGTGCGCGACCAGTACCTTATCCGCGCCCGGCCCGGACAGGTGATGACCGTCCGGTTCGAGTCGGCCGACCCGCTGATGGGCTTCGACCTCTACGTCACCGAAGGCTTAGGGGCCGAGCCCGTGACCGAGGCCGACAAGCTTCAGCGCGAGTGGTCCGGCCGGCTCCCGCGCGGAGACGAGTACTACCTGAACGTGATGACCGCCGGACGGGGCGCGGCCTACTCCTTCGAGATCAGCATCGGTTCGGCCCGCACAGCCTCGCCGGCCCGCCCCGCCGCCTCTACGACCCCGCTGCCCGCGCCCGAGTTTCGCGCCGAGCTGGCGAAGGTCAAGCGGCAGACGCGCGTGCGCGTTCTTTTGCCCGACGCGCTGCCCGACGCGCTCGACCGCCCGCTCTACGTCACGGCGAGCGGGATCGCCGACTCCTACGGCTTCTCGCTGGCCCTCACGCGGCGCTGCGGCGGGGCCGGCGCCTGCACGGTCGGCAACTTCGAGGGGAGCAGGGGCGGGACCGTGGCCGAGGAACTGGAGGCCGTGCAACTGGCGAACGGCATCACCGGCCGCTACAAGCCCCTGACCTGCGGCGCCTCCTGTAGCGCGCCATCCGTCGAGTGGCAGGACTACCCGTTCTTCTACTCCATTCAGCTCAAGCTCAACTACGGCGACGAGGCCAGAGATAAGGCCGCCCTCATAGCCCTCGCCAACTCGGCCATCAAGGCCGGCCCGCGGTAGGCGAGGGAAGAGGGGAAAGGGGAGAAGAGGAAAAGGGAAAGAGGGGAAAGGAGAAGGGGGAGGGCCGCCGAAACGAGCGGCCCTCCCCCTTCTTCTTTCCCCCGTTCGTCTTTTACTCCGGCGGTTGAAGCCGACTTTTAAGCGCCGCCGACCGTGGCCTCGGAGATGAGCAGCGTGGGCGCGGCCGAGGGGCCGTAGCGGAAGCTGAGGTCGTTGCCGACGGCCGTGACGCTCCTCAGGAGCGTCAGCATGTTGCCGGCCAGCGTGATCTCCTGCACGGGGTAGGTGATCTCGCCGTTCTCGATCCAGAACCCCTGCGCGCCCTCGGAGAAGTCGCCCGTCACGGAGTTCATCCCCTGGCCGAAGCTCGGCAGAGAGGTCAGGTAGAGCCCCTCCTTGACGCCCTTAATGATCTCCTTCGGGTCGCTCTTGCCCGGCTTCATGTAGAGGTTGGTCGAGTTGACCGACGGCCCCGACGCGTAGCCGCGCGAGGTGTTGCCCGTCGGCCGGGTGCCCAGCCGCCGCGCCGAGTAGGAGTCGCAGACGTAAGTCTTCAGGACGCCGTTCTCGACCAGCGACACCTGCGACGAGCGGACGCCCTCGCCGTCGAACGGGCGCGAGGCCAGCCCGTCGGCCATCGTCGCGTCGTCCATGATGGTGACGAGCGGCGAGGCGACTTCGGCGCCGACCTTGTCCACCAGGTAGGACGCCTTGCGGTAGATGCTGCCGCCGGCGGCCGCCCCGAAGAGGGTCGAGACCAGGGCGCCAGACATCTCCGGCGGCACCACCACCGGCACCTTCTGCGATTTGACCTTGCGCCCGCCCAGCTTGCGGACCGCGCGCCGCGCCGCCTCCTCGCCCACGGCCTTCGGCACGTCGAGGCGGTTGAAGTGGCGGGCGAAGGAGAACCACGAGGCCGTCTGCTTAACGCCGTCCTCCTCGGCCAGCATGTTCACAGACATGTTGGCGAAGGTCGTGCGGTACTGGCCCGCGAAGCCGTCGGAGTTGGCGAGCGTGACCTGCGTGGTCGTGTCCGACCAGTTCGACCCGCGCGTGTTGGTCACACGCTTGTCGAAGGCCCGGCCCGCGGCCTCCATCTCGCGCGCGATCTCGATCTTGCGCTCGGGCGTGACGCGGGCGAGCGACTCGTCGAAGATGTCGAGCCGGCCGGCGTAGGCGCCCAGGAGTTCCTTCGGCGCCAGCCCGTTGTACTTGTCCGGGTTCGAGACCTTGACGATGTCGAGCGCCTGGGAGGCCAGAGACTTCACGGACCTGTCCGTGAAGTCGGTCGTGAAGGTCATGGCCTGCGCGTTGTCCTTGAAGACGCGCATCCCGAGCCCCTTGCTGATCGACTGCTGAAGCTTCTCGATCTGCCCGCCGCGGACCGTCGTGTTGAAGTTCGAGCTGGTGACGACGAACACGTCCGAGGCGTCGACGCCCTGCTTTTTGAAGGCGGCCACGAGTTCCGAGGCCAGGTTCCTGTAGTCCTGCATCGTAAGTCCACTGCTCCTTTCGTGCCCGCGGCCTTAAGCCTTCTTGACCTTCGTCCCGCCGACCGTGATCTCCGAGACCTTGACGGTCGGGATGCCCATGCCGACGGGCACGTTCTGCCCGGCCTTGCCGCAGGTCCAGCCGGCGTCGGTGAACTTGAGGTCCTTGCCGACCATTGTGACCTTCGTCATCACGTCGGGGCCGTTGCCGATGAGGGTCACGCCCTTGAGCGGCGCCGTGATCTTGCCGTCCTCGATGAGGTAGCTTTCGAGCACCGAGAAGGTGAAGTCGCCCTTCGTGATGTCCACCTGCCCGCCCGAGAACCGCTTGGCGTAGACGCCGCGCTTGACCGAGCGGATGATCTCCTCGGGGTCGCTCTGGCCGGGCGTCATGTAGGTGTTGGTCATGCGGGCCTGCGGGACGTAGTTGTAAGCCTGGCGGCGGCCGTTGCCCGTGGGCTTGACGCCGAGCTGCTTGGCGCTGATGTGGTCGGCCATGTAGCCCCTGAGCGTTCCATTCTCGATGAGAGTCGAGCTGGCGGGCAGGTTGCCCTCGTCGTCCACGTTGATCGTGCCGCTCATGTTCTCGAAGGTGCCGGCGTCGATGACGGTGCAGAGGTCGGAGGCGACCTTCTGGCCGACGCGGCCCGAGTAGTTCGAGAGCTTCTTGTAGTTGAAGTCGGCTTCGAGGCCGTGGCCGACCGCCTCGTGCAGCAGCACGGCCGAGTCGCCGGCGCCGAGCACGACGGTCTGCGGGCCGGCCTCGGCCTCCTGCGCGCCGAGGTTGAGGACTGCGACGCGCGCCGCCTCTTTGGCGATGTCGGCCGGGCGCCGCTTTTTGTCGAAGTATTCGAGGCCGATGCGCCCGCCGCCGGTCTCGTAAGCCTGCTGGCGGTTCGCGCCCTCCTCGGCCAGGCAGCCGGCCGTGAAGGAGAAGTAGGGCTGCATGTCCTCCCAGTACTTGCCCTCGCTGTTGGCGTAGGCCAGGTACTTCGCCTCGTCGTTGAAGAAGACCTGGACGCGGGCGATCTTCGGGCTGTAGGACTTGGCCGCCTCGTTCGCCTCCTTGATGAGCGCGAGCTTCTTTGAAAGGTCGGCCGAGGTGACGGTCTCAAGGATCGGGTAGAGGTTCCTGGGCCGGAGGTCGGAGACGCCGACGACCTTCGCGCGGGCCGTCTTGTCGTTGGCGATGGCCGCGGCGGCGCCGGCCGCCTGCAACATGCTCGGCATCGTCAGGTCTTCGGAGAAGGCGTAGCCGACCTGGTCGCCGCGGATGGCGCGGATGCCGACGCCGGAGACGATGCCGCGCCGCGCCGTCTTGACGATGTCCTCCTCGAAGTTGAGGTTCGAGGTGATGCGGTACTCGAAGAAGAGGTCGGCGAAGTCCGCGCCCTTCGAGAGGGCGGCCGCGAGCAGCCCGTTCATCTGCTCGCGGCTGACCTGGAAGTAGGTGTCGAGGATGGCCGTCTTCGGCGCCGCCTCGCCCGCGACGACGCGGCTGAGCCAGAGGTCGCTGGCCGCGACCGCCGCCAGCGCCAGAGAACTTTTCGTCATGAAATCACGTCTTCTCATGCTACTCCTTTAAGGTCCGGGGAACGCTGAATCGTCTCCCCTCTCCGGGTCCTGAAAACGACGGCCTCGGCCGGGACGTGTGCCTGCGGCCTGCAAGCCTTTGCCCGCCTCGGCGATTCGGGATTGATGCGTGGCCTGGCGTATGGTGTGGCGCGTGCGAGGCGTGGGCGCCCCTGTTTGAGCCTGCCCGACCGCTACTACGGAAGGCGCGGCAGGTTAGTTCATCTTTGTGACCGGAGGCAATGCGTTTGGGACGAACCGCTCTGCGGGCGTGACGAACGGGCACGTCAGAGTGACCACCGCGGCAGGCCCCCGACGCCTTCAAACGGCGGGTTCCGGCTACTCGCTGAAACTTTCGTGAAGATAATCGGATTCAATCGCCCGCGCGCGGAAAATAGAAAGAGCGGCCGAGGCGAAAGGAGTCAAACGGCGTGACTGACGAAGAGGGAAAGGTGAGCGGCGCGGGCGAAGGCGGGGGGGCGGACGACTGGCGGGCGAACCTCGTCACGGGCACGGCGGCCGTCTGCGAGCTGCTCTCGCAGACGCGGCGAGTGGCCGTGCTCGGCATCAAGACCGAGGCGCAGAGCTACCAGCCGGCCTTCTACGTCCCGCAGTACCTGGTGGGCGCGGGGCTCGAAGTGGTGCCGGTGCCGGTCTACTACCCGGCCGTGACGGAAATCCTCGGGCGCAAGGTCTACCGCAGCCTGGCGGAGGTCCCCGGCGAGATTGACCTGGTGGACGTGTTCCGCCGCAGCGAGGACGTGCCCGGCCACCTCGAAGACATGCTCGCCAAGCGGCCCCGCGCCGTCTGGCTCCAGTCCGGCATCCGCCACGACGGGGTGGCCGAACAACTCGCCCGCGCCGGCATCAAGGTCGTGCAGGACCGCTGCCTGATGGTCGAGCACCGCAACTGCCGCGGGCGGTTCTGAATCCCCGCGCCCGGCCGAAACGAATCAGGCCCGCCGACGAACCGGGGGAGGGAGAAGCGAGATGAAGGTGAGTTTGAAGAAGCTGAGCGAGCAGACGCTGGTCATCACGGGCGCGTCGAGCGGCATCGGGCTGGTGACGGCGCGCGAGGCCGCGCGGCGCGGGGCGCGGCTGGTGCTGACGGCCCGCAGCGAGGACGCGCTGCGGCGGCTGGTCGAGGAGGTCCGGGCACAGGGCGGCGAGGCGGTATACGTCGTCGCCGACGTGGGGCGCGAGGAGGACGTGCGGCGCGTCGCGCAGAAGGCGCGCGAGGAGTTCGGCGGCTTCGACACCTGGGTCAACAACGCCGGCGTCTCCATCTACGGCCCAATCACGAAGACGAGCGTCGAGGACATGCGCCGCCTCTACGACACGAACTTCTGGGGCGTCGTCCACGGCTCGCTCGCCGCGGTCGAGCACCTGCGCCACAGGGGCGGGGCGCTCATCAACGTCGGCAGCACGCTCTCGGAGCGGGCCGTACCCGTGCAGGGCGTCTACAGCTCGTCGAAGTTCGCCGTCAAGGGCTTCACCGACGCGTTGCGGATGGAGCTTGAGGCCGAGGGCGCGCCCGTCTCGGTCACGCTCGTCAAGCCGTCTGCGATTGACACGCCCTACACCTGGCACGCCAAGAACCTGATGGACGAGGAGCCGGCCGTCCCGCCGCCCGTCTACGCGCCAGAGGTCGTGGCCGAGGTCATCCTCCACTGCGCCGAGAACCCCGTGCGCGACGCCTTCGCGGGCGGGGCCGGCAAGGCCATCGCCGCCGGCGAGAAGTACGCGCCGCGCCTCACAGACAAGGTGATGGAGGCCACCATGTTCCGCATGCAGCGGTTGGGCGAGCCGCCGAGCCGGCCGCGCGACGGCGGACTCTACGAGGCTTCGGGCGAGCTGGTCGAGCGCGGCGGCCGCTCGGCCTACGTCATGGAAAGCAGCCTCTACTCTAAGGCTTCGCTCCATCCCTTCGTCACGACGGCGCTCGTCTTCGGCGCCGGCCTCGCGCTCGCGGCGCTGCTGCCCACGCGCGCGGCCGGCGAGGGCGAGGCCGCGCGCGGCAACGGCCGTCGTCGCCCGAACGGGCGCAGGGGCGGGCGGGCGGACGGGCGGGCGGACGGGCGCGCGGGCGAACAAGCCGAGGGGCGGCAGGCGGGCGCGCACGTCTGGCCTTCGGCCGCGGGCCTGCCGGCCGAGGGGTGAGCGGCGGGCCGCCGCGCCGACGCCAACTTTAACTTTTGGGCACCACTTTAATTTCAGCCGGGGGCGACGTGACGATAATCGACCTGCTGCTAGTGTTGGTGCTGGGGCTGTGCGTGTGGAACGGCTATCGCCGCGGCTTCCTGCTCGGGTTGCTCGACCTGGCGCGCTGGGCCGCGAGCCTGCTGGCGGCGATCAGGTTCTACCAGCCGGTCGCGCGCTGGCTCGGCGCCTCGCTCGGGCTGTCGGAGGTCTGGGACAAGCCGGTCGCCTTCCTGCTGGTGGCCGTCGTCGTCAGCCTGCTGGTGCAGGCGGCCGGCTACGCCCTGCTCCGGCGCGTCTCGGCCGAGACTCACCGCGGGAAGGTCAACCGCGCGCTCGGCGTCGTGCCGGGCGCCGTGAGCGGGCTGATCCTGGCGGCCATCCTGTCGGCGCTGCTGATGGCGATGCCGCTGCCCGACAGCCTGCGCGAGCCGGCCCGCGAGAGCATCGTCGCCAACCGGCTCGCCGTCTACACCGAGCGGCTCGAAGCGGCGCTCACGCCGGTCTTCGACGAGGCCGCGCGCGAGACCTTCAATCGCCTGACCATCAGGCCCGACTCGTCCGAGCGGGTCGAGCTGCCCTACAAGGTGACGAAGACGAGCCCGCGCCCCGAGCTTGAGGCGCAGATGCTCGACATGGTCAACGCCGAGCGGTCGGCCGCCGGCCTGCGCCCCCTCGCCCCAGACCCCGAGCTGACAGAGGTGGCCCGCCTCCACTCGGCCGACATGTTCGCGCGCGGCTACTTTTCGCACGTCACGCCTGACGGCGCAGACCCCTTCGACCGCATCCGCGCGGCCGGCGTCACCTTCCGCACGGCCGGCGAGAACCTCGCCCTGGCCCCGACGCTGCGCATCGCCCACAACGGCCTGATGAACTCACCCGGCCACCGCGCCAACATCCTCCGCCCGGAGTTCGGCCGCCTCGGCATCGGCGTCATGGACGGCGGCACCCGCGGCCTGATGTTCACGCAGAACTTCCGCAACTGACCCGCGCCGATGGGCGGGCCACGCAATCCCGTCACGCCCGCCCCGCCGCGGCCGGGCGTCCCGGTCTCGCCGGCGCGCCCGTGACACTTTCTCAAAGCCGCTTCGTTTAATATCGGCGGCGTCCCCGCGAAACCTTACCGGCTTACCACCAGAGCAGAGTCGGGGCCTTCGCCCTCGCACACCGCGCCCGGCGGGAGAACTACCGTGCCGTCGCTCCTGATCGTCGAGGACTTTGACCTCATCAGAAACCTCCTCTTTGACATCTTCGCGGGCGACTACGAGTGCGCCACGGCCGCCTCGGCCGAGGAGGGGCTGGCGCTGCTCACCGCGCGCCGCTTCGACGTGGTCATCACGGACGTTAAATTGCCGGGGATGAACGGCGGAGAGTTGCTGCGTGCCGCGCGCGCCCGCTGGCCGGGTCTGCCCGTGATCATCATCACCGGCGGCTTCGAGGGGCGGCAGGCCGAGGATTTTTTGCGGGACGGCGCGTTCGGCTACGTCTTGAAGCCTTTCACGACCGAAGAGATCGAGGAGTTGACCGCACGCGCCGTCGAGGTCGCGGGGGCATGAGGCGACGGCCGGAGACAAAAAATAAGGAGAGCGACCGCGCTCTCCTCCCAACCACCTACGGTTTGAGACTCGCAAGCATAATTCTGATCGCGCCGGCCGGCGGGAGGGTTGCGGCCACGTTACGAAGGCGCGAAGCTTCGGTTGCGGCCTGCGTCTCAGGCGTTGGGCCGGACTTAAGGAGCCGGGTCGGCCGCAGGAGCCTGGCCGGCCGCCGTCAAGGCCCCGAGCCCGCATGACGAAAGAACGCTTCTTCGAGGTCGGCGAGTCGGCGGCCGGCCTGCGCCTCGACGAGTTCCTGGCCGGGCAACTGCACGAGTTGAGCCGGATGCGGATAGCCGCCCTGTTGAGGGGCGGAGCGGCCGAGGTCAACGGCGAGGCCGGGCGCGCGGGTCTGCGCCTGCGTGCGGGGGACCGCGTCAGGGTCGAGGCCGGCGAAGCGCCCCCCAACGCGATGACGCCCGAGCCGCTGCCCCTCGAAGTCGTTCACGAAGACGAGCACCTCGCCGTCGTCGTCAAGCCCGCCGGGATGCTCATGCACCCCACGCGCGGCGTCAAGACGGGCACGCTCGCCAACGCCCTCGCCTACCGGCTCGGGGCCGGCGGCGTCCGTCCCGGCCTCGTCCACAGGCTCGACCGCGCCACCTCGGGCCTCGTCGTCGTGGCGAAGACGCGCGAGGCCCACGCCCGACTTTCGGAGCACTTCAGGCGCCGCCTGGTCGAGAAGCGCTACCTGGCACTCCTGCGCGGCGAGGTCGAGGCGGACGAACTGCAAATCCGCGCCCCCGTCGGGCGGGAGGAGGGCGCCCGGCCGCCCTGGCGCGTCACGGAGGCGGGCCGGCCCGCCGAGACGCGCCTGCGCGTGCTCGGGCGCCGACCCGGGCTGACGCTCGTCGAGCTTGAGCCGGTGACGGGCCGCACCAACCAGCTACGCATCCACTGCGCGCACGTCGGCCACCCCATCGCAGGCGACGAGTGGCACGCCGCCGACGGGCTGCCGCGCCTCTGCCTTCACGCCGCCCGCCTCGCCTTCAACCACCCGGCCACTAACGAGCGGATGAGTTTCCTATCGCCCCTGCCCGTGGGGGTCGAGGCCGTCTGGCGGGGCGGCGGCTGAGGCCCGAGAGGCCATGTTCGTCAGACATTTCGCGCGGTTGAAAATTTTTGTGCCGAGGCAGTTGACAATGTTTTTTGGTTGTCTGTATATTGTCGTCATTCGGGCATGCGGTGAAACCAAATGCCTAGACGGTTGCTGGGGTGAGGACAGTGACCGTTACTGATGGCGGGCGCGGTGATTCCCAAAAATCACCGCGCCCGCTTAAATTTTCCCCCTGTTTTTCCGCCCCCCGACACCATCTCCCTCGGCCCGAGTGCCTGCTGTACGCCGTTGACTTGACGGCCGACCGGGCCGCTGGTTTAGTCTATGTCCACAGCATCCCCTGAATAATCTGTTCGGCCGGGCCGGCGCGCGGGGCGTCAAAAACCCTTCTCCCTTTTCTCGCGCGGCGGCGGCCGTTCCTGCCACCTTGTCGGACCGAGGGAGGTTTTTAAGTCTATGTCACAGCAACAGAGCCCGGACGACGACGACCGCTTCGCTGCGGGCGCGGGCGAGAGCGCCAAAAAGGAGGCCGAGCAAGACCATGCGAGGCCGGGAGAGGCCGGTGTCAGGACGACCGTGCTGCCCGAGACGGGCCGCGCCGCGGCGGGCGGCGGTGCCGACCACGCGCCAGAAACGGTGGGCGCGGTCGGCGAGATGGACCTGACGGGCAGGCCGGCCGGCCCGGGCGGCGCGAGCGGGCCGAGCGGCGGTTCGGGACAGAGCGCGGGCGGCGGCCCCGGCGGCGGCGCCATCTCGACGGGCGGCCCCGGCACGCGCCCGGCCGACGCGGGGGCACAGAGCGTCGAGAGCACGCTCGCGGCGCTCGGCGACCGCGAACAGGCGCCGGTCTCCGGCGCGGGGGGCGAGGGCCGCGGCGCGGCCGGCCAAGCCGAGAGCGACACGACCGACGAGCGGGGCCGGGAAGTTTAGCGCGCCGACGGCGGGCGCTGGCGGCGGGCGGGCCAGGCGTCTCGAAGAGGCGCGGGGAGTACAGATGAAGAGAGTGCTGACAGCGATTTTCCTGCTGGCGCTGGCGCTCGCGCCCGCGCGGGCGCAGCAACACCTGATCGGCGAGGTGACGGCGGTTGACGCCGCCGCGGGGCAACTCACCGTCAGGAGCGACGCGGGCGCGACCGTCACCCTCAGGACCGACGAGAAGACCCTCTTCCGCCGCGTTCCGCCGGGCCAGACCAGCCTGGATAGCGCCGAACGGATCACGAGGGCCGAGGTGGGCGTCGGCGACCGCGTGCTGGTGCCGGGCGGCGCGCCCGCGGCCGGCGGCGCCGTGCGGCAGTTGATCTTGATGGCCCGGGCCGCGCTGGCCGAAGGGGGCGCGCGCGAGCGCGAAGACTGGCGCCGCCGCGGGGTGGCGGGCCGCGTCGTCGCGCTCGACGCGGGCCGGCGCGAGATCGTCATCGAGACGCGCGCCCGCGAGGGGTTCGAGCGGCTGACTGTCGTGGCGGGCGAGCCGGCGCGCTTCCGCCGCTACGCGCCCGACTCGCTGCGGCCGGCCGACGCCGTGCCCGGCACCTTCGCAGACATCCGCGTGGGCGATCAACTCCGCGTGCTCGGCGACCGCAGTGCGGACGCTCCCCGGCTCGCGGCCGAGGAAGTCATCTCGGGCTCGGTGGCGCGGCTGGCGGGCACCATCGCCTCGGTTGACGCCGCGCGCGGCGTCGTCTCGGTCAGGGAAGGGCAGACGGGCCAGACCGTCGCCGTCTCGGTCGGGCGGCGGACGACCATCAAGCGCGTCCCGGCCGAAGTGGCCGAGCAGTTCGGCCGCCAGCGCGACCTGCGGCGCGAGCGCCGGCGCGCGGCCGAGCCCGGGCGCGAAGGCGGCGGCCGCGGCGGCGAGGCGGGGCGCGGGCGTCAGGGCCGGGAGGGCAACGAAGGCGGGCGCGGCCGGGCGGGCGGCGGCCTCCAGCAACTCTGGGAGAGCCTGCCGACGGTCTCGCTGGCCGACCTCAAGGCGGGCGACGCCCTCGTCGTCACCGGCACGGCAGGGGCCGACGCCGAGCGCGTCACGGCCGTCACGCTGCTGACGGGCGACGCCGACCTGCTCACGCGGCTGCAAAGGTTCGGGCGCGGGCAGGGAGGGCGCGGGAACATGAGTCCGGGCCTGCCCGGCAACGTCATGGGCGGCAACACGGGCGGCGGCAGCGACGACGACCCGCGCGATTGAACTGTAACCCGCCGTCCCCCGGCGTCGTCTTTCAAGCAGCAAGCAAAAAGCACAGACCGGCGCGCCGTGCGGCCCGTTGCGGGCTCGCGGGCACAGACTCGCGCCGTCTGCGTGCTGGCGTTGAAGATTCAGAGGGGGGCGGATGATTCAGGCGAACAGGCGGGGGCGGTTCTTTGTCAGCTTGGCGGTCGCGGTTTTCCTGTGTGCGGGGGCGGCCGAGGGTTTGGCGCAGAGGTCGGCGGGGACGCTGCGCGGGCAGGTGTCGGACGTGCTCGGCGGGCTTTTGGTCGGCGCGACCGTGACGGCGACCGACGCGGCCGCCGTCGAGCGCACGGCCACGACCGACGAGGAGGGGCGCTACGTCTTCACGGCGCTGCCGCCCGGCCGCTACACCGTGCGGGCCGCGGCGCAGGGCTTCGACGCCTACGTCAACAACGAGGTCGAGGTGACGGCCGGCGGCACCCAGCCGCTCGACATCGTCCTCAGCATCTCCATCGAGGAGGAGGTGGTGACGGTCACTGACGAGGCCCCGCTCGGCACCGACCCCGACCAGAACGCCGGGGCCGTCGTCCTCCGCGGCGAGGAACTGGACGCGCTGCCCGACGACCCGGACGACCTGGCCGAGGCGCTTCAGGCGCTGGCCGGCCCCTCGGCCGGACCCGAGGGCGAGGGGCAGATTTACATTGACGGGTTCACGGGCGGGCGCCTGCCGCCGAAGGAGTCGATCCGCGAGGTCCGCGTCAACCGCAACCCGTTCTCGGCCGAGTACGACCGGCTCGGCTACGGCCGCATCGAGATTTTCACCAAGCCGGGCACCGACGCCGTCCGCGGCCAAGGCTATTTCAACTTCAACGACGAGAGCCTCAACTCGCGCAACCCGTTCGCCGAGAGCCGCGCCGCCTACCAGTCGCGCCGCTACGGCTTCAACCTGAGCGGGCCGCTCGCGCCCCGGCGCGCCTCCTTCTTCTTCGACTTCTCGCGCAACGAGGCCGACGACAACGAGGTAATCAACGCCGTCGTCCTGGACCCGGCGCTCAACCCGGTCGGCTTCGTCCGCACGCTCGTGACGCCGACCCGGCGCACCACCCTCAGCCCGCGCTTCGACTGGCAGCTCAACCAGACCAACACCCTCGTCGCCCGCTACAGCTTCGAGCGGGGGCGGCGCGAGAACGAGGGCGTCGGCGACTTCGACCTGCCCGAGCGCGGCTACGACCTGCGCACGACCGAGCACACCTTCCAGCTCACCGAGACGGCCGTCATCAACCAGGCGGTCATCAACGAGTCACGCTTCCAGTTCCAGCGGCAGCGGCGCGCGCAGGAGGGCGGCACGTTCGGCACGGTCGTTCGCGTGCTCGACGCCTTCACCGGCGGCGGCGCGCAGGCGGCCGACTCTTCGAGCGAGCAGAACCGCTTCGAGTTTCAGAACTTCACTTCCTGGGCCTGGGGCAACCACTCGCTGAAGGCCGGCGCTCGCGTCCGACACGTCAGCGTGCGCGACGTGTCGCGGCAGAACTTCGCCGGCACCTTCACCTTCACCTCGCTCGAACAGTACCGCAACACGCTGCTCGACGCGGCGGGCGCGAGGCCCGCGCAGTTCTCCGTCACGGCGGGCGAGCCCGAGGCCCGCGCCTCGCGCACCGACTTCAGCCCTTTCATCCAGGACGACTGGCGCCTGCGCCCCAACCTGACGCTCTCGCTCGGCCTGCGCTACGACTGGCAGCGCGGCGTCGAAACGGCCGTCAATTTCGCCCCGCGCCTGGCCTTCGCCTGGTCGCCCGGCGCCGGGCAGGGCGCGCGCCAGCAGACGGTGGTGCGCGGCGGCTTCGGCGTCTTCTACGACACGATCAACGAGAACCTCTTCCTCCAGGCCGAGCGCCTGAACGGCACGACGCAGAATCAGTTCCTCATCTCCGCGCCCGCGGCCACAGACCTCTCCCTGCGCGCCGAGCAGGCCCGCCAGCTACTCGACTTCTTCCCCGAGGTGCCGCCGCTCGCCCTGCTCCAAGCCTTCGCCGTTCCGCAGACGGTGCGCCGGCTCGCGCCGGACCTACAGACGCCCTACACGATGCAGACGGCCCTCAGCGTCGAGCGCCAACTGCCCTTCCGCACGACGCTCTCGGTCAGCTTCATCGGCGCGCGGACCCTGAACGTGCTCCGCTCGCGCAACGTCAACGCCCCGCTCGTCGGCCCGACGGGCCTGCCGCTGACCGGGCCGTCGGGCGAGCTGGTGCGGCCCGACCCGGCGGCCGGCAACGTCTTCCAGTTCGAGTCGAGCGGCCGTTTCGACCAGCGGCAGTTGATCGTCAACGTCAGCAACCGCTTCAGCCGCAACTACACCTTCTCGGCCAACTACGTCCTGAACCGGGCGCGCGGCGACTCTGAGGGTGCGGGCACCTTCCCGTCCAACCAGTACGACCTGACGGGCGAGTACGGCCGCTCTGGGCAGGACATCCGCCACCGCTTCTTCATGGTCGCCAACCTGAGCGGCCTGCCGTGGGGATTGCGGCTGAGCCCCATGCTTATCGCCAACTCGGGCCGCCCCTTCAACATCACGCTCGGGCGCGACATCAACCGCGACGCGCTCTTTACAGAGCGGCCGGCCTTCGCCGACTCGCGGACGGCCGCCGCCGACCTGCGCTCGACGGCCTTCGGCGACTTCGACATCAACCCCAAGCCGGGGCAGACCATCGTCCCGCGCAACTACGGTGACGGGCCGTCCTTCTTCATCGTCAACCTGCGCGTGAGTAAGTCAATCGGCTTCGGCGAGCGAGTCGCGGGCGGTGCCGGCGGCGGACGCGGGGGCGGAGGCGGCGGCGGACGTGGCGGAGGCGGCGGCGGACGTGGTGGCGGTGGGGGCGGACGTGGAGGCGGGCGCGGCGGTTTCGGGGGCGGCGACGATGGCGGCTCCGAGCGCAACCGCTACAACCTGAACTTCTCGGTCAACGTGCGGAACCTCTTCAACAACGTCAACGAGGGGCAGCCCGTGGGCAACCTCAACTCGCCGCTCTTCGGGCAGGCCACCCGGACCGCGGGCGGCTTCGGCCGCGGCGGCGGCGGCGGCCAGAACGCCGGCAACCGCCGCGTCGAGCTGCAACTGCGCTTCTCGTTCTGAGACGTTTGTGTCGCAGGCCGCGCCGCCTCCGACACGGCGCGGCCTGCGCCGAGCGGCCCGAAAACAGGAACGGGCGTGCCGCCTGCATTGCGGCACGCCCGTTCCCATTGTTCGCGGCGCGACCCCCGTGCTCACGCCCGTCCGGCCGGCGCCTTTCAGTCGGCGTGGACGGCGGCCGAGGCGCGCTGGTAGACGCGGATTAAAAACTGCTGGCCCGGCGGCTCGGGCGAGTCGAGCCGCAGGCCGAGCCGGCCCGCCTGGTCGAGGTGGACGAGGGTGCCGCTCAAGGGGATGATGCCCTCCTCGGCGACGAGGGTGACGCAGAACTTGTCGCCGACGGCCGCGACGGGGTCGCCCGCGATGTTGCGCAGCGAGATGCCGAGGCCGCTGAAGTCGGACACCTCGGCCATCCCGAGCATCTCGTTGCGCGTGGTGTTCTCGACCGCGGCCCAGACCTTCGAGGTCGGCGCCACGCGCCGCAGCGAGCGCCGCTCGTTATCATTCCCCGGCAAGTACCGCTCGTTGTGCTCGTACATCTCTCCCCTCCGAGCTTTCCCTGAAAATCTCTCGCTTCCGACCGTTGTGCCTCTACGAAACGGAGAACGACGCGCGATTTCCAGAACCGCCGCGGGCCCGGCGGGCGGCGGCGCGCCTCACTCTAGCGCGTTGAGGCGGAAGGCGTGGAGCCTCTGGCCGTCGGCCGTGTAGAGCAGGCCGGCGGCCTCGTCGCTGACGAAGCGCGCGTCGAGTTCCGGCAGGCGGATGGCGCGCTCGGCCGCGCCGCTCTGGAGGTTGACGCCGACGAGGCCGCTGCCGCCTCGCCGTAGTGAGGTGTAGAAATACATGTAGTGGCCGCGCAGGGCCGCGAGCTGGCGCCGCCGCCAGAGGAAGCGCGAGAGCTTTTCGAGTTGGCTCGCCGGGTCCAGGCGGTCGAGCAGCTTCTCCTCGATCTCGCCCGAGGCGCGCCCGGCGGCCGAGCCCGCGACGTTGCGCGACGACGGCAGCGGCCCTCCCGGCCGCGAAAACGCGCCGCCGGCCCGCGCCACAGCCTCGCCCGCCCGCGAGACGGCGCCGTAGGGGGTGAACTGCTCGAAGGCGGCCGCGCGCGCGCGGCTCGCGGCGAGGCCCGTCAGGTTTGTCAGGTTCGCGCGGCCGGCGAGCCCCTGCCAGCCCAGCGAGCGCGCCGCGCCCGCGAGCCGCGCCCCGCGCGCGGCCGTCGCCCCGACGCCGTAGACCGTGGTGACCGCGCCGCCGTAGCGGAAGTAGAGCGCGGCGGCGCGGGCCGCAATCGCCGCGACCGTGCGGAAGACGCCGCGGCCGGGCGGCGTGTGTCGCTCGCGCCACAGCTCGCGCCCCGCGCGCGCGTCGAAGGCCGCGACCTCGCTGCGCCCGCCGACCAGCACCTCGCCGCGCTCGTTCAAAAGCACGAAGGCCGCGCCCTCGACCTTGTGGCCGATCTTGCGGCGGCGCTTGCCGGTCGCCGCGTCGAGCAGGAGAAGATCGTCGCGGTCGGCCACGGCGATTGTCTCGGCGTCGGGCAGGGCGAGGTTGGTCACGCCCTTGTCGGCACCCTTGAAGCGCCAGAGGACGCGGCCCGTCGCCCGCTCGACGGCGCTCACGCCGTAGGGGCCGCGCTCGACTGTCTCGCCGTCTTCGAGCCGCGTGAAGCGGCCGCCGGTCCTGACGTAGAGCACGCCGCCGGCCGGCACCACCTCCGGCGTCAGCCCGAGGTCTTTGGCCTCCCAGACCTCCTCGCCGCTGCGGCGCGAGACGGCGCGCAGGCGGCCCCGCCCCGAGAGGTAGACGTTCTGCTCGTCGGCCAGCGGCTCGGCGTCGGTCAGGGCCAGCCCCTCCTCGTTGACGCGGAACCTCTCGCGGCGGCGCTCGCGCCCTGTCGCCGCGTCGAGCGAGGTGACGCCCTCGTAGAAGAGGTAGAGCCGCCCGTCGAGGAAGGCCGGCGGCCGGTAGTTGTCGAGCGTGTAGGAGACCTCGTCGCCTTCGTCCCAGCGGGCCGGCATCATCTCGACTTCGCCCTCAAGCTCGCTGTCCCAGACCTCCCGGCCAGTCTCCAGGTCGAAGACGTGGACGCGCGGCTTGCGCTTGAAGCCCGAGCGGGCGCGGGCGCGGGCGTCGCGCGCCAGGACGACGGCGAGCAGGTTGGTCTCGGAATCGAAGGCCGTCTGCATGACGGCCCCGCGCACGCGCTCGCTGCGCCACAGCGCCTCGCCCGTCAACAGGTCCGAGGCGTAGAGCCGCGACCGCCCTTTCTGCTCGACGCTGACGAGCAGCACGTCTGTGCCGGAGACGGCCGCCACGTCCGTCTCGTCGAGCCGCGCGTCCTTGCGCCGCCACAAGACCTCGCCCGTCTCGGCCTCGACGCCGTAGAGCGACTTCTCCGTGCCGACGACCAGCACGCCCAGCTCCGTCAACTGGTAGAAGCGGACCTTGCCGTCGAGCTTCGCCGTCCAGGCGGGCGAGGCCGCGGCCGGCAGCGCGAGGCAGAGGAGCGCTAGCGCGGCCAGGGCGCCGGCGGCGAGCCATGTCCGCGGGCGCGTGGGGCGCGGCGTCTGAGCTGCTTTCATCGAAACTGCCCTCGTCGGTTTTTAAGAAGGAGGTGCGGCGGGGAGAGTCACCACGGAGAGTATAAGTTGAGCCGGGCGGCAGCGACAAAAGCCGCGGGGCCGCGGGCGCACCCGGCCGGCAGGGAGGTGGGAGGCGCGAAGGATTACGGTAAAAAATGAAGGGCGGCGCAAAGAGTGAAAGGCTGTGCAAAAAGTGAAAGGCGGCCGCGGTTCTCGCGCGGCCGCCTCGGCTCGTGTTTTCGCGCGCCCGCGGGCCGGAGGCTCAACGCTTCTGGCGCACGTCGTAGGCGTAGATGGTGTTCTGGTCGCGGACGTAGAGCCGGCCGCCGGCTACGACCGGGTGCGCCCAGGTCGATAGAGAGTCCTGCTCGATGTGGAAGCGGCCGCGCTCGCGGTAGCCTTCGGGCGTCGCCTCGACGAGGCCGACCACGCCGTTCTCGCTCAGGCAGTAGAGCATCCCGTCGGCGTAGACGAGCGCGCCCTTGCCGACGCTGCGGTCCTTCCACGCCACCTCGCCCGTGTCGAACTTCATCGCCGTCAGGATGCTGCCCGAGAAGCCGTAGAGGTGTTCGCCCACGAGCACGGAGCTGCTGTGGTGGTTGCGCATCTCCCTGGTGAAGTAGACCTCGCGCGCCGAGACCTGCGCGCCCTCGGCCCTGAGCTCGACCAGGCCCGCGCCCGTGCCGTAGTCGGACGAGATGAAGACTCGACCGCCGCGGGCCACGGGCGTCGCGGCGTTGGCGACGTTGTTGGCCGCCTTCGCGTACTCCCACAGCAGGCGGCCGTCCTTCGGGTCGAGGCCGAAGGCGCGGCGCGAGGTGAAGAAGACCACCTGCGTCGCCCCGCCCACCTGCACGGGGATGGCCGACGAGTAGCCGGCCCGGTCGCTCTGGCTCTTCCAGACGAGCGAGCCGTCGCGCTTGTTGAGCGCCACGACCGAGGCGCCGGGTCCGCCCGCGTTGACCAGCACCTTGTCGCCCAGAACCAGCGGCGACTCGCTGATGCCCCAAGTGATGTTCTCGCCGCCGAACTTGTCGAGCACGTTCAGCGACCAGACGACGCGCCCGGTCTTCGTTTCGATGCAGGCCAGGTCGCCGCCGCCGCCGAGCGAGTAGAGACGGTCGCCGTCTACGGTCGGCGTCGAGCGCGGGCCGTCGCCGCGGTCGTTGCGAAAGGCCCGGCCGGACGCCGTCGCCCACAGCTCCTTGCCCGTCGCCGCGTCGAAGGCGACAACGAACTCGCGGTCATTGCGCAGCCCCATCGTGTAGAGGCGCCCGCCCGCCACAGACATCGAAGAGAAGCCGCGCCCCGCGCCCGTCGCCTTCCAGGCGAGCGGCGGCCCGCCCTCGGGCCACTGTTTGAGCAGCCCCGTCTCTTTCGAGACGCCGTCGCGGTTGGCGCCCCTCCACTGCGGCCACTCGCCGCCTGCCTGCGCGCGGGCCGCGGGCGCCGGCGGCGCGACGAGTGACAGTGTGACGAGCGACAGTGCGGCGAGCGAGAGCGCGGCGGGCCTGAATCTCATCGTCCTCTTCTCCTTCGGTGTGCGCGTTCTTTCAAGCGTCGCGGCGAGGCTGCGCTTCCTGCGGTTGACCCGCGCCTGACCCGCGCCTGACCCGCGCCTGGCTCGAACTCTTCGAGGCTGTCGTCGTTCGGCCGCGGCGAGGCCGGGGGGGCGTTCCTGGGGTGTGGGCGATTATAGCCGTGTCCCCGCGCGGCCGTCTGTAAAATGCTGGTAAAAAATTTTCGGGCGGCGGGCCGGTAACGGTCGCGGCCGCGCGGCGTGTAGAATCGAAGGCGCGGCGCGACCGGAAATTTATTCGATAACCCGCGGGGCCGTTTCGCTGCCCCGGAGGCCCGCGGCGCCCCAACGCGACCGCGCCGAGAGGCCGGATGCTCTACACCACCAAGCAGACCTACACGCCGCCGCTACACCCGCACGAGTTCAACGAGCGCGCGCTGATCGTGGACACCGAGACGGTCGGCGCCGGGCCGCAGGTCGAGATCGTCGAGATCGCCGTCGGCGACACGGAGGGGCGCATCCTCTTCGACACTCTCATCAGCCCTACCTTCAACCGGCTGCCCCCGCCCTCGAAGCACCACCGCTTCGAGCGCGCCGAGTTCGACTCGGCCCCGCAGTGGCCCGAGGTCTGGCCGCAACTCTCGGCGCTGTTCGACGGCCGGCTCCTCATCGCCTACAACGCCGCCTTCGACCGGCGGGCGGTGGCGGCGACCTGCTCGCGCTACGCGCAGGCGACCCCCGAGCGCGGGTGGCGCTGCGCACTGCCGCTCGTCAGGCGCGCGCTCGGCGCCCGTCGCTCGCCGACGCTCGAAGAAGCCTGCGCACGCTTCGGCATCACGGGCGGGGCGCACCGCGCGGCGGCCGACGTGATCGCCACGCGTCAACTGCTCGCGCGCCTGCTCGCGGCCGGCGCGGGGCCGGCGGGCACAGGGGCGGACGAAGCATGCTGACGGTCGAGTTGGTCCCGCGCACTTCCTGGTTCAAAAACGTGCGCTCGCACGTCCCGGCCGCCGAGTGGGAGCGTTTGAAGAAACTGACGTTCGGGCGGGCCGGCTATCGCTGCGAGGTCTGCGGCGGGAGGGGGCCGCGCTGGCCGGTCGAGTGCCACGAGGTCTTCTCATACGACGACGCGCGGAGGGTGCAGCGGTTGGAGCGGCTCGTCGCGCTCTGCCCGGCCTGCCACGAGACCAAGCACATCGGGCTGGCCGGCCTGCGCGGTCGCCGCGCCCCCGCCGTCGCGCACCTCGCGCGAGTCAACGGCTGGTCAATCGCCGATGCCGAGCTGTATCTCGAAGCCTGCTTCGAGCAGTGGCACCGGCGGAGCTGCCACGAGTGGCAGCTCGACCTCTCTTATCTCGAACGGCTTGGCGTCGCCGTCGGCGGAGAGGGTGACGGGGCGGGCGAAGCGCGGATGTCAGAACCCAGTTGATGAACGCTGGCCGCTTGCGAGGGCTCGCGCGTGTTCATCGGCTGCCACTGAAAATCAGGCGGCGCCCCCGTCACCTTTGTACAGGTGACGGGGGGCGCCGCGGGTGGCGCGTCCCGGCTGAAGCTCAAGTGGGCTTACTCGAAATTGGCGCGCAGTGCGTCGGCCCACCCGGCTTCCAGCGCGCTGGCGACGCTCCCCCCGCTTCCGCCGCCGGTCACGGTCCCGACCGCGATGAAGCCTCCGGGAAGCTGAACGATGGCCGTGTGCCCGTAGCCGTCTCCCCCGTGCCAGGGGACGCGGTTGACCTTGAAGTTCTTGGTGGCGAACTCGCTCTCCAATATCCTGCTCCAGCCGAGGCGCGCGTCGCGCGTGGCGGCGGTGCTGTCGTCATACATCAGCTTCCGCGTCTTCTCTGAGACGAGCGTGTTCGTGGCCTGATAGTTCGCCATGAAGGCCGCGAGCTGGCGCATGCTCAGGTAGTAGCCCCCCTGCGCGTGGCAGCCGTAGTTGTTGGTCTTTTCCGACCAGAAGCGCGGGTTGTCGCCGCCGAGAGGGCCGTCGTAAAAGCGCGCGAAGACGACGGGAGGGTTGCGCTTGGGGAAATCAACCGCCGGGTCGCAGGAGGGGCGGAAGCCCGGCTTGATGACATCGAACACTCTCTGCTGCATCCAGCTCTCGAAGAAGTCGCCGTAGAGCTTGCCGAGGGTTTTGTGGTCCCGGTTGGAGACCTTGCCGGCCGCGATCTGCTTGTCGAATTTATCGGCCGTCGCGGGGTCCATGAGCCTCGGCCAGAGGTAGGTGAGGACCGTCGCGTTGAAGTTCGAGTAAGAGCGCACGCCGATGTCGCTCTGCTGGATGCCCTTGTCTATGTAATCGAAAGGAACCTTGTTGCTGCTGCTGACCGAGCGAAAGCCGCTCTTGTGGCTGAACAACTGCGCGAAGGTGGTCTTACCTATCCGGAAAGTGGCCTGCGCCTCGGCCGCCGTGTCGTCGGGGGGCGTATCAATCCACGCCCCCCACGCTGCCGGCATGAAAGGGCGGATGGTTGCGTTGAGCTGGCTTTCCATCGTCGCCGCGCGGTTCGCGGCCGCGCGCTTCTCGAACTCCGAGAGCAGCGTGATAAAGGATAAGAGCTTGAAGGTGCTTCCGATGTCGGTCGGGGTGGAGGTCGTCATGGGCGCCTGCTTGAGGCCGCCGCCGTCTCGAACGGCGGAGCCGCCGGCCACTTCGCCGACGACCATTCCGTCCTTGATGATGACCGCCGCGTAGCCGTCGAGCGGGCCGGCCGCGCCGAGCCGGTTCTGGTTGATGGTGGCGGCGAACTTCTCCTTGTCGAATTTCAGGGTTTTCGCGCCGACCTGGTTGCCGCCGACGCCCTGTCGGGCGGGCACGCTGTGAGAGGTAAGCAACAGTCCGAGCAAAACGAGCAAACTGGCGGTCGGTCTGACCTTCATGGTAATTTCCTTTCGCTGGTAGCTTTCGCCTGTTAAGTGGTTTCACAGACTAAGGCGCAGAAGCGGGCGCGAAAGTTATCATCATCCCCCCAAAAAAATTCCTTTCATAAATTGGCCCCGTCGTTCGACGGGCCGAAGAATCAATGGCAACACCGCCGGCGCACGAAGTAACCGAGCTGCTGCAAGCCTGGAGCGCGGGCGACCGGAAGGCGCTCGAACGCCTCACGCCCATCGTTCACGCAGAGCTGCACCGCATCGCCAGGCGCTACATCAGCCGGGAACGGCCGGGCCACACTCTGCAAACGACGGCGCTCGTCAACGAAGCTTACGTGCGGCTGATTGACTGGAAGAACGTCCGGTGGCAAAACCGCGCGCACTTTTTCGGCGTCTCCGCGCAGCTCATGCGCCGGATTCTGGTTGACTTCGCGCGCCGCCGCCCGCACCTGAAGAACGTCGAGATCAGACACGTCGCCATAGACGAAGCCTTCGTCGTGCCCGCGCAGCGCGACGCCGATCTGGTCGCCCTCGACGAGGCGCTGACGGCGCTCGCAGAGGTTGACGAGCGCAAGGCCCGAATCGTCGAGCTGCGTTTCTTCGGCGGGCTGAGTTTCGAGGAGGTCGCCGAGGTGTTGAAGCTCTCGAAGATCACCATCGTGCGCGAGTGGAACAAGGCGAAGGTCTGGCTTTTCCGTGAGCTCAGTCTCAAGGCGGGCGATGAAAGCTGATCGCTGGCGACAGGTCGAGCAACTCTACGACGCCGCCCTCGAATTGCCCGCGGGCGAGCGCGCAAAGTTCGTCCGAGACGCCTGCGCCGGCGACGAGGATTTACGCCGCGAGCTGTCGGGCCTCTTAGACGCCGAGCAGAGGGTCGGCGACTTCATGGAGTCGCCCGCGCTGGACCTCGCCGCCAGAACCGTCGCGCGGGAAGGGACCGCCGCCGAACAGCCCTCGTTCGTCGGCCGTGAGCTGGGGCCGTACCGGATCGAAAAGCTGCTGGGCGCGGGCGGGATGGGCGAGGTCTACCTGGCCGAAGACGCCAAGCTCAAACGCAAGGTGGCTTTGAAAATCCTGCCGCCGCAGTTCGTCTCCGACCCCGAGCACGTCAGGCGTTTTGAACGCGAGGCCCGCGCAGTCTCGGCGCTCAACCACCCGAACCTGATTACCATCTACGACATCGGAGCTTCGGACGGGGTGCATTTCATCGCCACGGAGTTCGTCGCGGGCAGGACCGTGCGCGATTTGATCGCCGACGGCCTGAGGATGAAAGACGCGCTGGCGATAGCCACGCAGGTCGCCGAAGCCCTGAGCGCGGCGCACCAGGCGGGCGTGCTTCACCGCGACATCAAGCCCGAGAACGTCATGGTCCGCCCGGACGGCTACGTGAAGGTCTTGGATTTCGGCCTCGCCAAGCTCACAGAGCGGGGGACGGCGGACGGCGCGAACCTCTCTTCGCAGACTCAACCCGGCCTGCTGATGGGAACGCTCGCCTACATGTCGCCCGAACAGGCCGCGGGCGACGCGGTGGACGAGCGGACAGACATCTGGAGCCTCGGCATCATGCTCTACGAGATGATGACGGGCTCGTCGCCGCTCAAGGGTGCTAACCGCGCGGAAACTCTCGGCGCCATTCTTTCAAAAGAGCCCCTGTCCGTGACGGAGGGGAATCCGGTCCTGCCCGCCGGCCTCGACCACATCCTCGGCAAGGCCCTCGAAAAAGACCGCGAGCTGCGCTATCAAACCGCGTCGGATTTTCGCGCCGACCTGAAACGTCTGAAACGCGAGCTAGACTCCTCTCCCTCGCTCTCCGGCGGGAGCGTCGCGGCGCCGGCCCGGAAACAGTGGGCGGGCGCCCGGCCCGTCAGGTCACGGCCGCGTCGCGCCCTGCTCTTAGGCGCTGCGCTCCTTCTGGTCTCGCTCGTGGGCGGGTTGCTCCTGCTCAAAAACCGGCTCGACGCGAAAGCCACGGCCGGCCCGAACTGGTCGCGCGCCCTGAGCGTGCAGCTCACGACTAAGGAAGGCTCGGAGCTGTTTTGCAGTCTCTCGCCGGACGGCAAGTCTTTCGTCTACGTCAGCGACGAGGCGGGCAACGCCGACATCTTCTTGCAGCGCGTCGGGGGTAAGAACCCCACCAACCTCACCAGGGATTCGGCCGAGGACGAGACCACCCCGGCCTTTTCGCCCGACGGCAATCTCATCGCCTTTCATTCCGAACGCGAACCGGCCGGGCTCTACGTCATGGAGGCGACGGGCGAGAACCCGCGCCGCCTCTCGGACGGCGGCTATCATCCTTCGTGGTCGCCCGACGGAAAGGAGATCGTCGTCGGCGCCGAGTGGATCGGCGTTCACACTAATAAAAACATCACGCCGAGCCCGCTGTGGGTGATCGAGGTGACGACCGGCGCGAAGCGCCTGCTGATCGAAGGCGACGCCGCGCAACCGAGCTGGTCGCCGGGCGGCGGGCGCGTGGCCTACTGGTACTGGTCCGCCGAGGGGCGCGGAGACCTCGCGACCGTTCCGGCGGCGGGCGGCCGACCCGTCCGGCTCACTTCGGAGGACTCGGCCGAATGGAACCCGGTCTGGTCGCCCGACGGAAAGTTCATCTACTTCGCCAGCGACCGGGGCGGCAGCATGAACTTCTGGCGCGTCGCCGTGGATGAAAAAACGGGTGAGGCCCTCGGCCCGCCCGAGGCTGTTCCCACGCCGTCGAGGTACGCGTTCAACATCAGCTTTTCGCGCGACGGGAAGACGCTCGCTTACGTCCGCTATGAAAGCATCGCCAACTTGCAGGCCGTCGCTTTCGATTCTTCGGCGGGGAGAGTAACCGGCGAGCCCTTCTGGGTGACGCGAGGATATACGGGCATCAGCAACCCGCAGCTTTCGCCCGACGGCGCGCGCTACGTCGCGCGCTGGCCCCACGCGTCGCAGGAAGACATCGCCCTCTTCGACAGGGACGGGTCGAACTGGCGCACGCTGACCGACGACAAGTTTCAGGACCGCCGCCCGCGCTGGTTCCCCGACGGACAACGCATCGCCTTCAGCTCCGACCGCGGCGGCTCAAGTCAAATCTGGTCAATCAGCGCCGACGGGACGGGGCTGCGGCGGCTCACGTCCGCGGCCGGGAACGGGGCGAGCTCGCCCGTCCTCTCCCCGGACGGGGGACGACTGGCCTACCTCCAACTCGGAGACGATGGCACGGCCCCGTACGTGCTGGACCTGGGGAAAGAGCGGCCGGGGCAGGGCGCCGAGCGGCTTCCGCCCGTCCCGGCTTTCAGGGGTTATCTCAGTCCGAACGACTGGTCGCCCGACGGCGATAAGCTCATCGGCACGCTCGTTGACGAGAACAGAAACGACGCCGGAATCGCTGCCTACTCTTTATCGTCAGGAAGCTATCAAAAGCTCACGGATTTCGGCAGCTACCCGAGCTGGCTGAGGGACAACCGCCGATTCATCTTCATCCGGAAGAGCACGATTTATCTGGGCGACGCGCAGGGCGGCAAGGCCCAGGCGATCTTTTCGCCCTCCTCCTACGCGATTCAACACCCGGCGATTTCCGCCGATAACCGCACGATCTTCTTCCGCTTCCTGCAAGTCGAAGCCGACATCTGGTTGTTAAGACTGGAATGAGCGAGGCCGGCCTTCTCCTGTCAGGTGTCGAACGACGCGCAGCGCAGGTCAGGGGCGCAGGCAGTTTGAGTCGGCCGGGGAGAGGGGGCGACACCCGGTTTAGACGCGGGTTCCTTTAGCCGTCGGCCCCGGCACCTCCGCCGTCGCCGGCCGCCGGGGCCGAAAGCTCGTAGGCCGCGAGCGCCGCCTCGCACCTCTGCGCGGGCGAGGCGCAGACGACGCGGAAGAGGTCTTCGGGGTCAGAGAGGTCGCGCGCGCCGACCCTCTCGGCCAGCGCCGAGAGGTAGGCCGCACCGAGCCCCGTGCTCTTCAGGTAGTGCTCGGCGGCCCACATCGCGCCGAGGTCGTTCGAGTAGTCGGGCACCTCGCGCCGCTGCGGCCCGCGGTTGGTGTGAATCGTGCCGTAGAACTTCAGCCTGCCCTCGACCCGCTCCGGCGCCACGTCCTGCCACCCCATCACCCTCTCGGCGAACCTGACGTGCAGAAGCTCCTTGTGTTCGTCCATCGCCCGCCCCGGCCGCGCCCGCCGCTCACTTCTTCTCGCCGATGGCGTCGGTCCAGATTTCGACCTCCTCGGCGTCCATGCTGCTCCGGCCCGCGAGGCGAGCGTCGCGGTAGCCCCACTTGTTCACGTCAACGAGGTACTGCTCGCGCGAGATGAGCGTGCCCTGGCAGAGCGGGCCGGTCCGGGCGTCCGAGCCCGACTCGGCCCGCAGCCTCATTATCAACTCGTCTGTGACCCAGGCCGGGACGCGCGTCCGCTCGGTCGGGTAGATGAAGCCGAACATGACGACGTGGCTCATCAGCACTCGCCAGTTGGGGCCGAAGCGCCGGAGCAGGCGGGGCCAGTCGAGCGTCTCTGCGCACTTGTGGAGGAGGTGGGCTATGTCGGCCCCGTCGTAGCGTTCGCGCTCCATCACGAACGCCTTCGACCAGATGATCTCCTCGGGCGGGCAGAGCAGCGCGCGGCAGCCGAGCACCTCGCCTTCGACCGCGTGCTCGAACCACTCGTCGTCCACGTGGGCCACGCCGTTGCCCGAGGAGTAGATTACGTCTACGAAGTCGCACGAGCCGTCGGCGCAGTAGGCTTTGGCGAGCCAGTGCGGGAAGGGAATTTCGGTGCGGCAGCCGGCCGCGGCCAGCACTTCGAGGGCGCGGTCGCGGTCCTTCTCCCTGACGAAGATGTCGAAATCTTTGGTGTTGCGGACGATGCCGGTGTAGCGGTAGAGGGCGAAGGCCCCGCCGACGAGGAAGGGGACGCCGGCCGCCTGCAACTGCTCGATTGTTCGACAGTAGAACGCGCGTGTCTCAGGACCGACCCCGGCCGTTTCGGACCCCGCGGGGGATTCCGGCGCCGCCGCACCCGCCTGTTCAGCAGAGGTTTTCACTTGACCTGCACCTCACGTCTCGAAAAATCGCGCGAAAACGGTCCGCGCGCCGCCGTGGGGTGGCTCGTGACGGCAACGGCCGTGCCAGCGCGGGCGAGCGGGGGCACGGCCGTTGCCTCTTTGCCCGGGGCAGAGAACAAAAACGGGCGGAGGTGTGTATGGCTGGCGACAACGGGGTGGTGCGCCTGGCGGCGGTCGGCGACATTCACGTGACGAAGGACTCGCAGGGCGCCTTGCAGCCCGTCTTCGCTCAGGTCAACGAGCGGGCAGACGTGCTGCTGCTCTGCGGCGACCTGACCGACTACGGCCTGCCCGAGGAGGCGCAGGTCCTCGCACGCGAGATCACGTCGGCGCTGAAGGTGCCGGTCGTGGCCGTCCTCGGCAACCACGACTACGAGTCGAACCGGCAGGACGAGGTGCGCGAGATACTGCACGGGGCCGGCGTCCACGTCCTCGACGGCGAGGCGTGCGAGGTCATGGGCGTCGGGTTCGCCGGGGCGAAGGGCTTCGCCGGCGGCTTCGGGCGGGGGACGCTCGGGGCGTGGGGCGAACCGCTCATCAAGCAGTTCGTGCAGGAGGGGATCAACGAGGCGCTCAAGCTCGAATCGGCGCTGGCGCGGCTGCGGACGCCGAAGCGCGTCGCCGTCCTCCACTACTCGCCGGTTAAGGAGACGGTCGAGGGCGAGCCCGTCGAAATCTTCCCCTACCTCGGCACGAGCCGCCTTGAAGAGCCACTTAACCGCTTCCCCGTCTCGGCGGTCTTCCACGGCCACGCGCACCGGGGCAGCCCCGAAGGTCACACGACCGGCGGCGCGCCCGTCTACAACGTCGCCATGCCCCTGCTGCGCAGCCTCTACCCGGACCAGCCGCCCTTCCGTGTCCTCGAACTCTCGCTCGCCGGAGACGAGCCCGAAGAGCCCGAGCGGCGCGAGGCCGCGGCCGTCGGCCGCCTCCGCGTGGCCCATTGAGGGGCGGACTTTTGGGGCGGACTATTAGAGGGGCGGCCCGCTAAGGGCCGTGTGCGGTGCGGGGCTGAAAGGCTGCGGGCGGCGCGGCGCGGTCAGTACGAGAGCGGACCGAGGGCAGGGAACAGAACTGTTAAAGTCGAGCGAACTTTTCCGCACGCGGTCGGGCTAAAAGAACTGGCGGGGGCTGGGCGAGGTCTGCCCGCGGCCTGCCGGCGCCCGAGCGCGCGGCGGTTCTAGAGACCAGGCGAAAGGAACCAGGGGGAGGAACATATGGCGATCAGAGAGGAAGGGCAGGGCGCGGCCGGCGGCGGCCAGGGGCTCGGGGTGGACGTGGGGGCACAGGCCGGCGAGGGCACGCTGCTCGGCGGCGAGAACGAACCGGCGGGGCGTGCCGAGGGCGTGGTCAACGCCGTGACCGGCGCGCTCTCGGCCGGTCCGAAGCCACTGAAGCCGCTGCCGCACGGCGTCCTGGATTACGCGATGGCCGGCACGCTGATGGCCGCGCCGTGGCTCTTCGGCTTCAGCCGGAACCGGAAGGCGACCGTCAACGCCGTCGTCTCGGGCGCGGCCGTACTCGGCCTCAGCCTGATGACTAGATACCCGCTCGGGGCCGTCAAGAAGATTCCGTTCACGACGCACGGCGTGATCGAGACCCTGTCGGCCGTGATGACGGCCGCGGCGCCGTGGACGATGGGTTTTGCGCACGACCGCGGCGCGCGGACGGCCCACGTCATGAGCGGGCTCGCCACGCTCGGCGTCGTCGCCATGACCGACTATCGCGCGGCCGACCAGCCGGGCGGCGCCGACACGCCCTCGCTCGAAGAGGTGACCTCGGCCGTCAGCGACCTGGCCTCGTCCGTCGGCGACCTGCTGCCCGAGGCCCTGAACGCCGGCGGCGGCGCGGACCAGCAGACGAACGACGCGCCCTCGGTGGCCGCCGGCGCGGGCGGCGACTAGCGCGAACACAGAACGCGACGACCGGGACGCGCCGCCGGGGCGCGGGGCGCGCGCGCGGGCGGCGGCGCCTGCGCCGGCCCGTCCGCCCCCGCGCGGCCTCGCTTAAGCCGTCCCTAACGAACAGTCAGGAAAACTACTAAAGTGCAAGCGCGCATCCCCGCCTCGACCTACAGGCTACAGTTCAACCATCATTTCACCTTCGCGCAGGCCCACGCCCTCGTCCCTTACTTCGACGAGCTGGGCGTCACCGACTGCTACTCGTCTCCCGTGCTCAGGGCGCGGGCCGGCAGCGTCCACGGCTACGACGTGGTGGACCCGACGCGGCTCAACCCTGAGGTCGGGACCGAGGATGAGTTCGTCGCCTTCGCCCGCTCCCTGCGCGAGCGCGGGATGGGCGTGCTGATGGACGTGGTGCCGAACCACATGTGCATCGCCGGTTCGGAGAACCGCTGGTGGATGGACGTTTTGGAGAACGGGCCGAGCTCGCCTTACGCGCGCTTCTTCGACATCGACTGGAATCCGCCCAACCCCGATCTCAAGGACCGCGTTCTGCTCCCCATCCTCGGCGACCAGTTCGGGCGCGTGCTCGAAAACCAGGAGGTCAAGCTCACCTACCGCGACGGCGCCTTCTTCGCCAACTACTGGGAGACGACGCTGCCCGTCGCGCCGCGCACCTCGGCCCTCGTCCTCGAAATGGCGCTCGAAGAGCTGCGCGGCCTGCGGGGCGGGCGGCAGGGCAACGACGACCCGGCCGGCCGGCACCCGGACTTGCTCGAACTCGAAAGCATCATCTCATCGCTCAGGCACCTGCCGCCGCGCACGGAGACCGACCCGGCCCGCGTCCGCGAGCGCTTCCGCGAAAAGGAGGTGGCCCGGCGCCGCCTCTCCGCGCTCGTCAGGGAGAGCAACGAGGCGCGGGCCGCGGTCCACGCCGCGCTCGAACGTCTCAACGGCCGCAAGGGCAAGCCACGCACCTTCGACCAGCTCGCCGAACTCATCAGCAACCAGGCGTACCGCCTGAGCTACTGGCGCGCTGCCTCGGACGAGATCAACTACCGCCGCTTCTTCGACATCAACGAACTGGCCGCGGTCCGCGTCGAGGAGCGCCCGGTTTTTACGGCGGTCCACGAGGTCATCTTCCGCCTGATGCGGCAGGGGCTCGTGACGGGCCTGCGCGTGGACCACGTAGACGGCCTGCACGACCCCTCGAAGTACCTCTCGGACTTGCAGCGCGAGGCCGGCGGCGCGCTCGGGCGCGGGCCGGGCGCCGGACGTGCCGGCGCGGGGGAGGCCGAAGGCGCCGGCCCGCCCTGCTACGTGCTGGTCGAGAAGATACTCGGCCACGACGAGCAACTGCGGCGCGACTGGCCGGTCCACGGCACGACCGGCTACGAGTACCTGAACCTCATCAACGGGGTCTTCGTCGAGGAGACGAACGGGCGGGCCTTCCGCGCGCTCTACGAGGAGTTCATCGGCTGGTCGGTCAAGTTCGAGGATTTGCTCTATCACTGCAAGAGGCTGATCCTCAGGAACGCCATGTCGAGCGAACTGCACGTGCTCTCGCGCCGCCTCGACCGCGTCGCGCACCAGAGCCGCTACACGCGCGACTTCACCCTGAACAGCCTCCAGGGCGCGCTCGCCGAGGTCGTCGCCTGCTTCCCCGTCTACCGCACCTACATCCGGCGCAGGAACGACTCTGCCTCGGCCGACGACCGGCTCCACATCAACGCGGCGGTCCGCGCGGCCAAGCGGCGCAACCAGGCGCAGGACCCTTCCGTCTACGACTTCATCCGCTCGGTCCTGCTGCTCGAAGACCCGAAAGGGCTCTCGCGCGAGCAGCAGGCCGAGCGGCGCGACTTCGTGCTCCGCTTCCAGCAGCTCACCAGCCCCGTCACCGCGAAGGGGCTCGAAGACACGGCCTTCTATCGCTTCTACCCGCTCTCGTCTTTGAACGAGGTCGGCGGCGAGCCGGCCATCTTCGGCACCCCCACGCCGCGCTTCCACGAGCGCAATCAGGACCGGCGCGAGAGCTGGCCCCACGCGCTCTCGGCCACCTCGACCCACGACACCAAGCGGAGCGAGGACGTGCGCGCCCGCATCAACGTCCTCTCGGAAATCCCCGAGGAGTGGAACCGCGCCATCCACCGCTGGCGCGAGCTGAACCGCGCGAAGAAGACGCGCGTCGAGAATGGTGAGGCGCCCGACGCCAACGAGGAGTACCTGCTCTACCAGGCGCTCGTCGGCACCTGGCCGCTCGCCGAAGGTGACGCTGCGGCGCACGAGGAGTACGTCGGGCGCATCCGCGGCTACATGCAGAAGGCCGTCAAGGAGGCCAAGCTGCACACGAGCTGGATCAACCCCGACGAGGAGTACGAGCGGGCCGTCTCGGAGTTCGTCGGCGCGGTCCTCGACCGCGACTCGAACGCGCGGTTCCTCTCGGACCTAGACGGCTTCCAGCGCCTGACGGCCCGCGCCGGGATGCTCAACTCGCTCTCGCAGACGCTCCTGAAGATCGCTTCGCCCGGCGTGCCGGACTTTTTCCAGGGCACGGAAATCTGGGACTTCAGCCTCGTGGACCCGGACAACCGGCGGCCCGTGGACTACGACCTGCGCCGCCGCCTGCTCGACTCGCTCCGCGAGGGCGAGGCCCGGACGGGCCGCGCAGCGCTCGTCGAGGAGCTGCTCGCGTCGCCAGCCGACGGGCGCGTCAAGCTCTACGTCACCTCGCGTGCCCTCAACCTCAGGAAGGCACGCGCGGCCCTCTTCGCCTCGGGCGAGTACGTGCCAATCGAGGCCGCGGGCGCGCGTGCGCGCTCGGTCGTCGCCTTCGCGCGGAGGCTCGGCGGCGAGGAGGTGCTGGCCGTGGCCGGCCGCTTCTTCACGCGGCTCGGGGCGGGCGATGGCGGCGCGGGGCTGCGGCTCGAAGCGGCGGTCTGGGGCGACACCTCCCTGCGGCTCGACGCCGCGGCCGCCGGCCGGCGCTACCGTGACCTCTTCACGGGCGCGGAGTTCGACGCTTCGGGCGGCACGTTGCCGCTCTCGTCCCTGCTCTCACCGCTGCCCGTGGCCCTGCTGGAAAGAATTGAAGGCTGACGTTCGCGCCGCGCGTGCGGCCTCTCTAAGGAGCCCCGATGGATTTGAAAGTCTGGCCCGGCAGCCCCTACCCGCTCGGCGCGACCTGGGACGGCGCGGGCGTCAACTTCTCGCTCTTCTCCGAGAACGCCACCCGCGTCGAGCTGTGCCTCTTCGACGCGCCCGACTCGGCGGCCGAGTCGCGCCGCACTGACCTCGTCGAGCGCACCGATCAGGTCTGGCACGCCTACCTGCCCGAGGCCCGTCCCGGCCAGCTCTACGGCTACCGCGTCCACGGCCCCTTCGAGCCGCGCGCCGGCCACCGCTTCAACCCGAACAAGCTGCTGATAGACCCCTACGCCAAGTCGGTCGCCAGCACCGTGGATTGGAGCCCCGAAGTCTTCGGCTACACGTTCGGCCACGAGGCGGCCGACCTCTCCTACGACGAGCGCGACAGCGCGCCCTTCATCCCGAAGTGCGTCGTCATCGACCCGGCCTTCACCTGGGGCGACGACGCGCGCCCGCGCACGGCCTGGCACAAGACGCTCATCTACGAGACCCACGTCAAGGGCTTCACCAAGCTACACCCGGCGGTGCCCGAGGAGCACCGCGGCACCTACATGGCGCTGACGCACCCCTCGGTCATCGAGTACCTGCTCTCGCTCGGGGTGACGGCCGTCGAGCTGATGCCGGTCCATCACTTCGTCTCGGGGATGGACTTGCGCGAGAAGGGGCTGACCAACTACTGGGGCTACAACTCCATCGGCTTCTTCGCGCCCGACGTGCGCTACTCGTCGTCGGGGACGCTCGGCCAGCAGGTCGCCGAGTTCAAGACGATGGTCAAGACGCTGCACCGGGAAGGGATAGAGGTGATCCTCGACGTGGTCTACAACCACACGGGCGAGGGCAACCACATGGGGCCGACGCTCGCCTTCCGCGGCATCGACAACGCGTCTTACTACCGCACCGTCGCGTCGGACCGCCGCTATTACATGGACTACACGGGCTGCGGCAACACGCTCAACATGGTCCACCCGCGCACGCTCCAGCTCATCATGGACTCTCTGCGCTACTGGGTTCTGGAGATGCACGTTGACGGCTTCCGCTTCGACCTCGCCTCGGCGCTCGCCCGCGAGCTGCACGAGGTGGACCGCCTCGGCTCCTTCTTCGACATCATCCACCAGGACCCGGTGCTCTCGCAGGTCAAGCTGATCGCCGAGCCGTGGGACCTCGGCGAGGGCGGCTATCAGGTCGGCAACTTCCCCGTCGGGTGGGCCGAGTGGAACGGCATCTACCGCGACAAGGTCCGCTCGTTCTGGCGCGGCGACCCCGGCCAGCTCGACGACCTCGCCTACCGCCTCACCGGCAGCAGCGACCTCTACGAGCGCGGCGGCCGCCGCCCCTACGCCAGCATCAACTTCGTCACGGCGCACGACGGCTTCACCCTCGCCGACCTCGTCAGCTACAACGAGAAGCACAACGAGGCCAACCAGGAGGGGAACCGCGACGGTCACGACCACAACATCAGTTGGAACCACGGCGCCGAGGGGCCGACCGACGACCCCGGCGTCATCGAACTGCGCGGCCGCCAGATGCGCAACTTCCTGGCGACGCTCCTGCTCTCGCAGGGGGTGCCGATGCTGGTGGCGGGCGACGAGTTCGGGCGCACGCAGTTCGGCAACAACAACGCCTGGTGTCAGGACAACGAGGTTTCGTGGCTCAACTGGGAGTGGTCCCCGGCGCAGCGTGCCCTGCTGGAGTTCACGCGAGAGGTCATCGGCATCTTCCACCACCACCCCGTCCTGCGCCGCCGCAAGTTTTTCCAGGGGCGGAAGATTCGCGGCGCCGAGATCAAGGACATCTCCTGGTTCAGGCCCGACGGCAAGGAGATGTCTGACGAGGACTGGCGTAACCCAGAGGCGCGCACGCTCGGCGTCCGCCTCGCCGGCGACGCCATCTCGGAGGTTGACGAGCGCGGCAACCGCATCTCAGACGACACGCTGCTGCTCCTGCTGAACGCGTACCACGAGACGGTCCCGTTCTTTTTGCCGGCGCACCGCCGCGGCGTCCGCTTCGAGCTGCTGCTCGACACGCGCGAGCCGATGGGTCGCCCGCGCAAGCCGACGACGATCAAGGGCGGCGGAGCCTTCGAGCTGCCGCCGCGCTCGCTCGCCCTCTTCCGCCTGAGCCCCTGACACCGCCCGCGCCGGCCTACTGGACCGTCTCGGCCAGGTTCGACTTGTATTTGACGTTGGTCTTGCGGTCGTGCAGCTCGACGTAAACCCAGCTCGGCGGAACCGCACTGGCTTCGAGCGCGAACCAAATCTGGTTGAGGTTGGCCGGAGAAGAGAAGGCGCAAAAGCCGTTCAGCCGCCTGCCCTGCTGGTCGTAGACTTCCACCCAGGTGCGCGCGGCCTTCGTGTTGGCGCCGCAGGGAGGCAGGTCGGGCGCCGGCGCGAACATCTCGGCCGGGTAGGCGTCGTAATTCTCTACCTGGAACCTGTAGCGCTTCATCTGCTTGCCGCCCGCCTCGTAGTACTCCGGCGCGGCGAACACGAGGACGGGCTGCGGCGGCGTGACCTGCGCGGTCTGGGCGGCGGCGTTTGCCGGCGCCAGAAGGAACAGCGCCGCCAGTAGTGCGGCGCCCCTGCTCGTCACACACTTTCTCATGGCCGTCTCCTTATTCTTCGGAATTCTTCGGAAGGGAAGCGTAGTCGCTTTGACGACTCGGCGATTGACGATTCGGCGGCGGCCGGCCGTCGCGGCGCCCGAATGGTCTGCGCGCGGCGTAACACTCTAAACCTGTGGGCCGCACTGGCGCCGGCAGCATATTGCCACGTCGTTCGCCGGTCAAGCGCGGCCCCCGATGATGACGGGAAAGGGGAGGGGCGGCGGGCGCGGCACCTCTTGCCCGCCCGCCGCCCCTCCCGCGCGACGTTCGTGTTAGTCCTGCGAACCGAGCACCTCAGCGAACCCTGACGCGGCTGATGAGCCGGGTCTGAGTCCTGCCGTTCGGCAGATACCTGATCTGGTAAGTCTCGCGGTAGACGGCCCGGCCGCGACGCACGAGGCGCGTCTGGGTGGTGACGCGGACGCGGTTGTTGTTGCGGCGCTCGTAGCGCCGGTTCTGCCTGCGACGGTCGCGGTCTCGGTCGCGCCACTGCGGCTCGGCCGCGTAGGACGTGCCGGCCGCGGCGACGGAAGACCCTACAGTCTTCGCCTCAGCCGGCCCGGCGATGAACCCGCACGTCGCCACGGCGAGCGCCAACCCTAACAGTCTCCTCATCCTTATTCTCCCTCTTGAAAGTATTAAGGCCGGGCACGCCTGTCGCGGCGCCGCACTACGGCGCCGCGAGAGAGAGAACCCGACCTGTTATTGAAAACGCCCGCCCGGCGCACGCGGTTACGCTTAATCCTCGTCCCGGCCGCGAGACCAAGTCTTCCGCATCAACCTCTACAACCCGGGACGGGGTGATCGCCGTCTTCTACCGGAACAGGGGGAACATCAGCGGCAACAACGCTGCGCTGCCCTACCGCAGGTTTTTTGAATCTCCCCGAAGAGATTCCGAACCGGGACACCGTGTCGTCCCACACAACGGCTGGCCGGCCGGCGGCGTCGCCTCCTTCGTCGCCGTCGAACGCGACCGAGGGGCAGAGGGCCGACTCACGCGCAAAACTCTTGCGGCGTAGAAAGGGCCGGGGCGCGGGGACTCTTCAACAGTCTCCGCGCCCCGGCCCTTCGCGCTTCGCGCCAGACTTCACGCTCCGCGTCGGGCTTCACGCCTCGTTCGCGCTCGGCTTCACGCGGACGGGCCCCGGTTAGTCTTCCTCCTCGGCGCGGATGCGGCCTTCGGCGCGGGCCTGCTCGACGATCTTGTTGGCGATCTGGCCGGGGACGGGGTCGTAGTGCGAGAACTCCATGTGGTAGCTGCCGCGGGCCTGCGTGATGGAGTTGAGCTTCGATTGATAATCGAGCATCTCGGACATCGGCACCTGAGCCTTGACGACCTGGTTCTTGCCGCGCATCTCCATGCCCTGCACGCGGCCGCGGCGCGAGTTGAGGTCGCCCATGATGTCGCCGCTCGCCTCGACGGGCGTCACCACCTCGACGTTCATGATGGGTTCGAGCAGGGTCGGCTTGACCTTCTCGATGGCGTTGCGGAAAGCCTTGCGGCCGGCGGCCTTGAACGAGTGCTCGTCAGAGTCAACGGTGTGGTACGACCCGTCAATCAGCGTCACCTTGAAGTCAACGAGCGGGTAGCCGGCAATCGCCCCGCCCTGCGCGGCCTCGACGATGCCTTTTTCGATGGCGGGCCGAAACTGCTGCGGGACCGTGCCGCCGAAAATCTTGTCCTCGAACTGGAATCCCTCGCCGCGCGGCAGGGGCTCGAAGACGACCTTGCAGTCGCCGAACTGTCCGCGCCCGCCCGTCTGCTTCTTGTGGCGCCCCTGCACCTCGGCGCGGGTCGTGATGGTCTCCTTGTAAGGCACTTTGGGCGGGTGCAGAGCCACCTCGACGTGATAGCGGTTCTTCAGCTTCTCGACCACGGTCTCGATGTGGAGCTGGCCCGAGCCCGAGAGCAGGAACTCCTTGGTCTGCGCGTCGCGGTCGAAGTGGAGCGAGGGGTCTTCTTCGAGAATCCTGTGGAGGGCGACGCTGATCTTCTCCTCGTCCTGGCGCGACTTGGGCTCGATGGCGAAGGCGATGGCCGCCTCGGGGTATTCGATGGGGTCGTAGACGACGGGCGCGGCGCGGTCCGAGAGGGTGTCGCCGGTCTGCGTCTCCTTGAGCTTGACGCAGGCGATGATGTCGCCGGCGTTGGCCTCTTCTATCTTGTCGAGCTGCTTGCCCTGCATCGAGTGGAGCGCGCCGAGACGTTCGGCCGCGCCGCGCGTCGTGTTCAGGACGGTGGCGTCCGCCTTGACGTGGCCGCTGATGACCTTCATCACGTTGATGCGGCCGGCGAAGGGGTCGGCGATGGTGCGGAAGACGTAGGCCGAGAAGGGCTCCTCGGCGTGGTAGCCGCGCGCGACGACCTCGGCCCCCTCGTCGAGACTGGCCTTGCCCCTCTCTTCGACGTGCGTGTCGGGCGCGGGCGCGTAGTCTACGATGCCGTCGAGCAGTTGCTGGAGGCCGGCGAGCGACAGCGACGAGACGGCGAAGACCGGGCAGAGGCGGCTGGCGGCGATGGCCTTGCTGATGTTCGGGACGATGTCCTCTTCGGGCAGCGTGCCCGTCTCGAAGTACTTCTCCATCAGGGCGTCGTCCGACTCGGCGATGACCTCGACGAGGCGCTCGCGCTCCCTGTCGATCACGTCGCGCCCGGTCTCGGGGATGGCGACCTCGCGGGCCTTGCCCGAGGCGTCGAACTCGTAAGCCTTCATGTGGACGATGTCCACGACGCCGCGGAAGTTCGCCTCCTGCCCTATGGGGAGCGTGAAGGGGACGATGGCGCGGCTGAAGGTCTGGCGGGCGCTGTCGAGCGCGGCGCCGAAGTCTGCGCGCTCCTTCTCGACCTTCGTGATCACCATCATGCGCGGCGTGATGAACTCGTTGGCGAAGCCCCAGGTCTTCTCGGTCCCGACCTCGACGCCCGAGACGGCGTCCACGACGACGAGCGCGCAGTCGGCTACGCGCAAAGCGGGCCGCGCGTGCGGAAGGAAGGCAGAGAAGCCGGGCGTGTCGATGAAGTTCAGCTTGTGCTCGCGCCACTCGCAGTGGGCGAGTGACTGGTTGAGGGTGATCTTGCGGGCTATCGAGTCCTCTTCGTAGTCGGTGACGGTCGTGCCCTCGTCAACTTTGCCCCAGCGCTGCGTGGCGCCGGCGAGGTGGAGGAGTGAGGCGACGAGCTGGGTCTTGCCGGCGTGGCCGTGGCCGATGACGGCGAGGTTGCGAATCTGGTTGGTTGGGTAGACTTTCATGGCCTTCAGGTCGGTCATCCTTTCGAGGGGTTGGCCCGGCGCGGGGCGCGCTCGTCGTCGGCAGACAACTCGGCCGCGCCGAGGGGTCTTTCAAGAGTGCTGTGCGGGATAAACTGCAAAGGCCCGAGCCGTTAATGTACGCCCGCGCCCGCGGCTCTGGCAAGCGGGGCGGCCCCGCGCCCGGCCCGCCCCCGCGGCCCCGGCGCCGGAGAAAAGCCGGAGATTCGTGAAGAATTTTCGCGGCCCCGAACGCCGGCGGCGGTTGACCGCCGCCCCGCCGAGGTCCATCATTCCAGCCAGCCACTCTCCCGTTGCGGAAAACTTAAAAACGAGGCGGAGGAAACAAGGGATGAGTCTACTCATTCGGAGGCTCTGCGGTTCGGCGCTCGCGCTCGGGTTCGCCGCGCTGCTCGCGTTCGGGTCGGCGCTCGACGCGCAGGGGCAGGGACGGCGCGGCAGCCGCGTCTGGGACAGGAATGATCGTCACGACCGCGGCCGCCATCTCGGCTGGGAGCGTGGCCGGCGCGTCGGGCACCGGCGGCGTGCCGAGCGGCGCGACCGGCGCGACCGGCGCGAGTGGCGTCGTGATCGCCGAGACTGGCGGCGCGACAGGCGCGAGCTGCGGCGCGACCGCCGGCAGGACCGGCGCGAACGTCGCCGCGAGTGGCGGCGCGACCGGCGTGACTCCTAAGCGCGGCCCCGCCGCGCACAAGCAGCAGGGGCGGGCGCGGGCTTTATTAGCCCGCGCCCGCCCCTCTTTTTGCCGCTCCCTATTCTTTAACGGTGCGACCGCGGCGTGACCGAGAGCGGCCCGGCCGCGAGCCTTTTCTGGTAGGAGACGTAAACGCGCCAGCCGAGCAGCAGCGCCAGCAGGGCCGCGAAGGCGAGCGGCTTGAACGTGTCGGCCTTGACGAGCAGGTAGTAGTGGAGCACGCCGGCGACGGCCGCGACGTAGGTCAGCCGGTGCAACTGCTGCCAGCGCCGGCCGCCGAGCCGCTTGATCATCCGGTCGGTCGAGGTCACGGCGAGCGGCACCATCGCCATGACGCCGAGCGCGCCGACGGCTATGAAGGGGCGCCGCGTCACGTCCTCGACGATGGAGCGGGCGGCGAAGCCTTTGTCGAACCAGACGTAGGCGAGCAGGTGCAGCGAGCCGTAGAAGAAGGCGTAGAGCCCGACCATCCGCCTGAGGCGCACGAGCCACTGCGCGCCCGTCAGCTTCCTGAGCGGCGAGACGGCCAGCGTCAGCACGAGGAAGACGAGCGTGAGCGTCCCCGTCGCACGCGTCACGAAGTCCAGAGGGTTCGCCCCCAGCCCGCCGCGCCACCAGTCCCACCCCAGCAGCGCGAGCGGCACCAGTGCGTTGACGAAGACCAGCAGCTTGTAGAACCCGATCTCTTTCATAAAGCCCGCATAAAGCCCGGAGCCTCGGCCCCTCAGAAGTAATACTTGAGGTCCATGCCGTCGTACATGCCCGCCACCTCGTCGGCGTAGCCGTTGAAGGGGAGCGTGGGGCGGCGGCCGAACTCGCCGATGCGGCGCTCGGCGGCCTGACTCCAGCGCGGGTGCGGGACGGCCGGGTTGACGTTCGAGAAGAAGCCGTACTCCGAAGGGTTCTCGCGGCCCCAGCTCGTCGGCGGCATCTGCGCGACGAGGCGGAGGCGGACCACCGACTTGATGCTCTTGAAGCCGTACTTCCACGGCACTACGAGGCGGAGCGGCGCCCCGTTCTGCGGCGGCAGCGGCTCGCCGTAGAGGCCCGTGGCGAGGATGGTCAAAGGGTGCATGGCCTCGTCCAGGCGCAGGCCCTCGACGTAGGGCCAGGCGAGGGCGTCGGTCTGCGGGATGTTGCGCTCGCGCGGGGCGACCACCGTCTCGAAGGCGACGTACCGGGCCGAGCCCAGCGGCTCGACCTGCCGCAGCACTTCCGACAGCGGGAAGCCGAGCCAGGGGATGACCATCGACCAGCCCTCGACGCAGCGGAAGCGGTAGACGCGGTCCTCCTGAGGCAGGCGCAGCAGCTCTTCGAGGTCGAAGGTCTGCGGCCTGTTGACGAGCCCTTCGACCGAGAGCGTCCACGGCCGCGTGACGAAGCTCTGCGCGCGACGGGCTACGGCATACTTGTCGGTCGAAAATTCGTAGAAGTTGTTGTAGCCGGTGACATCCTTATAGGGCGTGGCCTCCTCGCCGGGCAGGCCCCACTCTCGGGCGGCCCCCGCGGAGCCGGGCGCGGGGCGGCCCGAGGGGTCGGGCGCCTGCACGTCGGGCGCGAGCAGGTTGCGGTAGAGCAGGCCGGTGGCGGCGGCCGAGGCGGCCAGCGCCGCGCCGCGCACGAAGCTGCGCCGGCTCAGGTAGACCTTCCGGTCGGTGATCTCGCTGCCCTTGATGTCGTCCGGCTTCCTGACCAGCATCCCGTCTGCGCCCCGCACGCGCGCTCTCTTGGACCGCGCGCCTCCCGTCCTGAACCTCTTCGCCTGAAACCCGTTCGCAGGATTTACGCGCCCAGTCTCCCTGCCGGATTGAGGCGCGCGGCGCGATTGTTCTATTCCGCGCCGGCCTGCTTCAGTCGAACAGCTTGATTGAGCCCGCGGCGAGGACGCGGCGGCTGCCGCGCTCCTGCGCGAAGACGACGGCGCGCAGATTCTCGCGCCGCCAATTCTTCTCGACCGCTACGGTCGCGCGGGCCTCGAACCGTCCGCCCGCCGCGGGCACCGGGCCGAGCGTCGTCAGGCGGCGGACCACCCCCGCGTGGGCGAGTCTGCGGCCGGCGTTCTCGCCGCGGCGCACGTCCGTCGTCAGGCCGCCCTCGGTCACGGCCAGCAGGACGAAGGCGGCCTCGCCCGCGGCCGTCTTCGGCAACTCTTCGACGCGGACACCGAGCGCGACTTCGCCCGCGGCGCCCGCACGCCCGCGGTCGAAATAGACCGGCGACTTGCGTGACTTCGCCGCCGCGGCGATGGCCTCGTCGGCCAGACCGCGGTTGCCGCCCGGAAACTCCCGCACCCCGTCCACGATCATCTGCGGCGTGTAGACGCCTTCCTTGCCATAAGCCCGCGCGTACTCGCCCTGCCGCCCGCTGAACTGCGCCGAGGAGAACGGGTCGGCCCAGCCGAGGTAGTTCCAGTAGTCCACGTGGAAGGCCAGCGGTATCACCTCTGCGCCCGCGACGGGCTGCGCCGCCGAGAGACGCGCGAGCACCTGGTCGGCCGGCGGACAGCTCGAACAGCCCTCGGACGTGAACAGCTCGACGAGGACCGGCGTGCGCGCCTCCGCGTCGCCCGATGCCGCGCCCGGCCCGCGGGCGACGGCGGGCGCCGCGGCCTCTCGCGCCTTGTGCCCGACGAGCACGCTCGCCGCGACGCCGACGATGCCGAGCCCGAGCAGTACGGCGGCAATCAGTTTCTTCATCTCTTTTCACCTCACCCTGATTCGAGCCCCCGGCGCCCCTGCGGGTTGCATCCCGCTGAACAGCCCGGACGAGGCTGCCCGTGACCTGGTCGGCCTCGCCCCGCATGCCCCTGTATTGAATCGGCGATTGACGGCGGCTCATTATCTCACCCGCCCGCCGGCAGCCCCAGGCGCCGGCGACGCGGACGTGCCGGGCCGGCGCCGAAGCCGCCGTCTTTCCGCAGCGCCCTGGGAAGCGCCGCCGGCCGCTTTTGAGGCGTGCGCATCCGTCAACACACGGACCACGCGGCCGGCGTGCGCGGCATCAAAATAGCGCGAAAAAAGTGTGTGGCCGGTGAGCGGCAGGCCCTTTTTCCGCATTCATCCGCGGCGTGACCGGCCAGCCCCTTCCGGCCCGGCTGTTGCGTATCAGACTTGTTAGAGCAAGGGAAGGGGAGGGTTAAGATTATGAAGAGGATTAATTCACTGTTGATGACGGCGGCGCTTTTGTTCGCGGCCAGCTTCGCGGCCGTGGCCGCGCCGGCCGGCGAGAAGAAGTCCGCGCAGGGCGCGCGCGGGGCCGAGAGCGTCCGCGTCCCGCTCGACCTCGCGGTCCTGATTCAGGACGACCTGGTGGCGCGCGTCGGCAACGAACTGAAAGTCACCTCGGAGTTCATCCGCTCGCTGCCCGGTGGCTCGCGCGTGATGGTCGGCTACATCCGCGGCGGCAGCCTCCAGGTGCGCCAGCCGTTCACGGAAGACCTGGCGGCCGCGGCCGGCTCGCTGCGCATGCCCGTCGCCTCGACCTCGGTCTCGCCCTACAACCCTTACGTCGACGTTGTCTCGGCGCTCAAGAAGTTCCCGGCCGACGGGCGGAATCGCAACGCGCTGCTCCTCGTCTCGGACGGGCTCGACACCTCGCGCGGCTTCGACGCCGCCTCGGCCCTGACCTCGATTGACCTCGAACGGGCCGTGCGCGAGGCGAAGGAGCGCAACGTGCAGGTCTACTCCTTCTACGCGCCGTCGGTCGGTCTGACGAGCTACAGCCGGCAGGCGGTCTCGCTCGGGCAGGGCGCGCTCAACCGACTCTCGGAGAAGACCGGCGGCCGCGCCTTCTTCCAGGGCACGAGCTTCGTCACCTTCAACGCCTACTTCGAGCGCCTGCGCGAGGCGCTCAACGAGCGGGGCGGCGTCGCCTACTGAGCGGCGGCACTCAGCGCGCATCCGTAACAACGTCGGGCCGGGGGTTTTCAAACGCCTCCGGCCCTTTCTCTTTCCGCTGCCGCGCGTCGCGCCAGTGCGGTTTGGCCGCCTCGGCCGGGCGGTGTTAAAGTGCGCGAACGTCGGGGCCGGCCCCCAACGGCCTCGCTTCCTTCATTTAAGGAGCCGCCGGCCGAAAGCGATGAAATCACCAGCTTCGAGCGAATACTGTCTCATCGTCGAGGGCTCTTACTTCGACGAGCCCGAGGCCCTCCACGCCCTGCGCGACCCCTTCATCGAAGACCTCGTCGAGCGGACCGGCCGCTTCCGCATCCACCAGCTCGACGAGTTGGAGGTCGTGCCCGGCGTCAAGCTCGGCCGCCTCGGCGTCGTCATGCTGGACGAGGGGGTGTTCGAGGTGGCGAGCACCGACGCCGAACACCCGCTCACCGAGCATAAAGCGCGCCGGCTGGCCGAGGCGCTCAAGCGGCAGGGCATGTTCGACGCGGTCAGCGTCGAGCCGCGCGGCGGCGAGGAGACAGAAGCAGAGGCACCGGCCTGAGTCTGCTGCGACTCGGGCGGCGCGTTCGATCCTTGCGCCCGGCCGCGCCCAGCGTGTATGTTTCTCCGGCCCGGTCCCAAATTCGTTTCCCGAACAAACTAAGGTGATTTTTCTCGGCGGGCGCGTCCGCATCCAGGTGGGCGACATCACGAAACAGGCCGTGGACGCGGTGGTCAACGCCGCCAACCCGACGCTGCTGGGCGGCGGCGGCGTTGACGGCGCCATCCATCGCGCGGGCGGCCCGCGCGTCCTCGAAGAGTGCCGAGAGCTGCGCCGCACGTTGTGGCCGGCGGGGCTGCCGGCGGGCGAGGCCGTGCTGACGACGGGCGGCGAGCTGGCGGCGCGCTTCGTCATCCACACGGTCGGACCCGTCTACGGGCGCGAGGCCGGGCGCGAGGCCGAGCTGCTCGCGGCATGCTACCGCAACTCGCTTCGGCTGGCGGCCGAGCACGGGCTGGCGACGGTGGCGTTTCCGGCCATCTCGACCGGCGTCTACGGATACCCGAAGGACGAGGCGGCGGCCGTCGCCTCGCGCGCGGTCGAGGAGTCTCTGCCGGGCGGGCCGCCAATCGCCGAGGTCCGCTTCGTCTTCTTCTCGGAGCCGGACGCGGAGGTCTTCGCACGAGCCCAGCAATTCAGCAGTTAAGAGGCGGTTCGAGTCGCCGGCCGCGCCGCACGACGCGGGGCGCGGCCGGCCTTTTTATCGCCCGTCAAGACTAAAAGAGCTACCCGAGAGAATGGTTCAGATGATTGACAATGAAACGCCGCCCGCGGCCGCACGGCCCGCCGGCCACGGTCTCTCCGGCACGATTGAGGCCCTTGAAAGACTCTCCTGGAACTACTGGTGGAGCTGGGCGCCCGACGGCGCCGGCGTCTTCCGCGACCTCGGGCGCGAGCTGTGGGACGAGTGCGAGCACAACCCGCGCCGGATGATGCGCGAGGTGTCGGAGTTTTACCTGATGCGGATGGCGACCGACCCGGCCTACGTCGCGCGCGTGCGCGACCTGGCCGCGCGCTTCGACGCCTACATGGGCGGCGGCGCTCGGACCTGGGCGGCCGAGCGCGCCGCCCGCATCACCCCGCAGAACCCTGTCGCCTACTTCTGCGCAGAGTTCGGCGTTCACCACTCGCTGCCGCTCTACTCGGGCGGACTCGGCATCCTGGCCGGCGATCACCTGAAGTCGGCCTCGGACCTCGGCCTGCCGCTCGTAGCCGTCGGGCTGCTCTACCACCACGGCTACTTCCGCCAGCGGCTGCGGCGCGACGGCTGGCAGGAGGAGATTTACAACCAGATCAACGTCGCCGACCTCCCGCTCCAGCCCCTGCTCGGCGAGGAGGGGGGCGAGCTGGTCGTCGATCTCACGGTGCGCGGCCGGCTGGTGCGCGTGCGCGCCTGGCGCGTGGACGTGGGGCGCGTGCCGCTCTACCTGCTCGACACCAACGTCGAGGGAAACGACGAGATCGACAGGCTCATCACCGGCCACCTCTACGGCGGCGACCGCGAGACGCGGTGCGTGCAGGAGATGGTCCTCGGCATCGGCGGCGTTCGCCTGCTCCGGCGCCTCGGCGTCGAGCCGCACGTCTTCCACCTCAACGAGGGCCACTCGGCCTTTCTCACGCTGGAACTGGCGCGCGAGCTGACCGAGCAGGGCTCGGACTTCGCCGAGGCCGTCGGGCAGGTGCGCGGCCGCTGCGTTTTTACGACGCACACGCCCGTCGCCGCCGGCCACGACGAGTTCCTCCCTTCGCTCATCGAGAAGTGCTTCGACTCCTCCTTCTGGCGCCAGCTCGGGCTCGACGCCGAACAATTCATGGACCTCGGGCGCGTCAGCGGAGGCGACCCCGAGGAGCTGTTCGGGCTCACCCCGCTGGCGCTGCGGATGTGCCGCTCGTCGAACGGCGTAAGCCGTAAGCACGGCGAGGTCTCGCGGGAGTTGTGGAACAAGATGTGGCCCGAGCGCCGGGAAGAGGAGGTGCCGATCTCGCACGTCACCAACGGCGTCCACGCGCCGACCTGGGTCTCGCCGCTGCTGGCCTCGGTCTTCGAGCGGCACGCCGGCCAGAACTGGGCCGAGGTCTTGCAGGACCGCGCCGAGTGGTCGCGCGTCGTCGCGGGCATCTCCGACGGGGAGCTGTGGGAAGCCAGGCAGTTGATGAAGCGGCGGCTGGTGGCCTTCGTCCGCGAGCGCGTCTACCAGGCGCGCCTCTCTCAGGGCGAGCCGCGCGAGTACGCCGAGGCCGCGCGCCGGATGTTCGACCCCGAGGCGCTGACCATCGGCTTCGCCCGCCGCGTCGCGGCCTACAAGCGCTGGGGCCTGCTCCTGACCGACCCCGACCGCCTGCACCGCATCATCCTCGACTCCGAGAGGCCCGTGCAGTTCGTCTTCGCCGGCAAGGCCCACCCGCAGGATCAGGGCGCCAAGCTCATCCTCCAGCAGATCGCGCTCTGGAAGCTCGACCCCGAGGTGATGCGCCGCGCCGTCTTCGTCCAGGACTACGACCAGGAGATCGCGCGCCACATGGTGCAGGCCGTGGACGTGTGGATGAACGTGCCGCGCCGCCCGCTCGAAGCTTCGGGGACGAGCGGCGAGAAGGTGGCGATGAACGGCGGACTTAACCTCTCGGTCCTCGACGGCTGGTGGATGGAGGGGTACGACGGCGAGAACGGCTGGGCCATAGGCGGCACGGAGGTATCTGACTCGACGGCCGAGATGGACGCCGAGGACGCCGAGGCGCTCTACGGGGTGCTTGAGGCCGAGGTGGTCCCTGCCTTCTACGACCGCGGGCCGGCGGGCGTGCCGAGCAACTGGGTGCGGATGATGCGCCGCGCGCTTGAGACGCTGATGCCGGCCTTCAACAGCGACCGCATGGTGCGCGACTACGCCGAGCAGATTTACCTCGCCGACTGAGGGGCCTTTAGGCCCGCGGGCGAAGTGTAGGAAGGGCCGGCCTAGCAGTTGACGAGGCCGAGCGCCCAGAAGACGACGATGAAGATCAGGATGGTGGAAAGACAGCCGCCGCCCAGCTTCCAGGCCGCGATGCCCGCGATGATTCCGCGCAAAGGCCCCTGCATAGATGCTCCTCTCGTTCGGTTGTCGGGAAAGGGGGACGTGCGGGGGAACAACGGCCGGGGGAGTCTCGATTGTTGTAAGGCAGTCGGGGGCGCCGGGTCAAACGCCCGGCGCGCCGCTCAGGCGGCGTTGGCGGGCTCGTGGGCCACCTCGGCGCAGACGCCGTTCTTGCCGCGCCGCTTGGCCGCGTACATCAGCTCGTCGGCGGCGCGCAGCATCTCGTCCACGGAGGGCGGGGGAGTCGGCCAGGTCACGACGCCGAAACTGAACGTGACGGGCCAGCCCTCCGTGCGGGCCGCGGCGAGGAGGTGCCGCCTGAGGCGCGCCACGGCCACGCGCGCGGCGTGCCCGTCCGTCTGGGGCATCAACACGGCGAACTCGTCGCCGCCGACGCGAGCCACAGCGTCCACGTCGCGGACGTTCGAGCGGACGGCGTCGGCCACGGTCCTGAGCAGCCGGTCGCCCGCGCTGTGGCCGAGCCGGTCGTTGACCTGCTTGAAGTCGTCCACGTCCATGTAGGCGACGCTGAAGTGCTGGCCGCTGCGACGGGCGCGGCGGATTTCGGCCTCGGCCAGCGCGACGAACGAGCGGCCGTTGAGCGCGCCCGTCAGGAAGTCTGTGCTCGCCAGCTCGCGCTCGTGTTCGAGCGAGCGCCTGAAGGCCGTGACGAGGTAGGCGAGCAGGGCCAGGAGGGCCGTGCTGACGGCCGCGTTCCAGTAAGGCACGAGCGGGCTCGGGAAGTGCTCGTGCATCTGTGAGGCGGCGGCGAACCAGAAGGCCGCGCAGGCCGCGCACATCAGGTAGCCGGCGCGCCGCCCCGCGTACCACGAGGCCATGAAGACGGGGGCCGTGTAGAAGACGAGCAGCGACACGTCGGGTCCGCACAGGTGCGAGGCGAGCGAGAGCAGCCCGACCAGCGCCAGGCCGGCGCCGGTGATCGTGGCTTTCGAGCGTCGGGACAAAAACTCGTGCAGGGTCATCTTCTCTGCCGCGGGGCGCGGGGCGGCCCCGTTTGGTCGGGTCGCGGCCCTTGCGCCGCGGGAAGGCTGTTCGGCGGGCCGTAGGTTTATGCGCGCGCGGCCGGGCCGGCGCGCTTCACCCTTTTGACAGCCCCCGCGGCACGGTTGGTTGTCTGCTGGTCCTCTGCCGGTCGCCCGCCGGTCGCCCGCCCGTCGCCCGCCCGTCGCCCGCTCATCTCCCGCCCGTCGCCCGCCGGGCGGCGGATTCACAGCCGCGAAGGGTGCGTGTTAGACTTTCGGCCTCGCCGGAGCCGGGGCGAGCCCGCCGCGCGGCCGGCCCGCGACCTTACCCGAGTTGACCATTCGAGTCGCCCCGCCCGAAGGCGGCGCGACGGAGCGCACCGACCCGCATGAAGCACTGCCCCGCTTGCAAGAAAAGCTTCGACGAGACCAGCGCCTTCTGCCCGGAAGACGGCGAGGTGTTGCAGGAGTCGCCCGACTCCATCGTCGGCCAGGTCATCGAGGGCAAGTACCGCATCGAGGGCTTCATCGCTCAGGGCGGCATGGGCGCCGTCTACCGCGCCCGCCACATCCTGCTCGGCGACGAGGTGGTCATCAAGACGCTGCGCCCGGAGATGCGCAACAACTCCGAGTGGCTGCGCCGCTTCCAGCGCGAGGGCAAGGCCGCGCGCGCCTTCCGCCACCCCAACTCCGTCACCGTCTACGACCTGTCGGCCGGCTCCGACGGCCTCATCTACATGGTGATGGAGTACGTCGAGGGGCACACGCTCGACGAGGAGCTGCGGCGGCGCGGCCGCTTCTCGCCGGCCGAGGCGCTCGAAGTGCTGGAGCCGGTGGCCGACGCGCTCGACGCGGCCCACAAGCGCGGCGTCGTCCACCGCGACCTCAAGCCGGAGAACATCATGCTCGGCCGCGACGACCGCGGCCACGCCGTCGTCAAGGTGCTCGACCTCGGCATCGCCAAGATACTGGGCGCCGACGTGCACGCGGCCGAGACGACCAACCTGACCGTCGCCGGCCAGATACTCGGCACGCCCTACTACATGTCGCCCGAGCAGTGGGGCGAGCTGCCGCGCGACGGCAACCCCGAGATTGACGGCCGCACCGACATCTATTCGCTCGGCATCATCCTCTTCGAGCTGGTGGCGGGCCGAAAGCCGCTCGGCGGCCGCACGCTCTCCGAGCTGAGGCAGAAGCACGTCGCCGTGCCCGTGCCCCCGTTGTCGAGCATCGCCCCCGAGGTGCCCGAGCCTTTCAGCCGCGTCGTGGCCCGCGCCACCGCGAAGGATCGCGCCGACCGCCCGCAGACGCCGGCCGGGCTGATCAACGAGCTGCGCGTCGCGCTCGGCCTCGCGCCGAAGGTCAACCCCGGCGCCGTCATCATCACGGCCGGCGGGGGCAGACTCCCCGGCGCGGCCGAGACCAACGAGATCGACGCCGGGACCGGCGAGGCCGCGACCGCCTACTTCGGCAACCCGACCGACGCCGAGACGGCCGAGCGCGGGCACCACGCGACTGCGCTCGGGACCGACGGCGCATCGGCACCTGCGCCCCCGCAGCACATGTCTTCGCCCGACCCCTTGCGCCCGACCGCCTTCGTCGGGCCGGCGCCGGGCACGAACGCCGACTTCGGCGAAGACTCGGGCGTGCGGCAGACGCGTGCCGCCTCGCCCGGCGACGCGGGCGCCCCGGCCCCGGACTGGTCGCCCTTCGGCGCGGGGCCGGCGGGCGGGGCCGTCGAGCCCACCCCGACCGCGACCCCGCCGCGCTCGGTGGTGCCTATCGTGGCGGGCGCCGCGGTCCTGCTGCTGCTGCTGCTCGGCGTGGGCGGGTGGCTCGCGCTGCGCGGGCGGGGCGGCGGCGGCGGCGACGTGGCCGGGGTCTCGGAGGGGCCGGCGAAGACCGGCGGCGAGGGGGCGAAGACGACGGGCGAGGGGATCAAACCGGCCGGGGGGGCGGCTGTAACTGCGGCGCCCGCCGCGCCCGTGCCGAAGGTCGAGGCCATGAGCTACTGGCTCGAAACCTTCGACAGCCTCGAAGCCCCGGCGGGCGAGCGCGTCGCGGACCCCGCGGCAGCGCTCCCCTCGGGCAAGCGTTTCGTCTTCCACTTCCGCCCGCCCACGCGCGGCTACCTCTACGTGGTCGGGCCGGGCGAGGGCAACGCGCCGACGACGTTCCTGACGGCGAAGGGCGCCGGCTCGCTGGCGTCGAACCTCGTGCCGGCCAACTCGGTCTTCACCTTCCCGTCGGGCGGCGCCAAGCTGCGGCTCGACGAGCGGCCCGGCGCCGACGAGTTCACCGTCATCTTCTCGCCGACGCCGCTCGACGCGCCGGCCTTCCTCAACCGAGAGTTCCTGCGCAGGCTGACGCCGGCCGAAGTCAGGGAGCTGGAAGAACTGCGGGCGCGGGGCGTCTCAGAGGCGGCCGGGCTCGAAGTGAAGGAGGAGGGGGGCGAGCGTCGCGTCGCGGTCGAAGTGCCGCGCGACTCGACGGGCGCCGGCCGGCCTCTCGTCTTCGACGTGCGAATCAACCACCGCTGAGCCCGCCGCGCTCGGCCCCCGGCGGGCCGGCCATCGCCGCCAAGCCTTATCTGTGAAGCAGAGGAGAGAACCCGACATGCGCTTTAAACTCTCGCCGGTGCTGGCCCTGACGCTTTGCACCCTCGCGCCCCTTTCGGCCGCGGCGCAGGACGGGCAGGGCGGGCAGAAGGTGGTTGACGACTTCGTCGTCACGCGCGGCGTGATCTTCGAGCAGCCCCGCCAGCGGCCGGCACAGTCGCAGTCGCAGCCGCAGCCGCAGTCGCAGCCGTCGCGCCCCGCGCAGCAGGCTTCGCAGGCCCCCAAGCGCCCGGCCCAGAAGGGGAGCGCGGGAGGGGCGGCGAAGAAGGGCGGGGCGCAGGAGTCGGCCTCGAAGAAGCACCCGCCCGGCAAAGGCCAACAGGGCGGGGCGGCCCTCTCGGGCCAGGCAGCGGTCGTGGCGGCGAGCGCGGGCGGCCCGGTACGCCGGCCCATCGGCCTCGGCTTCACGCTCTTCGTGAAGCAGGGCGAGAGCCTCATCGCTGCCGACCCGTCGCGCGTGTTCCGGCAGGGCGACCTCCTCCGCATCGCGCTCGAAACCAACACCGACGGCCACCTCTACATCTTCCACACCGAGAACGGGCGCAACCCGCAGATGCTCTTCCCTAACCCGGGCGTGGACGACGGCCGGAACTTCGTCGCCGCCCACTCGCGCGACTTCTATCCGACCGACCTCTCGGCCTGGTTCGAGTTCGACGAGGTGCCGGCCGTCGAGCGGCTCTACTTCGTCGTCGCGCGTGCGCCGCTGCCGGGCGTGCCGACGGGGCGCGACCTGGTAAAAGCCTGCGGCGGGGCCGACGCCGACTGCCTGTGGAAGCCGACGCCGGCGCAGTGGGAGCGGATCAGGGTCGCGGCGCAGGACGGCCGCGTCGTCGAAGGCATCAACTCGCAACTGGCCGAGCTGAAGCTGCCGCCGCCCGCGAACATGACGCGCGGCATCAAGGTCAAGAAGGAGGAGCCGGCCCCGGCCCTTGTCCGCGTCAACAGCTCGGACGAGGCCGACCTCTTCGTCACGACGATTGACCTGATTCACAAGTGAGGCCGCCGCGCGCCCCTCGCCCGGCGGCGGCCCCGAGCGGCCGATTAACAGGACACGCGCCGTCCGCTTCAACCCCCGGCACGCGGCGGCGCGTCTCTACGTTCGGACGACCCACGGCGGGACAGCCGTTAAGGAGTGAGAGAACAATGAGAAGGTTCAAGAGGGGACTCGCGGGTCTGGTCTTCATCTCGACGCTGCCGTGCGGGCTCCCGCTGGCCGCGCCGCCGAGCGCGAACGGGGCCGGCGGGGCGGCGGGCGGGGCGGGGGCGCGTGCCGAGCGCGTGCGTGCCGTCGGCGCCGAGCGCGTGCGCCCCGTCGCGCCGTCCGCGCCGGCGGGCGCGTCGGGTTCCGAGCCGCGGCAGGCGGGGTCCGCGGCCGAGGAGCGCGAGCAGGGGCGCGCTCTGCTCAGGCGCGGACGCGCGGCCGAGGCGCTGGTCCGCCTCGAACGCGCGCTCGAACTCTTCCGCCAGCAGAACGACCACGCCGGAGAGGCTTCGGTCAGGGACCTGCTCGGCGACCTCTACGAGCGGCAGGGGCAGTTCGACGCGGCCCTGCGCCACTACGAGGCCGCCTACGACATCTTCTCCCGCATGGCCGCGCGCGAGGGGCGGCAGCCCGAGGTGCTGAGCGCCCTCTCGACGCAGGAGGGCACCTACAACGCCAACCTGATGGTCGCCAAGATGGGGCAGGCGAGGCTGCGCCGGGGCGACGCGGCGGGCGCGCGCGCGGCATTCGCGCGGATGCGGGTGGTGGCGCCCGAGAAGGACAAGCTGCGGGCCGTGCAGGGCGGCAAGTCGGGCGCCGAGGCGAAGGTGAGCGGCCTGCGCGGCCTCGGCGGGCGGCTCCGTGGGGCCGTCAGCGGCACGCCCTCGACCTCGACGCCGACGCAGGCCGCCGGCGTGGTGAGCGACGCGGCCAACACCATCAAGGCCCCCTTCAACGCCTACCGCGAGACCGTCATCTACTCGATCTACGAGCTGGGCATGGGGCGCGTCGCCTACCACCACGACCAGCTCGACGCGGCCAAAAAGCATTTCCAGAACGTCGTCGAGGCGACCGTCGGGAGCCTGCCCCTCGTCGGCAAGCTGCGCGAGACGCGCCGCTACCGCGTCGCCGCCCGCACCGGTCTCGCCGACGTGGCCTTCCAGCAGGGCCGCTACGCCGAGGCGCTCAAGCTATACGCCGAGGCCGCGCGCGGCGCGCAGGAGGACGGCCGGCTCGACCTGATGTGGCCGGCCCAACGCGGCGCGGGCTGGACCTCCTGGGCGATGGCCGCGCAGGAGACGGACCCGGCCCGCGCCGAGAAGCTGCGGCAGGACGCCGTCGCCGGCTACCGCCAGGCGCTCGCCACCATCGAGAGCATCCGGCAGGGGAGCCTGCGCGCCGACGAGGCCCGCACGACCTTCCTCGCCACCACCGAAGACGTGTTCGACGAGGCGGCGACGGCCCTCGCCGAGCTGGCCCTGCGCGCGCAGGGCACACAGGGCGCGGCCCAGGGCGGCGCGCAGGGCTCGGCCGCGGCCCCGCTCGAAGGGCGCGCGCTCGAATACGCGGCCGAGGCCCTGTCCGTGGTCGAGGCGGGCCGCGCCCGCTCGCTGCTCGATTTGCTGAGCGAGACGGGCGCCGAGATCGCCGAGGGCGTGCCGGCCGAGCTGTTGCAGCGCAGGCGCGAGAACCAGTCGAGGCAGGAGGAGATCGCCGCCGCCCTGACGGGCGTGGCCCTGCCGGGCGAGCCGCCGAAGAAGTCTCTCGAAGAACTTGAGGGCGAGCTTACGCGCTTGCAGGACGAGTTCGAGCGAATCGAGAACCAGATAAGGACCGCCAGCCCGCGCTACGCCGCGCTGACGACGACCCGGCCTCTCTCGCTCGCAGACATCCGCTCGCAGGTGCTCGACGACGAGACGGCCCTGCTCGAATACTCGCTGGCCGAGTACGGCTCGTACCTCTTCGCCGTCACGCGGGGCGGCATGGCGCTGTCGCGGCTCCCGGCGCGCTCCGAGATCGAGAATCAGGTCGTCGCGCTCAGGCAGCAGATACTGCCGGCCTCGCTCCGCCGCTCGCTCACCGAGATGGTGGCCGACGCGGGCGCGCAGCGCGGCCTGACGGTGACGACGACGGGCGGCGGGTCGGCGCCCGCCACGCCCGCGGCCGTCGCCGAGTACGCACGGACCGCTCACGCGCTCTACCAGATAATCGTCGCGCCGGCCGCGCCGCTCGTCGCGGGCAAGCGGCTGCTCGTGGTCGCCGACGGCGCGCTCAACTACGTGCCCTTCCCGGCGCTCGTCACGGCCCCGCCGGCGGGCGCGGCCGACTTCTCGACGCTCGCCTACCTGCTCAAGACCAACGAGACGATCTTCGCGCCCTCGGCCTCGGTGGTGGCGGCCGTCAGGCAGCAGCGGGCCGCGGCGGGCGCGCCCGCGGCAGGCGCCGGCGGGATGCTGCTCGTCGCCGACCCCATCTTCGACCCGACGGACTCTCGGGCCGGAGGCCGGCAGGGCGGACCGCGGACCGCTCAGCAACCTAGACAGCAACCGGGACAGCAACCGGGACAGCAGGCGTCGCCGCAGGCGGGGGCGGCCGGCGCCGGAGCGGACGCGTCGCGCGGGCTCGGCGTCGAGAGCGCGCTCGCGGACCTCACAATCGAGTCGCCTGCCGCGGGCCCGGCCTCGAATCTGCCAGCCTCTGCGCAGGCGGGGCGCGGCGTGCTCGTGCGGCTGACGGGGACGCGCTCCGAGGCGCAGCAGATCGCCAAGCTCGCGGCGGCGGCCGGCCACAGGGCCGACACCTGGCTCGACCTCGATGCGAGCGAGGCCAACGTCGAGGGGCGCGACCTCGCGCAGTACCGCGTCGTCCACTTCGCCACGCACGGGCTGCTTAACACCGAGCGGCCGCAGTTCACGGGCCTCGTCCTCTCGCTCGTGAACAACCGCGAGGGCGAGGACGGCTTCCTGCGCACCGACGAGATTTTCAACCTCCGGCTCGGCACGCCGCTCGTCATGCTCTCGGCCTGCGAGACCGGGCTCGGTAAGGAGAAGCGGGGCGAGGGTGTCATCGGTCTGACGCGCGCCTTCATGTACGCCGGCGCCCCGACGGTCGGCGTCAGCCTCTGGTCGGTGGCCGACAAGTCCACGGCCGACCTGATGACAGACTTTTACAAGAACCTCTTCGCCAAGAACGGCGGCTCGCCGGCCGCGGCCATGCGCGCCGCGCGCCTCAACATGATCGCCGGCAAGAAGTTCAGCGCCCCCTTCTACTGGGCGCCCTTCGTCCTCGTCGGCGACTGGAAGTGAGCCGGCCCGCCTTCGTGCGGGGCCCCGAAGCGGCCCGCGCCCGCGCAACCGTTTTGTCGGCGGCGCGGGCGCGGGTTAATATCGTCGGCACAAGATCAACCCGAAGCAGACGAAAAAGGGGCGGACCGATGGAGAAGGAATTTACCCCGGTGGCCGACGCCGGCGCACTCGAAGAACTGTTCGAGCGGTCGCGGCGCGAGCCCGTTCTCATCTTCAAGCACAGCACGGCCTGCCCGATCAGCGCGGCGGCCCACGGACAGATGCGACAGCTCGGGCGCGAGGTTCCCATCGTCGTCGTCCAGCAGAGCCGCGACCTCTCGCGCGAGGTCGAGACCCGCACGGGCGTCCGGCACGAGTCGCCGCAGGCGCTCGTCATCCGCGACGGGCAGGTCGTCTGGTCGGCCACGCACTTCGACGTGACGGCCGACGCCGTCCGCCGTGCCCTCGAAGAGGCCGGGGGGAAAGGGTAAAAGGGCAAGAGGGGAAAAGGAGAAGAGAAGGAATAGCGGGCGCGGCCGACAGCAAACATCTCCGCCCCTTTTCGCCTTTTTCCCTCTTCCCCTTTTCCCCCGAGTATTATGTCTGCACCGCCGAGGCGCGGCCCGGCCGTCGAGCCGCGCGAGATCATGCAGGAGTCCGACGCGGTCCTGCGCGTGACGTGGGGCGACGGGCGCGTCTGCCGCTTCGAGGCGCCGGCGCTCAGGCGCCTCTGCCCCTGCGCGCAGTGCGTCAACGAGTTCACGGGCGAGCGCGTCCTGCGGGCCGATTCCGTCGCCGACGATCTGGAGATCGCCGACGTGGAAATAGTCGGCCGCTACGCGCTCACGTTCCGTTGGACCGACGGGCACAGCACGGGGATTTACAGCTTCCGCTACCTGCGCGAAATCTGCGAGGGGCAGGAGGAGGCGCGAGGCTGAGTCGGGCGCGGGCCAACCGGGGGGACGGCTAGACGAAGAATAAGTAGGGCGGCGCTCCCGCGTGGGAGCGCCGCCCTACTTGTTTTGTCTGCGCGGACGCCGCCCGTTTAGTCGGGCGGGCGGCGCCTACTGCACAGAGGTGGCGGGGGTCGTCGAGGCGGCGGCGGCGTTGGTCGTCGAGACCGAGTCGCTGCCGAAGTTGACCGTCCAGAGGTTGGCGCCGTCGAAGACGGCCGCGAAGGGCGACTTGCCCGTGCGGTAGGTGGCGACGACCGCGCCGTCGCCCGCGCGGACGCGGGCCACTGTGTTGTCGCCGCTGTTCGCCACCCAGAGGTCCGTGCCGTCGAAGGTCAGGCCCGCCGGGTCGTTACCGACCTGGTAAGTGCCGAGCGCGACGCCGTCCGATGACCGCAGCTTCGTCAGCGTGTTGCCGAAGAAGTTGGTCACCCAGACGTTGGCGCCCTCGGCGACCACGCCGAACGGGCCGTCGCCCACGGCGTAGGTGCCGAGCACGACGCCGTCCGAGGCGCGCAGCTTCGTCACAGTGTCGTCGAGGTTGTTGGCGACCCAGACGAAGCCGCCCGCGACGGCGATGCCGACCGGCCGCTTGCCCACGGCGTAGGTGCCGAGGGTGGCGCCGTCCGAGGCGCGCAGCTTCGTCACGCTGTTGCCTTCGCGGTTCGCCACCCAGACGTTCGTGCCGTCGGAAGCGAGCGCGCCGGGCGCGGCGCCGACGGCGTAGGTGCCGAGCGCGGCGCCGTCTGATGCGCGCAGCTTCGTCACGCTGTTGCCGCCGAGGTTCGCCACCCAGATGCTTCCGCCCGCGTGGGCCAACGACACGGGGCCGCTGCCGACGGCGAAACTCCCGCTCAGGGCGCCGTCGCTGGCCCGCAGGCGGACGACGGAGTTGCTGAACTGCCTCGGCACCCAGACGTAGGTGCCGTCGAAGGCGATGGCCTCGGGGCCGCCGCCTCCGCCCGAGGTGGTGTTACCGCGGCTGCCGGTCCCGGTCGCGTCGAGCTCGTCGCCGGTCGTGCCGCCCTCGATCAGGGTGCCCCCGGTTGAGGTGCCGCCGAGCGAGACTTCGCTCGTCGTCTGCTCGGTGGTCGAGGTCGTGGACGAAGACTGCCGGGCGTGCGCGGTGGCGGCCGCCGCGCAGAGGGCCGTGCAGAGGAACGCGCCGAACAGCGCCGCGCGTGCGGCGCGCGCGGCGCCGCCATAAACGTCGAGTACTCTTCTCATCTCGCACCTCCTTCCGCAGCCGTCCCGCTCTCGTCGGGGCGGATCATCCGGCCGATGGCCGTGGCGAGCGAGCTGGCCCGCATCAGTCCGGGGCACGAGGCCCAGAGGTGGCGCGCCTCGTTGCCGTAGCGGACGAGCCCGATGTGGTTCGCCGTGTCGCGGTCGCGCTCCGGGTCGAGGTCGATGAAGCCGAGGCGGCGGCGCAGCGTCTCCACGTCGGCGGGGGCGCCGGTCAGGAAAGTCCAGCCCGGCCCGATCTTGTGCATGCGGACGTGGCGCGCCAGCGCCTCGGGCGTGTCCTGCTGGGGCTTGAGCGTGATCGAGTACATGAAGACCTCGCGCCCGACGCGGTCGCCGAGGAGCTGCTGGACCCTGGCGAGGTTGGTGGTGATGCGCGGGCAGACGCCCTCGCAGGTGGCGTACATCATGTTGAGGACGACCACCCTGTCTTTAATCAGGTCGTCGTAGAAGCGCACGGCGCGCCCCTCGTGCGTCGTGAGCGGAAGGTTCGGGAAGTACTTCTGCCGGATGATCTCGCGCGGGTCGGCCGGGGCGAAAGCGTGGTCTTCGCGCCCGGCGTCGCGGCCGGCGGCTCGCGCCGGCACGGCCGCGAGCGCCGCGCCCGCCATCCCGAGCCAACCTCTCCTGTTGATGCTTTTCATAGTGCGTATTCGCTCCTTTCCTTTGAGGGTTGGGCCGGCTCAGGGGTTGGTGTTGTTGTCGCCCGTGTTGGCGATGTCCCATCGGAGCATCATCGCGTGGTCCTCGTGGATGGTGTTGTGGCAGTGCATCGGGTAGCGGCCGACGAAGTCGCGGAACCGCATGATGATCTCGATCTCCTCGTTCTCGCGCAGCCGCACCACGTCCTTGCGGGCGTGCTCGACCGAGGTCGTCGGGATCAGCGTGTTGTTGCGGCGCACTATCTGGAATTCCTCGAAGTGGATGTGGACCGGGTGCTGCCAGCCGCCCGAGTTGTTTTGCAGTATCCATCGCTCGGCCGAGTTCTTCTGCACGGTCAGGCGCAGGTCCTGGCACTCGGAGTCCATCAGCTTGTTGTTGATGGCCCACATGCCGTTGGTGCGGTCGAAGCGGAAGGTGCGCGTGATGCGCGGGGTCGGCCGGGGCGGCAGCGGGTAGAAGGTGACGTTGGTGGTCTCGAAGTTGACGCTGTTGTCGGGCACGGTGCCCGAGCCGACCACGAACTTGAGCAGGAGGTTGCCCTGCCCGGCGGACTTCAACTGCTCGCCCATCGGCCCGCGCCCGTCCTGCTGGATGAGGCGGTTCTCCAGGTAGACGGTCTTGCCGGCCAGCGGGCGGAAGTCTATGACGATGTCGGACCGCTCGGCGACGCCGAGCTTGAGGCTCGACACCTTGATGGGCTTGGGCAGGAGGTTGCCGTCGTTGGAAATCTGCCAGAACTGGTTGACCGTCGAGGGGCTGGCGAGGTCCGTGAGGAAGAGTTGATAAAAGCGCGAGGGGCCGCCGTCGAGAATGCGGAAGCGGTAGCGGCGCGGCTGGACGTTGAAGAACGGCTGGATTTTGCCGTTGACCAGGAACTTGTCGCCGAGGATGCCGTCGTCGTTGAAAAGGTCGAAGAAGAGGAGACCCGTGCAGGGGTCGATGACCTTGTCGTTGAGCATCAGGGGGATGTCGAAGTCTGGGAAGCTCGGCAGGCGGAAGCCGGTCGTCTCGTTGCCCGTGTCCTTGTCGTTGAAGAGCAGGTAGAAGCCGGCGAGCCCCTTGTAGCTGTTCTGGGCCGTGAACTCGACCTTGTGGTCGTGATACCAGAGCGTGCTCATCGCCTCGTTCGGGTCGCCGCCCGGCTGGTGGGTCGAGGAGAAGCCGGCCAGGACGTTCGGGTAGTGGTGGTCGTAGAACTGCCCCTTGCGGAACCAGTCGCAGGGGAAGCCGTCGGACTCCGAGGGCGTGTGGCCGTTGTGGAGGTGCGTGCTGACCTTGTTGATGCCGTAGCCGCCGTTGTTGTCGGGCAGGTCGTTGTAGTTGCGGACGAGAATCGGCTGCCCGTAGTGGGCGACGTAGATGGGGCCGGGCACGCGGCCGTCGAAGCCCCAGAGCGGCTGGAGCGGCAGGTTCGGGTGGATGCTGATGTTGGCCGCCTGCTGGCGCACTTCGTAGAGGCGGTTGGGGTCGTTGCGCGGGTCGAAGTTGGGGTTGCCGAGCAGTTGATGGCTCCGCGTGCGCCCCTCGAAGGGCAGGCCCGTCGCGGGGTTGATGGCGGTGTTCGGGGCCACGGTGGGCGCCGGGCTCAGGAGCGAGCCCTTCGGCTGCTTGCGGACCATGCCGCCGTTGGCGATGGTCGGCAGCGGCTCGACGAACGGGGTGGTCTGCGGGCTCGGGCACTGCCCCGTGGGCTGGCCGGCGCTGTCGAGCGCCCGCGCGCTCAGGCCGCGCTTGGCGACGAGCACGCCGGACGCGGTGAGCAGGCCCATCTTCATCATCTCGCGCCGGGACAGGCCGGCGGCCACGATCTCGCGCCGGTTGTGCGCGGCGTCGAGCTGCTCCTTCCTTCTGCGTCGGGAAACTTTGGACATCTGTGTTCCTCTCTCCGGGTGGGGTCGGCCGGCCGGCTGGCACGCGGCCCGCCCCGAGTCGTTCGGGGTCGGTGCGGGGTCGGTGCGGGACGCGTGCGCGGGCGCACGCCTGCGGCGGCGCGACCTCACCTGTCGGAAGCTGACGAGAATCGAGTCGGCCCCGGCCGCGCGCTTCGGGGTTGAGGCGTTCGGGCGCGCGTGGCGGGACGTAAAGTTTGTGGCACTGGCTGAGGGTTAACTGCCTGGCTTACTCGGGGCCGGGGGAATTTACATGCGGCCGGCGGGGGCGTCAACCTAAAAGTTGGGCGGCATCGGCGGCGCCTGTTTGGTCAGCACGCGCGCGTTGGGCCATAATGGGGCGGCACTAATCAAGGCTTACGGGCGAGGGGGCGGCGATGCTGGTCGAGATGCTGGGGTGGTTCAGTTCGTTCGTGCTGGTGCTGACCATCGGCAAGCAGGTCTACAAGCAGTGGCAGGAGGGGTCAAGCGAGGGCGTCTCGAAGTGGCTCTTCGTCGGGCAGTTGACGGCCTCGGCGGGGTTCACGGCCTACAGCCTGCTGGTCCGCAACTGGGTCTTCGTCGTCACCAACTCGCTGATGCTGGTCAACGGGCTGCTCGGCCTCTTCATCGTCCTGCACCACCGCCGGAAGGGCAGAAGGGCCGCGGCCCGTGGCTGAACGCCGGGGAGGGCCGCCCCGCCCGGAGCCGCACTTACACCGTCCGACACTTCGCCTATGAACGAAAGAGACTTCTTCGACGAGCGGCAGGAGACCAAGCGCGCCAGCTACAGTTGCCCGCACTGCCGCGAGCGCGCAGATTACCAGGTGCGCTGGGTGCGCCGGACCAAGAAGGCGCAGCCGCCGCGCGGGATGAACGAACAGCAGCGCGCGCAGTTCCACAAGGCGCGCGACTACATGGTGCGGGTGGACGACGTGCTGACCTGCGCCCGCTGCCGCCGCCGCTTCGACATCCCCAACTTCCAGACGGTCGTCTTCATCTGAGGCGGCCCGCGTCAAACAACTAACGACAGCAGGAGAAGACCATGGACCAACTGATTAAACAGGTCGTCGAGCGGACGGGCATCAGCGAGGATCAGGCGCGCACCGCCGTCCAGACCGTGCTCGGCTTCGTCAAAGACCGCCTGCCGGGGCCGATAGCCTCGCAGGTCGAGTCGGTGGTCGGCGGCGGCGCGGGCGGCGGCGGGTTGACCGGGGCGGCCGGCGACGCGCTCGGCGGCCTCGGCGGCATGTTCGGCGGCAACAAGGGCTAGGGCGCGGCGCGCGACCCGAGAACTGCGACCGGGTGGACGGGGGCACTCCTCCGTCCTTTCTCTTTTTCGGGTCGGGCTTAAGGGCGTCTGATGCCGGCTTTGCGGCCGGGCGCATTTGCCCCGTCCGGCCCCGTCCGTCCCCGGCCGTCCCCGTCCGGCTGCGGCTCGCGCGTCCGGCGCAGCCGGCGGGTGTGGCGAGCCACAGATGCCGCGGGCGGGATTCAGCGCCGCTCGTCGTTAGTGGCCGCCTTCGACGGGCCGGCGCCCGGCTGTTAGTCTTCGGGACGGTCAGAGGGAGGTGCACGGATGAAGAGACAGGTTCGCTTTCGCGCCGGCGCCGTCGCCGCGTGGCTGGTCTGCGCGGCGCTGCCGTTCTACTTCCTGACGCGCGCACAGGAACCCGGGGGCGCGGCCGCGAACGTCAACCGCGGCGTCTGGGTCTCGAACGTCAACGGCAACATGAACGCGGGCGGCGCGATGAACGGCAACCTGAGTCCGGCCGCCGGCGGCTACACGAACTTAAACTTAGCGGGCGTCGGCAGCGCGGGCGGCGCCCGGGAGGACGAGCCGGAGCCGGAGTCGGACCCGGCCTTCTCCGGCGAGTGGGTCGAGCCCGGCCCGCTGTGGGGCAGCGCGCGGCGCTCATTGCTCGTGCTGCGGGCGGGCGCCGAGGCCGGGTCGAAGGTGCTCGCGCGCGTCAGGGCCGAGGTGGGCGAAGTCGTTACGGTCCTCGAAGCTGCGGGCGACCGCCTGCGCGTTAAGGTCGAGGCGAACGACGGACAGGGCGCGACGCGCCGGCGCGACGCCGAGGGCTGGGTCGAGTGGGGCGCGGTCGTGCCGGTGGCCGAGGCGCTCGTCGTCGAGGCCGCGAGCGGCGAGGTGCTGCGCCGCGTGCCGCTCGAAGACGGCATCACGAACGTCGCCTTCGCGGCCGACGGCGCAACGGCCTTCCTCTACGGACCGGCCGCCCCGTCCGTCCACGAGGCCGGCGGCGACGACCTGAAGGCCCGCCGCGCCATCAAGCTCGACGGCACCTTCGCCGGGGGCGAGGTCTTTCCCCGGCCCTCGGGCGCGGCTCCCTTCGTGCCCATCTGGCGCGCGGCCGCCACCGGCGGCTATAAGCTCGACTTCCTGCTCCTCGGCGAAGGTCCGGCGCCCGCGGTCGTGCCGACCGACCTGACGGCCGAGAGCGGGGGGCGCTTCCTCGTCTCGGACGACGGGCTGACCGGCTTCGCGCTCTACCCCGACCGGGCGGCATGGGGCGGCGCCTTGCGCGTCGCCGTCGCCGTCTTCGACTTGCAGACGCTCACGCAGGTCCGCGCCTTCGTCCTGCCGGAAGCGGTCGCGCCCGACGACGCTGTGGCCCTCGGCCGCAACGGCACGGAACTGCTCGCGCTCCCTTCGCAGCCGGCGCCGCGCCTCGTCGTCGCCGAGAGTCTGGCCGGCTCGCTCCTGCGCGAAGTCCCGCTCGGGCGCGTCGCGGGCTCCGGCACGGCCTTCAGGCAGACCACGCCAATCGCGGGCCGCTTCGTCGTGGTCTATCCCGAGGACGGGCCGGACGGCGCGGTGACGTTCCGCTCGGCGCTCCTCACTCCCGAGGGGAGTCTGACGCGGCTGGCAGACGGCGTGACTTTCATGGCAGAGGCAGGCGGCGTCACCTACAGCGTTGACGATGCCGGCACGCGACTCCTCGTGCTCGACGAGCGCGGGCGCGTCCGCTCGTCGCGCCCGGTCAGGAGGCGTGAAGGCAGGCCGCTCGCGCCCGAGGGCGACGAACGGATCGTCCGCGGCCTCTTCGCCACGCCCGACGGCAAGCGCCTCGTCATCATCAAGGGCGTCGAATCCTGCGGCTGCTGAGCGGGCCGCAGGATTCGACGAGAGGAGAGGGCAGGGAAGGGGCGCGGAGAAGCGGGAGAAAGAGAGCGTGGGCGCGGGGACGATTACCCCCGCGCCCACGCTTTTGTCGTTGGGGGCTTGCGTCGCACCCCGGCCGCCGCGCCTCAGCGGTCCCAGTCGGGAGGGATGAACTCGAAGGCGAGGGCGTCGCCGTCGCCCTCGTCGGTGGAGTCTGGGCGGGGCGGGCGGTAGGTGACGAGGACGGGCGGGGCGGGCGAGCGCGGGCCGCAGGTCAACTGGCCGCGCACGTCCGAGGTGTAGCTGACGAAGCGGACACGGCCGAACGAGTCGGCGCGCAGGCGGAGCAGGCGCTCGCCCGACTCGACCACGAAAGTGACGGAGGAGTCGCCGCACTCGATCTCGACGAGACGCCCGCAAGCCTGCTCGCCCTTGAAGCGTAGCCGCTTGTGGTAGGGGCCGGGCTCGGGCATGTCGCAGGGCTGCGTCGGGCCGACCTCTTCGGCCACGCGCCGCGCCGCCTCGGCCTCGGCCGCGAGCAGGTCGGCGGCGCGGCGCTCGATGGCCCCGATGCGTTCGATCATCGCCTCGGCCTGCCGCCGCAGCGCCGGGTCAGAGGATGCGCGCGCCACCCGCTCGGCGCCGCCGCGCGCCTCCGCGTAGTCCTTCGCGTTCAGCCGCGCGTGGGCGAGGACGAGCGCGAGGTCTTCGCGGCGCGGGGCGAGAGCCATCGCGCGCTCGACGATGGCCGCGGCCTCCTGCGGCCGCCCGCCGCGGTCAACCTCGACGACGGCGAGCAGCCGGTAAGCCTCTATGAAGCCGGGCGCCAGCTCGATAGAGCGACGCAGCAGCCCGCGCACCAGCTCCGTCTTCTCCTCGAAGCCCTTGACCGAGAGGTCGTCGGCGCCCATCCCGAGCCCTTCCTGGTCGAGCGCCTGCGCGAGGTAGTAGAGGGCATAGTGGTCGCGCGGGTCGGCCTCGGCGGCATTGCGCAGCAGCGCGGCGGCCTCGGCGTAGCGGTTCTGCCGCAGCCGCAGGGCGCCGAGCCGGAGGTTGGCCGCGCCGAGCCCGGCGTCGAGCGCGATGGCCCTCGCCAGGTAGCGCTCGGCCTCTTCGAGCCGGCCGCCCTGGATGAGCAGGTCCGCGAGCAGCGAGTGGAGGCGAGCGGGCGCGACCGAAGCCGCCACCGAATCGCCCTCGGACGAGACGGCGCCGCCGAGCGGCACGTCGCGCCCGCGGAAGCGCGCCGCCGCCACGTAGGCCCGCAGCCCGCCCTCGACCTCGGCCACGGTCCGGCCGAAGGCCGCGCGCACGGCCTCGGGTGTGGGGCGCCCCGCGGCCAGCAGTTCGAGGAAGCGGGTGAACTCCCCGCCCGCCTCGCCCGGGTCGGCGCCTGCCGCGGCCGGAGCACCGGCGGCGCCCTGCCCGCGCGACTTTTCGTCGCCGTGCAGCAGGTAGTGGACGGCTGCCCACGACTGCGCGTAGAAGATGCCGCGGCGTTCGGGGTCGAGGTAGAGCGGCGAGGTCTGGTCGGCGGCGAAGATGTCGCCGAGCGGGAGTAGCGGCCGCCGCCGGAGCGTCTGCGCGCGTTGGACGGCCGGCGCGCCGAGCGTGAGTCGCTTGCGGTCGCGCGTCAGCCGCGCCGTGCCGTAGTACTCGGCCAAGCCCTCCTTGAGCCAGAGCGGCGCGTGGGCGAGACGGTGGTTGAAGAGCAGGTGCGCGTACTCGTGCAGCAGCGTCGAGTCGTCGCGGCCGGCGTCGAGCGTGGTCGTGATGTAGTCGGCCTCGGTGCCCGGCTGGAAGTAGCCGGCCACGCCCGCGGCCGCTCGGCCGTCGCGCAGCGGCTTGAAGGGCGCGTAAGAGTCGTCGTCGCGGAAGACGAAGACGACCGTGGGCCGGTCGCGGTCGAAGTGCTCGGGCGGGAGCAGTCGTGCGAAGGCCGAGCGGTAGAGTTCGAGCCGCGAGGCGAAGTTGCGCGCCTCGGCCTCGCCCGGCTCGGCGAGCACCTGGAAGTGGCGCGTGCGGACGCTGACCCAGCCGCCTCCCGCGGCGTCGCCCGGCGCGGCCGCCTGCCGCGCGTGCGCGGGCGCGGCCCAGGCGGCTAGCGCCGTCGCGCCGAGGGCGAGTGAGAGGATGATGACGAGGCGGCTTTTCATCTTTCGGTCGGGGACCTGAGCCGGGCGGTTCGCGGCGGGCGGATTAGGTCCGGCGCCGGGCCGCGGGTAACGTCAGAAGAGCGAGAGGGCGAGGCGGACTATGCCGTAGACGGCCGCGACCAGCACGACCAGCGCGAGCAGGGCACAGCCGTAGAACGCGAGCCTGACGCGGCGGGCCGTCTTCCGGTCGCCGGGCGAGAGCGGGTTCTGCGGGAAGTAGGGCGGCGGCGTCTCGGTCGGCAAGAAGCTCTCCCCTCGGTTGTTCAACGCCGGCCGCGGGCGTGGCCCGGGCCTTTGCGCGCTCTCGGATTCGCTGCGTGCGCGTCAGACGGTTGAGAAGCCGGCCGGCGGCCGCCGGTTGCACGCGGCACGACGCCGCGAAGCCGGCTTTCTCCGGGCCGCCGGTCGGCCCCGCGCCACAAGGCCCCGCGCCCGCCGCGGCGGCTCAGGCGTTCATGTAGAGCTTTTCCGACTCGGCGTAGCTGATCCTGCGCGCGCGGATCAGCCCGCCCGGCAGTTTCTCGCCGCCCGCGGGGTCGAGGAAGGTCTGCCTGAAGCTGTAGGGCAGGCTCCGGTCCAGTCCGGCCGCGACCACGTCGAGGGTGAAGGCTTTCTCCCGGCCGACGTTCTGGAGCCAGTGGACGTTGTCCTTCTGCTCGGAGATGGAGGTCTCTTCGCCGGGGCCGGAGACCTGGTCAATCGTCGGCCTGATGACCCAGTGTTCGGCCTCCTCCCCGACGCGGTCGAAGTGGCGGACGCGCAGCGTGCCTTTCAGGACGAGGTGCGCCGAGACCATGTTGTAATGGCCGTGCGGCGTGACGGCCGCGCCCCTGTCGATGGCGAAGACGGGCATCCCCCACCCGCGCTCGTCGGCCTCGGGCAGCCAGTCGAGCTTCGGGAAGGTGAAAATCTCGCTCCGCACACGCCCCTCGGGAACTTCGATCAGTCTTTCCAGCTTCTCGAAGTCGAGGAACTTCAGGAGTTCCGGCAGGGGGAGGCTCGAATGGAGCTGGCCGATCCGCTCCTGCCACTGCGTCTGGCTGACCTTGTTGGTGCGCAGGTCGCCGCACAGCTCGTGGATGCCGCGCAGCCAGCGGTCGGTCGTCGGCCTGACGGCCTGCGCGAACAGCTCCTGCTCGAAGGCGGTCCTGAGCAGCGTGTAGGTCAGCAGTGAAGAAAAAAGCTTCTTACCGAAATTGCGCCGCGAGACGTTTTCCATGAGCCCTCACCTTCAAGTTGACGCGACCGGTTCGCGCGCCGCGGACGCGCGAAGCGCGGCGACGAAGATTAACACAAAGGGAGCCCCTCGCCGCCGTCGCTTATCGCCGTCCCTCGTCGGCGCCCCGTAGCCGCGCCCGGCCGGGCCGTGGGGATACGGCGTGGGCGCCCCGGGCGTTCGGGCCGTTTGCTTGCCGGCCCTTCGCGGCTCGTGCTACGGTTTCGTCTTTCCGAAACCCCGAGAGCGAGGCCCGCATGATCCGACCCTTCCGCGGCACGCGGCCGCAGATACACCCGACGGCTTTCATCGAGGAGAGCGCGCAGGTCGTCGGCGACGTGGTGATCGGCGCCGAGTCTTCCGTCTGGTTCGGTGCGGTCGTCCGCGGCGACGTGTTCCACATCCGCATCGGCGACCGCACCAACATCCAGGACGGCACGGTCGTCCACGTCACCAACGGCACGCACGCCACCGTCCTCGAAGACGAGGTGACGGTCGGCCACAACGTCACGCTGCACGGCTGCCACGTCGGGCGCGGCTGCCTGATCGGGATGGGCTCGATAGTGATGGACGCGGTCGAGGTCGGCGAGCACTCGCTGGTCGCGGCCGGGGCGCTCGTCGTGCCGGGGACGGTCGTCCCGCCGCGCTCGCTCGTCATGGGCGCGCCGGCGAAGGTCAGGCGCGGGCTGACCGACGAGGAGGTGGCCGGCCTCGCGGTCTACTGGCAGAACTACGTCGGCTACACGCGCGTCTACCGCGAGGAGTACGGCGTCACGGACGCGAGCGCATGGTGAGGTGCGTGAGATGCGGCAGCCGCCGCGCGGCCGGAAGCGGACGAAACCTGAGGCGAGATGGGAGCCAAGACACAACCGGCGCGCGGGATGCGCGACTTTCTGCCGGCCGACGTGCGGCGGCGCGAGTACGTCGTCTCGGTAATCAAGGGCGTCTACGAGCGCTACGGCTTCGAGCCGCTGGAGACGCCCGCGGTCGAGAACATCGAGACGCTGACCGGCAAGTACGGCGAAGAGGGCAGCCAGCTCATCTTCAAAATCCTGAAGCGCGGCGAGCACGAGCAGACGGGTCAGGCCGACCTCGCGCTCCGCTACGATTTGACGGTGCCGCTCGCGCGCGTCGTCGCCGAGTACGGCGAGCGCCTGCCCAAATTCTTCAAGCGTTACCAGATTCAGCCCGTCTGGCGTGCCGACCGCCCCGCCCGCGGCCGCTTCCGCGAGTTTTACCAGTGCGACGTTGACTGCATCGGCACGCGCTCGCCCGTCATCGAGGCCGAACTCTGCGCCGCCGCCTCGGACGCCCTCGGCGAACTCGGCTTCGACAACTTCACCATCCGCCTCAACCACCGGCAGGCGCTCTCGGGCCTCCTCGACGCGGCGGGCGTCCCCGGCGATAAGCACTCAGACGTACTCGTCGCGCTCGACAAGCTCGACAAGGTCGGGCGCGAGGGCGTCGAGCGCGAACTCTCGCAGCGCGGCGTCGAAGCGGAGAGCGGCGGGCGCCTGCTCGACTTCTTCGAGGATTTGTCGGTGCTCGAACGGGCCGCCGAGTTCGTGGCCGAAGATGTGGGGGCGTCAGGCAACGAAGCCTATAACCGGGCCGTGCTCGGCCGCATGGTCGAGTTCGTCGGCGACCACGAGGCGGGCGCCCGCGGCGTTGACGAGCTGCGCCGCGTCACGGATTACGCTCGCGCCTACGGCGCCGAGGGGCGAATCAGGATCGACCCGAGCCTGGCGCGCGGCCTCTCCTACTACACGGGCGCGATAATGGAGATCGCGGTGCCCGACCTCGCCGGCTCTCTGGGCGGCGGCGGGCGCTACGACAACCTCGTCGGCATGTTCTCGGGGCGCGACATCCCGGCCTGCGGCTTCTCGCTCGGCCTCGAACGCATCGTCGTCGTGATGACCGAGCGCGGCATGTTCCCCCCGGACCTCGAACGCGCCGCGGCCGACGTGATGGTCACGATCTGGGACGAGCAGACGACAGCCGACTCGCTTGCGCTCGCCTCCGAACTGCGCCGCGCCGCGCCGGGGCTGCGCGTTGACGTGTACCCGGAGGCGGACAAGCTGGGTAAGCAGCTCAAGTACGCCTCCTCGCGCGGCGTGCCCTTCGTCCTCGTCCTGGGTGAAGACGAGCGCGCGCGCGGCGAGGTCGCGCTCAAGGACATGCGGAGCGGCGGGCAGCGCACCGTCGGCCGTGAGGGGCTGGCCGCGACCCTGCTCGGCGAGTTGGCGCGGCGTGCCGGCGGGCCACCGACCTCAGACGCCCAACTCCCGGCCGCCCCCGGCACCGCCGAAAAAACGGGCTGAGGGGCGGCCCCGCACCCGCCCCCGTGCCGCTTTCGACACTGTAAAATTTACTCTTGCGCCCCGGCGCAAATCTGCGTATATTCCCGCCCACTCACCAGGTAGCAACCGGACTCTTCCGAGGTTCGGGTCTCTACTTCAAAGCAACCTTGCCCATTCTGACGAGACGGATTTCCCCTCCGTCCCGGCGCTCCGCAGTTCGTCCGAGCGCAACCCCCAAAGCTCCGGCGCGTCGGCCCCCGGTCGCCGCCGCGTTCGCCGACGTTCAAGCGTCTCTTCGTAACCTTACTGCCCTCGCGGCGGGGCGCGGTCCCGTCCGGCGCCAGCCGGCGCCCCCCCTCCCGGCGCGAGGTCGACACCACCACCACACACAGAGACCTTTGGAGGCAAGAATGAGAAAGATTTTCGCGTTGCTGATCGTCGTCGCCCTGACCGCCGCGACCCTCGTCGCCCTCAGCCTGCGAGGCGAAAGCGCCTCGGCCGCCGCGCCCGCCCCGCAGGGCCGCTCGGCCAACAAGTTCCTGAGCCGCGGCGCCGACCGCATCCCCGACCAGTACATCGTCGTCCTCGAAGAGTCGGCGGCCGGGCCGCTCGGCCGGTTCAACTTCGCCGGGCAGGCGGCCGAGGCGCTGGCCGCGGCCTACGGCGGGCAGGTGCAGCACGTCTACGGCCACGCCCTCAACGGCTTCTCGGTGCGGATGCCCGAGGCGGCCGCGCGGCGCCTGAGCGAAGACCCGCGCGTCCTCTACGTCGAGGAGGACGGCGTCGTCACCCTCAACGCCACGCAGTCGAACGCCACCTGGGGGCTCGACCGCATTGACCAGCGCGACCGCCCCCTCTCTGGCACCTACACCTACAACTGGACCGGCTCGGGCGTGCGCGCCTACGTCATCGACACCGGCATCCGCACCAGCCACACGCAGTTCGGCGGCCGCGCCTCGAACGTCTACGACGTGAGCGGCGGCAACGGGCAGGACTGCAACGGCCACGGCACGCACGTCGCCGGCACCATCGGCGGCAGCACTTACGGCGTCGCCAAGAGCGTGCAACTGCGCGGCGTCAAGGTCTTCCCCGGCTGCGACAGCTCGACCGCGACCTCGAACATCATCGCCGGCGTCAACTGGGTCACGTCGAACCGCGTCCTGCCGGCCGTGGCGAACATGAGCGTCGGCGGCGGCGCTTCCAGTTCAATGGACACGGCGGTCAACAACCTCATCAACTCGGGCGTGACGGTGGCGGTCGCGGCCGGCAACAACTACGGCGCCGACGCCTGCGGCCTCTCGCCGGCCCGCGTCCCGGCCGCCATCACCGTCGGCTCGACCACCTCTTCTGACGCCCGCTCGTCGTTCTCGAACATCGGCACCTGCCTCGACCTGTTCGCGCCCGGCTCCTCGATCACCTCGGCCTGGTACTCGTCCGACACGGCGACCAACACCATCAGCGGCACCTCGATGGCGACGCCGCACGTCGCGGGCGTCGCCGCCCTCTACCTCCAGGCCAACACCGGCGCCTCGAACGCGACGGTGCGCAACGCCATCGTCAACAACTCGACGACCGGCCGACTGACCAGCATCGGCTCCGGCTCGCCTAACCGCCTGCTCTACTCGCTCTTCTTCTAGAGAAGAGGGCAGCCGTCTGCCGCGTGGTCCTGGTGCGTGGCAGAAGTAGCGCCGCTTTCACTCGCGGCGGAAGATTGACGGGGCCGCGGGCCGGGTCTGTGATGAGCGTCACAGACCCGGCCCGCGGCCCCGTCAATCTTCAGTTCACTGGTGGCCGCGGGCGGTGGCGCGCCCGCGGCCGTGTCGTACAATGGCGCGGTTGATTCTCGACGACGCCTCGCCGCCGGCCTCGCGGCCTCCGCGACGCGGGGCTCGGGCACAACGTCTTCTTTCATCTTTCACCCGCGCCCGCGCGCACACACTTGGAATGGCTATCACACTGGATCATCTGGGCGAGCTTGAGCGCACGCACTCGTGCGGCGGCTTGCGGGCCGAGGACGCCGGGACTTCGGTCGTCCTGATGGGCTGGGTCGCCACGCGCCGCGACTTCGGCCCGCTGGCCTTCGTTGATTTGCGCGACCGCGACGGGATCACCCAGGTCGTCTTCGACTCGGAGGCGGCGCCCGAGGCCCACGCGCGGGCGAAGGAGGTGCGCGGCGAGTACGTCGTAGCCGTGCGCGGCGAGGTGGTGCTGCGCTCGGAGTCGCAGCGCAATCCGAAGCTCTCGACCGGCGACGTGGAGGTTCGTGCCCGCGAGGTGCTCGTCCTGAACGAGGCGCGGACGCCGCCCTTCCAGCTCGACGCCGCGCCCGACAAGCTTGCCGCCGAGGACGTGCGCCTCAAGTACCGCTATCTCGATTTGCGCCGCGCGCCCTTGCAGGCCAACCTGCGCCTGCGCCACCGCCTCGTCTCGGAAATCCGCTCGTACATGAACGAGCAGGCGTTCACCGAGATCGAGACGCCCATCCTCATCAAGTCCACGCCCGAGGGCGCGCGCGACTACGTCGTGCCCTCGCGCCTCTACCCCGGCAGGTTCTACGCGCTGCCGCAGTCGCCCCAAATCTTCAAGCAGATCTGCATGATCGCGGGGCTCGACCGCTATTACCAGATCGCGCGCTGCTTCCGCGACGAGGACTTACGCGCCGACCGCCAGCCCGAGTTCACACAGCTCGACGTGGAGTTCAGCTTCGCCACGCGCGAGCAGGTCTACCGCCTCATCGAGGGGTTGATGCTCCGCCTCTTCCCGCTCGTCGGGGCCGAGGTGGCGGCGCCCTTCCGGCGCATCACCTACGCCGAGGCCATGAGCCGCTACGGCAGCGACAAGCCCGACCTGCGTTACGGGATGGAGTTGCAGGACCTCGGCGCCGCGGCGGCCGGGGCCGACTTCGTGCCCTTCGCCTCGGCGCTCGAAGCCGGCGGCGAGGTCAAGGGAATAGTCGTCCGCGGCGGCGCGAACCTCTCGCGCAAACAGCTCGACGAGTTGCAGGAGCACGCGCGCCGCTACGGCGCGGGCGCGCTCGCCTGGGTCAAACTCGGCGACGAGCTTTCGTCTTCGCTCCTGAAGGCGCTCGGCGAAGACGGCGTGCGCCGGCTGGCCGAGGCGGCCGGGGCCGGGCGGGGCGACGCCGTGCTGGTCGTCGCCGGGCGCAGGTCGGTCGTGGCCGCGAGCCTCGGCGCGCTTCGCGCCGAGGTGGCGCGGCGCGAGAAACTGATCCCGGCCGGCGCCTTCGCCCCGCTCTGGGTCACGGAGTTCCCGATGTTCGAGTTCCACGAGGAGGACGGGCGCTATTACCCGATGCACCACCCGTTCACCTCGCCGCTCGACGAAGACCTCGAACTCTTCCGCCGCGCCGTCGAGGGGGGCGAGACCGACCTCTTCGGCCGCATCCGGGCGAAGGCTTACGACTGCGTCGTCAACGGCATCGAGGTGGCGGGCGGCTCGATCCGTATCCACCGCCGCGACGTGCAGCGCCTCGTCTTCAAGGCTCTCGGCATGACCGACGAGAAGGCGCGCGAGCGGTTCGGCTTCTTCCTCGACGCGCTCGAATACGGCACCCCGCCGCACGGCGGCATCGCCGCCGGCGTCGAGCGGCTGCTGATGGCTTTGGCCGGCATCGAGAACATCCGCGACGTGATCGCCTTCCCCAAGACAGCCTCGGCCGCCGACCTGATGATCGACGCCCCGGGAGCCATCGACCCGCACCAGCTCGAAGAGCTGCGCATCCGCGTCGGGGGGAGGGACTGACGCGAGGCGTGGGCCGAAGGCGGGCGGGACGGCGAGGGTGCCGGGGCGTTCACGAAAAAAATAATGGTGTCGGAAGGTGCCGGGGAGAGCCTGAAGCTCGGGCACGCGCTCGCCGCCGAGGTCGAGGCGCATGCGCGCGAGGCGCTCCCGCGCGAGTGCTGCGGGCTCGTGGGGGGGCGCTGGCCCGAGGCCGAGACCGTCTACCGGCTGCGCAACGTCGCGCGCGACCCGCTCGTCGCCTACGAGGCCGACCCCCAGGAGTTGTTCGCCGCCCAGCGGCGAATGCGCGCCCGCGGCGAGAGCCTCGTCGCCGTTTACCACTCGCACCCGCGCGCCCGCGACCCCGTGCCGTCCCCGACAGACGTGAAGCTGGCCTTTTACCCCGCGGCCGTTTACCTCATAATCGGCTTCGGCGAAGACGGCGGCGCGGTCGTGCGGGCCTTCCGCATCTACGAGCGCGAGGGGCGCTGGGAGCGGGCCGGCCTCGCCCCGGCCGACTGAGGCGGCCCCGGCGCGGCCGACGGCGAACCCTGGCCCGCCGCCCGACGTAGAAAACCGAGATGCCCGACAAGAGAAGCAAGTACGACACGGACCCGCTCGACCCCAATTTCGTGCGCCGCACGGATGAGGTCTTCGGCCGCACGGCCGAGGTCGAGACCGACAGGCCGACAGAACCCTTTCGCCCCGAGCCCTTCGGCACGGAGCCCCTCCGGCCCGAGCCGCGGCCGGCCGAGCCGACGCGCCGCTTCGACGAACAGATCGCCGACTCGTACCCCTCGGTCTTCATCCCGCCGCCGTACCAATCGCCGCCGCCGCCGCGCAACGCCGCGGGCCTCGGCGCCGTGCCGCACCAGCCGCCAGCCGTCGTCCAGCCGCCGCCCCCCGGCCCGCACACGCCCTACGACCCGCAGGCGGCCGCGGGCCGGCGCAAGGTGGCGAAGCTCGGGCTCGAAGAGCGAGTCGCCATCGTGCTGCCTTACGCGCCGTTCTACATCGGGCTGGTGGCCGCGCTCATCGAGCTGCTGGTCGTGCCGCGCGAGGAGACGCGCACGCGCTTCCACGCGGCGCAGGGGCTCGCCCTCCAGCTCGCCATCCTGGCCGGCGCCTTCGCCTTCGGCATAGTCAGCTCGGTCACGAACAGCGGCCTCGGCGGCACGCTCTTCGGCCTCGCCTCCTTCATCTTCCTCCTCGTCTCGATGTGGCGCGTCTGGGAGGGCAAGCCGCACCACGTCGCCCCGCTCGAAGACGCCACGGCCTACCTCGACCGGCGCATCACGCCGACGAGGTGAGCCGCCCGGTCTGACGCCGGACCGGCCGCCGGGGCGCCCGAAAACTCGGGGGCGCCCGCGCGGCCGGTTTTGTGTTAATCTCGGCGCCGGCTCAAGTCTCCCTCTTTTCCACGGGCGAAAAGCTTTCCGCCCACAGCTTCTGTCAAAGGTGTTCAGGCTTCGATGAGAAGGAAGCTTCTGGCGTCTTTCCTCGCGCTCGCCGCGCTCGGGTCCCTGGCCGCCCTCGGCCCCGCCACGGCCGAGGCGCAGCGACGAAGGCGGCCGGCCCGCCGCGCCCCGCAGCGGCCGCCCGCCCCGGGCGTCAACCACGACGCGCGCGTCGCGCAGATCGCCGACGCGTACCTGTCCGGCCACTACTCCTTCAACCCGACCGAGGGAACGGCCGCCGGCCTCCACGAGTACGACTCGCGGCTCGAAGAGCGCGGCCCCGAGGCTCTGGCGCGCGAGGCGCGGCGGCTGCGCTCGACGCTCGCCGAGCTGTCGAAGGTCTCGGAATGGCGTCTATCGCCCGAGCCGCTCTACGACTTCATGGTGCTGCGCGCTCACGCCCGCTCGCGCCTGCTCGGCCTCGAAGAGCTGGGCGACTGGGCGCGCGACCCGCGCCCCTACGCCCGGGCGGTCGCGGCCGGCGTGGACCACATCCTGCGGCGCGACTACGCGCCCTTCGAGCGGCGCCTCGACGCGCTGCTGGCGCGCGAGCGCGAGGCCGCGAGGCTGCTCGCGGAGGCGCGCTCGAACCTGTCGAACCCCTCTCGCCTCGCCACCGAGACGGCCATCGAGGAGGCCGCAGGCGCCGTCGAGTTCTTCGCCCGCGTCGTGCCGCAGATGTTCGAGCGCGCGGGCGGCAGCCGCCTGAGCGCGGCCCGCCGCGCAGAGTTTCACTCGACCAACGACGGCGTCGTCGCCGCCCTCCGCTCGTTCCGCGACTGGCTGGCCTCGGACCTCCTGCCGCGCTCGAACGGCGATTACCGGCTCGGCGCAGAGTTGTTAAAAAAGAGCCTGCTCGCCTCAGAGTTGATTGACCCCGACCCCGATGCCCTCGTGCGCGAGGGCGAACTGGTCTTGCGCGAGGCGCAGGACGAACTGCGCGCGGCGGCCGAGCTGGCGGCGCCGGGCCGGGGCCTGTCGGCGGCGCTCGAACTGCTCGCGCGCGAGCGGCCGACGGCCGGCGGGCTGGTCGGCGAAGCCCGCGCCGAGCTCGACCGCCTGCGCGCCTTCGTCCGCGCCGAGGCGCTGCTGACCCCGCCCGTGCCCGAGAGCCTCACCGTCGCCGAGACGCCTCCCTACGAGCGCGCGCTCAACCTGACGGCGGTCCGCGCGCCCGGCCCCTTCGAGCGCGAGGCCGTCGAGGGCTTCTACTTCGTCACGCCGCCCGACCCCGAATGGGATGCCGCGCGCCGCGAGGAGCACCTCGGGCAGTTCAACCGCTACCGCCTGATTGTCACCTCGATGGGCGAGGCGCAACCCGGCCGTTTCTACCAGTTGATGAAGGCGCGGCAGTCGGCCTCGCGCGTGCGCGCGGCCTTGCAGTCGCGCGGCTTCTCCGAGGGGTGGGCCGTCTACAGCGAGCAGCTGATGCTCGAAGAGGGCTTCGGCGGCAACAATCCTCTCCTGCGTCTGGCGCAGCTCTCCTCGTCGCTGCTGCACCTCTGCCGCCACCTCGCCGCGCTCCGCGTCCACGCGCAGGGCATGTCCTACGAGCAGGCCGTCTCGTTCTTCGAGCGCGAGGCGTACCTCTCGCCTTCCAACGCCGAGCGCGAGGCGCGTCGCGTGGCGCTCGACCCGGGCTGCGCGGCCGCGATGCTCGGCCGGAGGCAGATTCTCCGCCTGCGCGCCGACTGGCGCGGGCAGATGGGCGACTCTTTCCGCCTCGGCGACTTCCACGACCGGCTCCTGAGCTACGGCGCGCCGCCGGTCCGCGTGCTGCGCCTCGCAATGCTCGGCGACGACAGCGACCCGGCTCGGGCGGGCGCCGCCGCGCAGGAGCAGGCGCGGCCGGTAGAGTTCTCGGTCGTCGCCACCGGCACGACGAGCGGCCACGAGGGCGGGCGCAGGGTCGAGCTGGTCTCGACGCCCGAAGAGTGGCGCCGCGTCTGGAACGTGATCGGCGGTGGCAGGCCCGTGCCCGACGTGAACTTCGAGACGCGCGCCGTCATCGTCGCTTATCAGGGCCGGCAGCCGACCGGCGGGTACAGCGTCGAGGCGGTCGCCGTCAGCCGCGCTGGCACCGTGATTGCCTTTCAGGTTAATGAGCGGCGCCCGGCGTCCGGAGACATTACAACGCAGGCCATCACGTCGCCCTTCGTCGCCGTCTCGATTCCGCGCCCGGCGGCGGGCACGACCGTCAGGTTCGCCGGCGACGGCGGCGCCAGGGAAGCCCGGCCGGCGCGCGAACGGAATGTAAGGCCCCGCCCGCGGCCCAACCGCAGGCGGCGGCCGGGCAGGGGATGAAGGCGAACGCCGCGGGCGGCGGCTTCATCCAAGTAATGCCGGAAGTTGTTGCAAGCGCACGACTTGTACACGAATTGCGGCACGCGGTAGACGGTATCGTCAGTTGCTCTCTCCCCTCGCCGTTCCGGGTCCGCACCCCATTAGGGTGATGGCCCTTGACAGTTGAGACCGCCGGGGGAGTCTGGGGCTCGAAGGACCAGGAAGCGGCACGGCCTCCGGCGGGTACACGCGGGAAGCGCGTGCCGCCTTTGATTTGACCAGAGGGTTTGAGCGGGGTTCGCATCCGGCCGAAGCCGGGCAACCCGCGGAGGGAGTTAAGAATGACGAATATCAGAAGCAGACGCGCACGCGGTTTCTCGGCCTGGCTCGTCGCCCTGTTCGTGCTGGTCGCGCCGCTCGGCGCGCTGGCGCAGACGCGCGTCGAGATGCCGAGCAACAAATACAACACGCGCGACGACGTGCAGGTCGGCCGCGAGGCCGCGCAACAGGTCTACCAGCAGATGCCGATGCTGCGCGACTCTTACGTGAACAGCTACGTGCAGGAGGTGGGGCGCCGCCTCGTCGCGGCCATCCCGCCGGAGTTCCGCCACTCAGAGTTCAGCTACTCGTTCGACGTGGTCAACGCGCGCGACATCAACGCTTTTGCCCTTCCGGGCGGGCCGATGTTCGTTAACCGCGGCATGATCGAGGCGGCGCGCAACGAGGGCGAGATGGCCGGCGTCATGGCCCACGAGATTTCGCACATCGCCCTGCGCCACGCCACGGCCCAGGCCACCGAGACGCAGAAGTACCAGATCGGCTCGGTGCTCGGCCAGATCGCGGGCGCCGTCATCGGCGGCGGCGTCGGCCAGGTGATCGGCGCCGGCAGCCAGATCGGCTTCGGCGCGGCCGCCCTCAAGTACAGCCGCAAGTACGAGACGCAGGCCGACATCCTCGGCGCCCAGATCATGGCGCGCGCCGGGTACGACCCGCGCGACCTCGCCAACATGTTCCGCACCATCCAGCAGCAGGGCGGCGGGCGCGGCGGCCCCGAGTGGATGTCGAGCCACCCCGACCCCGGCAACCGCTACCAGCGCATCAACCAGGAGGCGGCGCTGCTGAGGGTCAACTCCAACTCGGCGACGCAGGACACGCGCGCCTTCCAGCAGGCGCAGGGCCGCCTGCGCAGCATGGGACGCGCGCCGACGATGGAGGAGATCGCGCGCTCGGGCCAGCGCTACCCCGACCAGGGCGGCAGCTACCCCGACGACCGTTACCCCGACAACCGCTACCCTGACAACCGCTACCCCGATGACTCCTACGGGCGCGGCGAGCGGGTGGCCTACCCGTCTTCGAGCTACCGCACCGAGACGAACAACCTGTTCCGCGTGAGCGTGCCGTCGAACTGGCGGCAGATCGGCAGCGGCGACTCGGCGACCTACGCGCCAGAGGGCGCCTACGGCTCGCAGGGCATCACGCACGGCGTCATCTTCGGTGCGTCGCAGACCCGCTCGCGCGACCTCCAGAACGCCACGCGCGAGGTGGTCGAGGGGCTGTTGCAGGGCAACCCGTACCTGCGGCAGACCGGCAGTTACCAACGCGCGAACATGAACGGGCGGGCCGCGCTGGCGACGGCGCTCGTCGGGCGCTCGAACGTCACCGGCCGCAACGAGCAGGTGACGATCATCGTCACGCAGCTTTCGGGCGGCAACGCCTTCTACATGGCCGCGGTCGCGCCGCAGGACGAGTACGGCAGCTACCGCGGCACGTTCGACAACATCCTGCGCACGCTCCAGCTCAACACTCGTTACTGAGCCGGGGCCACGGGCGCGTGAACTGAATGCAGACGGCGGGCGGCCCTGTTCGAGAATGGGGCCGCCCGCCTTTCATCATTTGATTTCGGCGAAAGGGGGTCTGGCGTGGCGAGGGGTTGGGAGAGCAAGTCTGTCGAATCGCAGCAGGAGGAGCTGAATTTCCGCGACGCGGGCTCGCGGGTGCAGCGCGAACTGTCGCCCGAGGAGCGTTCGCGTCGCGCCCGCGCCGAGTCGCTGAGGCTGTCGCGCGCGCGCACGCTCGAACAACTCGAACGCGCCGCCACCGCGGCACACAGGGCCATGCTCAAGCGCACGCTGCTCGCCCTCGAACGCGAGCTGTCGGAGGTCGAGGGGGGGCTGGAAGACGGACCGGAGGCTTGAAATCCTCCCGCCCCTAAACTCCCGGTTCAGGGGCGATGCGGCAACCGCCGGCACGCAGTTCTATACACCTCGCACCGGCGGCCATCGTGCCCTCTCTCGACGACAGGCGGGAGGTTCAGAGTGCCCCGAGTGCCGCGCCGCACTCGGGGCAGAACTTTACCTCGCAGTCGGGCGCGTGGCCGCAGTCGGGGCAGGGAGCGGGGCGCGCCGCCACGGCCTCGCCGCACTCCGGGCAGAAGCGGGCCTCGCCCACCTCGGCCCCGCACGCCGCGCACAGACGCGAATCACCTGACGCTCTCCGCCCCGGTTCCTCCATGCCCGGTTCCTCCATGACGGCTTCGCTCCGGCGGGCCGTAGCCGGCGGCTCAGACCTCGCGCTTCGCCTCCTGCCAGAGTTCTTCCATCTCGTCGAGGGTCGCCTGGCCGGGCTCGCGCCCACGCTCGGCGAGGCGCCGCTCGATGTGGCGGAAGCGGCGGCGAAACTTGCGGTTCGTGAGCTTGAGCGCGGCCTCGGGCTCGGCGCCGAGGTGGCGCGCGATGTTGGTGGCGGCGAAGAGCAGATCGCCCACTTCCTCGCGGACGCGCGCCGCCGCGCCCTCTTCGAGCGCCCCGCCGCCGCGCGCCTCCCGCTGCTCGGCGATGGCGGCACGCAGTTCTTCCACCTCCTCGTGGAGCTTGTCGAAGATGTCCTCGACCCGCTCCCAGTCGAAGCCGACGCGCGCGGCCTTCGTGGTCAACTGGTGCGCCTCCATCAGCGCGGGCGCTTTGGCCGAGACTCCGTCGAGCAGCGACGACTCGGCGCCGCCCTCCGCGCCCGCCGCGCGCTTCTCCTCGGCCTTCATCGCCTCCCAATTGCGCAGCAACTCGTCGTTGTCGCGCACGACCACGTCGGCGAAGACGTGCGGGTGGCGCCGCACCATCTTGGCGTGGATCGAGTCGGTCACGTCGAGGATGGTGAACTCGCCGCGCTCGCCGGCGACCTGCGCGTAGAAGATTATCTGGAAGAGGAGGTCGCCCAGCTCGTCGCGCAGGGCGGAGGGGCGACCCTCGCGCGCCTCCTCGACCGCCTCGAAAGCCTCGTAGGCTTCTTCGAGCAGCATCGGGGCGAGGGTGGCGTAAGTCTGCTCGCGGTCCCACGGGCAGCCGTCGGGGGCACGCAGGCGCTCCATCAGTCTGACGAGGTCGTCGAAGGTGGCCGGCATAAAAGGTCTTCCCGCGCTCTTCCTGACAGGTTTCGAGTTTCGCGCCGAGTATAAAACCCTCTCCCCCGTGTCCCAAAGCCCCCCTCAAACCGGCGCCTGAAAACTCGAAACTAAAAACTGAAAACTAAAAACTCCAAACCCACTCTGTTGCGACGGCCCGAAAGGCGGTGCTACCATCCTGCGTAAAGGTCAGCGACTAAGAATCGAGGTTCGAGAGCGCGTCCCCGCCCGCGGGCACGTGCGCTCCGTAGAGCGAAGATGAGTGAAGAAAAGCCCACTTTCAAAATCACCGACCGCCGTCTCTTCAACCCCGACGGTTCGGCGCGCGAGGACGTGATCCGCGAGGAGGAGCCGGCCCCGCCGCCGCCACCGCCCGCGGCCCCGGCGGCGACGGGGGAGACCGCCGTCGCACCGGCCGCGGCGGACGCGGCGAGCGCGGCCCGCGCCGAAGACGCCTCGCTGCCGCAGCCCGAGCCCGATCAGGAGTTCCTGATGCTGATCGAGTTCGTCGCCTCGTTCGCGGCCGACGCGATGGGGATGGTGAGCCACCCCGGCGACGTGGGGCGCGGCGTCAACCTCCCGCTCGCCAAGCAGTGCATAGACATGCTCGGCGCGCTGCGCGACAAGACGCGCGGCAACCTCGCCGCCGAAGAGCAGCAGTTCCTCGACACCCTGCTGTCGCAGCTCCGCATGCAGTACGTCTCGCTGACCAGCGCCCCGCGCCCGCCGCAGGGCAAGGGCGGCGGCCCGCGCGGGTTCACCGGCGGCGACATCACGGGCGGAATGTAAAGAGCCGTGAGCTGGCAATCGTCAATGGTGATATTCGCCAATCACGATTCACGGCTTTTATGAAACTCACGCTGCTAGGCACGGGCACTTCGACGGGCGTGCCGTCCATCGGGTGCGACTGCGAGACCTGCACCTCGGACGATCCGCGCGACAAGCGGCTGCGCGTCTCGGTGCTGGTCGAGCACGGCGGCAGCGCGGTGCTCGTCGATACCTCGTCCGACTTCCGGCAGCAGGCGCTCCGGCAGGGCATCCGCCGGCTCGACGCCGTGCTCATCACGCACTGCCACGCCGACCACGTCTTCGGCCTCGACGACATCCGTCCCCTCAACTTCCGCCACGGCGCCCTCGGCGTCTACGCCAACGAGACGGCCTGGCGCGACATCCGCCGCATCTTCAAGTACGTCTTCGAGCCCTCGCACTTCGGCGGCGGGCTGCCGCAGGTCAACGCGCACACAGTCGTGCCGGGCGCGCCCTTCAGCCTCGGCCCGGACCTGCGCGTGACGCCCGTCGAGGTCATCCACGGCCGGCTGCCCGTCGTCGGCTACCGCTTCAACGACTTCGCCTACCTGACCGACCTGAGCGAGATACCCGAGGCGTCGAAGGCGTTGCTGCGTGGGCTCGACGTGCTCGTCCTCGACTGCCTGCGCCTCAGGCCGCACCCGACGCACCTCTGGCTGGAGAAGTCGCTCGCCTACGTCGAGGAGTTGCGGCCGCGCCGCGCCTTCTTCACGCACATCGCCCACGACATCAAGCACGCGCGCGACTCGGCACTCCTGCCGGCCGGCGTCCGGTGGGGCTACGACGGGCTCGAAATCATGGAAGGCGTGACGAGTGACGAGTGACGAGTGACGAGTGACAAGAACTCTTCCGACCGAAAGGTAAACGCTGATGGGCGACGCGGAGCGGGTGACGGAAGAAACAAGGTTTTCTTCATCTTGTCACTGGTCACTCGTCACTCGTCACGGTTCTTATGCGACTGTTCCACGGATATGAGAACGCGGAGATAGCGCGCCCGACGGTGCTGACGCTCGGCGTCTTCGACGGCCTGCACCTCGGGCACCAGCTCATCGTGCGGACGGCCGTCGAACGCGCCCGCCGAATCGAGGCCGCGCCGACCGTCATCACCTTCGACCCGCACCCGCGCGCCGTCCTCCACCCCGAGAGCGCGCCGCCGCTCTTGCAGACCCTCGACCAGAAGGTCGAGGCGCTCGGCGTGCTCGGCGTCGAGCAGGTGATCGTTGTCCGCTTCGACCGCGAGTTCGCCTCGGTCGGGGCCGGAGAGTTTCTGCGCGACGTGGTGCGCGAGCGTTTGCAGGCGCGCGAGGTCTACCTGGGGAGCGGCTTCGCCTTCGGGCGCGGGCGCGAGGGCGACATCGACCTGCTGCGCAAGGCGAGCGGCGAGCTGGGCTTTTTCGCAGACGAGGTGCCGGAGGTGCGGCTGCGTGGGCAGCGCATCAGTTCGAGCCGCGTGCGGCGGCTCCTGGCCGAGGGGCGCGTCAACCTGGCGCGGCGGATGCTGGGGCGCCCCTACGGCGTCGAGGGGCGCGTCGTGCGCGGGGCCGAGCGCGGGCGCACGCTCGGCTTCCCGACCGCGAACCTTCAGCCGCAGAACCGCGTCATCCCGCGCCGCGGCGTCTACGTCACGGCGACCCTCATCGAGGGCTCCTGGCGGCGCAGCGTGACCAACGTCGGCTCGCGCCCGACCTTCGAGAGCGAGGCCGAGCCCTCCGTCGAGACTTACGTGATGGACTGGCGCGGCGACCTCTACGGCGACGTGGTCCGCGTCCGCTTCCTGCGCCGTCTGCGCGACGAGCGGCGCTTCGCCTCAATCGAGGAGCTGAAGGCGCAGATCGAACGCGACGCCGCCCGTGCCCGAAATTATTTCGCCCGCGCGTGCGTCCGCCGCTCGCTCGCAGTCATCTAAGGGCGTGACGAGTGACAAGTGACGAGTGGCAAGAGAGACGCGCTTTTATCTTGTCACTCGTCACTTGTCACTCGTCACTCAATTAAAAACAGGATCGTTAAAGCTTTCTTTTACGTTTCATAACGCATGGCAGCCATCGAATCGGAGGAGTTGACGGGCGCGGGCGGCGCGGGGGCGAGCGCCGCCCGGGCGAACGGCGCGGCGACGAGCGCGGGCGCCCCACTTAAGCCCGTCGGCCCGAACGGGGCGGGGCCAAAGGCGCTGCCCGCGGCGGCTGGCTCGGCGGCTGCTGCCGGGCTCGACGAGGGCGTCGAGGCGCGGGGCTTTGCCGGGTGGTGGCGGACGGCGCAGGTGGTGCGCGTGCTCGGCACGATGGCGCTCTACCTGTTCCTGAACGACTACGACCTGCGCGCGGCCTTCGACCGCCGCGCTTCCGCCGCCCGGCTCGCCGAGGCGCGCGAGCGTGGGCGGCTTGCCCATCTGCGTGCCCGCGTGCGCGACTTTTTTATCCACGCGCTGCCGGACATGTTGATCCGGCTCGTCCGCCTCTTCGTCTTTCGCGGCGCAGAGGGCTCGGCCAGTAAGGAGCGGCGGCTTGAGCGGCAGGGGCGCTGGCTCAAGGAGAACCTGATCGGGCTCGGGCCGACCTTCATCAAGATCGGGCAGGCGCTCGGGACGCGCGCAGACCTCCTGCCGCTGGCCTACATCAAGGAGCTGGCCGAGCTGCAAGACCAGGTGCCGGCGTTCCCGACCGCCGAGGCTTACGCCCGCATCCAGCAGGAACTCGGCCGCCCGTTGCGGGAAGCCTTCGCCGAGATCGACGCCGAGCCCGTCGCCGCGGCCTCGCTCGGGCAGGTCTACCGCGCGCGGCTGCACACGGGCGAGGAGGTGGCCGTCAAGGTCCAGCGCCCGCATTTGCGCGAGCGCGTCAGTTTCGACATCGCCGTGCTCTCGCGCATCACGGGGTTCCTCTCACGTTTCCCGTCCCTGAACGAGAACGCCGACTGGAACGGCATGCTGCGTGAGTTCCGCGCCACCATCTCCGAGGAGATGAACTACTCGCTCGAAGCCCGCAACGCCGACCGCTTCCGCGAGAACTTCCGCGACTGGCGGGCCGTCCACGTCCCGCGCATCCACTGGACGCACACCACGCCGCGCGTGCTGACGATGGAGTTCATCCGCGGCACGAAGGTCACGGACGTTGGGGGCTTGCACGCCCGTCGCATCTCGCCGGTCAAGGTCAACCGGCTGCTGGTGCGCGCCTACCTCAAGCAGTTGCTTGAAGACGGCTTCTTCCACGCCGACCCGCACCCCGGCAACCTCCTCGTGATGGAGACAGGCCACCTCGCCTTCTTCGACTTCGGCATGGTCGGCCGCATCACGCCGCGCCTTCAGGCGCAGATGATCAACGCCTTCTTCCACGTCGTCGAGCGCGACACCGGCGGCCTCGCGCAAGACCTGATTGATCTGGACTTTTTGAAGCCGGGCGTGGACCCCGACCGCGTCCGCCCCGTCGTCGAGGGACTCTTCCGCCACTACCTCAACCTCAAGCTCGGCGAGGTCAACTTCAAGGAGCTGACCTACGACCTGGCCGAGGTGATGTACGATTACCCGTTCCGCCTGCCCTCGAACTTCACCTACGTCATCCGCGCGCTGATGACGCTCGAAGGCATCGGCATCGTCACCGACCCCGGCTTCAGCTTCTTCGACACGGCCCGCCCCTACGCGAAGGAGTTCATGCTCAAGCGCGAGGGGCGGCAGTTCCGCCGCCTGATGCTCGACAAGCTGAGCGGGCGCGACGGGGGCCGCGTCGAATGGGCGCGCGTCTGGAAGCTCGCCAAGATGGCCGCGAAGGCTTACCTGGAGAAGTGAGGCGGGGCCGGAAGTTTGAGACGGCCTGCCGGCCGGAACAGTCCATAAAGGGAGGGGCGGGGCCGCCGAAGCGGCCCCGCCCCTCCCTTTATGGACTCTCGACGCCTCCGGCGTCGAATTTTTTGGGAGGCGATGAAATGTTTTACGCCGCCGCCGCATATGAGGGTGGAAGGACACTTACTCCCCCAGACTCCTCGCCCCACGGGGCGGCCGCCCACCGGCCGCCCCCGCCCCCTCCATCCGCCCGCCGGCCCCGGTTTTTCGCCACGCCCCTGCCCGCACCGGCAGCCCGCATCGAGGATTGGGGTTGACTTGTGGCCGCGCGCGGCGGCTTAATGTCGCCTCGGCCCGCACCGCCGGACGACGGGGTCGCGGCCGCGCCAAGCCCATGATCATCACCACCTGTCTGAACGAGGCATCGAGGCAGTTCACGCATGACTTCCCCCCGACCGAACTGAGCGACTACTGCGAGGGCAAGTCGAACGTCGTCTGGGCCGACGTGTCGGACCCGACGAGCCAGGACTTCTCCGACCTCGCCCAGGAGTTCAACTTCCACCCGCTCTCCATCGAAGACTGCCGCAACGCCCACCAGCGCCCCAAGATCGAGGAGTATCCCGGCTACTACTTCATCGTCCTCTACGAGGCCGAACTGGTCGGCCCCGACGACGACCTCGAACTGCGCGAGCTGAACATCTTCCTCGGCGAGAACTACCTCGTCACCGTCCACAGCCGGCCGATCCGCGCCGTCGAGACGGCCAGGCGGCTGTGGGGCGAGTGGACCGACCGGAAGGGGCACGGGGCCGGGCTGCTGGCCTACCTGCTGATCGACGCCGTGGTGGACGACTACATGCCGCTGCTCGACGTGCTCTCGGACCGGATGGACGACCTGGAAGACGACATCTTCGGCGTCTTTCAGCCCGAGGCCATCCAGGAAATCTTCCGCATCAAGAAGCAGCTCCTTTACCTGCGCCGCTCGCTCACCCCGCTCAGGGACGTTTTCAACACCATGCTGCGGCGCGAGCAGCCCATCTTTCCGCGCGAGACCCACGTCTACTTCCAGGACGTGTTCGACCACATCCTCCGCGTCGCCGACACCATCGACGCCCTGCGCGACATGATGGGCTCGACGATGGACGCCTACCTCTCAGTCTCGGGCAACCGGATGAACATGGTGATGAAGCGGCTGACCTCGGTGGCGACCATCCTGATGTCCGTTACCCTGATCGCGGGCATCTACGGGATGAACTTCGAGTTCATGCCGGAGCTGAAGTGGCGCTACGGCTACGTCTTCGCGCTGGGGTCCATCGCAATCGTCGGGATCGGGCTCTACTTCTACCTGCGGAGGGTGAAATGGCTGTGAAGCGCTGGCGTTGGCCGCTGCGCCGCGACGACCGCGGCCGGCGGCCGCGCGACCCCGAGGATTTGGCCGCGCGGCTCGCCCCGCTCGAAGAAACGCCCGAGTTCCGCGAATCGGCCCAGTCCGACGCGGGCAAGCGCGCCAACGACACCATCCGCATCGACCGCCGGAGCGTCAAGGTGCCCGAGTACCTCGGCGAGGACGAGCGAGACATCGAGGGCACCTTCAAGATCGACGCCCCGGTCCTCATCATCCTCCTGCTTTTCGCGGCCTTCATCGCCTTCATCGCCTGGCAGATTTCGCTGATGCCCGAGAAGTGAGGGGCGCGGGGCCGGGAAGTGAAGGCTGACAATCGGGGCCGGACACTTCAAGGCCGAAAGGAGAGGCCGCCACGCGCTACGGCGTGGCGGCCTCTCCTTTCGTGTCTCGAAGTTTCCGGCGCCGGCGGCCCGTTTACGGGCGGACGTTGGCGCGGGGCCTCGTCGGCTGCTGCTGGGGCGGCGGCGCGGGGGCCTGACCGGTCTTGCCGGTGTAGCCCGAGCGGGTGACGGCGATGCGCTTGTCGCGGCCCGGCGCGTCGGCCACGGCGACGCGGACCTGCCGGAACTCGCCGGGCCGCGCAGGGACGTTCGGCCGGTAGCTGACGACGTACTGCGTGCGCAGGTCTTTGGTGATCTCTCGGGCTATGTCCGGCAGTTCCGAGAGCGAGGTCGGGTAGAAGGCGCGGCCGCCGGTCTCCTTCGCCAGCCGGTCGAGCAGGTCCACGGCCTTCTGCCGCCTCGATTTGCTGATGAAGCCGCGCTCCTTCTCCAGCTCGTTGACGAAGCCGATGACGTAAATCTGCACGTCGTTCTCTTTGAGGGCCTCGAAGAGCTGGTCCTGCTTGTAGAAGCTGGCGCGGTCCTCGCCGTCGGTGACGAGGATGAGGGCGCGGCGGCGCTTGTCGTCGAGCGGGTCGCCCTTCTTGTACTGCGTGGCGTGCTCGGCCGAGAGGTAGACGGCGTCCATCACGGCCGTCTGCCCGCCCTCGATGTACATGTCGTCGAGGGCGTCGAAGACGGCCTGCTTGTCCGAGGTGAAGTCCTGCAACACCTTGATTTCTTCGCTCGACACGAAGCGGACGACGAAGGTCTCGTCGCCGGGCTGGTTGCTCTCGACGATGGTCTTGCCCGCGTCGATCACCTTCTGAATCTGCGAGCGGAGGCTGCCCGAGTTGTCCACGACGAGCCCGTAGCTGACCGGCACCTCCTCGGTCGTGACGAACTGGACGGTCTGCGGCTGGCCGTTCTCGAAGACGCGGAACTCCTCCTGCCTGATGCCGCTGATGGGCCGGTTATTGCGGTCCACGACGCGCACCTGAAGGTTGACGAGGCTGGTGTCGATGGTGACGACACCTTCGGGGTCAATCTCCATCTCGTCCTGATCCTGATTGCCCTCGTCCATGCGGATGGGCGGTGCGGTCTTCAGGACCGGCGCGCCGTCGGCGGGAGGAATGACAGGCCCCCCTCGCGCGGGGGCGGGCGTCGGGGTCTGCTGCGGCTGGGCCGCGGCGGGCTGTTGCGGGGCTGGCGTCTGCCGCGGGGCGGTCGTCGCGCCGGTGCGGGCCGGCTCGGCTCGGCGCGGGCGGCCCTCTGCCTGCCGCTCCGCGCGCGCGGCGGGCAGGGCGGCGGCGGCGACGACGAGCGCCGCGAGCGCGATTGCCAGCGCCCCCCGCGTGCGGGCGCCGCGGCCCCGGCCTTCAACCTCAGAGTGCTTCATCACGTCTTCTGGCCTCTCAAGAAAAATGCCCCGCGCCGCGGCCCGTCCGGTCGCGGCAGGGGCGGCGCGGGGCGCTTCGGCCTGTCAAGCCTGAACCCTCCGTCGTGCGACCGAGGGCTCCGCGTGGCCGGGGCAAAAAAAGAAGAGTGCTCGGCGGCGGGACGGTCGCGGCCCGGCGGCGGCCGGCGCGTGGCCCACCCCGGTTAGAGATGCCCGGCCGGGGCGGTTCGTTGCCGAAAGGCGGCGGGACCGCGACCCTCCCGCCGCCCGCAATGCTGGTCTACCGGCATGTCGGCACGGGTTGCGGCCGTTCAGCGCGGCTTGGCCGTCGCGTAGTAGCCCTCGCGCCCCCGGACGAAGAGGCGCGGGAAGCCGCGCGGCGGCTGGACCTTAATCTTAATCTTGTGCCACTTGCCGTCGTTGGCGAAGTTCGAGGGGCGATAGCCGATGGAGTACTGCGTCCGCAGCTCAAGCGCGATGCGCTCGAAGGTGTCGTTCATCTCGGCGCCGGTCGAGGGGAAGAAAGCCTTGCCGCCCGAGACGCCGGCCAGCTCTTCGAGGATCGAGCGCCCGGCGTAGCCGAGCTGCGAGTCGTCGGCGCCGCTGACGATGCCGACGGCGTAGATGATCACGTCGGTCTCCTTGAGGAGGCGGCGCAACTCGTTGAAGGTGTAGCGCGAGCTGTTGTCCTGCCCGTCGCTGATGAGCAGGACGGCGCGCTTCTGGTGGGCGCCGCGGGTGACGCGCTCGACGCCGAGGTAGGTGGCGTCGTAGAGAGCCGTCTGCCCCTTGGTCTGGACGAAAGTCAGCTTCTTGAGGAGCGCCTCGCTGTCGCGCGTGCGGTCCATCAGGAGCTGCGCCCGGTGATTGAAACCGATCAGGAAGTACTCGTCGCGGGTGTGGCTCGTCTCGATGAACCGCTGGAGGGCCTCGCGCGCCTTGCTGATCTTGTCGCCGCTCATCGAGCCGGAAACGTCGAAGATGACTCCGAGCGAGACGGGCGCGTCCTCGTCCGAGAAGTGCGTGATCTGCTGCTCGATCTTGTCGTCGAAGATGGCGAATGCCTTCTGGCCGAGGCCGGTCACGAAGCGGCCGTAGGTGTCGGTGACGGTGACGGTGATGGTGATGAGGTCGGAGTGGACGATGACCGGCTTGTCGTTATCGATCTGGACGACCGGCGCCGCCTTGACGATGGGGCCGTCGGCCGGCTTCTGCTCGTCGTGCCCTGCCGGCGCGGTCGGGGTGTTGGCCGTCGTGTTGGCCGCCGGGGCAGCAGTGGGCGGCTGGGAGATGGTCGAGGCCGGGGCCGTGCCGGACGCGCCGGCGGCCGTCGGCGACTGTTCGCCGGGCGGCTGGGCGGTCGGCGCGGCGGCGCCCGCGGGCTGCTGCTGGCGCGGCCGCGCCGTGACGGCGGCCTGCGCGGCCAGAAAGGCGACGAGAAGAGAAGAGAGAAGCGCGACCTTTCGGCCGCCTAGGGTGCCCCGTGCTCTCATAAATCCTCCGACTGGCAGCTTGGGGACGAACCCTGAAAGATGCGAGCGGGCCGGGGTTGCGCCTTTCGGGTAGACGCATCCGGCCTCCGGCTCTGGGTGACGGCCGTGCGGAACGGCGGCACTCGGCTTTCGGTTGTTCGCCGCGGCGGTAAACGAAAGAACAGGGGAGACTGTTTGTGCTCTCGTTCGACGCACATTGTAGGGCAGCGCCGCCGGGCCGCGCAACAGACAACTCTGTAAAGACTTTGTGCCGACTTTATTGCCGACGCGAACCGGGAACGAAAGTCGGGGGCGGGCGTGTAGTGGTGAGCGGAAGGGCGGCCCCCGGGCCTGTGGGCTGCGGGCGGGCCGCGTGCTATACTCCGCGGGCCGAAGTCAGGTGGCGCCGGCGCCTTCAGGCCGCCGCCACAGCCCCTCCAGTCAGGAAAATCCCGACAGCAGCAATGGCCGAATTCATCTGTCGTTTAGGGACGCCCGCGGGCGAAGTCGTGACGCGCATGATCGAGGCGGCGGGCGTGCAGGAAGCGCGCGCGCGGCTCGAAGCCGAGGGCTTCCGCGTCTTTTCCGTCACCCCGCCGAAGGCCGCGGGCCTCGCCGCCGTGACGCGCGGCGGCAAGGGCGGCATCAACGCCCGCGTCAAGCCGGGCGACTTCCTACTTTTCAACCAGCAACTCTCGGCCCTGCTGCGCGCCGGCATCCCGATTCTCCAGGCCGTGATGATGCTTCGGCGGCGGGCCGCCTCGTCGAGGCTGCGGGCCGTGCTCGGCGACGTGGAGGAGAAGATTCGGGGCGGCATGGCGCTCTCGACCGCCTTCGCCGCGCAGGGGCCGATCTTCCCGCGCATCTACACGGCCTCGGTCTTGGCGGGCGAACGCTCCGGCGCGCTCGACAACGTGCTGGCCCGCTACGTGGACTACATGCGGCGCGGCGTCGAGATACGCCGGAAGATTCGCGGGGCGCTGGCCTACCCGATCTTCCTGCTGCTGGCCTCGGCCGGCATGGTCGTCTTCCTGACGGCCTACGTCGTGCCGAAGATGTCCACGCTCTTCGAGGGCTTCAACCGCGAGCTGCCGGCCGTCACCAGCATCGTCGTCGGGCTCTCGAACTTCGTGGCCGGCAACCTCTTCTGGCTGGCCCCGGCCGTCATCCTGGGCGGCGTCGCCCTCTTCCTCTGGGCGCGGACGCCGGGCGGCGGGCTCGCCATCGACCGCCTGCTCCTCAAGCTCCCCATCGTCAGCGCGCTCGTCAGGCAACTCGCCATCGCGCAGGTGACGCGCAGCCTCGCAACGCTCCTGGCCGGCGGCATCACGCTCGTCGAGTCGTGGGAGATCGCGGCCGAGTCTGTGACCAACCGCGAGCTGCGCGCGAGGAGTTCGGCGACGCTGCCGATGGTGCAGGAGGGGCGCTCGTTCACCGAGAGCTTGGAGGCGGCCGGGTGGATTCCGCCGCTGGCGCTCGACATGATCGGGGTCGGCGAGCGCTCGGGAAGCCTGCGCGAGATGCTCGAAGAGGTCGCGGAATTTTACGACCGCGAGTCTGAGGTTCGCCTCGAACAGTTAACGACCGTGCTTGAGCCGGTCATCCTGCTGGTGATGGGCGGCGTCGTCATCACGATTTTGCTGGCGATCTATCTGCCGATCATCCAGTCGATTTCCAACATCAGCATTCGGGGGTGAGGCAATCCCGGCGCGGGCGGCCGGCATCAGAACAGCTCACGCAGCCTGCCTCCCTCCCTGGGCGGAAAAAATATGAGCCGAGTCGAAGACGAAGTGACGATCCAGGCGCCCGGTGTGCGGGCCGGCGCCCCGGCCGCGGCCGACGGCGACGACCACACCCCGCCCGAGGTGCGCGCGGCCCTGACGCTCGCGCGTCGCTACCGCCTGCCCTACGTGGACCTGCTGCCGCCGGTCGGCGAGTCGCCCATCGACTACCAGCTTCTGGCAGAGGTGCCGGTGGACCTGATGGTCCGCCACCAGTTCGTGCCCTTGAGGCGCGAGGGGCGCCGCCTCCACGTGGCGATGGCCGACCCGACCGACCTCGAACGCCTCGACGAGATCGCCTCGGCGCTGCACGCGCGGGTGGTGCCGCACGTCTCGACGGCCGGAGCCATCGAGGTCGTGCTGCGCAAGGGCGACGCGACGCAGCGCGTCTTGCAGGAGGCCACCTCGGGCTTCCGCATCTCGCTCGTCAAGGAGACCGAGCAGGGCGAGGAGGTCCTCGACCTCGACCGGCTGGCGACAGACTCGGAGATGTCGCCCATCATCAAGCTGGTGGACACGGTCATCTACCAGGCGATGGAGTCGCGCGCCTCCGACATCCACATCGAGACGCGCGACACGGCAGTCCAGGTCAAGTACCGCATCGACGGCGCGCTCTACGAGAAGGTCGAGCCCATCGACATCTCCTACCACCAGACCCTGATCTCGCGCATCAAGGTCATGTCGGAGCTCGACATCGCCGAGCGGCGCGTGCCGCAGGACGGCCGCTTCCGCGTCCGCTACAAGGGGCGCACCGTCGACTTCCGCGTCTCCATCATGCCGACCATCCACGGCGAGGACGCGGTAATCCGTATCCTCGATAAGGAGCAGATCAACGAGCAGTTCCGCAACCTGATGCTCGACGTGGTGGGTTTCAGCCCCCACGACATGCAGAACTTCCGGCGCTACATCGCCGAGCCCTACGGGATGGTGCTGGTGACGGGGCCGACCGGCTCCGGCAAGACGACCACCCTCTACGCGGCCTTGAACGAGATCAAGAACGAGGAAGACAAGATCATCACCATCGAGGACCCGGTGGAGTACCAGCTCCACGGCATCACGCAGATTCCGGTCAACGAGAAGAAGGGGCTGACGTTCGCGCGCGGACTGCGCTCGATCCTGCGCCACGACCCCGACAAGATCATGGTCGGCGAAATCCGCGACAACGAGACGGCGCAGATCGCCATCCAGTCGGCCCTGACGGGCCACCTCGTCTTCACGACCGTCCACGCCAACAACGTCATTGATGTCATCGGCCGCTTCCTCAACATGGGCGTCGAGCCCTACAACTTCGTCTCGTCCTTAAACTGTGTGCTGGCGCAGCGCCTGGTGCGCATGCTCTGCCACGTCTGCAAGCGCCCCTACCAGCCGTCCGACGACGAGCTGTTGGAGTCGGGCCTCAGGCCCGAGGCGCACCGCCATCAGGTCTTCTACATGAGCGTCGGCTGCGACGCCTGCAACCACACAGGCTACCGCGGCCGCACCGCCATCCATGAGCTGCTCGACATGTCGGACAACATCCGCGAGATGATCATCGAGCGGCGGCCGGGCTCGGAGGTGCGGCGCGCGGCCGAGGCCGAGGGGCTGCGCTCCCTGCGCGAGTCGGCCCTGGAGAAGATCTTCACCGGCGTCTCTACGCTGCACGAGATCAACCGCGTCACCTTCGTCGAGCCGGTGAAGGCGAGCTGAGGCGCCGCCGCTGAGGCGCCGCCGCCGCGGCGCGCCGGGACCCGCGGGCGGGCAGCCCGGAAGGGCGCCTGACGAGGGATTAACGGGGCAGTGGGGCGCCTGCCGGCTTGTCGCCGCGCCTTCAAGGAACTAAAATCGGCGGTCCGGCGTGTAATGTCGAGCGCGCAAGGCTATGCCGACGGGGGCGTACCTCCCGGCCCGGCCGCGCCGGCCCTCCCCGACGGGCCTTAACGAGGACGCAGGCCCTCGCGCGTCAGGTCTCTCCGAACCGTTTTCCGCGGCCCCGCCGGTCGCTTGCGAGTAAAAATCATGAGGTCCGAGATGAAGTCACACTCCCGCGCGCGCGCCCTCGTGGCGCTGCTGCTGGCCGCCTTCCTCCTGTTCGCCCCGACGGCCGCGCTCGCCAAGAAGGGCGAGAAGAACTACAAGCGGGGCCTCCAACACGAGGCCGCGCAGCAGTGGGAGAAGGCCGCGCAGGAGTTCGCCCTCGCCGTGGCGCAGAACCCGTCCGACACCGAGTACCAGCTCCACTACCGCCGCGCCATCTTCAACGCCTCGCAGATGTTCATGCAGAGGGGGCGGACGCTGGCCGAGCAGGGCGACTACGTCGGGGCCTACAACGCCTTCCGCCAGGCCTACGGCTACGACCCGGTCAACGACCTCGCCGTCCAGGAGATGGAGCGCGTGCTGCGGCTCCAGCGCGAGAAGGAGGGGCTGCCGGCCGACGGCGGCACCGTCAGGCCGACCGGCTACCGCGGCGCACAGACCGGCGTCGGCGCGCGGGCCGCGACCCCCAACGGGGCGGCGGCCGAGGAACTGCCGGGCCGGCCCGAGCAGCTCCAGAACATCACCTACAGCGGCGAGCTCGAACCCTTCATCCGCAAGCTGGCCGACGAGCTCGGCTTAAACGTCGTCTTCGACCAGAACTTCTCGCAGGTGCGCCGCAGCATCAACATCCGCTGGAAGGACATCACGCCGGCCCGCGCCCTCGACTACCTCTTCCAGTCGCAGGGCCTCTTCTTCCAGAAGCTCGACCGCCGCACCATCCTCGTCGCCGACCAGTCCAAGCGGCCGCAGTACCAGCAGTTGGTCCTGCGCACCTTCTACCTCTACAACGTCAAGCCCGAGGACGCGCGCACGCTGATCCAGTCCACGCTGCCGGCCAACGCCGGCCGCCAGCCGCTCTTCGCCGTCAACAACAACACCAACTCGCTCACGGTCCGCGACACGCCCGAGAACATCCGCATCATCGAGAAGCTGTTGCAGAGCGTGGACAAGGATCGGGCCGAGGTGGTGATGGAGGTCGCCATCTACGAGGTGTCGCGCAACGACCTGTTGCAGATCGGCAATCAGATCGGCAACGCCGAGACCCTCGGCAACCTCGGCGGCGTCCAGCCCGGTTCGGTCCTGATCGGCGGCGCCCGCCAGCTCGCGCAGGGCAGCAGCGTTTTGCCGCTCTCGACCGGCATCGGCCTGCTCATCCCGGCCTCGCGCATCTCGGCCTTCCAGAGCAAGAACAACACGCGGCTCATCTTCTCGACGCAGGTCCACGCCTTCGACGACGAGAAGAGCTCGACGCGCATCGGCGCCAAGGTTCCGGTCCAGACCGCGAGCGTCTACACGGGCGTCACGGTCAACAACTCCGGTAACAACCAGACCCCTGGCGGCGCCAACAACGGCGTCTTCGGCGGCAACGGCTTCCCCGTCATCCAATACGAGGACACCGGCCTCGTCCTCGACTTCAAGCCGAAGGTCTACCCGAACCAGGACGTGCAGGTGACGATGAAGATCGAGACCAAGGACGCCAGCGGCAACTCGCTGACCCCGATCTTCACGCAGCGCTCCATCGAGGGCGTGGCCCGCATCCCGAACGGCAAGACGATGATGATCGCCTCGGTGGCGCAGGACCGCGACGAGGAGGGGCGCCAGGGCCTGCCGCTGCTCGGCCTGATCCCCATCCTCGGTCGCCTCTTCTCGACCCCGACGCGCGACAACCGCCAGTCGGACGTGGTCATCACGATGACGCCGCGCGTGCTGCGCGCGCCGAGCATCCAGGCCGAGGACGAGCAGTCGCGCCCGGCCGGCTCGATGCAGACGCCGCAGTCGGAGTCGCTCGAAGCCATGCTCAAGGAGACCGAGCGCGAGGAGCAACTGGCCCGCGCGCGGTCGCTGCCGACAAACCAGACGGTCGAGCTGCCGGTGCCGCCCGCGGATGATTACTCGTTCGTCCCGGCGCCGAAGTCGCTGACCGAGGCGGTCGGCGCCCCCGCCGCGAGCGCCGCCGCGGCGCCCGCCGTCAACGCCAGCCTAAAGACCCCGGCCGAGGCCGCACCGGCTCCCGCCGGCGCGAACGTCGCCCCGGCCGCGTCGTCTCCGGCCGCCGGGCCGAAGAGCACGGGCGCGCCGGGCGTTGAAGCCTCCGGCGCCGCAGCCGCGAAGCCGGCCGCCGCGCCAACAACAGGCACGGCGACGACGAGCGTCCCCATCAACTCTGCGAGCGGGGCCCCCACAAATTCAGCCAGCGTTGCCGTTAACTCGACGGGCGCCGGGGCCGCGAACGCCGCGGCGGTAAACGTCGTGAACGCAGTATCCAACCCGGTTCCCGTCGTCAACACGACCTCGGTCTCGAACACGGCGCGCGCCGCCACCCCGGCGGCCGCCGCGCCCGCGCCTGCCGAGAGCGGCGCCGAACTGCTGCTGCTGCCCGAGCAGCCTTCACTCAAGGTCGGCGAGCGCCGGCGCGTGCTGGTCTTCCTGCGCACGGACGCGCCCATCGGACTTGCCGCCGCCACGCTCCGCTTCGACCCGAAGGCGCTCGCCGTCCGCTCGGTCTCTCACGGCGTCCTGAGCGCCGATAAGGCCGCCGCGCCGACGCTCACACAGTCGGTAGACGGCGCGCGCGGCGTGCTCGTCGTCTCGGTGGCGCCGGCCGCGGGCGCCGCGCCGCTGACGGGCGAGGGTCTGCTGCTGGTCGTCGAGGTCGAAGGGCTCGCGGCCGGCGAGGCCGCGCTCGGCTTCGACCCCGACAAGGTCCACTTCATCGCCACCGACGGGCGGGCCGTGCGCCCGCGCTTCGCGGCGACCACGCTTAGGGTCACGCAGTAGGGGCGCCGAGGATTGATGCCGATGTTTTTGTCCGCGGGGGGAAAGAATGAGAGGGCGGAAGAGGCGAGGGGCGGAGACCTTCGCCGGCCCCGCTCCTTCTTTCCGCCTTTCCCACGCCCCCGCTCTTCCTCGGGCGGGTGGACCCTCATCGAACTCGTCATCACGGTCACTGTGCTGACGGTCCTGACGCTCGGCATCATCCCGGTCGTCCGCAACTCCGTCCGCCGGCAGAGGGAGGTGCGACTGCGCGACGCCCTGCGCGAGATGCGCGGGGCCATCGACGAGTTTCGCCGCGACACGGTCGGGATGCAGTGCGGACCGCTAGGGGGGCTGGGCGGCGCCCCGGCCCAGCCCGGCCCGCCGCCGCAGCCCGGCCCGCCGGGACAGCCCGGCCAGGGCGGCCAGACCTACATCGACCCGCGCAGTAAGGTCGTCATCGCCGACTGCACCATCTTCGGCGTGGACAACCCCGACCGCTACCCGCCGAGCCTGGAGATGCTGGTCGAGGGCGTGAACGTGCTGCCGCGCGGGCTCAGCGCCGCTCAGCAGGTCGGCAGCGTGGACACCTCCAGGGGCGGCGCCACGGGCAACAACCCGACGCTCGCCACCAAGAAGAAGATTTACCTGCGCGAACTCCCCGTGGACCCAATCACGGGCGCGCAGGATTGGTGCCTGCGTTCGAGTTACCAGTCGGCCGACGGCGGCTGCGAGTCGGCCCCCGAGAACGTCTTCGACGTGCGCTCGAGGTCCGAGGCCACGGCCCTCAACGGGGAGAAGTACAGTGAGTGGTGAGTGGCGAGGGCAGGCGGCGCGCCGGCTCCAGCGCGGCTTCACGCTGCTGGAGCTGATGATCGTCATCTCGATCCTCGTCATCCTGGCGATGATCGCCGTGGCGCAGTACAACAAGACCGTGCAGGCCGCGAGAGAGGCGACGCTGCGCGACAACATCTACCAGTTGAACAAGATGGTGGACCAGTACGCGGCCGACAAGGGCAAGCTCCCGCAGTCGCTCGAAGAGCTGGTCTCGGCCGGCTACATTCAGGACCTCCCGGTTGACCCCATCACCGGCGAGCGCAATTGGAACACAGAGTTTGGCGACGACCCCGGCTCGACCGAAAGCTCGCAGGGCATCGTCCGCGTCCGCAGCCTCTCCAACGACCTCTCTTCCGACGGCGAGACTCGCTACAGCGAATGGTGAGAGAGTTTTCAGTTTTGAGTTTTGAGTTTTTAGCCTCCGGGCAGGCGCGAGCCCAGACCCCGGAACTCAGAATTTAGAACTCAACACTCCGAACTCAAAACTAAAAACTCAAAACTACCCATGAGTATTTTCGGCAAACTCGTCGCGCCCCGCCTGCCGGCTGCGGCCGTCGCGCTGGCGGGCGACGGCCTCGGACTTGTGCAACTCGAACGCCGGCGCGACACGTTCGCGGTGCGGCGCGCCGGCTACGTGCCGCTGGCCGAGGGCGTGCTCACGCCCGGCTTCGACGGCCCGAACGTGGCCGACGCCGGTGCGCTCGCCGGTGCGCTCGCCGAGCTGGCGGCGGGCGCGGGGCTTCAGCGGCGCCGGCGCTGGTCGGTCGGGCTGCCCGAGGCGGCCACGCGCACCGCCATCGTGACGATGGAGACGACCACAGCCACCCGCCAGGAGGGCGAGGAGATGTTGCGCTGGAAGATCGAGCGCGCGATGGGCGCACGGGCAGACGATCTGCGGGCCGTGCGCGAGCGCCTGCCGACCGACGCGCAGGGGCGGGGCCGCTACCTCGTCGCGGCCGTCCGGCTCGACGTGCTCGCCGAGTACGAGGCGGTCTTCGCCGGCCTCGGCTGGCACACCGGCCTGATCCTGCCGCGCCACATGGGCGAGGCGTGGTGGCTGATGCGCGAACGCGGGTCGGCCGACTCGCTGCTCGTCAGTTCTCACCCCGAGGGCTTCACGGCGGTCGTCCTGCGCGGCGGCTTCCCTCTCTTCGTCCGCGCCGTCGCCTGCGAGGCCGAGGACTGCGCCGACGAGCTTTACCGCTTCCTCCTCTTCTACCGCGACCGCACGGCCGGCCCCGCCGACGCCGACGAAGGGGCCGCCGGGGGCGTCCCCCCCGGCGGCGAGGTTATCGAGCGCCTGCTGGTGGCCGGCGACGGGATCGGCTACGAGGAGGCTTCGGCCCTCGTGGCCGAGACGCTCGGGGCCGAGCCGGTCCCGCTCCGGCCCGAGGACGTGCGCCTGTCGTTCCCGCCGGGCGAGCTTGACTTTCAGTTGATCGCGGCGCCCGCCGGCCTCGCCGCCCTAGCCCTCGCCTGAGCGGGAGCGAGCCGCCCGCCCGCCCGCAATCGAGCCGTTGCAGGCGCGCGCCGGCCGGCCCTCCCGCCTGAAACTTTCCCCCCGCGGGGGGCGTAAAACCGGAGCGTCATGAGCGCAGAGACCGTTTCCCTTAAGCAACTGGTCGGCGTGGCCGACCGCGACCTCATCGCCCGCGCCATCGCGGGGCGCGAGGAGTATTTCGAGGAGCTGGTACGCCGTTACCAGCGCCCCATCGTGGCCTACGTCTACCGCATGGTCGGCGACTACGACGCGGCCCTCGACCTCGCGCAGGAGGTCTTCATCAAGGTCTACAACTCTCTCGAACGCTACCGCCCCGAGTACAAGTTTTCCACCTGGGTTTACCGCATCGCCCACAACGCGGCCATCGACCACCTGCGGCGCGCCGGCGGCTTCCGCACAGAAGAACTCGAAGCCGAGGGCGAGGACGGCCGCACCTACGAGAAGCCTCTGGCGAGCGCGGCCCCGACCCCGGAGCAGGAGAGCGAGCGGCGCGAGCGCCGGGCCGAAATCGAAGAGGTGGTGCAGGCGCTGCCCCCAGCCTACCGCGAACTGATCGTGCTCCGACACGCCCACGACTTCAGTTACGACGAGATCGCAGAGGTGACGGGCCTGCCGCTCGGCACCGTCAAGAATCGCATCTTCCGCGCGCGCGAGGCCATGCGCGGCCAGCTCGTCGAGCGCGGCATCACCGGCATGTGAGGGCGGGGCGGGATGATTGAGTGCGCGGCCACTCTTGAGACGCAAGCGGGCTGCGGGCGGGCGGCGCAGGTCGCGGCCTACCTCGACGCCGAGCTCGACGCCGAAGAGGCCGCCGCCTTCGAGTCGCACTCGAAGGGCTGCCCCGTCTGCTCGGCAGCCCTGCTCGAACAACGCCGCCTCCTCTGCCTGCTCGACACGGCCTTTGACGAGACCTTCGCGGGCCGGCTGGAACTGCCGCGCGATTTCGCGCGTGAGATGAAGGCGCGGGCGCAGACCGACATGAGCGGCGTCCGCGAGAGGGATGAGCGCCGCCGGGCCGTCAAGATTTGCGCGGTCCTGTCGGCCGCGGCCTTCGCCCTGCTGGGGGCGGCGGCGTTTGACGCCGTGACGGGGCCGCTGCGCGGCGCGGCGCGGGCGGCGGCCGGCGTGGCCGGCATGGCGGGTCACGCCGCCGCGGACGCTGGCACGAGCGCGGGCCTGCTGGCGCGTGCCGTCGGCGGGCGGCTGTTGGCCTCCTCGGGGGCGGCGCTGGCTTTGCAGGCGGCGGCAGTCTTCGGCGCGCTGGCGCTGCTGCTCTGGCTCATCGCCTCTTACCACCGCTCCGGCCAACGGAAGTAAATGGGGGCCGGGCGGCCCCTTCAAGTCGAGTTGACGGCCAGACCTGTCCAACACCCCGAGGCGGGGCGGGCGCTGGCCTTTTCTGTTAGGCCGCTTATTTTTACGCCGCTTTCGCCTTCCGTTACGGGCGCCCCGCGGTCGTGGGCGCGCGCGGCCTCGGGGCCGGCCCATTCTCGAATGACTCTGGTCGTGATTTCAGGGCAGAACTCGGCGGCCGTCGCCTCACGGGCGCGGAGTGAGGCGGCGTGCTCCTCGCGCGCGGCGTCGGCCGCGACGAGGCTGCTGCTCGTCCTGCTGTCGCTGCTGGCGGCCGTCGCGGGCGCGAACGGGCAGGCGGCCGGGGAGGACGGGGCGGGCGGGGCCGCGGACGATCTGGTCGTCGAGGGTCGGCAGGCGGGCGACGTGTTCGGCGTCGGGCGCACGGTCAGGGTCCGCGGCGAGGTGCTGCACGGCGTCATGGCCTTCGGCGGCGACCTCGTCATCGAGGGCCGGGTGGCGGGCGACGTGGCGGCCGTCGGCGGCTCGGTCATTCAGTTGAAGGGCTCGCACGTCGGCGGCGACGTGATGGTCTTCGGCGGCCACTACCGCGCCGAGGAGGGGGCCGGCCGCGCGGCCGCGGGCAAGACTTTTATGTTCGCCGGCTACGGCGACGAGCTGCGCGAGCTGTCGCGCAACCCGGCCTCGCTCCTGACGCCGCGCCTCTCCGCCGCCTTCGTCGGGTGGAGGGTGCTGGCGGTCCTCTTCTGGTTCATCGTCTCGCTGGCGCTGACGGCGGCCGCGCCCGGCGTGGTCAGCCGCGCGGCGGCGCGCCTGCAACTGACCTCCTGGCGCGTGGCTTTGATCGGGCTGCTCGGCGCGGTCGTGATCGGCCCCGGCGGCGCTGCGGCGCTTCACTACCTGCCGCCGGCCGTGGGCGGGCTGTGCTTCGTGACGGGGCTGCTGCTGCTCGTGGTCTCGTACCTCTTCGGCCGCGTCGTGATCCACGCCGTTACGGGGCGCTGGCTCCAGCGCGTGCTGCTGCCCGAGGCGAGGCGCTCGGAGACGGTGGCGCTCCTGCTCGGCGCAGCCTTCTGGGCCGTGCTGCTGGCGCTGCCCTTCGTCTGGCCGCTGATGGTGGCGGGGCTGGTGGTCGTCAGTCTGGGGCTCGCGCTCACGGCACGCTACCGGCTCGGCTGGAAACGCGCCTAACGGACGAAGTCAGCCGCCGCCGCGCGACCGCCCGCGCGCGCCCCACACGCTCGGGCGCCAAAGCGCGCCGCCGACGCGACGCTCCCGCGCAGACCTTCCTTCTTTCCTTCTTTCCTCCTGCGCGCCGCGGACCTTCTTTTCGCGCCTGCCAGATTCCTTGTCTCGGCCGGCCCGACTGTCGTAAAGTGCTGCTTCCTCAGTCCGTGCCCGGCGAAGAGCCCCGCCGCCCCGCTCCGCATGAAGAGAAATTCCGACCTCAAGCTCATCATCACTTTCACCGCGCTGACCTTCCTGCTGACGGTGGCCGTGGTCATCGCCTGGGAGAAACTGCTGCTTCCGCCCTTCTACTCGTGGGTCGATTCGCTCTACCCCGGCGAGGCGCACGCCGACCTGCGGTGGAAGGTCCAGCAGCGGGTCGAGCACTTCGTCATCTCGGTGGCGGTGGACATGGTGGTGGTGACGCTCCTGCTGCGCGTCGTGCGGCGGCAGCAGCGCGAGGCCGCCGCCAGCGAGGCGCGCTACCGCGCCCTCTTCGAGCATTCGGGGGCCGGCATCGCCTTCTTCGAGGCGGAGGGCGGCCGCCTCGCCGAGGCCAACGACCGGCTGTGCGAACTGCTGGGCTTGCGCCAGCCGGAGATGGCCGGGCGAACCGTCTCCGACCTGCTGCGCCCGCGCAGCGAAGAGGACCGGGCGCGGCTCGCAGACATCCACGCGGCCGGCCCCGGCCCGCGCGAGGGCGAGGTCGTGCTGCGCACGGAGGCCGGCGCGGACCTCCCGGTCTTCCTCTCGTTCGATACGCTGCCGACCGCGGGAGGCAGCGTCGGGCTGCTCGTGGCCCGCGACCTCTCGGCGCGCTGGCAGCTCAAGGAGGAGAAGGAGGAGATGCGGCGTCAGCTTTACCAGACCTCGAAGCTGGCGGCGGTCGGCGAGCTGGCGGCCGGCGTCGCCCACGAGATAAACAACCCCCTGAACGGCATCATCAACTTCGCGCAGCTCCTCAAGGACGAGCCCGCGCCGCGCAGCGACTTCGAGCGCCAGATGATCGACGGCGTCATCGAGGAGGGCGAGCGCATCGCGCGCATCGTCCGCGAGCTGCTGGCCTTCGCGCGCCATGACGAGTACGAGCCGGGCGAGGTCTCGGTCGCCTCGCTCGTCGGCGTCTCGCTCTCGCTCTTCGGGCGCCAGCTCGAACGCGAGGGCGTCCGCGTCGAGGTGGACGTGCCCGTAGACCTGCCCCCGGTGCGCGGCGACGGCCCGCGCCTGCGGCAGGTGGTCGTCAACATGATCAGCAACGCGCGCCACGCCCTGCGCGAGGCCGAGGGCGATAGGCTGTTCCGCGTCTCGGCGCGGTCGGCGCGGTCGGGCGGCCGTCCGGTCGTCTGCCTGGAGTTTTACGACACGGGCGTCGGCGTACCGCCCGAGAACCTCGGCCGTCTCTTCGACCCTTTCTTCACCACGCGGCGCGACTCGGGCGGGACCGGCCTCGGCCTCTCGATCAGCTTCCGCATCGTGCGCGACCACGGCGGGCGCCTCCGCGTCGAGAGCGAGCCGGGGCGCTACACGCGCTTCACCGCCGAACTGCCGGCGGCGGAGGTTGACGCCGCGCCCGCGCCCGCCACGGAGGTCGGACATGCCTAGAGTCCTGCTCGTGGACGACGAGCCGAGCATCCGCCTGACGATGGCCGAGTTCCTGCGCCGCGACGGCTACGAGGTGGCGGTCGCGGCCGACTTCCAGTCGGGCGTCGCGCTGGCGGCCGACTGGCGGGCGGGCGACGCGGACGGCGGCCTTGACGCGGCCGTCGTGGACATCAACCTTCCGGGGCGTAGCGGCCTAGACCTGCTGCGCGAGCTGGGCGGCCCCGAAGGGGCGGTGCCAGTCGTCGTCATCACGGGCGAGCCCAACCCTGCGCTCATCCCCGAGATCGTCCGGGCCGGCGCCTACGACTTCATCGCCAAGCCGGTCGTCAAGGAGGTGCTGCTCAAGGCCGTAGGGCGCGCGGTCGGGCACAAGCGCCTGAGCGACGAGAAGCGTCGGCTCGAAGACGAGGTGCGCCGCCACGCAGAGACCCTTGAGCGGCGCGTCGAGGAGCGCACGGCCGAGCTGATCGAGGCTTACCGCGTGCTCGCCCACCAGGAGAAGGTGGCGGCGCTCGGGCGCGCCGCGGCGCAGGTGGCGCACGAGGTCAAGAACCCCCTGGCCGGCCTGCTGCTCTACGCCACGCACCTCAGGGGCAAGACCGCGGGCCGGCTGGCCGAGGGCGAGGCGGCGCTGCTCGACAAGATCGTCGCCACCATCAACCACCTGTCGAGCACCTGCGAACAGGTGCTCAACTTCGCCCGCCCGCCCCGCGTCGAGCCGCGCCCCTTAGACCTCAACCGCGTCGTCTCGGACGTGCTCCAACTTGCCGCCCCGCAGCTCGACGCCGCCCGCGTCGAGCTGCGGCGCGAGTTCGACGCGGGCGGCGTCGTCGCCCCGCTCGACGAGCCGGCCGCCAGCTCGGCGCTGATGAACCTCGTCCTCAACGCGGCCCAGGCGATGCGCGGCGGCGGCACGCTCACAGTCCGCACGGGCGCCGGCGGCGGCGCGGCCTTCGTCGAGGTCGCCGACACCGGCTGCGGGATGACCGAGGAGCAGGTGCGCAACGTCTTCGAGCCGTTCTACTCGACTAAGCCCTCGGGGCTCGGCCTCGGCATGCCTTACGCGCGCAAGGTCGTCGAGCAGCACGGCGGCCGCATCCGGATCGAGAGCCGGCCGGGCGAGGGGACGACGGTCCGCGTCGACCTGCCGGCGGAGGGAACAAGATGAGCGCGGGCCGCAGTCGCATTCTCATCGTTGACGACGAGCCGAGCATAAGGGGGGCGCTCGGACTGATCCTCGGCGAGCAGGGGCACGAGGTCGAGAGCGCGTCGAACGCGGGCGAGGCCGCGCCGCTGCTCAAGGGGCGCCCCTTCGGCCTCGCCTTCGTGGACTTGCGTCTGCCCGACTCGACCGGCATCGAGCTGCTCGAACGAATCAAGTCCGAGTCGCCCGAGACCGAGGTGGTTTTGATGACGGCCCACGGCTCGCTCGACGTGACCATCGAGGCCATCAAGCGCGGCGCCTTCTACTACCTCGAAAAGCCCTTCATGCCCGACCACGTGCTGATGCTCGCCGAGCGTGCCCTACAGTTCGAGGCCGTCAAGCGCGAGGTCCGCGCGCTGCGCAGCGCGCTCGCGCCCGAGTCGGACGACCTCGGCTTAGTCGGCAACCACGACGGCGTGCGCCAGATTCGCCGCCTCGTCCGCACGGCCGCGCCGTCGGACGCCTCGGTCTTAATCGAGGGAGAGTCGGGCACTGGCAAGGAGCTGATCGCCTCGGCCGTCCACCGCCTGAGCGGCCGCGCCTCCGGCCCCTTCATCCGCATCAACTGCGCGGCCATCCCTTCGGAGCTGATCGAGTCGGAACTGTTCGGCTACCGGCGCGGCGCCTTCACCGGCGCCGACCGAGACCGGCGCGGCCTGATCGAGGCGGCCGCGGGCGGCACGCTCCTGCTCGACGAGATCGCCGAGATGCCGGTCTACCTTCAGACGAAGCTGCTGCGCGTCTTGCAGGAGCGCCGCGTCCGCCGGCTCGGCGACGAGCAGGAGGTCGGCGTAGACTTCCGCCTCATCTCATCGACCAACTGCGATACGGCCGAGATGGTCCGCGCCGGTACGCTGCGCAAAGACCTCTACTTCCGCATCAGCACCGTCAAGATCAGGGTGCCGCCGCTGCGCGAGCGGGCCGAGGACGTGGCCCTGCTGGCCGAGACCTTCCTGCGCCGCTTCGCCGAGAAGTACCGCAAGGACGTGCGCGGCATCTCGCCCGCGACGCTCCGGCTGCTGGCGCGCTACGAGTGGCCGGGCAACGTGCGCGAGATCGAATCGGTCGTCGAACACGCCGTCCTCTTCGCGTCGAGCGAGCGGCTCGAACCCGAAGACCTGCCCGAGCAGGTCGGCGCTTCCGAGTCGGCCGCCTACCGCTGCCACATCCCGCCGCACATGACGATGGAGGAGGTCGAGCGCGAGGCCATCATTCAGACGCTCGAACGCACGGGCGGCAACGTCAAGCGCGCCGCCCAAATCCTCGATTACCACCGCCCGACCCTCTACCGCAAGCTGAAGAAGTACGGCATCCGGGGCGACGCCGCGCCCGACGATACAGACGACGATGCGGACGACCGTAGTGCCGACGTGCCGCACGGCCCGGCGGCCTGAAGCCCCGAAAACCACGCTGCCACGCTCCTTTGCGTGCCCGCGCCGGAGGCCCCGCCCGCCCGGCGCCGTGTCGCACGGTGGAACACGCGCGGGCGGTCGTGATTCGCGCCGAAACACCCCCCGCGCGGTCGAAGCCTGATGGCGCGCGCCGCCGGCTCGGGCACGGCCCTTGCAGCCGCAGCGGGTCGAAACCTCTCGCCGCGTGCGGGGCGCGACCCGCGACCCGCAGACCCCGCGCGCGAACCGAACGCACGCTTCGCGCCGGTTCGTATTCGCGGCGCGGCGGGTGTTAGACTCTCGCGTTCCAGGCCGTCACACGGACCGCGAAGGACGCGCGCCGACAAAGCGCGCGTCGGCCCGGCGGCGGCGGGCGACCCCGAGCCGACCCGGCGCGGGCGTCTCGCCCCTGATGAAACCCCCGATGAACTGAGCGGCCCCGCGACCCGGCGGGCCGCGGGATGAAAAACAGATGAACTCGCCTCGAAGTGTGCCCCAGAGCTACGAGACCACCGACCTTACGCTGGCAAGCTACCTGAGCTGCCGCGACTTCCCGTTCGAGAACATCAAGCGCCAGTCGGGCCGGACGACCTTCGTCTTCGCCGACGGCCCGCAACTGCGCGAGGCCGTCCTCGACTACGCCAACGACGGCCCCGTCTCGGTCCGCAGCTTCTGCGCCACGATGCGCGACCTGAAGGCCATCACGCGCTGAAGGCCCGGAGCCGGCCCGCGTTGCCGCCCGCCCGCGCGGCTCGCACGGTGGGACGGCGGCCCGCCCTTCCGTGCCGCGGCGAACCCGGCCCGCCCGCGCCTTTCGTACCCCGCGCCAACCCGAAGACGCCATGAAAAGAGCAACACACCTCCTGCTGGCCGCGGCCCTGCTGGCCCCCCACGGCTTCGCCCCCGCGGCCCGAGCCTTCAACGTCGCCGCGCAACAGCCGTCCGCCGCGGCCCCTGCTCCGGCACGGCCCGACGCCGGCAGCGCCCGGCAGCAGCCCGCGCCCAGGCCGACGCCGCAGGAGATAGTCAGCGAAGGCATCCGCATCGAGTTCGATGCGGCGCCCGTCTCGGGCGAAGAGCAGAGCCTCGTGGCCGGGCGCGACGCGCTGGTCCGCTTCCGCGTCACCGACACGACGACGAAGACGCCGCTCGCGGGCCTGAGGCCCTCGGCCTGGATGAGCCTGCGCGAGGGCGAGGCGGCCACGCCCGAGCAGTGCCGCGAGAGGGTCCGGGCCTTCGTCCAGGGCTCTCTGCGCGCTCGCCCCGACGTTGACCTCAACGCCTATTACATCCTCGCGCTCAACCAGGAGCCGAACATCTCGGTCATCGACCCCCTGCTCGGCTTCGGCGGCAGCAAGCTCGTCACGCTCGTCTTCCTGCGCAGCCCCGGCGCCGACTGGGCGCTGACCTCCGACCGCTCGAAGCTCTTCGTCTCGATGCCGGCCGCGGGTCAGGTCGCGGTCGTGGACACGGCGACATGGAAGGTGACGGCCAACGTCGAGGCCGGAGCCAAGCCCACGCGCGTCAGACTCCAGCCCGACGAGAAGTACCTCTGGGTGACGAACGCGGGCGAGGGCGCCGCGGGCGGCGGCGTGACCGTGCTCGACGCCGCGACCCTCAAGCCCGCCGCCACGTTCGCCGCCGCCGGCGGCGCGGCCGACCTCGCCTTCGACGCCGACAACAAATTCGCCTTCATCGCCGGCGGCGACGGCACCCTCTCCGTCGTTGACGCGCAGAAGCTCGTCAAGGCCGGCGAGGTGAAGGTCGGCTCGCGGGCTGTGGCGGTGGCCTACTCGCCACTGAGCCGCGCCGTCTACGTTGCCGGCGAGGACGGCCGCATCTCGGTCGTGGACGCGCGCACGCACAAGCTGCTGACCGCCCTCGCGGCCAGGCCCGGCCTCAGGTCCGTCCGCTTCGAGCCCGGCGGCCGCTACGGCTTCGCCGTCAACGCGGCCGACTCGAACGTCTACGTCTTCGACGCCTCGACCAACCGGCTCCTGCACGCCATCGCCGTCGGCCAATCGCCCGACCAAATCTCCTTCACCGGCGCCTTCGCCTACGTCCGCTCGGCCGGCAGCGGCGAGGTCTCGGCCGTGCGGCTGAGCACCGTCGGCAAGGAGCCCGACGTGACGAAGTTCCCCGGCGGCCAGCTCGCGCCCAACTCCGCGCCCGACTTCGAGGCGGTCTCCGACGCCATCGTGCCCGCGCCCGAGGGCAACGCCGTGCTCATCGCCAACGCCGCCGACAAGCAGATTTACTTCTACTCCGAGGGCATGGCCGCGCCGATGGGCAACTTCCAGAACTACAAGCGCGTGCCGCGCTCTGTGCGCGTCGTTGACCGCTCGCTGCGCGAGGGGCCGGCCGGCACCTACTCGACCGTAATCAAGCCGCCCAGGAGCGGCCGCTACGACGTGGCCTTCCTGCTCGACTCGCCGCGCGTCGTCCACTGCTTCCGGGCCGAGGCCGCCCCCGACCCGGCCGCGCCCGCCCAGAAGAGGACGGCGCTCCGCGTCGAGTACCTGAACGACCTGAAGAAGGTCGTGCCGGGCCGCCCCCTGAAGATTAGCTTCAAGCTCTACGACACGGCCACGGGCCGGCCGAAGGACGGCCTGAAGGACGTGCGCGTCCTCGTCTTCCTCGCGCCCGGCATCTGGCAGGTGCGCGAGTTCGCGCAAGGCGCGGGCGAGGGCGTCTACGAGCTGACGGTGACGCCGCCCGAGCCGGGCGTCTACATGGTCTTCGTCGAGAGCCAGTCGCAGGGCGTAGGCTTCCGCCAACTCCCAACGCTGACGCTGCACGCAGAGGCCGCGCCCGAAGCCCGTTGAGCCCGGAGGAGGAAATGATGTTGAAGCCGAAGGCGAAACTTTCGCGGGCCGCCGGCGCCTGCGCCGCGCTGCTGATTACTCTCGCCGTCGCCCCTGCCGCCGCGCAGCACGACGGCCACGGCCGCGACGGGCACGGCGCGCCAGCCGCGCCAGCCGCGTCCACCACGGCGGCGACAGCCCCGACGGCCCCGACAGGCGCGGCTGGCGAGGGCGCGGCCTTCGTCTGCCCGATGCACCCCGAGGTGACCTCGAAGGAGAAGGGCAGTTGTCCGAAGTGCGGGATGCACCTGCGCGAGAAGGCGGCCGAGACGAAAGAGACGGCCGCGGCCGCCGCGGCGTCGGCGCCCGGCGCGGCCGGAGCCAGGAAGATGAGCATCCCGGACGTGGAGCTGCTCGATCAGGACGGCCGCAAGGTCCGCTTCTATTCGGACCTCGTGCGCGGGCGCACGGTCGCCGTCAACTTCATCTTCACCACCTGCACTACCGTCTGCCCGCCGCTCGGCGCCACCTTCGCGCGCGTGCAGCGCGAGCTGGGCGAGCGCGCCGGCCGCGACGTTCACCTCATCTCGGTCTCTGTGGACCCCGCGGTCGATACGCCGGAACGTCTTAAAGCCTGGGGCGAGAAGTTCAAGGCCGGGCCGGGCTGGACCTTCGTCACCGGCCCCAAGTCGCAGGTTGACGAGCTGCTGCGTGCGCTCGCCGCCTCGACCGCGCGGCCCGAAGACCACACGCCCACGGTCCTCGTGGGCAACGAGGCCGCGGGGCAGTGGACGCGCGCCTACGGCCTCGCCCGCCCGAGCCAGCTCATAGAGATCATCAACCAGGCCGCCGCCGGCCGGCTCGAACCCGGGCCGCGGCCCGCCGGCCCAGGAGTCACGAAGCAATGAGAAACGCCACCGCCGCAGCGCTCTTCGTCCTCTGCCTGTCGGCCGCCGCCGCGGCCCAGGCGCACCAGCACGACGCTAACCACGGGCAAGACCCGCACGCCGGCCACGGCCACGCCCCCGCTTCCACACAGCCGAAGGCCGAAGCGCCGAAGTCGGATGCGCCGAAGGCCGGGGCGCCGAAGTCTGAGCAGCCGACGGCCGCGGCCGCCTGGTTCACGGAGGTCGAGCTGGTGGACCAGGACGGGCGCAAGGTCCGCTTCTACTCCGACGTGCTCAAGGGCAAGACGGTCGTCGTCAACGCCTTCTTCACCACCTGCACCTCGGTCTGCCCGCCGATGAACCGCAACATGGAGAAGATTCAGGAGGCGTTCGGCGACCGCATCGGCCGCGACCTCTTCCTCGTCTCCATCACGGTAGACCCGGCCACCGACACCCCGCCGCGGCTCAAGGACTACGCCTCGCGCTTCCACGCCGGCCCCGGCTGGACCTTCCTGACGGGCGAGAAGGAGAACGTCGAGCGCGCCCTCTACAAGCTCGGGCAGTACGTCGAGGACAAGGAGAACCACAAGACCGTCTTCATCATCGGCAACGAGACGACGGGGCTCTGGAAGAAGGCGATGGGGATGGCCTCGGCGGACGACCTGGTCGAAATTGTCAGGAGCGTGGTTGACGACCGCGGCCCGGCCGCCAAAGAAGGACGATGACGAGGAGGCTCAAGCTCGCGGCGCTCCTGCTCGCGGCGGTCTTCGGCTGCGGTGTGGCGGCACGCTCGGTCGCGTCTCAGTCGGGGCGGGTCGCGCCGGCTGCTGAGACGGCGCCGGCCGCCCAGACGGGCGCTGCTTCGACCGCCGCAACCGCGCGGCCGCCGACCGAGCAGGAGCGGCGCGGAAAGGCGCTTTACCTGCGCGGCACTTCAGCGTCGGGGCGCGAGGTGACGGCCGTCGTCGGCGAGCTGGACGTTCCCGGCGCGACTCTGACCTGTGCTGGTTGCCACGGCGCGCGCGCCGAGGGCAAGAGCGAGGGCGGCGTCACGGCCGGCAACCTGACCTGGTCGAACCTCGTCAAGCCCTACGGACACACGCACCCGTCTGGGCGCAAGCACGGCGCCTTCGACGAGGCTTCGTTCGCCCGCGCCGTCGTGGGCGGCGTGGACCCGGCCGGCAACGAGCTGGCCGTCGCCATGCCGCGCTACCGCATCTCGGCCGAGGACATGGCCGACCTCGTCGCCTACCTCAAGCGCATCGAGTTCGAGCGCGACCCCGGCCTCTCGGACGAGCGCGTCCGCGTCGGCACCATCCTGCACTCGGCCGGCGCCCTCGCCCCCACGGCCGCAGCCATGCGCGACGTGCTCCGCGCCTACTTCGACGACCTGAACGAGCGCGGCGGAATCTACAACCGCCGGATCGAGTTGACCGCGGCCGAGGCTGGGCCGGCCGCCGAGTCGGTGATCGGGGCCGCAAGGAGGTTGACCGAAGGCGAAGGGGTCTTCGCCTTCGTCGGCGGCGTGAGTGCCGGGGCCGACGCCGAGCTGGCCGCCTTCGCCACCGAACACGAGGTGCCGTTCCTCGGCCCCGCGACGCTCCTGCCGCAGACGGGCGCGCCGCTCAACCGGCACGTCTTTTACCTGCTGCCGGGGCTGCCCGAGATGTCGCGCGCCCTCGCCAACTTCGCCGCCGCGCGGCCGGGCCTCAAGGGCGCGCCCGCCGCCGTCGTCTACTCCGAGACGCCGCTCGGGCGCGCCGCGGCCGACGCTGCCGCCGACCAGGCGGCTAAGGCCGGGCTCGGCAGGGTCGCGCGCCACTCGTTCCGGCCCGGCGAGTTCGACGCCGGCACGCTCGCCGCGCGTCTGAAGGCCGACGGCGTCACCGTCGTCTTCGTCTTCCCGGCGGGCGGCGAGGACGCTTCGCTCATCAAAGAGGCCGCGGCCGCCGGCTGGGCGCCGCACGTCCTGCTGCCGGGCGTGCTCGCGGCGCGCGACCTGACCGAGGCCGTGCCCGCAGCACTCAAGGACCGGGTCTTCCTGGCCTTCCCGACCGTGCCGTCGGACGTGTCGCCCGGCGGCCTCGCGGAGCTGCGCGGGCTGCTCGGCAAGTACCGTCTCGAAGCGCGCCACATGGCCTCTCAACTGGCGGCGCTGGCCGCGGCCAAAGTCTTCGTCGAGGGGCTCAAGCGGGCAGGGCGCGGGCTGACGCGCGAGGGTTTGCTAACCGCGCTCGAAGGACTTTACGATTACGACTCCGGCGTCACCCCGCGCCTGACCTTCGGCCCGAACCGGAGGGTCGGCGCGGCCGGCGCGCACATCGTCACAGTAGACCCGGAGAAGAAGGAGTACGCGGTCGCGGCCGGGTGGGTCTCCGCCAACTGAGAGGCTCCCGCGCCGCCCCAGCCACGGCCGCCGACAGCCTCCGCGAAAGGTAACCTGACATTCGATGAGAAAGTTTTTATTCGCACTCGCGCCGGCCGCGCTGCTCCTGGCGGCTGCCGCCACCGACGCGCCGGCGCAGGCCCGGCGCCGCGCCCGCGGCGAAGCCCAAACCCCCGCCCCCGCCGCCCGAAAGCCGCCCGCCCAGCAGCCCGCGCCCCAGCCGCGGCAGGCCCCGGCAGCGCCCGCCCCGAAGCCCGCGTTCGTGGACGAGTGCGGCTGCGAGTCCGGGCCGTTGCCCGAGGTGCTGGCGGTAGTCGGCGGCGTCAACCTGACGCCGGCCGACCTGACCCCCGCGACCGTCCAGCGCGTTAAGGCGCTCCAGGCCCAGGTGGTCGAAGCACGCCGCAACGAGTTGAACCTCCAGATCAATAGCTTTCTGCTCGAAGCCGAGGCGAAGAAGCGCGGCGTCACGACGGCCAAGCTCCTCGAAGACGAGGTCGCCATGAAGACGGTCAACCCGTCCGAGGCCGACGCGCAGAACTACCTCGCCCAGAACAAGGCGCGCATCGAGGCGCAGGCGGGCCGCGCCGTCGAGTTCGCCGAGTTGAAGGAGAACATCCTCTCCTTCCTCCGCGAGCAGCGGCAGCAGGAGCGGGCAAGGGTCTTCGCCGAGTCGCTGCGCGCGGCCAACGACGTGAAGGTGCTCGTGGCCGAGGTCGCGCCGCCCGCCACGCCCGCCGACCGCGCGCGCCTGCTCGCCACCGTCAACGGCCGGCGCATCACCTCGGGCGACATCGAGAACGCGCTGCTCCCGCTCGTCGCGGCGGTGCAGGAGCAGGTCTATGAGCTGCGCAGCAGCGACATCGAACAGAAGATTAACGACCTGCTGCTCTCGCAGGAGGCGCAGAAGCGGCAGGTGACGGCGCGCGCCGTGCTCGAAGCAGAGGTCGGCTCGAAGCTCGCCACCGTCACCGAGGCCGAGGCGCAGAAGTTCTACGACCAGAACAAAGACCGCATCAACGGCGACTTCGCCGCCGCCAAGTACCAGATCATCCAGTACCTCGAAGGGGAGCGGTGGGAGAAGCTGGCCGGCGACTTCGCCGCGCGCCTGCGCCGGGACGCCGGCGTCAGGACCTTCCTCGTCCGGCCCGCGCCGCCCGTCTTCGAGATCGCCACCGACGACCAGCCGGTCAAGGGCACGGCGTCGGCCCCGGTCACGCTGGTCGAGTTCACCGACTTCCAGTGCCCGAGCTGCGCGGCGGCCCACCCCGTCCTCGACCGCGTGGTCGCCGAGTCGGGCGGCCGTGTCCGCCTCGTCGTCCGCGACTTCCCGCTCACGCAGCACGAGCACGCCTTCAAGGCCGCCGAGGCCGCCGAGGCCGCACGCGAGCAGGGCAAGTACTGGGAGTACGCCGACGTGCTCTTCCGCAACCAGTCGGCTCTCGGCGTCGAGCGGCTCAAGCAGTACGCCTCGGCCCTCGGCCTCGACCGCGCGAAGTTCGACGCGGCCCTCGATTCGGGCAAGTTCGCCGAGCAGGTCCGACGCGACCTCCACGACGGCCAGCGGCTCGGCATCAGCGGCACGCCCACGGTCTTCGTCAACGGCCGCCGCCTCAAAGATGTCACTTACGAGTCGCTAAAGGCCGCCGTCCAGCAGGCCCTCGCCGCGCCCGCGAAGGAATAGGCCGCCGAAAGTCCGGCTGGCGCGCGGGCCGTGTTGCCCGGTTCCAACCCGGCCCGTTGCAGGACGGCCGGCCGTGCCGCCTCGCGCGGACACGGCCGGTTGATGAAAAAGTCGCACGCCCCAGGTCGGGGCGTGCGACTTTTTTTGCGCGGGCGGCGTTTGCGGCGCAGGCCGGGGAGGCGCAGGGGCGTCCGGGCCGCCGGAATTCCGTCCGTGGAATTGACGAACCCCTCCCACCGGCCACGCGTCTAAAGTCTTCGCCCGGCGCCCGAAACGCACGCGAAATGGCTGGAACTATCCCGCGAGCCCGGCCGAATACGGAGGGGCGGCCGGCGCTCAGGCCCCGGCCGCGCCCGCGCGCCACGCGGAGGGAACTAACGGCTCGGCTGGTGCGTAAAGAGACTGTCATCCGGCGGGCCAGCACGCGTCCGTCCTCTCCGATAACCCGTAACCGCACGCGCGCCCCCGGCGTCATACTGATAGGGACGGAAGGAACTTATACCGATGAAGAAATTGAGGACGGCCCTCGCCGTCGTTTCGTTGACCCTGGCCGTCTGCGCCGGCGCCTTAGCGCAGGACGCGGACCCCGGCATCAACCCCGGCGGAGTGGGCGGCGTCGTCGGCGAAGTCGTCGCCGTGGACGGCAACGCCAAACAGCTCTTCGTCAAGACCGACCGCGGCTCGGTCGTCGTCGTCGCCCTCGGCGACGCCACACTCTACAAGAAGCTTCCGGCCGGCGAGACCTCCTTCGGCAAGGCCGTGGACACGACCCTCGGCGAGATCGCCGCGGGCGACCGCGTCTTCGCGCGCGGCTCCGTCTCCGACGACAGGAAGACCGTGGCCGCCACGCGCATGGTCATCCAGATGACCAAGGCCGACATCGCCAAGAAGCATGAGGCCGAGCGCGAGGAGTGGCGCCGCCGCGGCGTCTCCGGCGTCGTCACGGCGCTCAACCCCGCGACCAAAGAGATCACGATCCAGCCCTCGGGCGGCGCGCGCCCGGCCGGCCCCCCGGCCGGACAGGCGCCCGGCGGCGGGCAGGGGCAGGGCCAGCCGGCGGCGCAGCCGGGCGGTCCGCCCGCGCCCCCCGCGCCCGTCGTCATCGCGGCCGGCGGCGGCGACATCAAGTTTCGCCGCTACGCCCCCAACTCGGTCAAGTTCGCCGACGCGAAGGCGAGCAGCTTCCAGGACTTGAAGGTTGGCGACCAACTCCGCGCCAAGGGCGAGCGCAGCGCCGACGGCACGCGCTTCACGCCCGAGGAGGTCGTCAGCGGCTCGTTCCGCACGGTGGTGGCGACCGTTAAGGAAGTCAACACGACGACCCGCGAGCTACAGGTCGTCACCCTCGACGGCAACAAGCCGATGACGGTCGTCGTCAGCAAAGACTCCGACCTCAAGCGCGTGCCGCAGGAGTTCGCACAGATGATGCGCGGCCCCGGCGGTCCGGGCGGCGGGCCGGGTGGCGGTCCCGGCACGGGCGGCGGTCAGGGCACCGTCCAGAGGGTTCAGGGCGGGCCGGGCGGACCGGCCGGGTCGGGCGGTCCCGGCGGCCCCGGCGGCGGGCCGGGTCGCATGATGGGCGGCGGCATCGGCGAGATGCTCGAACGCCTGCCGGCCGCGACGGTCGAAGACATCAAGCCGAACACGATGGTCGTCTTCAGCACTACGGGCGAAGACCCCTCGAAGGCGACGGCCGTGCAGCTCGTCGCCGGCGTCGATCCCATCATCCAGATGATGCAGGCCCGCGCGGCCGCGCAGAACCGGCCGCTCAACCTCGGCTCGTTCAACCTCGGCATCGGCCAGCCATAAGGCTCGGGCGGGCGCCGCTCATCGCCGGTAGTTCTTTTGTAAGTGCTTTTTTCGTCGCGGGCCGCCGGGCGGCGGCCTGTGCCCCGTGCCGGTGGCCGCCCGGCCCCGGCCCGCGACCTTCGCCTCAAAGGGAATCGTCATGAATTTGTTTAAGAGAATCATCGGCGGCGGGCTGGCCTTCGCGCTCCTGCTCTCTGTGGCCGTGGTGCCCGCCTCGGCGCGCCAGGCTGGTGCCACCCTGCGCGGCCAGGTCAGCGACGACTTCGGCGGCATCATCGTCGGCGCCACCGTCACGGCCGTCAACGAGGCCGGCGCCGAGCGCACGGCCACGACCAACGGCGAGGGCGCCTTCACGATCCCCGGACTCGCGCCCGGCAGGTACACGGTGCGGGCAGTCGCCGGCGGCTTCGCCCTCTTCGAGCAGGAGGTCGAGGTGGCCTCGGGCGCGCGTAACACGCTCGACATCAAGCTGAGCGTGGCGCTTGAGCGCGAAGAGGTGACGGTGGCGGCCGAGGGCGGCATCAGCACCGGCTCCGAGAGCAACGCCGACGCGCTCGTCCTGCGCGGCAAGGACCTTGAGGCCCTGCCGGACGACCCCGAAGACCTGTCGGCCGCGCTATCGGCGCTGGCCGGCCCCTCGGCCGGGCCGAACGGCGGGCAGATTTACATAGACGGCTTCACCGGCGGTCGCCTGCCGCCGAAGGAGGCCATCCGCGAGGTTCGGATCAACCAGAACCCGCTCAACGCCGAGAACGACCAGCCCGGCTTCGGCCGCATCGACATCCTGACCCGCCCCGGCATGGACAAGTTCCGCGGCAGCGCCAACTTCAGCTTCGCCGACGAGGCCCTGAACTCGCGCAACCCGTTCCTTCCGGCGCGCGCAGACTTCCAGACGCGCAACTACGGCTTCAACCTTTCCGGGCCCATCGTCTCGAAGAAGTCTTCCTTCTTCTTCGACTTTCAGCGGCGCGAGGAGGACGACAACGACGCCATCGCGGCGACCGTCCTCGACCCGCTGACGCTCGCCGCCCTGCCCTTCAACGCGTCCGTCCTGACGCCGCGTCGCAACCTGACCTTCAGCCCGCGCTTCGACTACGCCTTCAACCAGAACCACACGCTGGTGGCGCGCTACTCCTACACGCAGTCGAGCAACCTGGTCGGGGTCGGTAGCTTCAACCTGCTCTCGCGCGCCTTCGAGACGGAGAACCGCGACCACAACATACAGCTCACGGAGACGGCCGTCCTCAACGCGAGGACGATGATGGAGACGCGCTTCCAGTTCACCCGCTCGCGGCGCGAGCAGGCCGGCGACAACACCCTGCCGAGCCTCAACGTGCTCGAATCCTTCACCGGCGGCGGCTCGCCCGTCGGCCTCTCCTACAACCAGGAGAACCGCTGGGAGTTGCAGAACTACTGGACGCAGTCGCGCGGGGCGCACACGCTTCGCTTCGGCGCGCGCGTGCGCGGCGTCAGCCTGACGGACGTTGCCAACAACAACTATAACGGCACCGTCACCTTCGCCGGCGGCTTCGCCCCGCGCCTCGACGCGTCGGGCAACGTCATACTCGGCGCCGGCGGCCAACCCGTCCTCGACCCCCTGACCAGCATCGAGCGTTACCGGCGCGCTCTCGAACTCCGCCGCCTCGGCTTCACCGGCGCGCAGCTCGCCGAGCGCGGCGCCGTCCCCTCGCAGTTCACAGTCTCGTCCGGAAACCCCGAGGCCGACGTTAGTCAGACCGACCTCGGCGCATTCATCCAGGACGAGTGGCGCATCCGCCCGAACTTCTCTCTGACGCTCGGCCTGCGCTACGAGAACCAGTCGAACATCAGCAGCAACTTCAACATCGCCCCGCGCCTCTTCTTCGCCTGGGCGCCGGGCGGGACCTCGACGGGCACGCTCAACCCCTTCGGCGGCGGCGGCGCGGGCCAGCCCAAGTTCGTCATCCGCGGCGGCTTCGGCATGTTCTACACGCGCTTCAACGAGAGCGGCACCCTCCAGGCCGACCGCTACAGCGGCCTGCCCGGCTCGCAGTCCCGCTACGTCCTCAACGACACGGCGCTGCTCGGCCAGATCGGCTTCACGCCGAACGGCGACGTTGACCCCTCGACTCTGCCGACTCTCGCCCAGTTGACGGCGGCCCCGCAGGCCGTGACGCGCGTCTCGGACAACATCCAGGCGCCGCGCACGTTCCTCACCGCCCTCCAGGCCGAGCGGCAGCTCCCGAAGAACTGGACGGTCTTCGGCGTCTTCTTCAACTACCGCCAGCAGAACGTCTTCCGCATCCGCAACATCAACGCGCCGCTGCCCGGCACCTTCGTCCTCGGCGACCCGACGCGGCGCGGCACCCGACCCGACCCGGCCTCGGGCGACGTTTACCAGTACGAGTCCACGGGCAGGTTCAACGACTACCGCCTCCAGGTCGGGGTCCGCAACCAGCTCCGGCCCGGCTTCACCGTCTTCGCCAACTACAGCACGGGCAAGGCCCAGAGCGACACCGACTGCGCTTTCGGCAACCTCAACAACTGCTTCCCGGCCAACTCCTACGACCTGAGCGGGGAGTACGGCCGCGTCTCCTTCTTCCCGCGACACAACTTCACGTTCGGCGGGTCGTTCGCCCTCCCCACCCTCAAGTTGCAGTTCAACTCGTTCGTCGTCGCGCGGACGGGCCAGTTCTTCAACATCACGACGGGCCAGGACAACAACGGCGACGGCATCTTCAACGACCGCCCGGCGTTTGCCGACTCGCTGACGACGCCCCAGGACCTGCGTGCGACCCGCCTCGGTAACTTCGACGTGAACCCGAAGCCGGGGCAGACCATCATCCCGCGCAACTACGGCGAAGGCCCCGGCCTCCTCTCCGTCAACATGGGCGTTAGCCGCACCTTCGGCTTCGGCAACGTGGGCGGCGGCGCGGCGGCCGGCGGCGGTCAGGGCGGCGGTCGTCCCGGCGGCGGCGGCGGCGGCGGGCCGGCGAGGATAGCCGGCGGCCCGGGCGGCCCGGGCGGCCCCGGCGGCGGCTTCGGCGGCCCCGGCGGCGCGGGCGGCTCCGAGAAGCGTTACAACCTGACGCTCTCGCTCAACGTCCAGAACCTGTTCAATCGGACGAACCTGGCGACGCCAATCGGCAACCTCAACTCGCCCTTCTTCGGCGAGTCAACGAGGATCGCCGGCTCGTTCGGCGGCTTCGGACCCATCGCGGGCGGCAACCGCAAGGTGCAGGCCAGCGTGCGCTTCAACTTCTAACCCCGGCCGCACCCGGGAAAGCTCAGAGGGCCGGCGACTCCGTAACGGAGTCGCCGGCCCTCTGAGCTTTGTGAGCTTTCCACTTCTAAGCGGGGTCGCGCCCTCGCGCGGCCTCAGACGCTCATCAACTCCTGCTCCTTGTTCTTCGCCACCTCGTCCACGCGGCCGACGAAAGTGTCAGTCAGCTTCTGGACTTCGGCGAGGCCGTCGCGCTCGGCGTCCTCCGAAATCTGCTTCTCCTTGAGCATCCGCTTCAGGCGGTCGTTGGCGTCGCGCCGCACGTTGCGGATCGCAGTCCGGTGCTCCTCGGCGACCTCGTGGACCTGCTTGACCAGTTGCCGACGCCGCTCCTCCGTGAGCGGCGGGATGGGCACGCGCACCATCTTCCCGTCGTTCGACGGGTTGAGTCCGAGGTCGGAGGAGCGGATGGCCTTCTCGATGGAACCGAGCTGGCTCTGGTCCCACGGCTGCACGGTCAGCAGGTTGGCCTCCGGCGCGTGGACCGAGGCCATCTGGCTGAGCGGCGTCGGCGTCCCGTAGTAGTCCACGGTGATGCCGTCGAGCAGGCTAACGGCCGCGCGCCCGGTGCGGATGGTCGCCAGCTTCCGGCGCAGGTCCTCGACCGCCCCCTCCATCCGGGGGCGCGTCTCCTTAATCACGTCCTTTTCCGTCATCGCTCTCTCCCTTAAAAACAGTGACGAGTGACGAGTGACGAGTGGCAAGAGGAACACGGACTTTCTTGTCACTCGTCACTCGTCACTTGTCACTTCTTTTACGGCCTCACTTTGCAGACCCGCGTGCCGACGGGCTCGCCCATGACGACGCGCTTGATGTTGCCGGGCGTCAGCATGTTGAAGACCACGATGGGCAGGTCGTTGTCCATGCAGAGCGAGATGGCCGAGGCGTCCATCACCTTGAGCTGCTGCTCCAGGACTTCCTGGAAGGTGATGCAGTCGTAGCGGGTGGCGGTCGGGTCCTTGACGGGGTCGGCCGTGTAAACGCCTTCGACCTTCGTCGCCTTCATGATCACGTCGGCCCTGATTTCGAGCGCGCGCAGCGCGGCGGCCGAGTCGGTCGTGAAGTAGGGATTGCCGGTGCCGGCGGCGAAGATGACGACGCGCTTCTTTTCGAGGTGGCGGACGGCGCGGCGGCGGATGAAGGGCTCGGCCACCTGCGGGATGTTGATGGCCGACAGGACGCGCGTGTAAACGCCGGCCTTCTCCAGGGCGTCCTGGAGGACGACGGCGTTCATCACCGTCGCCAGCATGCCGATGTAGTCGGCCGCGGCGCGGTCCATGTTGCCGGCGCTCTCCGAGACGCCGCGGAAGATGTTGCCGCCGCCGACGACGACCGCCACCTCGACGCCCAGCTCGTGGACGCCCCTGATCTCTCTGGCGATAGCGCGCGCCACCTCCACGTCTACGCCGTAGCCGCGCGAGCCCATCAGCGCCTCGCCCGAAGCCTTCAGCAGAATGCGGCGGTAGGCCGGGACTTTGCCCGCGCCGGCCGCCGCGCTGTCGTTCACGCTCGACATAAGGTGTCAGGTCCGCTGGTGCCGGCCGCCCGCGAAAGCAGCGCGAGCCGGCCGGCTGGCGGGCCGGCCCCGCCAGCCCACGCCGGTTCGATTACTGGTTGCCGCCGGTCATCGAGGCGACCTCGCTGGCGAAGTCGTCGGCGCGCTTCTCCAGTCCCTCGCCCATCTTGTAGCGGGTGAAGCGGCGGACCGTGACGCGCTCGCCCGTCTTGGCGATCTTCTCGGTCAACAGTTCGTTGATAGTCTTGGCCGGGTCCTTGACGAACGGCTGGTCCAGCAGCACCGCCTCCTCGTAGAACTTGTTGAGGCGCCCCTCGACGATCTTGTCGATCACCTGGTCGGGCTTGTTGGCGTTCTTCGGGTCATTCTTGGCCTGCGCGCGGGCGATCTCGCGCTCCTTGTCGAGCACCTCGGCCGGCACCTCCTCGCGCGAGACGAAGCGCGGCTCGGCCGCGGCGACGTGCATGGCGATGTCGCGTACGAGGGCCTGAAACTCGTCGGTGCGAGCGACGAAGTCGGTCTCGCAGTTGACCTCGACGAGGACGCCGACCTTACCGCCCATGTGGATGTAGGAGCCGACCGCGCCCTCGGCCGCGACCCGGCCCGCCTTCTTGCCGGCCGTCGCCATGCCGCGCTTGCGCAGGATTTCCACGGCCTGCTCCTCGTTGCCGTCCGCCTCCTGCAAAGCCTTCTTGCACTCCATCATCCCCGCGCCCGTCTTCTCCCTGAGCGCCTTCACCGCGGCTGAAGTGATCTCCGCCATCTCTAATTCTCCTCGGTATCTGTCTGTTATGTCGCTCTTAGTCTGTTCGCGGTAAGGATAGCCCAAACGTGTGCCGAAGTTCTAACCGACCGCCGAAGACTTTATTGCCGCTGACTGCGAAAGAGCGCAGCCCGGCGGGTTGTCCGCACCGGGTCTGCGCTCGCCGCTGTCTGAAAACCTGAGAGCCCGTTGCCCGCGCCGGGGCGCGCGCTACTTGGCCGCGCCGACCGTCTCCGCGCCCTTCTCCTGCTCGGGCGAGCGCGGGGGCGCGGTGCCCTCGGCGTCGCCGCTGCCGGTCGCGCCGCGGACCGGAGCGCCGGTGCCGACCTGCGCGTGGTCGCCGACGCTGTCGGGCTGCTGGCCCGTGCGGCCGAAGCCGATGTTGCCGGGCACGGAGGTCTGCGTCTCGGTCGAGGGCGCCGAGTCCTGCATGTCCGTGAAGTTGGCCGACTGGCGGCCGGGGTCGCGCTCGGTCGTGACCGAAGAGGTGACGACGCGCGACGTGTCGCTCGTGTCCACGGCCGAGGAGGGAACACCCGCGGCGTCCGCGGCGTCCGCGGCCGGCTGCTCGTCCTCGTCGGCGCCCTTCGTGCTCATCTGCTGGCCCTCGATGATGGCGTCGGCAATGCGCGAGGCGAAGAGGCGCACGGCCCGCAGGGCATCGTCGTTGCCGGGGATGATGTAGTCGATGCCTTCGGGCGAGCAGTTGGTATCGACGACCGCGATGATCGGGATGCCGAGGCGGTTCGCCTCCTTGACCGCGATGTCCTCCTTGCGCACGTCGATGATGAAGAGCGCGTCGGGCAGGCGGTTCATGTTCTTGATGCCCGAGAGGTTCTTGTCGAGGATTTCGCGCTCGCGGTCGAGCTTGATGCGCTCCTTCTTCGTCAGCTTCTCGGAGCGGCCGTCGGTCTGCATAGCTTCGAGGTCGCGCAGCCGCTTGATCGACTTCTGGACGGTCTGGAAGTTCGTGAGCAGGCCGCCGAGCCATCGCTGGTTGATGTAGTACTGGCTGGCCCGCTCGGCCTCCTCGCGGATGGCGTCCTGCGCCTGCCGCTTGGTGCCGACGAAGAGGATGGTGCGGCCGCGCTCCTGGCCCGCAAGGTCCGTGACGAATTGGATGGCGTCGCGGAACATCTTCTGCGTCTTTTGCAGGTCGATGATGTTAATGCCGTTGCGCTCGCCGAAGATGTACTCCTTCATCTTCGGGTTCCAGCGCCGGACCTGGTGGCCGAAGTGGACGCCGGCCTCCAACAGCTCTTTCATCGTGACGGTGACTGCCAAAAGAAACCTCCTGCGAAACGTGATTGGTTTATGTACTCACCGCGCCCGCCTTTCGAGGCTCCCTTCAGCCGGGAGCAACCAACCGGGGCACGACAATGGATTGAAAAGCCGTGACGAGTGACAGGTGACAGGTGACAAGAGGAACACCCTCTTTCTTGTCGCTCGTCACTCGTTACTCGTCACTATCTCTTCGAGAACTGGAACCGCTTGCGGGCGCCCTTCTGCCCGTACTTCTTGCGCTCTTTGGCGCGCGGGTCGCGGGTGACGAGGCCGGCGTCCTTAAGGGCGGGCCGGAGGTCGGCGTTGAACTCCATCAGCGCGCGGGTGATGCCGTGGCGCACGGCCCCGGCCTGGCCCGCGGGGCCGCCGCCCGCGACGTTGACCAGGATGTCGAACTTGTTGGCCGTGTCGGTCAGGGTCAGCGGCTGGCGGATGATCATGCGCAGGGCCTGGTTCGGAAAGTAGTCCTCGAAGGTCTTGCGATTAATCCTGACTTCGCCCGTGCCCGGACGCAGGTAGACGCGCGCCGTGGAAGTCTTGCGCCGTCCGGTCCCGTAATACTGAATGTCTGCCACAGCTTAATCTTCCTCGGAATGTTGGGTTACTTGGTCTCGGCCGCCGCGCGCTCGTCGAGCTTGAGCGGCTCGGGGCGCTGGGCCGTGTGCGGGTGATCGGCGTCGCCGTAGACCTTGAGCTTCTTCGCCATCGCGCGGCCGAGCTTGGTCTTCGGCAGCATCCCCTTGACGGCCAGCTCGATGACGCGCTCGGGGTGCCTGGCGAACTGGTCCTTGACGGAGATTTCGCGCAACCCGCCCGGGTAGAGCGTGTGCCGGCGGTACATCTTCTGCTCGTTCTTCGAGCCCTTGAAGACCGCCTTGCGCGCGTTAATGACGATGACGTGGTCGCCCATGTCGAGGAAGGGCGTGTACTGCGGGTTGTTCTTGCCCGTCAGGACGCGCGCAACCTCGGTGGCGAGGCGGCCGACCGTCTGGCCCGCCGCGTCAACGACGTACCACTTGCGATTTTCGGCGAGCCCGTCGCCGCTGGGAAAGTAGGTGGACATAGGTAAGTCTCTCTGTCAAAAGCGTCTAAAACGCGAACGGGTAGAATACGGAACGACCCCTCCGATGTCAAGGCGGCAGGCAAGGCACGGCGCGGCGGACGCGGCCGGAAGCTTTTCGCCACGGCGCGTTTGCGGGGCGCGGCCCGCATCGGGTAAACAGTCCCGTGCGGCCGCCCGAGACGGCCCGCCGCGAACCCGGCCCGGCCGCGGCGAACCTACCCCGAAGTGTCCGAACAGATGACCGACACCCTGCGCTTCCGACGCCTACACCCCGACGCGCGCCTGCCGACGCGCGGCAGCCGGCACGCGGCCGGCCTCGACCTCTATTCGGTTGAGGCCGTGACGGTAGAGCCCGGCGGGCGGGCCGCAGTCCGCACGGGGCTGGCCGTGGCCGTGCCCGAAGGGTTCTACGGGCGCGTCGCTCCTCGTTCCGGCCTCGCCGTCCGCCACGGGGTGGACGTGCTGGCGGGGGTCGTTGACAGCGACTATCGCGGCGAACTCGTCTGCGCCATCATCAACCACGGCTCCGAGCCTTTCGTCGCGGAGAAGGGCACGCGCATCGCCCAACTGGTCGTCGAGGCCATCATCACGCCGGAGCCCGTCTGGGCCGACGAGCTGGACGAGACCGTCCGCGGCGCCGGCGGCTTCGGCAGCACCGGCGCCGCCTGAGCGGTCGAGCCTCGGCGCGTCTCAGCCGCAACTCCGCCGCCCTCATCTCTCTTCAATAATTAATCAAAGATAGTGTTGTAACACAAGAATGTTTGTGCTATAACCTTTCATGAGCGAGGGTGCTCGCCCGGGTCTGGAGATGGAAATTCTCTGTGTTAATGAGGGGAATATGATTCAGGCGGTGTGCTCTGGGCTCTCTCGGGGCGAAATTAAATTAGTGTTGTAACACAACTCAATCGAATCAGGCGCCCGGACGAAAATAAGGAAGGCGGTGAAGATGATCTCGATTCGGAGGGCGGGCGAGCGCGGCCACTTCAACTTTGGATGGCTCGACACCTACCATACTTTTTCTTTCGGCAACTACTACGACCCGCGCTTCATGGGTTTTCGCGGTCTGCGCGTCATCAACGAGGACTGGGTAAAGCCTGGGTGCGGGTTCCCGACCCACCCGCACCGCGACATGGAGATTATCACCTACGTTCTCGAAGGCGAGTTGGCGCACCGCGACAGCATGGGAACCGGCTCCGTCATACGCCCCGGAGAGGTGCAGCGGATGAGCGCGGGCACGGGCGTCACGCACAGCGAGTTCAACCACTCGGACCGCGAGGCGGTCCACCTGCTGCAAATCTGGATTATGCCGAGCGAGCAGGGCATCCGGCCCGGCTACGAGCAGAAGGCTTTCGACGACGGCGAGAAGCGGGAGCGCCTGCGCGTCGTCGCCTCGCCGGACGGGCACGACGGCTCCCTGACGATTCATCAGGACGCGGCGGTCTACGCCTCGCTGCTCGGTCAGGGGCAGGAGGTCGCGCACGCGCTCGGAGAGGGCCGACACGTCTGGGTGCAGGTGGCGCGCGGCGCCGTCGAAGTCAACGGGCAACGGCTCGAAACTTCGGACGGGGCGGCCCTGAGCGGCGAGCCGGAGGTGAGAATCGTCGGGGCCGAACCGGCCGAAGTGCTGCTCTTCGACCTGGCCTGAGAGCCAGAGGCGGGGGCGCGCTTCGGGCGGCCGGAGTGCCGGCGGGCCGGGAGGCCGGGAGGCCGGGCCGGGGCAGTTGGGCTGGGCGGCCGGGCTGGGGCGCCGGGTTTTTAGCCGGCCCGGCTGTAGGCCGTGGTGCGAAGCGAGTCGAGGTGGAACTGCGGGACGGGCCTTTCGTCGGCCGAGTGGCAGGTGATCGGGTTGGCGAACTCCGAGGGGTGGCTGGTGACGGTCGCCTCGTAGACGAGCCCGCGGTCTGGGGCGTGGAAGGCGGCGCGCCAGGTTTGCTCGTCGGTCTTCTCGGAGCGGAGGGCGCGCAGGTCCGCGAGGCCCTTGAGGCCCGACTCGACGCGCGTGAAGTATTCGGCGGCCTGGACGTGCTGCGGGTAGCAGGCGCGCCCACGGTACTTGTCGAGGACGAGGCGGCCGGCGCGGTACTCTTCGACGGCGCGCGTGCCGTCCTCGTCGGTCGTGTGGGCGTAGAAGACGCCGTGGGGGAAGCAGACGAGGTTGGCGGCGAAGCGGTCGCCGCCGACGTGCGATGACTGCCAGACCGACTCGCCGTAACTCTCGGACAGGTGCTTGTAGAGGGCGTTGCCGTACTTGGCGCAGCACTTGTCGCGCTTGCCGTGCGTGCAGACCAGGAAGAGCGGCTCCGTCAGGCGCCGGCCGCCGGCGGGGACGCGGCCGGCGGCGACGGCCGGTAGGTCAAGGTCGGGCAGGTCGCGGTAGTCTTCCAGATCGAAGCGGACGGCGAAGGGGTCGCGGTCGCGGCAGCGGACGGCGAAGGCCGAGACCTTCTCGGCGCAGTAGGCCCCGCGCTTGACGAAGAGCAGGCGCGAGCCGGGGACGCCCTTCAGGAGCGCCGCGACGCGGGCCTTGATGGCCGGCGTCAGGTTGCTCTCTTCGAGCGCCTTAGAGCCCCAGGGGAACGGGTACTCGACGAGCAGCCAGACGGCGCCGGTCGAGGCCGTGCCGTAGACGCGCTCGCCCGCGCGGCGGGAGAGTTCGGAACAGAAGAAGCGGGTTCGGGTCATGCTGCGGGCGGCTCTTCGACGACGGCGACGAGCCCTTGAGCTACCAGCTCGGCGACGAAGGCGCGGACGGTCTCGCGCTCTAGCGCGCCGCCCGCGGCCTCGTGCAGCTCGGCGAGGGTGCAGACGCGCCCCTCTTCGAGCCTTCGCAGGACGGGCAGCGCGGCGGCGCCGAAGCGCCAGCGGCGCCGACGAAAGTCGAAGGCGACATCGCCGCCCTCCTCGCGGAAGGCGAGCGGCCGCGGCGGCAGGAGGCGGACGGGCGGGTCGGAGTCCGGCGGCAGCAACTCGCCAGAGGCGCTCCACGGCAGCCCGACGCGCGGGCGCGGCTCGGCCCCCGCGTCATACTCCTCGAAGTACCTCTCAAGCACCCCTTCGTCAAAGGCCGCCAGCAACTCTTCGCGCATGCGTGCGAGGTGCGCGGCGCGCTCAACGGGCGGGGCGAAGCGCGGCAGGTCGCGGCGGTAATCTTCGGAGGCGCGCATCCGCTCCGTCAGCCAGCGCAGGAGGTCGTGGCCCGTCCGGTTGTGGACGCCGACCGTCAGGTGGAGCGTCGGCTCGGCCAGCGGCATGGCGACGTGCCACCAGCCGCGCGGAATGTAGAGCAGGTCGCCGGCTTCGAGCGTTTCCTCCCAGACGGGCGCGCCCCGCGGGCGCTCGGCCGCCTCCACGTCGGGCGCGAGCGGGTAAGGGCGCGTCATGCCGTAGACCGACCAGCGCTTGCGGCCCGCCACCTGGAGAACGAAAACGTCGTGGTCGTCCCAGTGGAGGTCGAAGCCGCGCGAGGTCTGGAAGCCGGCGTAGAGGTTGACCTGCACGCGCTCGCGGAAGAGGTGTTCGAGGCCGGAGGCGATCTCCTCGATTGCCGGCTGCACTTCGTCCACGGCGTCGAGGACGAGGGTGGCGCCCTCGCGCAGGTGCCGGGTCAACTCGTTCGGCAGGAGTCGCGGGACGGTGACCTTACGCCGGCCGCCCTGCACCCGGCGGACGCAGGAGGAGAAGGGGAGCGCCTTGCCGTCGCGGGCGAGCCGGAGGCGCGGGAAGTCGAGGCGGTGGCCGCGCAGGATTTCGTTCAGGCGCGGCCACGGCATCAGCGCGGAGAACTTGTCCGCGGGGCCGCGGACGTGCAGGTGCGCCCGGCCCCAGGAGGAGGCGAGGAACTCCTCCGTCGTCGCCGGGCGCAAGAGTCTGCCGAGCGTGTCGGCCCCGTAGCCCTTCATGCGCGGCGCGGCGCTCAGCGCGCGTCGGTGCCGTCGGTGTCGGCGCCGCGCTCGTCGGCCGGGCCGAGGTCGCCGTCGCCCAGCCCGAGCGGGTTCACGCCCTCGGCGTCGAGCGCGTCTTCGGCGTCGGCGTCGGTCGTCTCGTCGTCGCCCTCGTCGCTGTCGCCGGAGTCGGAGTCGTCGTCCGAAGCGTCGGCGTCAGAGGCGTCGGCGTCTGTGCCGTCGGTGTCGACTATGTCGGTGCCGGTGGCGTCGGTCGAGTCGGCGTCGCCCAGGCCGGAGGAGTCGTCGTCGCCGCGGTCGGTCGAGTCGGCGTCGGAGTCGTCGGCGGGCGAGGCCGAGAGGCGCGACGGACTACGTAGCGGCTCGGAGCCGAGGAAGAGGCCGGAAGGGCGCTCGGGGTCGTCTTGAGACACGGGTCTGGTCGGTTCGGACATTCGCTTTCCTCCGTTTAGGTTTGAAGGGTTTGGGTCGGCGCATTCTACCGCAAACGGCCGGCGCGGCAGAAGCGGTTTCAGGAAGAGGGGCTCTCGCCCGCGCGGCCGGCCGGCGCCTGACCGCGGGCGGCCGGGCCGCGCCCGAGCAGCTTCTCGACCAGGACGGCGAGACGCTGGAAGTCTATGGGCTTGGTGATGTAGTAGTCGAAGCCGGTCTCTTCGGCGCGGTCGCGGAACTGGAGCATGTCGTGGGCCGTCATGGCGATGACGGGCACGCCCGCCAGCCCCTCGCTCTCGTGGATCGAGCGGGTGGCGTCGAAGCCGTCGGTCTGCGGCATCGAGAGGTCCATCAGGACGAGGGCCGGGCGCTCGCGCGCGGCCACCTCGATTGCCTCGGCCCCGCCCTCGGCCTCGACCACCCTGTAGCCCTGCCGCTCCAGCATCCAGCGGACGACGCGCCGCGTGTCGGCGTAGTCGTCCACGACGAGAATCGTTCGAGTGCTCGCGTTGTTCCGGGTCATCTGTACTGACGAGGATTTTACTTCGGGCGACCGACAGAGGCGAGCGGAAAAGACAAATAAGCCGCCGGACCACCTGAGAGGCTCCCCCATAACCTCGACAGGCCGAAAGCCGGCGGCTTATTTGAGAAGCCCTTCGAACGCAGCGACAACGTCCCCGTTCCCCCAAAATAGAGACCTTGTCATTTAACGGAGCAGCGACCTCCCCCAAAGCCGCCTCTCACTATCACGCCGAAGAGCTTTAACCCCTGACCTTGTTCTCCCCTTTGTTATCCGTGCTCCCTTTGAGCAACGAACGTGCCACTTGCACCGCCCGGCCGTGCCCGCCGGCGGCGCGGCCGCGCGACCGCGAAAACCGCCGCAAAAGGGAGCGCGCGACGGTTCCCGCCTTGTGCCCGTCGTGCGCGCTGCGCGGCGCCGGGCCGTGCGCCCTGCATTTTTTCTTTACTCGACGAGCCGTACACACGAATCACAACAATACGCGCCACGCGCTTCTCACGCCTCGCGCCTTCCGTGAGCGCCCGTCACAAATCCAAGCAGGTATAAGTTGACTTCTCGCGCGAGCCGTTGCGCCAGTGGGGCCGGCCGTGGATGACCAGGCGCACGTCGGCCGGGTCCAGGGCGTAGGCGCAGACTCGCCTTGCGACGCCGACGAAGACCCTCCGCTCCGGGTAGGCCGGCACGTTCAACTCCGCGAGCGACCAGCGGCCGGGGCTGATCACGAGGCCCTCGCCGGCGCGGCCCGGCCGGACGTGCCGCCGGACGCCGTGGGGCAGCCGCTCCTTCACCGACTCGCTGACGTGGACGGCGGCGACGGAGACGTTGCCGGAGTAGAGCGCGGCCGACAGGTAAGAGTCCCAGGCTCCGAAGAAGCTGAACACCGGCATGACGCCGAACAGCAGCACGAGGGCCGCCTGCAACCCCGGCCTTCTAGGGAGCAGAACCTCCCGCGCCGAGAAGTCTCCGGCCCGCCAGAAGAGGGCGGCGGCGAAGACCGGCATCGCCACGTTCCAGGGCCAGACGACGCTGTTGCGCCAGACCGGGACGAACAGAAAGAGGATGAGGGCGTGCGCGCCCGCGGCCAGCACCACGGCGGCGTCTCTGAATCTGCGCGTCAGCAGCCCGACGCCGATGCACAATTCGACGAGCGGCACCGAGAGGATCAGCGGGCGCGGCACCGCCCCTGCGGCGCCGAAGAAGTAGTTCAGGTGTGAGTTGACCAGCGAGGGGAAGATGAGGTCAACGAAACTGACGTTGAGCTTCTGCAAGCCGCTCCAGAAGTAGACCGAGGCGACTATCAGCCGGCAGGCGTTCAGCCAGTCCTCCCGCCGGGCCGCGTCCTCCGGCCCTTTGCGCAGGCAGAGCCAGAGGGCCGCCAGCATGAAGACGTACTGATAGAACCAGGGCTGCCAGCGCGACTGGTCCGACAGGCCGAGGAAGACCGCCAGCACGACGGCCGCCCCGGCGTACCGTTGCGGGCGCGCGGCGAGGGCGGTCAGGGAGAGCAACACGAGCAGGGCCGCGAACAGCAGGGCGTCGGCCGGCGGCGGGGCGGCCGGCAACAGCCCGCCGACCGGGCTCAAGGGGTAGTCGCGCGCCGACAGCCACAGCTTCGGGGACAGCAGCAGCCCGGCCATGCACGCCAGCGGCAGGACGACTTTGAGTACCCTGACTCTCCCGCCCCTCGTGAGCGGCCCGGCCAGAGCTGACTTGAGTTCGGAGACCCGCATGGGTTGTCGTCGGGAGTGGAGACGGGCGAGGCGGCGCGATTTCGTCGAAAACGAAAACGGCGGGGGCAGCCCCGCCGTCAACCGTTAATCTTGTTGGTGGAGCAGAGGGGGGTCGAACCCCTGACCTCCGCATTGCGAACGCGGCGCTCTGCCAAACTGAGCTACTGCCCCACGCGAGCAAGGATGATAGGCAGTGTGCGGCCGGCGTGTCAAGCGCGATTAGTGCGGCCCCGGCCGGCCGGTTTCACGCGGGTGCGCGGGCGCTCAGGCGCGTGGGTGCTCAGGCGCGGAGCTGCCGGGCGGCCTCGGCGATCACTTCGTCGAGACGGTCGAGTCTGTGCCCGCCGCCCTGGGCCATCTCGGGGCGCCCGCCGCCGCGCCCGTCGAGAGCCTGGCAGGCCGCGCGCACGAGGGTGTTCATGTCGCCGGGGGCGTCGGCCGAGCGCGCGAAGACGACGCGGGCCGTCTCGCCGTCGCGCGAGCCGAGCAGGGCGACGCACCTCTCGTGGGCGGCGACGGCGAAGGCGAGGCTCTTGAGGCCCTCCGCGTCGCGCCCCTCGAAGACGCGCGCCACGACGCGGAGGCCGTCCGCGGCGCCTGTCTGCGTGCCGTCAGCGCCGCCCGCTCGCGTGGTTCCCTCGATTAGCTCGCGCGCCTCGGCGCGGGCGGCCTGTTCTTCGAGGGCGCGCATGCGACGGAGCAGGGACTTGTTTTCGTTTTGAAGGCGCTCGACGGCGGCCGGCGCCTCGTCGCGCACGACGCTGAAGAGCGTGGCGACGCGGCGGGCCGCGCGGTTGGCGCGGCGGTAGTCTTCGAGCGCACGGCCGCCGGCGACGAAGGTGACGCGGACGAGCCCCCTGGCGCGCTCCCACTGGCGGGCCGCGACGAGGCCGACCTCGCCCGTGCGGCGCGCGTGCGTGCCGCCGCACGGGCTGAAGTCGAAGCCCTCGATCTCGACGACGCGGAGGGGGCCGGCGCGCCCAGAGTCTTTCCTGAGCGGGAGGCGCGCGGCCTCCTGAGGCGCGACGCGGTGGACCTTAACCTCGCGGTCGGCCCAGACGACTTCGTTGGCGCGGGCGACGGCGCGCTCGATCTTCTCGTCCGAGGGCTCGGCGAGGTCTAAATCAACCTCGCAGGCTTCGGCCATCATGCGGAAGCTGCGGGTCTGCGCGCCGAACAGTTCGATGAAGGCTTGCGAGAGGATGTGCTGGCCCGTGTGCTGCTGGATGTGGTCGAGGCGGCGCGGCCAGTCGACGACGCCGCGCACCTCAGACCCGACGGCCGGCGGCTGGCCCTCGACGAGGTGGAGCACGCCATCGTCTTCCAGATCAACGCACTCGACGACGCGCGCCCGCCCGAGGGAGCCGGTGTCTGTAGGCTGCCCGCCGCCGGTCGGGTAAAAGGCCGTGCGGTCGAGACGGACGGCGGTCAGGCCGCCTTCGCCCGGCTCGGCCGCGACGACGCGCGCGTCGAACTCCAACAGATGAGAGTCGTCGTAATAAAGGCGTTCTGTCATGGGCGTGAACGGTGAATGGCGAACGGGAAACTCTATTTTTGACAGGCGCCGGGCGGGGCGCGGATAATCCGGCCGTCGCCGCCGGGCGTCTCCCACACAATTCTTTCTGACCCGGGTTTCGGAGCATCAACTGATGTCGTTTTGGCCCCGCTTATCGTCGCGCCGCGCCCGCGTCGCGCTCCTGCTCTTCGTCTCGATTCTAATACAGGTCCCGCACGGCGTGGCGCGCGCCGGTGGGGCGGCCGGTGCGTTCGTCGCGGCGGGGGATGTCGAGCGGTCCGTGTTTGCCGGCGCGCGCACGCGGGGGCGGCAGGAAGCGGCGCCCGCACGCGTCTACCAGATCGCCTACCGGCTTTCGATGCCGATGCCGTCGTCGCACCTGTTCGAGGTCGAGATCGAGGTCGGCGGGCTCGAAGGCGTGGACAGCGTCGAGTTCCAGATGCCGGGCTGGTCGCCGGGCCGCTACGCCGTCTTCGACTTCGCCAAGAACGTGCAGGAAGTCCGCGCGGGCGGCCACTGCAACCCCGCGGCGCGCTGCGGCCGGGAGGGCAAGCGGGTGACGCGGCTCGACGCGCAGACGTGGGGCGTCGAGACGAACGGGGCCGACTCCATCGAGCTGAGCTACAAGGTCTTCGCCGACGACCTCTCGGGCACCTTCTCGCAACTCGACGAGCGGCACGCCAACTTCAACGGCGGCTCGGTCTTCATGTACGTCGTCGGCCACAAGGCCGACCCCGCCTCGCTCGAAGTCCGCCCCCCGCACGGCTGGAAGGTCTACAACGCCTACACCGAGCGGGCCGACCAGACCCGGTTCGAGTTCCCGAACTACGACATCCTGATCGACACGCCGACCGAGGTCGCGCCCGACTTCACCGTCCAGACCTTCGAGCACGGCGGCAAGAGCTATCGCGTCCTCGTCCACGCCTTCGGCCCGGACGGCGGGCGCCGCCCCCAGTTGACGCGCGACCTCGAACGGGTGGTCCGCGCGCAGGTCGCGTCGATGGGCCGGCCGGAGTTCGACCGCTACACCTTCATCGTCCACTTCGACCCGCGCGCCCGCCGCGGCGACGGCATGGAGCACCTCAACTCGACGCAGCTCATCGAGGTCGGCGAGATGGCGAACCCGGAGGTCTACCAGGGCGCAGTCGATACCGCCTCGCACGAGTTCTACCACGTCTGGAACGTCAAGCGGCTGCGCCCCGTCGAGCTGGGGCCGTGGGACTTCACGCGCCCGCTCGCCACGCGCGGGCTGTGGGTGGCCGAGGGGCTGACCAACTACTTCGGCAAGCTCTACCTGCGCCGCGCCGGCCTGTGGGACGACCGGCGGCTGTTCGACAGCCTCGCGCGCAACATCACCAACGTCGAGCGCGCCCCCGGCTCGCGCCTGACGAGCGCCGAGGAGGCCAGCCTGCTCGCGCCCTTCCTCGACCGCGCCGAGCACGCCCAGCGCACCAACCTCCAGAACACCGCCGTCAGCTACTACTCGAAGGGCGAGACGCTCGGCGTCGCGCTCGACCTCCTGATCCGCGGCCGGACGCAGGGGCGCTCCTCGCTCGAAGAGGTGATGCGCCGCGCCTACGAACACTTTTACCTGAACAGCCCGCCGGCCACTTACTACCTGCGCGGGCGCGGCTACGAGACCGAGGAGCTGATGCGCTTCGCCTCGGAGGCCGCGGGTGTTGACCTGATGACCTTCTACGCAGCGCACGTGCGGGGCACGGCGCCGCCGCCTTACGAGGAGGCGTTGGCCGGCGTCGGCCTCAGGTTCGTCCGCGTGCCAGAGGCGCAAGCCTTCGACGCCGGCCTCACCGTCGAGGCGATTGACGGGCGCCGGGCTCGCGTCGCCTCAATCCGGGCGGGCTCGCCTGCGCACGCCGGCTCGCTCCACGCGGGCGACGTGCTGCTGCGCGTAGGGCAGACGGAAGTTACCGCCTCCGACTGGCTCGCCGCCCTCAACAGGTACAGGGCGGGCGACCGCGTGCCCGTCGTCGTCCGCCGCGGCAACGACACGATCAACTTTTCCATCACCCTCCCGGCCCAGCCCGAGCGCGTCAGCTACCGCATCGAGAAGGACGAGACGGCCCGGCCCGAGGTCCGCGCCCTGCGCGACGCCTGGCTCAACGGCGCGAGGTGAGGCGGGCGG
>DASQMB010000024.1:0-29390 GCA_035645715.1 Pyrinomonadaceae bacterium
AGGCCCCGAGTCCAGGGTCGGCATCCTCATGCACCGCTCGCCCGAGATGGTCGTCTCGCTGCTGGCCGTCATGAAGGCGGGCGCGGCCTACGTGCCGCTCGACCCGTCGTACCCGGCCGAGAGGCTGCGGTACATGGCGGAAGACGCGGGGCTGTCGGTGCTGCTGAGGAGCGGAGGTGCTGGCGATGTGTTGGGCGGGGGCGCGGCGCGTGTGGTGGACGTGGGTGCGGAGTGGGCGGAGGTGAGCGAGTGGAGTGAGGAAGAGCCGGGGGTGGAGGTGAGCGGAGAGTCGCTGGCTTACCTCATCTACACCTCAGGCTCCACCGGCCTGCCCAAAGGCGTGCAGGTCTCTCACGGCGCGTTAATCAACTTCCTTTATTCGATGCAGCGCGAGCCGGGCTTCGGGCCGGCCGACTCGCTGATGGCCGTCACCTCCCTGTCGTTCGACATCGCCGGGCTGGAACTCTACCTGCCGCTGCTCGCCGGCGGGCGGGTCGTGCTGGCCGGCCGTCAGACCGCGACCGACGCCGCGGCCCTGGCCGAGGCCATGCGGGAGCACCGAGTCACCGTCATGCAGGCGACGCCGACGACGTGGCGCATGCTGGTGGAGGCCGGCTGGGGCGGCGACCCCGGTTTGAAAATCCTCTGCGGGGGCGAGGCACTGAGCCTCGCGCTGGCCGAGGAACTGCTCGCGCGTGGGGCGAGCGTCTGGAACATGTACGGCCCGACCGAGACGACGATCTGGTCCACAGTGCACCGCGTCGAGCGGCAGGACGGCGCCGTCCTCGTCGGCCGCCCGATTGACAACACGCAGGTCTACATCGTGGACGAGCGGATGAACCCGCTGCCGGCGGGCGCCACCGGCGAGCTGCTGATCGGCGGCGCGGGCCTCGCGCGCGGCTACCGGAACCGCCCCGGCCTCACGGCCGACAGGTTCGTCCCGGACCCTTTCGCGGGCGCAAAAGGAGCGCGCCTGTACCGCACCGGCGACCTGGCCCGCCACCGTCCCGACGGGCTCATCGAATGCCTCGGCCGCCTCGACACGCAGGTCAAGGTGCGCGGCCACCGCATCGAGCTCGGCGAGGTCGAGACGTTGCTGACGCGGCACGAGAGAATCCGCGAGGCCGTGGTCGTGGCTCGTGCGGACGAGCGCGCGGGCGCCAACCGCGACGAGCTGAAGCGGCTGGTCGCCTACGTCATCCCGGACGGGCAGGCCGCGCCCGACACGAGCGAACTCTACCTGTATCTGAAAGAGCGCCTGCCCGACTACATGCTGCCGACGGCCTTCGTGCCCCTCGACGCGTGGCCCCTGACGCCGAACGGGAAAGTAGACCGCAAGGCCCTGCCGGCGCCGGAGCAGTTCAAGCCCGCGCTGGCCGCGCCGCCCGTCGCCCCGCGCAACGCTCTCGAAGAAGAACTGGCGGGGCTGTGGTCGCAGGTTCTGGGCGTCGCCGAGGTCGGGGTCTTCGACAACTTCTTCGAGCTGGGCGGCGACTCCATCCTCAGCCTGCAACTCACGGCCCGAGCACGGCAGAAGGGGCTGCGACTTCGCCCCGCGCAGATTTTCGCCCACCCGACCGTCGCCTCTCTGGCCGCGGCCCTCTCGGCGTCGGCGGAGGAAGCGGCCGAGGGCGAAGGCAACGGGCACGACGCGGCCGCGTCGGCGGAGGCGCCGTTCCCGCTGGCCCGGCTCGACCCGCGGCAGTTGGAGCAACTGCTCCGCGAGCACCGGCCCGTCGCAGACATCTACCCGCTGTCGCCGATGCAGCAGGGGATGTTCTTCAACCACCTCTACGAGCCGGCGCTCGGCGCGGGCATCGAGCAGATCAGTTGCCGGCTGCGCGGCGCGCTCGATGCCGCCGCCATGCGGAGGGCCTGGGAGGAGGTCGTCGCGCGCCACGACGTGCTGCGGACGGCGGTCGTCTGGGAGGGTTTGAAGAGCCCCGTGCAGGTGGTGGCCGAGCGCGTCGGCCTGCCCTGGGACGAGTCGGACTGGTCGCACCTGCCCGCGCCGGAGCAGGAGTCGCGGCTGGCGCAGTTACTCGAAGAGGAGCGCCGTCTCGGCTTCGACCTGACCCGCGCGCCGCTGATGCGGCTGCGGCTGATCCGCCTCGGAGACGAGCTGCACCACTTCGTCTGGAGCCACCACCACCTGCTGCTCGACGGCTGGTCGGTGCCGCTGGTGATGCGCGAGGTGCTCGGAGGCTACGAGGCGTTCAGGCGGGGAGGCGAGCCTGGGTGGGTGCCGGCGCGGCCGTTCCGCGACTACATCGCGTGGCTGCAGCGGCAGGACGCGGGGGCGGCGCGGGCATATTGGGAGCGCACGCTCGAAGGCGTCGGCGGGGCAACGCGCCTCGGCGGCCGTCAACCGCACCACAACGGCGGAGAACGCTCCGGCGCCGGCGAGCGTCGGGCTCGGCTCACGCCGGAAGAGAGCGAGCAGGTGCGTCGCGCTGCGCAGGCCATGCAGGTGACGGTCAACAGTCTGGTGCAGGGCGCCTGGGCCGTCGTCCTCGGTCGCCACAAGGGCGAGCGGGAGGTGGTCTACGGGGTGACGGTGAGCGGCCGTCCGGCCGAACTGGAAGGCGTCGCCGAGATGGTCGGCCTCTTCATCAACAGCCTGCCCGTGCGGGCAAGAATCGAGCCCGACGCGGCCGTCGCCGAGTGGCTGCGGAGGCTACAGGGGCAGCAGGCCGAGAGCCGGCAGTACGAGTACAGCCCGCTGGCTGAGGTGCAGAAGTGGGCGGGCCTCGGCGAGCGCGAGCGCCTCTTCGAGAGCCTCGTCGTCTTCGAGAACTACCCCGTGGAGGAGTCGCTCCGCGACGGCCGCGGGAGCCTGGAGATTACCCACTTCGATTACGTTGACCCGCCGCAGGCCGAGCTGATGCTGATGGTCGTGCCCGGCGAACAGACCCTCATCCGGCTGATGTACCACAGGGGCTCGTTCGCCGACGAGACGGCCGAACAACTCCTCGAACACTTCAGGACGGTGCTGCTGTCGATCTGCCGCGACGCCGCGGGCAGGGTGCGCGACCTCGAATTCCCGGCCGGCATGGAGCCGCGGCCCCATGCCCCCGTGGCGGGCCGGTCTTTCGCCGCCGACGAGTTCTCGTTCGAGGTCGGGTGAGGCGCTCGGCCGGCCGCGGCGCCGTGCGAAAACTTAACCCGACGGTGAAGGCAACAGTCGAAAGGAACCCAGACTCGTGATGATCAAGAGCCGCCTCGTAGCGACCGTCTCCGCCCTCCTCCTCTGCCTCTGCTGCTACGCGCAGGCCGCGGCGCAGGCCCGGGGGGCGAGGCCGCAGGTCGAGTACACGGTGAGGGTCGAGAGCCCGTTCGAGCAGGTCTACCGGGCGACGACCGTGGTCAAAAACGTCAACGCTCCGCGGCTGCGGCTGGAGCTGCCCGTCTTCCGGCCCGGCATCTACACGACCAACTTTTTCGTCACCAACATCTTCGACATCAGCGCCGCGGACGGGGCCGGCAAACCCCTGACGTTCGTCATGCCGCGCAAGCAGACGTGGGAGATCGAGACGGGCGGGGCGCCGGAGGTCAGGTTCTCCTACAGCTACCGCGCCGAGGTGCTCTCGGCCAGCCAGGCTTACCTCGACCAGGATTTCGGCTTCTTCACCGGGGTCCACTTCTTCCCGATGGTGCAGAGCCGGCGCGACCTCCCCGCCGCGGTCCGCTTCGAGGCGCCGGCCGGCTGGGCCGTCCTCTCGACGCTGAAGGAGACCGCGGACCCCGCGGCCTACACCGCCGCCGACTACGACAGCCTCGCCGACTCGCAGACGATGGTGGGCCACTTCGACCTCACCAGGTTCGAGGTGGACGGGCAGCCGCGCTACTTCGCCTCCACGCCCGCCGGCAAGTACTCCAAAGAGCGCACGGCCGAGATGATCGAAATCCTGACCCGCGTCGAGAGGGTGCAGGCAGCCATCTTCGGCGAGCGCCCCTTCGACAAGTACCTCTACTTCTACATCTTCAAGCAGCGCGTCGAGGGGCCGGGGCCTAACACGCTCCCCGAGATTCAGTCGATGAACTCGCACCTCCACATCGTCCGCCCGAACGACGAAGACTCGGAGCCGGCCCGGCTGCTCGCCTCGGCCAACCACAACCTCTTCCACGCCTGGAACCTGATGCGGATGCGCCCGGCCGAGTACTGGCCGCTCGACTACTCGCGCGAGGTCGAGACGCCGCTGCTGTGGCTGGCCGAGGGCGTGACACGCTACTACATGACCATCACCCGGCTGCGCGCGCGCTACGGCACGCGCGAAGACTTCATGATGCGGCTCAGCGAGGCCATCGCCGACGTTGAGCGGCGGCCCGCGCGGGCCTACCTCTCGCCGGCCAACGCCTCGGTGCTCTCGGCCGTGCGCTACGAGGGGACGCTTGAGGCCGACTACTCCTTCGTCATGGGCGGGCACGTCGTCGGGGCGCTGCTCGACCTCTCCATCCGGCGCGACACCGCCGGCCGGGCCTCCTTCGACGACGTGATGCGCCTGCTCTACCAGCAGTCGTACAAGAAGGGGCGCGGCTACACGGCCGACGACGTGGTCCGCATCATCAACCAGCTCACGGGCCGCGACTACCGAGACTTCTTCCGGCGCTACGTGTCGGGGACCGAGGTGCCGCCCTACGACGAGATTCTGGGATACGCCGGCTACCGGCTGGAGAAGATCGTCAACGAGCGGCCGAGCCTCGGGGTGGCTCTGGGGCAGGGGCCGGGCGGCGTCACGCTGACCAACGTCGTAAGGCGCTCGCCCGCCGCCCGCGCGGGGCTGGAAGCGGGCGACGTGCTGCTGAAGCTGGGCGACCTCGACGTGGCTAAGGACGGCGTCGCCGGGGTGCGCGAGCTGGTGACGAGCCGCAAGGGCCAGACGGTGCCGGTCACGGTCAGGCGCGGCGAACAGGTCAGGCAGGCGGAGTTGCTGATCGGCGTCACACGCGACGTTGATTTCAGGGTGCGCGAGGTGCCGGACCCGACCCCCGAACAGCTCAGGCTGCGCGACGCGTGGCTCAAACAGTGACCCGCCGGGCGGCGGGGCCGAAGCCTTCCAGTCAGCACACTCGCGGGAGACAAGCTCATGGCCTTCAGGAAAACAGTCGCTGCCGCGCTCGTCGCGTTCCACATCTTCGCGCCCCTTCCGGCCGCCGCCGACGAGGGGCTCTGGACCCTCAACGGCGTGCCCGCCGCTCAGATCGAGAAGCGCCACCGCATCAAGCTCGGCGACGAGCTGTTGCAGCGCCTGCGGCGAGCCACCGTGCGGCTGCCCAACGGCGGGACCGGCGCCTTCGTCTCGGCCGACGGCCTCCTGCTGACAAACCAGCACGTGGCGCAGGACTACGTCCAGAAGATCAGCTCCGTGCAGAACAACTACGTGAAGGACGGTTATTTGGCGCGCGAGCGGGGCGCGGAGCTGAAGCTGCCGGGCGTCGAAGTGCGCGTGCTTGAGCGGCAGGAGGACGTGACGGCGCGCGTCAACGGCGCGGTCAAGGAGGGGATGCCGGCGGCCGAGGCGACGGGCGCGCGCCGCCGCGAGAGCGTCCGCATCGTGCAGGAGACGGACAAGGCCGGCGGCCTGACCAGCGATGTCCTCTCACACTTCAGGGGCCTGAAACACACGCTCTACTCCTACAAGGTCTACCGCGACGTGCGGCTCGTCTTCATCCCTGAGCGCGAGGTCGCCAACTTCGGCGGCGACGACGACAACTACCGCTACCCGCGGTTCTGGCTGGACGCGGCCCTGCTGCGCGTCTACGAGGACGACAAGCCGCTGCGCACGGAGAGCCACCTCGCGCCGGCCGCCGGGGGCGCGTCGGAGGGTGCGGCGGTCGTCGTCGCCGGCTACCCGCTGACGACGGAGAGGTACCTGACGGCCGCGCACCTCGAATACCTGACGCGCACGGAGCTGCCGCTCGTCGTCAAGCGCCTGCGGACCCAGCTCGCCGCGCTCCGCGCCTTCGCCGCGCTAGGCGAGGCCGAGGCCGTGAGCGTGCAGACGCAAATCTTCGACGCGGAGAACACGATCAAGGCGCTGTCGGGCCGCGTGCAGGGGCTCTCGCGGCCGGGCGTCCTCGAAGCCCGGCGCCGGGGCGAGCAGGAGTGGCGCCGGCAGGCCGCGCGACGGCCGGGCGGCGAGCGCTACGAGCGGGCCTTCGCGGCCGTCGAAAAGGCCCGCCGCGACTTGAACGCATACGAGGCCGAGCGGCGCCTGCTCGACGACGCGTGGGCGTTCGAGACCGCGTTCTTCCGCGCGGCCCGCGAGCACGTGCGGCTGGCGCAGGAGCGGGCCAAGCCCCCCGAGGAGCGCATGGCCGGCTTCGACGACGCCTTCCTCGCGCGGCTGGAGGCCCAGGTGGTCTCGGGCGCGCCGAAGAAGAGTAAGTTCGAGGAGCTGAGACTGGCGAACTCGCTCGCCCTGTTGAAGGAGGCGCTGGGCGACGCGCACCCGGCCGTGAAGGCTGCGCTGGCCGGGAAGTCGCCCGCCGAGAGGGCTGCGGAGCTGATGTCGCAGACGCGCCTCGACGACGTTGGCTTCCGCAAGAGCCTGGCCGGTGAGGGCCTGCGCGGCCTTGAGGCGAGCACCGACCCGATGATCGTGCTGGCGCGCTGGGCCGACGCCGAGGCGCTGCGCCTGCGCCGGCGCTACCAGGCGGAGGTCGTGGAGGTCGAGGGCGAGAGCTACCCGCTGGTCGAAGAGGCCCTGCACGCGCTGCTCGGCGAGGGGCGTTACCCGGACGCCAACTTCACGCTGCGGCTCAGCGTCGGGCGCGTGGCCGGCTACAGCGAGGGCGGTAAGAAGCTGCCGCCCTTCACCTACCTCGACGGGCTGTTCGACAGGGCGCGGCGGCACGGCAACAAGCCGCCCTACCAACTGACTGAGCGCTGGCTCGCGCGGCGCGCGACCCTCAAGCCGGAGACGCCCTTCAACTTCGTCACCACCAACGACGTGGTCGGCGGCAACAGCGGCTCCCCGGTCGTCAACGAGCGCGGCGAGCTGCTGGGCATTGTCTTCGACTCGAACGAGCACGCACTGGTCGGCAGGTATCTCTACGACGGCGAGCGCGGGCGCGCCATCGTCCTCGACGTGCGCGCGCTGCTGGCCGCGCTCAGGCACGTCTACGGTGCCGACCCGCTGCTGGCCGAACTCGGGCGCGGCTGAAGATTTCCCCTGCGACGGCTCCGGCCCGAAGCCGGGCGACGATTGCGGAGACGAGGTGCTATGAGCGCGGCGAATCAGGAGACGGTGGTCTACGACCCCGAACTGGTCGAGGAGAAGCATTACTGGCTGGCGAGGCTGTCGGGCGGGCTTGAGGAGACGTTCCTGCCCCTCGACTACCCGCGCCACCCCATCTACCTGGGCGCCGTCGGGAGCCTGAGCGTAGAACTGCCGGGCGCGCTCTGCGCGCGGCTCAGGGGGCTGACGAAGGGCTCGCCCTTCCTGCTCTACGTCACGCTGCTCGCCGCCTACAAGGTCTGCCTCCTGAAGTATTCCGGGCACCGGAAAATCTCCGTCGGCAGCCCGGCCGCGCTCGGCGGCGAGCCGGCGGCGGACGCGGCCCCGAACGTGCTCGTCGTAGTCGTCGAGATCGACCCGGCTTCCAGCTTCAAGGACGTGCTCACGCAGGTCCGAGCCAGCCTCGCAGAGGCTTACGACAGGCAGAGGTACTCCTTCGGCCTCCTCGTCGCCGACCTGAAGCGTGAAGGCACGTTGGAGCGGTCGCCCTTCTTCGACAGCGTGCTGCGGCTCGAAGGACTGCACGGGCCGCTGCCCGAGCTGCGCAACGACCTGACCTTGCAGTTCGAGGAGGCGGGGGAGGGGCTGAGCGTTACGGCCCTCTACAACCAGCAGCTCTTCGAGCCGGAGACAATCGAACGCATCATCGGCCACCTTCTCAGGGTGCTGGAACAGGGCGCCGAGAACCCGGGCGTCGCCGTCGCGCGGCTGTCGCTCCCGACGGCGGCCGAGCGCGAGCGGCTGCTCGTCGAATGGAACCGGACGGCCGCGCCGCTGCCAGACGCGCGGCTGTTGCCGCAGTTGTTCGAGGAGCAGGCCGAGCGCAGCCCGGAGGCGGTCGCCGTCTCCTGCGGCGGGCGGCGGCTGACTTACGCCGAGCTGAACGAGTGGGCGAACCGGCTCGCCCACCACCTGCGCGCGCAGGGCGTCGGGCCGGAGGCCGTCGTCGGGCTGATGGTCGGGCGCTCGCCGGAGATGGTCGTCGCGCTCCTCGCCGTCATGAAGGCGGGGGGCGCCTACGTCCCGCTCGATCCGCAGTCGCCGCCGGCGCGGCTGGCGGACGTGCTGGCCGACGCGCAGGCCGGGCTGCTCCTGACCGAGGAGGGGCTGCTCGGGCGCCTGCCGCCGGGGCCCAGCCGCGTGCTCTGTCTGGACCGCGACGCCGAGGTCTTCGCGCGCGCGAGCGTGCGGAACCCCGAGCCGCGGGCGCTGCCCGAGAACCTGGCCTACCTCATCTACACGTCGGGCTCTACGGGGCGGCCGAAGGGCGTGATGGTCTCGCACCGCGGCCTGCTCAACTACCTTCTCTGGGCGCGGCAGGCTTACCCGGTGGCGGGCGGCGGCCCGGCCCTCGTTCACACGCCGCTCACGTTCGACCTGACTGTGACGAGCCTCTTCCCGGCTCTCATCACCGGCGCGGGGGTCGAGCTGGTGCCGGAGTTGCCGGGCGTGGACGGCCTGCTCGCGGCCCTGTCGGTTTCGCGCCGCTACAGCCTGATCAAGCTCACGCCCTCTCACCTGCAACTGCTCAACCGGCAGGTAGAGGGGCGGCGCCCGGCGGCCGAGTGCGGCGCGCTGGTCATAGGCGGCGAGGCCCTCGCGGGCGAGATGGTCGAGCCGTGGCAGCGCGAGTCTCCCCAAACGCGCCTCTTCAACGAGTACGGCCCGACGGAGACGGTCGTCGGGTGCTGCGTCCACGAGGTCACGTTCGCGCAGGCGGCCGACGGGCCGGTGCCCGTCGGCCGCCCCGTCGCCAACACGCGCCTCTACATCCTCGACGAATTCGGCGAGCCCGTGCCGGCCGGCGTGGCCGGCGAGCTATACGTCGGCGGCGAGGGCGTCACGCGCGGCTACCACCGACGCCCCGGCCTGACGGCCGCCGCCTTCGTGCCCGACGCCCTGAGCGGGCTCGCGGGCCGGCGGCTCTACCGGACGGGCGACCGCGCTCTCTACATGCCCGACGGGCAGATCGTCTACCTCGGCCGCGCCGACGCGCAGATCAAGCTGCGGGGCTTCCGCGTGGAGCCGGGCGAAATCGAGTATCACCTGCGGCAGGCGGCCGGCGTCCGCGAGGCCCACGTCGCGGTGAGGAAAGACCGGCACGGGCAGGACAGGCTCGTCGCCTACGTCGTCCCCGCGGAGGGGCAGGGCGCCCCGTCCCTGCGCGAGGTGCGCGGGTCCCTACAGCCGCGGCTGCCCGAGTACATGATCCCGGCCAAGCTCGTCGCCTGCGCGAGCCTGCCGCTGACGCCGCACGGCAAAGTCGATGCGCGCGCCCTGCCGGAGCCGGACTGGGGCGAGGCGGTCTACGGCGCGGAACAGTCGGCCACGCCGACCGAGGAGCTGCTCCTCGGCATCTGGCACGATGTCCTTGAGGTCGGGAACATCGGCCTCGACGAGAGCTTCTTCGGGATGGGCGGCCACTCGCTGCTGGCGACGCAGGTGATGTCGCGCGTGCACGAGGTGTGGGGCGTCGAGATCGAGCTGAGGACGCTGTTCGAGCGGCCGACCATCCGCCAGCTCGGACAGTGGCTCGACGAGCGGGCCGGCGGCGGCGCCGGGGATGAGCGGTCGCTGCCGCCGATCCGGCCGCGCGAGCGGGCGGGCGCCGGCGCGCCCCTCTCCTACGGGCAGTACCGGCTCTGGTTCCTCGAACAGCTCGCGCCCGGCGGCTCGCTCTACAACGTGCAGCTCGCCATCCGCCTCCACGGCGGCCTGCGGCTGGAAGCGCTCGAATGGAGCCTGAACAGGATCGTGCAGCGCCACGAAGTTTTGCGCTCGCGCTTCGTGCTGGAGGAGGCGGGGCCGGTGCAGGTGGCCGACGAGCCGCGCCCCCTCCGCTTGCAGGTGGAGGACCTGACCGACCTCGAGCCTGAGGCCGCGGAGGCGTCGGCCGCCGAGGCAATCGGCCGCGAGGCGCGGCGCGGCTTCGACCTGCGGGGCGGGCAGTTGATCCGCGCGCTGGCGCTGCGCCTCTCCGAAGACCACCACGTCGTCTGCCTCACCATGCACCACATCGTCTGCGACGGCTGGTCCACGGCCGTCTTCGTCAGCGAGGTCAACCAGCTCTACACGGCCTACGTGCGGGGCGAGGCCGCGCCCCTCGCGGAGCTGCCGATCCAGTATGCCGACTACGCCGCGTGGCAGCGCGAGTGGCTGAGCGGCGAGCGGCTGGACGCGGAGCTGGACTACTGGCGCCGCCAACTGGCCGGCGCGCCGGCGCGGCTGGAACTGCCGACCGACCGACCGCGCCCGTCCGTGCAAACGTCGCGCGGGGCCGTGGCGCGCGACGCGTGGGACGCGGGGCTCGTCAGTGCCGCGCGCGAGCTGAGCCAGAAGCACGGCGCGACGCAGTTCATGACGATGCTGACCGTCCTGAAGATTCTGCTCTACCGCTACACGGGACAGGAGGACATCGTCGTCGGCAGCCCCATCGCCGGCCGGACGCGCCGCGAGACGGAGGGGCTCATCGGCTTCTTCATCAACGCGCTGGCCCTGCGCAGCCGCGTCGGGGCAGAGGCCAGTTTCGCCGACCTGGTGCGGCAGGAGCGCGAGGTCTGCCTGGGAGCCTACGCGCACCAGGACGTGCCGTTCGAGAAGCTGGTCGAGGAGCTGAACCCGGAGCGCGAGCTGAGCCACGCCCCCGTCTTCCAGGTGATGCTCACGCTGCACAACATGCCCATCGGGACGCTGGAGATGGCCGACCTCACCTTCAGCCCGGTGGAGACCCCGGTGGCGGGGGCGAAGTACGACCTTACCGTCCGGCTCGTCGAGGTCGGCGGCGCGCTCAACTGCTCCGTGGAGTACAACGCAGACCTCTTCGAGGCGCGGACCGTCGAAAGGTTCACGGGCCACTTCCGCCGCCTGCTCGCGGCCGTCGTCGCAGAGCCCCACGCGCCCGTCTCGCGCCTGCCGCTGCTCGACGAGGGCGAGCGGCGCCAAATCCTCTCCGACTGGAACCAAACGGCCGCAGACTACCCGCGCGGGGTCTGCGTCCATCACCTTTTCGAGGAGCAGGCCCGGCGCAGGCCGGAGGCCGCCGCCGTCCGCTTCGGCGGTCAAAGCCTGACCTACGGGGAGTTGAACGAGCGCGCCGACCGGCTGGCCGCGCTGCTGGCCGAGCAGGGCGTCGGCCCCGAGGTGAGGGTCGGCCTGCTGGTCGAACGGTCGATGGAGATGCCGGTCGGCATCCTCGCCATCCTCAAGGCCGGCGGCGTCTACGTCCCGCTCGACCCGCAGTACCCGCGCGAGCGCCTGTCGTTCATGGCGCGCGACGCCGGCCTCGCGCTGACGCTGACGCAGGAGAGGCTGGCGGGCGAGCTGGCCGGGCAGGGGTTGCGCTGGCTGGCGATTGAGAGCGCGCAGCTAGACGGCCCCGCGCCTCCCGCGCCCGCCCCCGAGCCGGCGCCCGCGGGCGAGCACCTGGCTTACATGATCTACACCTCCGGCTCTACGGGGCGGCCGAAGGGCGTGATGGTCGAGCATCGCAACCTGGCCCACTCGACGGCTGCGCGCGACATTTACTACCGCGAGCCCGTCGGGTCGTTCCTGCTGCTCTCCTCCTTCGCCTTCGACAGCTCGGTGGCGGGCATCTTCTGGACGCTGACCGGCGGCGGGACGCTGGTGCTGCCGTCGCGGGACTTCGAGCGCGACCTCTCGGGCCTGGCCGGCCTGATCCGCGAGCAGCGGGTCACGACGATGCTCTGCCTGCCGTCGCTCTACTCCTTCCTCTTGCAGCAGCCGGAGGTCGAGCGTCTGCACTCGCTGAAGACGGTCATCGTCGCCGGCGAAGCCTGCCCGCCCGCGCTCGTCGCGCGCCACCGGGAACTGATGCCGCAGGCGAAGCTGTTCAACGAGTACGGGCCGACCGAGGCGTCCGTGTGGAGCAGCGTCCTTGAGGTCGGCGGGCTGGCGGAGGGGCTCAACGTGCCCATCGGCCGCCCCGTCCCGAACGGCCGGATGTACGTCCTCGACGCTCACGGCCAGCCCGCGCCCGTAGGCGTGGCCGGCGAGCTATACGTCGGCGGCGAGGGCGTCACGCGCGGCTACCACCGACGCCCCGGCCTGACGGCCGAAAGGTTCCTCCCCGACCCATACGGGCCGGAGCCCGGCGCGCGGCTCTACCGGACGGGCGACCTCGGCCGCTTCCTCGCCGACGGCAACGTAGAATTTCTCGGGCGCGCGGACAACCAGCTCAAGCTCAGGGGCTATCGCATCGAGCTGGGCGAGATCGAGTCGGCGTTGGAGGCGCACCCGGCCGTCGCCTCGGCGGCCGTCGTCAGCCGCGACGTAGTAGGCGACGAGCCCGGCGACGACCGCCTCGTCGCCTACTACGTCGCGGCCGGCGACGGCGCCGCGCCCGCGCCGGGCGACCTGCGCGCGCACCTGCGCGAGCGCCTGCCCGACTACATGGTGCCGTCCGTCTTCATGCCCGTGCCGGCCCTGCCGCGCACGCCGAACGGGAAGCTGGACCGGCGCGCGCTGCCGGCGCCGGCCGCCGGGCGCGAGGGACTGGCGACCGAGTTCGCGCCGCCCGCCGACCGGCTCGAATCCCTCATCGCCGAGACCTGGTCGGAGCTGTTGCAGGTCAAAGAGGTCGGCGTCAACGACAACTTCTTCGAGCTGGGCGGCCACTCGTTCCTGATAATCCGCGTGCACGACCGCTTGCAGAAGAGGCTTGAGCGGCAGTTCCCGCTGCTCAGCGTCTTCGAGCACCCGACGGTGCGCGCGCTGGCGCGGTTCCTTCAGGGCCACGCCGCGCCGGCCGCGCCCGAGGCGCCGGCCGAGCTTCCCGAGGAGTGGGCGAGCCGGCGCCGGGACGCCCTCCGCCGCCGCCGCCTGAGCCGGCGCGAAGAAGACAGCCCCGAGCCTTGATTGTTTGATTGACGAGCACGACCATGCCCGACGAGAGCCGACGACCGCACCCCTTCGCCGCGAGGATCAGCGCCTTGCCGCCGGAGAAGCGCGCCCTGCTGTTGCAGAAGCTCCCCCCGCTCTCTTTCAGCCAGCAGCGCCTGCGAGAGCTTGAGGCGCGCCCCGGCGCGGCCCCCAACGTGACGGCGCTGCCCGTGCGGCTCGGCGGCCCGCTCGACCCCGACGCCCTGGCGCGCAGCCTCGGCGAGGTGGCGCGCCGCCACGAGGTCCTGCGCACCATCTTCCCCGTCATCGAGGGACGGGCGGCGGCCGTCGTGCTGCCGCCGGCGCCGGTCGCCCTGCCCGTGCGGGACCTGAGTACGTTGGAGCCGGCCGAGCGGGCCGCGCAGGTCGAGCGCCTCGCCGGACGGGCGGCGCAGGAGCGCTTCGACCTGGAACGCGGGCCGCTCTGGCGGGCTACGCTGCTGCGCCTCGGCCCGGAGGAACACGTCGTGTTGCTCGGCGCGCACCACATGATTTTCGACGGGTGGTCCGCGGGCGTCCTGCTGCGCGAGGTCGGCCACTTCTACGCGGCCTTCCGCCGCGGCAGCGAGCCGCGCCTGCCCGAACCGCCCGCGCAGTACGGAGACTACGCGCGCTGGCAGCGCGAGTCGGCGGGCAAGGGGGCGTGGGCGCGGGCCGTTGACTACTGGCGCGGGGTGTTGCACGACGCGCCGCCGCTGCCCGGGCTGCCGGCCGACTTCCCGCGCCCGGCCGCGTGGCGGACTGCGCCCGCCGCGAGCCTGCCGCTGACACTGGACGAGGGCGCCTCGCAGGCCGTCAGGAGCCTCTGCGCGAGCGAAGGCGTGACGCTCTTCATGGCGGGCCTGGCCGCCTTCGCAGCCTTCCTCCACGCGAACACGGGCGCGCGCGACTTCGTCATCGGCGTCCCCGTGGCGGGGCGCACGCTGGCGGCGACCGAAGGGCTGATCGGGAGCTTCGTCAACCTCGTGCTGCTGCGGCTGAGGCTCTCGGAAGAGGTGCGCGGCACGGACCTGCTGGCGCGGGCGCGCGAGGCGACGCTGGCCGCCTACGAACACCAGGAGCTGCCCTTCGGCGCGCTGCTCGAAGAACTCTTCCCCGGCGAAGAGTACGACGGCTACGGTGTGCGCGGGCGCGCGCCGCTCTTCCGCGTGGCCTTCGATTTTAAGAACGCGGCCGGGGCGGCCGAGGAGCTGCCGGACTTGCAGGTCAGCATGGTGGAGACGGAAGAGAAGATGACAGGCTGCGACCTGTACATCAAACTTTGGGAGGAGCCGCAGGCGGTCGCCGGCTCCGTTCTCTACAACCGCGAGTTGTTCTCCGCGCAGACCGCGGCGCGGATGGTGGACGAGTATGGGCAGACGCTGGCGCGGCTCGCGTCGCGGCCGGACCTGAGGCTGCCGGAGCTGACCGCGTCGTGCCGGAGGAAGCAGGAATGTTGATAACGTCGGGCCTCCTGTGGGGCCACTTGTTCGCGGCCGTCGTCGCCGCCTTCTCTCTACTCAGTTGTGTCTCGAAGACCAGCGGCGAGCCGGCCGCGGGCCAGGCCGCCGCGGCCGGCGCCGGCGTGGCCGCCGCGCGCGACATGACCGTCGCGCGCTCGGTGCACACCTCGACGCTGCTCCGCAACGGCCAGGTGCTCATCGCCGGGGGGATGCAGAGTGACAATGTCTACCTCGACACGGCCGAGCTGTACGACCCGCGCGCGGGCTCCTTCACGCCGACCGGGCGGATGAACGCCAGGCGCGTCGGCCCCGTGGCCCTGCCGCTCGGCGACGGGAGAGTGCTGCTGACCGGCGGCATCAACGAGAGCGGCAGCCTCCGGAGCGCGGAAATTTACGACCCGGCGACCGGCAGGTTCACCCCCACCGGCGACATGGTCAAGGCGCGCGAGGCGCACGCGCTCGTGCCGCTCAGAAACGGCCTCGTCCTGGTGGCCGGGGGGCTGGACAACCGCCGCGGCGTCGCCGAGGCCGAGCTCTACAACCCGGCCGACGGGAGCTTCAGGCTGACCGGGAGCATGAAGACGCCCCGCGGCTCTGTCGTGGCCGCGCCGCTGCCCGACGGGCGCGTCCTCGTCTGCGGCGGCACCTCCGACCTGCGGACGGTGCTCGACACGGCCGAGGTATACGACCCCGCCGCCGGCACCTTCACCGCCGCCGCCAACATGAACCAGCGGCGCTTCAAGTTCGCCGCCAACGCCCTCGCCGACGGGCGCGTGCTGCTGACGGGCGGGGCCGTCGATAACGAGTGGAGCGGGCGCCGCCCGACGGCCGAGGTCTTCGACCCGCGGACGGGCAGGTTCACGGCCGCGCGCGACATGAACCAGCCGCGATTCAAGCACACGACGGCGACGGCCCTGCTGCCCGACGGGCGGGTCGTCGTCGCCGGCGGCGGCCGACGGGTCGAGGTCTTCGACCCGCGGGCGGGGACTTTCACCCTCCTCCGGGGCGACCTCGGCGACGAGTTCTACTTCAACTCCGCGACGGTCCTGGCCGACGGCAGAGTCCTGCTGACGGGCGGCTACAGCGCCTCGCGGCCGGGGCCGCCGACGCCGACGGCGAAGGCCTGGTTAATTACGGTCTCGTAAAAGCGTGGGGGAGGGTAAGACTGTGACGCTGACGACGGACGCGGCCGTCAGGGCCGAATGTTTGCAGCCGGGGAGCCTGCTGCCGCTGGTCATAGAGCCGAGCCGCGAGGGCTTGAACCTCGCCGCGTGGGCGCGGGAGCAAAGAGAGTTCCTCCGCGAGCGCCTGCTGCGCCACGGGGCCGTCCTGCTGCGCGGCTTCGGCGTCAGCACGGTCGAAGACTTCGCGGGGTTCACGGCCGCCGCGGCGCGCGAGGTGATGGAGTACCGCGAGCGCTCGTCGCCGCGTCACGAGGTCGGCGACAACATCTACACCTCGACCGACTACCCGGCCAGCCAGAGGATATTCCCGCACAACGAGCACTCATACTCGCAACACCTGCCCCTGACGCTCTTCTTCTGCTGCCTCGTCCCGGCACAGCGCGGGGGCGAGACGCCGCTGGCCGACTGCCGCAAAGTCCTGCGGCGCATCGCGCCGGAGGTGGTCGAGAAGTTCAGGCGGAAGAAGTGGATGTACGTGCGCAACTTCGGCGACGGGTTCGGCCTCTCCTGGCAGACGGTCTTCCAGACCGACGACCGCGCCGAAGTCGAAGCCTACTGCGCGCGCAACCGGATCGAGGTGGAGTGGAAGGAGGGCGACCGGCTGCGCACGCGGCAGGTGCGCCCCGCCGTCGCCGCCCACCCCTTAAGCGGCGAGGAGGTCTGGTTCAACCACCTGACCTTCTTTCACGTCTCGACGCTTGACCCCGTCATCCGCGACGTGATGCTCGAATCCTTCGCCGAGGAGGACCTGCCCAACAACACCTACTACGGCGACGGGTCGCCCATCGAGCCCGACGTGCTTGAGCACCTGCGCGGGGCGTACTCGCAGGAGCTCGTCTCCTTCGACTGGCAGCCGGGCGACATCGTGATGCTCGACAACATGCTGACGGCGCACGCGCGCGGGTCCTACGCGGGGCCGCGCCGCGTCCTGTTTGCGATGGCCGACCCTTACACGCGCCGCGACATCTAGCGGCGGGGAGCCCGAGATGAGGATCAGCGGAGAGGTCGAAAGAATCAGCAACCCGTCGCCCGCGGAGTTCGCGGCCGCCTCGGCCGACTACACGCGCCCCGTGGTCGTCACGGACGTGGTCAGCCGCTGGCCGGCGCAGAACATGCTCACGCCGGCCGCCATCAAGTCCATGTTCGGCCCCGTGGTGGTGACGGTGCGCGAGAGCGACGACGAGTTCCAGTACTTCTGGCACGGCGGCGCGAAGAAGGAGGTGCCGCTCGGCGACTACATCGACTCGATCAGCGCGCCCGCCCCCGGCGGGCGGCGCCCGCCCTACCTCGGCAACCTCCCCTTCGACCATCCCGGCGTGGCCCGCTACCTCAGCTCGCTCAAGCCGCTCTTCAAGTTCCCCAACTACTTCCCCGGCCTCCGCTACGGCGAGTTCCGGCTGTGGATGGGCGGGGCCGGGCAGCGCTCGACGATTCACAACGACAACTACCACAACCTCAACGCGCAGCTCTACGGCTCGAAGCGGTTCCTGCTCTTCGCGCCCGAGCAGTGGGAGCGCCTCTACGTCAGCGAGCTGAACCCGACCTGCTGGGCCAGCCCCGTCGATCCCGACAACTTCGACGCCGGGCGCTACGGGCTGTTCGCGCAGGCCGAGGCCGTGGAGGCCACGCTGCGAAGGGGCGAGATGCTCTACATCCCGATCTTCTGGTGGCACCAGGCCGCGGCGCAGGAACTCTCCATCAGCATCAGCATGTTCATGCACACGGCCGTCGAAAGACTCTGGGGCGCGGAGCAGTCGGCCGCGCCGGGCGGGCTCAACACATGACCACGAACATCGCCGAGCGAAACAACCCGGTCAACGACCTCGTCGCGCGCATCGCGGCCATGCCGCCCGACAAGCGGAGGCTGCTGCTCGGGCGGCTGCCGCCGCTCTCGTTCGGGCAGCAGCGCCTCTGGTTCTTTCAGCAGATGGAGCCCGACGGCGCGCTGAACGTCATCGGGCTGCCGGTGCGCCTGCAAGGGCCGCTGGACGTGCCGGCGCTCGAACGCAGCCTGAGCGAGGTCGTGCGCCGCCACGAAGTCCTGCGCACCTGCTTCCCGGTCTTCGAGGGGAGGCCCGTGCAGCTCGTGCTCCCCCCGCAGCCGCTGCGCCTGCCCGCGGAAGACCTCAGGGGCCTGCCGCCGGAGGAGCGCGAGGCCGAGGCGCAGCGACTCATCGCCCTTGAGGTCAACCGCCCGTTCGACCTGCAACAGGGGCCGGTCTTCCGCGGCCGCCTGCTGCGCCTCGGCGACGAAGACCACGTGGTGATCCTGACCGTCCACCACATCGTCTTCGACGGCTGGTCGAGCGGCGTCCTCATCCGCGAGGTCGGGGCGCTCTACGCCGCCTACGCGAGCGGCGCGGCCTCGCCACTGGAGGAGCTGAGCTTCCAGTACGGCGACTACGCGCGCTGGCAGCGCGAGTGGTTGCAGGACGAGTCGGTCGGCGGGCACCTGGACTTCTGGCGCCGCCGGCTGGCCGGGCTGCCGCCGCTGCTCGAACTGCCGACCGACCGCCCGCGCCCGCCCGTCCAGACCTTCAGGGGAGGGCACGAGACCGTCGAGCTGGACGGAGGGCTGGCCGAGGCCCTGAAGGCGCTGAGCCGCCGCGAGGGCGTGACGCTCTTCATGACGCTGCTCGCAGGCTTGCAGGCGCTGCTCTACCGCTACACGGGGCAGGAGGACATCCCCGTCGGCAGCCCCGTCTCGGGCCGCACGACGGCCGAGACCGAGAACCTGATCGGCTTCTTCGTCAACACCAGCGTCTTCAACTCGCAGCTCTCGGCCCGGCTCACCTTCCGCGAGCTGCTGCGGCAGGTGCGCGAGGTCGTGCTCGAAGCCCACGCGCACCAGGACCTGCCGTTCGAGCGGCTGGTCGAGGCGCTGCAACCGGAACGCAACCTCTCCTACTCGCCCCTCTTCCAGGTGATGTTCGCCTTGCAGAACGCGCCCGTGCAGAGCGGGCGCCTGCCCGGCGTCAACCTCTCGATCCTCGAATACGAGACCGACCGCACGCAGGGCTTCGACCTCACGCTCATCCTGATCGAGACCGAGCGGGGGCTGATCGGCACCTTCGAGTACGATTCGAGTCTCTTCGAGGCCGCCACCGTCCGCCGCATCATCGGGCACTTCACGTCGCTGCTGCGGGCGGCCGTCGCGTCGCCCGACGCGCGTCTCGCGGAGATAGGGCTGCTGGACCGCGCCGAGCGCGAGCAGTTGCTCTTCGGCTGGAACCGCACTCGCGCCGACTACCCGCGCGACGCAACCTTCGACCGGCTCTTCGAGGCGCAGGCGGCGCGGACGCCGGAGCGCCCGGCCGTGCGCTGCGGGGGCCACGAGCTGACCTACCGGCAGTTGAACGAGCGGGCCGACCGCCTGGCGCTCGCGCTCGCGGCCGAGGGCGTCGGCCCCGAAAGCGTCGTGGCCCTGCTGGCCGAGCGCGGCGTCGAGCTGCTAACGGCCATCATCGCGGTCTTCAAAGCCGGCGCGGCCTACCTGCCGCTCGACCCCGCCGCCCCGCCGGCCCGGCTGGCGCAGATCGTTTCGCAGAGCGGCGCGTCGCTGCTTCTGGTCTCGGAAGAGTTCGGCCGGCCGCTCGCTCAGGCCCTCGGGCTCCTGCCGGAGTCTTCCCGCCCGCCGGCCAGGCCCATCGCCGTCGCCGCCCCGGCCCTTTCGGAAGATGCCCCGGCCGAGCCCCTCGCGCCGCGCGGCGGCCCGCAAAACCTGGCCTACGTCATCTACACGTCGGGCTCGACGGGCGTTCCGAAGGGGGCCATGATCGAGCAGCGCGGGATGGTCAACCACCTCTACGCCAAGGTGCGTGATCTGAACCTGACGGGCGAGGACGTGGTCGCCGAGACGGCCTCTCAATGTTTCGACATCTCGGTCTGGCAGTTCCTCGCGGCCCTGCTGGTGGGCGGACGCGTGGAGGTCTTCCCCGACGAGGTGGCGCACGACGGGCCGAGGCTGTTGGAGGCGACCGAGGAGCGGGCCGTGACGGTGTTGGAGACCGTGCCCTCGCTGCTGCGCGCCATGCTCGACGAGCGAGAGCGCGAGCGCATCGGCGGGCTCTCCCTGCGCCGCCTGCGCTGGATGATCCTGACCGGCGAGGCGCTGCCGCCCGACCTGTGCCGCCGCTGGCTGGACCGCTACCCGCGCGTCCCGGTCCTCAACGCCTACGGCCCGACCGAGTGCTCCGACGACGTGACGCACCACGCCGTCTTCGAGCCGCCGCCGCCCGAGGTCGTGCACATGCCCATCGGGCGGCCCGTCATCAACACGCAGCTCTACATCCTCGACGGGAACCTCTCGCCGCTCCCCAGGGGCTGCCGCGGCGAGCTGTACGTGGGCGGCGACGGCGTCGGGCGCGGCTACCTGCACGACCCCGCACGCACGGCCGAAGTCTTCGTGCCCGATTCTTTGAGCGGCGAGGCGGGCGCGCGCCTCTACCGGACGGGCGACGCTTCGCGCTACCTGCCTGACGGGAGTGTCGAGTACCTGGGGCGGGTCGACAACCAGGTCAAGCTGCGCGGCTTCCGCATCGAGCCGGGCGAGATCGAGGCCGCGCTCGCCCGGCACGCGGAGGTGCGCGAGGCGCTCGTCCTGGCCCAGGAGAGCGGGGCGGGCGAGGCGCACCTCGTCGCCTACGTCGTCCCGGCGCTCGGCGGCGGGGGCGAGCGCCGGGACGACGTGGGCGACGAGGCCGCGGCGCCGGCTGTTGACCTGGAAGCGAAGCAGGTCGAGCGCTGGCAGGCCGTCTACAACGAAGTCTACCGCGAGCAGGCGCGCTCGGAGCGCGACGAGGCGCTGAACCTGCGCGTCTGGATCAACAGCTACACGGGCCAGCCGTTCTCCGAAGAGGAGATCATCGAGTCGGTCGAAGACTCGGCCCAGCGCATCCTCTCGCTGCGGCCGTCGCGCGTGTTGGAGGTGGGCTGCGGGACGGGGCTCATCATGTTCCGCGTCGCCCCCTACTGCGACTCGTACGTCGGGACGGACATCTCGAAGGAGGCGCTGCGCCTCCTCGGCCAGCAGATCGAAAAGAGCCGGCAGGCCCTGCCCGAGATCAGTCTGGAGGCGCGGGCGGCCGACGACTTCGAGGGGCTGCCGCCCGACTCTTTCGACGTGGTCGTCGTCAACGAGGTCGCGCAGTACCTGCCGAGCGGCGACTACCTGCGGCGCGTGATCGAGGGCGCGCTCGGCGTGGTGCGGCCGGGCGGGGCCGTCTTCGTCGGCGGCGTGCGCAGCCTGCCGCTGCTGTCGGCCTTCCACGCCTCGGTGCAGTTGGCCGAGGCCCCCGCCGCGCAGGCGGTCGTCCAGTTCCGCCAGCAGGTCCTCAAGCGGAGCCTACAGGAGAAGGAGCTGCTGCTCTCACCAGACTTCTTCCTGGACCTGCCCGCGCGCCTTCCGCGAATCGGCCACGTCCACTGCGAGCTGAAGGGCGGGCGCCACCTCAACGAGTTCACGAAGTTCCGCTACGACGTGGTGCTGCGCGTCGGAGAGGTGGGCGGGGAGGCGGCTGCGCCCGCCTGGCGCGACTGGCAGGCGGAGGGCATGACGCTCGACGCCCTGGCCCGCCTGCTGCGCGAGGAGGCGCCCGAGCTGCTCTGCTTCGCCAACGTTCCCAACGCGCGGCTCGCGGAAGACCTCGCGCTCCTGCGGCTGCTCGAAGGTTTCGATAAGAGGGCGACAATCGGCGAGCTGCGGCGCGCCCTGCGCGACGCGACGGCCGCGGCCGGCGGCGGAGTCGATCCGGCGGCCCTGTGGGCGCTGCAACGCGAACTGCCCTACGTCGTCAACGTGAGCGCGTTCGGGCTGGACGAGGGCGGGCGCTTCGCCGTCGTCCTGCGCAGGGCCGCGGAGGCGCTCGGGCCTTTGCAGCTCAGCCCCCCGCGCGAGCCGCGCCGCAGGCAGGCCGGGCCGCACGCCAACGACCCGCTGCGCTGGGCGACGGTCGAGCAGCTCGGCCCGCATCTGCGCGAGTACCTGCGCGAGCGCGTGCCCGAATACATGCTGCCCGCGGCCTTCGTCTTCCTCCCGCAGATGCCGCTCACGCCGAACGGCAAGCTCGACCGTCGCGCCCTGCCCGAGCCGGACTTCTCTACGGCCGGGCGCGGCGACGACGCGGCGGCGCCCGTGCCGCTCTCGATGACGGAAGAGCTGCTGGCCGAGGTCTGGACGGAGGTGCTGGGCCACGCCAGGGTCGGGCGGAGGGACAACTTCTTCTCCCTCGGCGGCCACTCGCTGCTGGCGACGCAGGTGCTTTCGCGCGTCCGCTCCATCTGGCGGGTCGAGCTTCCCCTGCGCACGCTCTTCGACGCCCCGACGATTGAGCGGCTGGCCCTGCAAGTTGAGGCCGCGCAGCGGCGCGGTCAGGGCTCGGCCGCGAGGCCGCCGCTCCGGGCCGTGGGGCGCGACGCGGGGCTGCCGCTCTCGTTCGCGCAGCAGCGCCTGTGGTTCCTCGATCAGTTAGAGCCGGGCAGCGCGCTCTACAACATCCCGGTGGCACTACGCCTGACGGGGCGCCTGCTCGTCCCCGAGCTGGAGGCGGCGCTCGGCGAGCTGGCGCGCCGTCACGAGACGCTGCGCACGCGCTTCGTGGTCGAAGGCGAGGAGCCGCGCCAGCAGGTCTTGCCCGCCGAGCCGGTGGGGGTGGTGCGGCACGACCTGGGCGAACTGCCCGCGCCCGAGCGCGAGGCGGCGGCCCGGCGTCTCATGGCCGCCGAGGCGGCGGCGCCCTTCGACTTGCAGGCGGGCCGGCTGATGCGCGTCTCCCTGATACGCCTGGCGGAGGAGGAGCACATCGTCGTCCTCACGCTCCACCACATCGTCTCGGACGGCTGGTCGATGGGCGTGCTCGTGCGCGAGGTGGCCGAGCTGTACCGGGCACAGGTCGAAGGGCGCACGCCGTCGCTCGCCGAGCTGCCCGTGCAGTACGCCGACTTCGCCGTCTGGCAGCGCGAGTGGCTGGCGGAAGGGATGGCCGAGGAGGTCGCCTACTGGCGCGGGCAACTGGCGGGAGCGCCGCCCCTGCTGGAACTGCCGACGGCGGGGCCGCGCCCGGCGGTGCAGCGTTTCCGCGGCGGGCTCGAAGGCTTCGAGGTGGGCGGCGAGACGCGCGAGGGGCTGCGGCGCCTGAGCCGGCGCGAAGGCGCGACCCTCTTCATGGTGCTGCTGGCGGCCTTCAAGGCGCTGCTGTGGCGCTACACCGGACAGACGGAGGTGGTCGTCGGCACCCCGGTCGCCGGCCGGACGAGCGCCGAACTGGAAGGGCTCATCGGCTTTTTCGTCAACACGCTGCCGCTGCGCACGTCGCTGCGCGCGGCCGAGTCTTTCCCTGAGCTGGTCAGGCGCGTCCGCGAGACGAGCCTCGGCGCGTTCGCGCATCAGGACGTGCCGTTCGAGAAGCTGGTCGAAGAGTTGAACCCGCCGCGCGACCTGAGCTACGCGCCCATCTTTCAGGTCGTCTTCGGGTTGCAGAACGCCCCGCAGCCGGAGCCGGGCCTCCCCGACCTGACCCTGAGCCCGGTGGATGTCGAGCCCGAGACCTCCAAGTTCGACCTGACCCTCTTCATGGTGGCGACCGGCTCGCGTCTGGTCGGGACCGTGGAGTACAACTCGGACCTCTTCGACGCCGCGGCGGTCAAGCGGATGGTCGGCCACTTCCAGAACCTGCTGGAAGCCGTGGCGACGCAGCCGCCGGTCGCGCTCTCGGCGCTGCCGCTGCTCAGCCCCGGCGAGCGGCATCAGCTGCTCGTGGAGTGGAACGAGACGGCCGCGGACTACCCGCGGGAGGCCCGCGTCCACGAGCTGTTCGAGGAGCAGGCGGCGCGGGCGCCGCGGCGGGCGGCGCTGGCCTTCGCGGGCGAGGAGCTCAGTTACGGCGAGCTGAACGCGCGGGCCAACCGCCTGGCGAGATACCTGCGCGGCGCGGGCGTCGGGCCGGAGACGCGCGTCGGGCTGCTGGTCGAACGCTCGCCGGCCTCAATCGTCGGGCTGCTCGCCATCTGGAAGGCGGGCGGGTGCTACGTGCCGCTCGACGCGCAGACCCCGGCCGAGCGGCTGGCCTTCATGATCGAGGACTCGGGGGCGAAGGTGATCCTCACGCAGACGGCGCTGGCCGCGGGCCTGCGGCCCGGAGGGGCGCGCGTCATCGAGCTTGAGCGCGCGCGGGACGAGATCGACGCCGAGAGCCCGGACGACCTCCCGCCCCGCGCCCGCCCCGACGAGATGGCCTACCTGATCTACACCTCAGGCACGACGGGCCGGCCGAAGGCCGTCGTCGTCGAACACGGCCAACTCGTCAACACGCTCGCGTGCAGCCGGCGCCGGCACGAGGCCGGGCCGGACGACGTGATGCCGGTCCTCGCCTCCTTCTCCTTCGACATCTCCCTGTTCGAGCTTTTCATGCCGCTCCTTGCCGGCGGGAAGGCCGTGCTCTACCCGCCGCAGTCCGTGCTAGACATGGGCGCGTTCACGCGCAGCTTGCAGGGGGCGACGCTGCTGCACGTCGTCCCGAGCCTGATGCGGCAGGTGGCGGAGGCGCACAGGAGCGGCGAGGCCGCCGGGGGCTACGAGCGGCTGCGCAAGGTCTTCATCGGCGGCGACTGGGTTCCGCCGGATTTGTTGGAGCGGATGCGCGAGATTTTCCCGGCGGCCGAGATTCACGTCCTCTACGGCCCGACCGAGGGGACGATCATCTGTACCGGCTACCAGGTGCCGCGCGGCCGGCCGCTTGAGCGGAACCTGATCGGGCGCCCGCTCGGGAACGTGCGCCTGCGCCTGCTCGACGGCCACGGCAACCCCGTGCCGGTCGGCGTGGCCGGCGAAATCCACCTCGGCGGCGCCGGCGTGGCGCGCGGCTACCTGAACCGCGAAGAGCTGACCCGCGAACGCTTCGTGACAATCGAGGGCGAGCGCTTCTACCGGACGGGCGACCTTGCGCGCTACACGGACGACGGCGAGATCGAGTTCATCGGCCGCGCCGACGAGCAGGTCAAGGTCAGGGGCTTCCGCGTCGAATTGGGCGAGATCGAGGCCGTGCTGACGCAACACCCGGGCGTGCGCGAGGCGGCCGTCCTCGCGGCGGCCGACCCCTCGCAGGAGAAGCGCCTCGACGCCTTCATCGTGCCGGAGCCCGGCGCCGTCCCGACCGGCGGCGAGCTGCGCGGCTTCCTACAGCCGAAGCTGCCGGAGTACATGATCCCGGCCGGCTTCAGGCTGCTCGACGCGCTGCCCCTGACCCCGCACGGCAAGGTAGACCGCCGCGCCCTCGCCGGCCTGAGTGCCGAGCGGCTGGCCGCCGGCACAGAGTACGTCGCGCCGCGCACCGAGACGGAGAAGTCCATCGCAGAGGTCTGGCGCGAGGTGCTCAAGGTCGAGAGGGTCGGCGTCAACGACAACTTCTTCGACCTCGGCGGCCACTCGCTGCTGCTCGTCCAGTTGCTGAGGAGGTTGCAGGGCGCCCTGAAGCGCGAGCTTACGGTCGTGGACCTGTTCAGGCACCCGACCGTGGCCGCGCTGGCCGTCTACCTCGGCCGGCAGGAGGCGACCGAGCCGTCCTTCGAGAAGGTGGACGAGCGGGCGCGGCGGCAGAAGCAGGCGCTCAGCCGGAACCGCCGCCCGCCGAGAGAGGTCGGAAAGTCCTGAGTCGGGCGCGGCCCAGCGTCGCGCGCCGAAAAGAGTTGGAAAGCGGCGCGGCGCTATGTATGATAGGTGAACCGTCGTGAATCAACGAGCGCCTCTGGCTCAGTTAAATCTCCGCACCAGGTCAGGCCCGAAGTCGGGTTTGCAGAGCTTCAAGGCCGCCCCCGACGTGCGGTAGCTCTGCCCGCCACACCCCGCACCCCACGAGTGAGTTGAAGTTATGAGTCAGGCCCACGCCGCCCCGACGGGCACGGCGGCCCCCGCGGCCGTCAGGCTCGGGTACGGGACACAGACGATTGAGTTCGCCTACGACCCGAACCGCTTCGAGGTGCTGCTGGCGAGCGACGCGCACGCCGAGCCGCTCACCGACGACGCGCTCTCGGCCGCGATAGACGCGCCCGTCAACTCGCCGCGCCTCGCGGAGCTGGTGGGGAAGGGCGACCGCGTCGTGTGCGTCATACCGGACGCGACGCGGGCGGCAGGCGTGGGGCGCGTGATGGCGCAGCTCTACGCGCGCCTGCGGGGGCGGGGCGTCGCGCCGGAACGCGTCTCGTGCCTGGTCGGCGGCGGCATCCACCGCCCGCCGACCGCGGCGGAGATTCGCCAACTGCTCGGCGCGGAGCTGGCCGCCCGGATCGAGGTCCACGCGCACCACGCGAGCGACCCCGCGGAGTGCGTCACGCTCGGCGTAACGAGCCGCGGCACGCCCGTCGCGCTCAACCGCCGGCTGTTGGAGGCCGACCGAGTGGTCGTCGTCGGCGGCATCACGTTCCACTACTTCGCAGGGTTCTCGGGCGGGCGCAAGGGCGTCTTGCCGGGCTGCGCGGCCGAGCCGTCCATCCAGCACAACCACAAGCTCTCGTTCGACGAGCGGACGATGGACAAGCGCGCGGGCGTGACTTCGGGCCGCCTCGACGGCAACCCCGTGCACGAGGACATGGTCGAGGCCGTGAGCCTGCTCGACCCGTCGTTTCTGGTCAACACCGTGCTGAACGGCGCGGGCGAGATCGCCGCCGTCTACGCGGGCCACTGGCGCGACGCGCACCTGCGCGGCTGCGCGGAGTACGCGGCGGCGCACACGGTGCCTTTCGCCGAGCGGCGCCCGCTGGTCATCGTCAGCGCCGGCGGCCACCCGCGCGACCTCAACCTGATTCAGTCGCACAAGGCGATGGAGCACGCCTCGCACCTGCTCGCCGAGGGCGGCACGATGATCGTGCTGGCGGAGTGCCCGCAGGGGCTGGGCCGCGACGACTTCCTTGACTGGTTCGTCCCCGGCGGCTCGCGCGCCACGGCCCTGAGGCTGCTGGAGAATTACAAGGTCAACGGGCAGACGGCCTGGGGGCTGAGGCGGAAGGCGGAACGCTTCCGCCTGCTGCTGGTCTCGGGGCTGGAGGACGAGGTGGTCCGCCGCATGGGGCTCGAGCCCCACCGCAACCTTGAGTCGGCGCTGGCGGCGGCCGGCGCGGGCGCCCCCGGCTTCATCATGCCGAGCGGCCTCTCCACGCTGCCGCGACCGCGAACCGCCGGCGCCTGACGGGCGGGTCGGCCGGGCAGCGGCCGGCGAAAATCCCCCACACGAGTCGTGGGCGCTTCGGGCGGGGCCGCAATAGCCCGCTCCTTCCCCCTTTCAACATCCTCTTTGCTCACCTTGAATCGCGGCCGGCGCGGGCCGCGCGCGACCTCTGCCGGCCGCCCGCCGCGGGGCAGGGGGTCGGAGAATCTTACCCAGATCGGAGTTACCGCCGCCGTGATTAGAGAGAACATCACCTCGATGATAGGCAACACCCCGCTGGTCAGACTCAGCCGGGTCATGGAGGACGTGGACATCCGCCTCTACGCGAAGCTCGAAGGCTTCAACCCGGGCGGCAGCATCAAAGACCGCCCGGCGCTGAGGCTTATCGAGGAAGGCTTTCGGAGCGGGGAGATCAACGCCGAGACGACCATCGTCGAATCCAGCTCGGGCAACCTCGGCATCGGGCTGGCGCAGGTCTGCGCCTTCTACGGCCTGCGCTTCATCTGCGTGGTAGATACCAAGACGACCCGCAGCAACCTCGACATCCTGCGCGCCTTCGGGGCCGAGGTCAGCGTGGTGACCGAGGACGACGCGGCCGGCGGCGAGCTGTTGCAGGCCCGCATCGACCGCGTGCAGAACATCCGCGAGCAGATTCCCAACAGCTACTGGCCCAACCAGTATGCCAACCCCGGAAACGCGCTCGCTCACCACAACACCATGCGCGAGATTCTGGAGGAGCTGGGCACTAGCGTGGATTACCTCTTCTGCGCCACCAGCTCGTGCGGCACGCTCAAGGGCTGCGCCGAGTACGCCCTCGACCACAGCCCGCACACGAAGATCGTCGCCGTGGACGCGGCCGGCAGCGCCATCTTCGGCAGCCAGCCGTGCAAGCGCCTGATCCCCGGCCACGGCTCGGCCATCGTCCCGAAACTGCTCTGCCCCGATCTCGTCCACCAGTGCGTCCACGTGACGGACTGGGAATGCGTCGTCGCCTGCCGCCGGCTCGTGCGCTACGAGAGCCTGCTGGTCGGCGGCTCGTCGGGGGCGATCCTGACGGCCGTAGGGCGCCTTGCACCGCAGCTCCCGCCGGGCGCCACCTGCGTCATGATTTTACCCGACCGCGGCGAGCGTTACCTCGACACCATCTACTCGGACGAGTGGGTGCTCCGGCACTGGGAGTCGGTGCCGGTTTTCCCGGCCGTCCAACAAGTCGGAGTTGAAGCGTGAACAGACCAAAAGACCAGCACGAGGTCGCCATCCTGAGGGGCGAGGAGATCATCTCGCTCCTCGACGGCCGCGAGCGCGACATCATGGAGCTGGTGCGCTCGGCCTACGAGGCGCACCACAAGGCGGACAGCTCGCTGCCGCACTCTCTCTTCCTCTCGTTCCCGAGCCAGCCGCGCAACCGCATCATCGCGCTGCCGGCCTACCTCGGCGACGGGTTCGGGGTCGCGGGCCTCAAGTGGATCGCCTCTTTCCCCGACAACCTTGAGGCCGGGCTGGACCGCGCCTCGGCCGTCATCATCCTCAACTCGGCGCGGACGGGCCACCCCGAGGCCATCCTCGAAGGCTCCGTCATCAGCGCGAAGCGGACGGCCGCGAGCGCCGCGGTGGCGGCCAAGTACCTGACCGCCGGCCCCGAGGTGCGGGGCGTCGGCTTCGTCGGCTGCGGGCTCATCAACTTCGAGATCGCGCGCTTCCTCCTCGCGCAATTCCCCTCGCTCGAAACCTTCACGCTCTACGACAGGACGCCGGAGCACGCCGCGCTCTTCGCCGAGAGGTGCCGCGCGCTTGCCCCGCACGTCGAGGTCGCCGTGGCCGGCAGCCTCGACGAAGTCTTAGCCGGCGGCCGCCTGATCTCCTTCGCCACGACGGCGCTGGAGCCGTTCGTCCACAGCCTTGAGGCGTGCCCGCCGGGCACGGTCGTCCTGCACATCTCCCTGCGCGACCTGCTGCCGGAAGTCATCCTCAAGTGCGTCAACGTGGTGGACGACGTGGACCACGTGTGCCGCGCGCGTACCTCCGTCAACCTCGCCGAACAACTGGTCGGCAACCGCGACTTCATCAACTGCGCGCTGGCCGAGATCACGAGCGGGGCGGTCGAGTCGCCGCACACCCCCGACTCCGTGACCGTCTTCAGCCCCTTCGGCCTCGGCGTGCTGGACCTCGCCCTCGCCAAGTACGTCAGCGAGCTGGCGCGCGAAAGCGGCGTGGGGCTCGCTCTCAGAGACTTCCTCCCGCCCGCGTGGAGGAGCCACGACCGCACGACCCAACCGACATCGACGAAGGAGAAAGCATGAGCACTGACGAACGCGAAGACACGACCACCTACAAGGTGGTGGTCAACCACGAGGAGCAATATTCCATCTGGCCGGCCGACCGCGAGAACGCGCTCGGCTGGAACGACGCCGGCAGGCAGGGGACGAAGGCCGAGTGCCTGGCCTACATCGAGGAGGTCTGGACAGACAT
>DASQMB010000025.1:0-245907 GCA_035645715.1 Pyrinomonadaceae bacterium
ATGCCGGCGCAGGTGGAATAGCGCGGCAGCGGGACCATCGTGTCGCCGTGGCCGCCGAGCACGAAGGCCGTCACGTTCTCGACAGACACGTCCAGCGCCTCGGCGAGGAAGCAGCGCATCCGCGCCGAATCAAGCACGCCGGCCATGCCGATAACGCGGTGCTTCGGGAAGCCGGACCGCTTGAGCGCAACCTGGCACATGGCGTCGAGCGGGTTCGAGACGATGATGAGGATCGAGTCGGGCGAGTATTTGACGACCTGGTCCACGACGTTCGAGACGATCTCGGCGTTGGTCTTCAAGAGGTCGTCGCGGCTCATGCCGGGCTTGCGCGGCAGGCCGGCCGTGATGATGACGATGTCGGAGCCGGCCGTTTCGGCGTAGTCGTTGGTGGCGCCGGTGAGCCGCACGTCGAAGCCCTCGATGGGCGCGGCCTGAGCCAGGTCGAGCGACTTCCCCTGCGGCACGCCCTCGACCACGTCAACCAGCACCACGTCGCCCAGCTCCTTCGCCGCCAGCCAGTGCGCGGCCGTCGCCCCGACGTTGCCCGCCCCGACCACAGTGATCTTGTTCCGTCTGCCCATCTCTCTTCAGCTTCCTTTCGCGTCGTAAAATTTCAAACCCGTATCGACTCTCCCGGCCCGCCCGAACGCCTCTCCGGCCCCGCCCGACTTCAGGCATAATCTGACTCGGCGCGAGGCGCGGCCGCCTGCGCCTCGCGCCGGAGGCTGCGCCGCCCCTGAGGTCACTCGCGGATGGTTCGGGTGTAGAAGAGCGCGAGTGTAAGTTGGCGTTTCGCCGGGTGTCAAGGAACGCGACCGCCGCCTGTCGGCCGCCTGTGGTCTGACGAGGCCCGGGCGCGAGGTCGGGCGTGAGCGACGTTGAAAGACCGGGCGGGCGGCGGCGCGAGGTCGGGTGTGATGAAGAGGCTGACAGATTTAATCCGAAGGGTGTTCGGCACAGGCGGGCGGCCCGATGAGACGTGCGCGGCACGTGCGGACGAGGGCGGCGCTCTCGCCGGGTGCGGGGCGGGCGACGTAGAGGCTGACCCCTTCGAGGGCGCGGACCCCTTCGACCCCTTCCCCGAGCCCGTTTGTTTGGAAATTACGGACGTGTTCGACCTCCACTCGATACCGCCGCGCGAGGTGCGCGCCGTCGTCGAGGAGTACCTGAGCGAGGCGCTGCGGCTCGGCTTCCGGCAGGTCCGCATCATCCACGGCAAGGGTGTCGGCGTACAGCGCGAGATCGTCCGCAAAGTGCTCGCCCGCACACCCTTCGTCGAACACTTCTCAGACGCCCCGCCCGAGGCCGGCGGCTGGGGCGCCACAATCGCCCGCCTCTCGGCCGTGCGCACGGCTAAAGACTAAAGGAGGCCGCGCCTCTCGGCCGGAGGCGCGGCCCCTTTACTTTTGCCCTCGCCCTTTTTTAACTTGGCCCCGTGGAGAGAACACGCGTCCTGCTCGTCCGTCACGGCCAATCGCTAGGCAACGCCGAGCGGCGGTTCGGCGGCCACTCGCCCACGCCCCTGAGCGACCTCGGCCGCGCGCAGGCCGAGGCCACCGCCCGCGCCCTCGCGATTGAGGGCGTGACGGCCATCCTTTCAAGCGACCTGCTGCGCGCCGTCGAGACGGCCGAGCCGCTGGCGCGCTCGATTGGCCTCGAAATCAACCGGCGACCGGCGCTGCGCGAACGAAACATCGGCCACATGGAGGGGCTGACCTTCGGGGAAGCCGCCGAGCGCTTCCCCGAAGAATACGCCGCGCTCGTCCGGCGCGACCTCGACCGCGTCCTGCCCGGCGGCGAGAGCTTCCGGCAGATGCTCGACCGCGCCTCTGCCGAACTCGACCGTGCGATTGAGCTCCACCGCGGCGGCACCGTCGCGGTCTTCTCGCACAGTGGCACCATCTGCATCCTCGCCCTGCACCTGATGGGCGCGCTCGACGCGCCCGACCTCCGGCCCGTCTGGATAGCCTCGTCCAACTGCGGCGTCACCCGCTTCGAGCTGCAACGCGGCGGCCTCACGCGCGTCCTCGCCGTCAACGACACGCGCCACCTCGCCGGACTCTGACCGCGCCGAAGATTCGGGCGTCGCCAGAGGTAGTTTCGCCCACGAAGAAAGGCCGCGCTCCGTTGGTGCACGGCCTTACGCGTCTCGAATCCGTCGCGGCGGGCGGTCAGTTCTTCGAGTCGGCCACGACTTCGAGGGCCTCGGCGTCAGGCGGAGAGAGTTCGGCGAGTTCTTCGTCGCCTTCGAGCTGCCGGCGGCGATGGACTGTGCCGTCCGACTCGAAGATGTAGGCGGAGGGCGACTCGCGCATGATGATGTCCTGGAGGCACATCAGCCCGTAGAGCAGCGCCTCGGGGCGCGGCGGGCAGCCCGGTATGTAAACGTCCACGGGGATGACGCGGTCCACGCCCTGCATCGTCGAGTATGAGTCGAAGGGGCCGCCGGTCGAGGCGCAGGCGCCCATCGCGATGGCCCACTTGGGCTCGGGCATCTGGTCGTAGACCCTGCGCACGACCGGCCCCATTTTGAGCGTGACGGTGCCGGCCACGATGATGAGGTCGCTCTGGCGCGGGCTCGGGCGGAAGACGCCTGCGCCGAAGCGGTCGATGTCGAAGCGGGAGGAGCCGGCCGCGATCATCTCGATGGCACAGCAGGCCAGCCCGAACGTCATCGGCCACAGCGCAGACTTGCGGCCCCAGTTGACGAGGTCGCGCGCCGGCTTCGTGTCGAGAAGCGGCGCGGCCACCTTCCGCCGCAGCGTGTTGAAGAGCGCGTCCACGCTCGTCAGTACTATTCCTTCCGGGTGCTCAGCCATTGGTTAGCGAGTTTTCAAGCCCACTCCAGCGCGCCCTTGCGCCAGGCGTAGTAATAGCCGACGACGAGGATGCCGAGGAAGACGAACATCTCGACGAGGGCGAAGGTGGTGAAGGAGAAGTCGTCGCCCAGGAAGACGACCGCCCAGGGCAGGAGGAAGATGGTCTCCACGTCGAAGATCAGGAAGAGCATGGCGACGAGGTAGAAGCGGACGGTGAAGCGGTCGCGCGCGTCTGTGGTCGGGTCGATGCCGCACTCGTAGGGGCGCGCCTTCGCCTTCTGGAAGAGGCTCGGGCGGACGAGCCGGCCGAGGACGATGGGCAGCACGGGGAAGACGGCCGCGAAGGCCAGGAAGATGAGCACGGGCCAGTAGGCCGTCAGCGGGCCGCCGGGCGCGGCCGCGCGCGCCGCCCCTGTCGCGTCTGTTTGCAGGAAGAGTAGGAGTTCGGTCGGCATCGGCAGGGCCTTCCTTTCGCGCCGCAGCGAAATGAAGTACGCGACGGATTCTAGGGCCGCCCGCCCGCGCTGTCAAAATTATAATCCGGCGGCCACGGGCACGGTGACGGGCGTTACAAGTCGCCTGCACGCTTCGACTTTGAGCGGCCGGCGTCCCGTCACCCGTCACGGTCCGCCGCCGTGTCGGGGTGCCGGTGCGTGCCGCCGGCGAGGACCGCGACGGCGTGTGCGAGCACGGGCCGGACCACCGCGAAGCACTCGCGCACCCCGCGCGGCGAGCCGGGCAGGTTGAGAATGAGCGCGCCCGAGCGCGTGCCGCAGACGGCGCGCGAGAGCATGGCGGTCGGCGTCTGCCCGAGCGTCGCCGCACGCATCGCCTCGGCGACGCCGGGCACTTCCCTTTCGATCACGGCGCGCGTGGCCTCAGGAGTGTGGTCGCGCGGCGCGAGGCCCGTCCCGCCCGTCGTCACCACGAGGTTGACCTCGGCGCGGTCGGCGTGGGCGCGCAAGGCGTCGGCCAGCGGGCCGGGGTCATCAGCCAGAACCTCGCGCGCGATCACTTCGGCGCCCGCCTCGGCCAGCAGCCCGGCCAGGAGCGCGCCCGACACGTCCTCGGCCTCGCCCCGCGCGCAGCGGTCGCTCACGGTGATGACGACGGCCCTCAGGCCCGGCCCTCCGCCGTCGCCCGTCATCCGACCGTAGTTCCCTGCTGCGCCTCGGCCTCGGCATCGCGCGCCGGGGTGTGGAGGTCTTGCAGTGCGTAGACCGAGAGGGCCGAACGGGAGCGGGCGGCTATGGCCTCGACGACGGCACGGGCGCCCGTCATCGTGGTGACGCAGGGGACGTTGTGTTGAAGGGCGGCGCGGCGGATGGCCTGCTCGTCGTAGCGGGAGGCGCGCCCCAGAGGGGTGTTGATGACGAGGGCGATCTCGCCCTGGCGGATCATGTCGGCGATGTTGGGGCGCCCTTCGTTGACCTTGAAGACGGCCTCGGCGTCGAGCCCGACCTCGCGCAGGCGTGCGGCCGTGCCGACCGTAGCAGTCAGCCGGAAGCCGAGGCGCGCGAGGCGGCGGGCGAGGACGACGGCCTGGCCCTTGTCCGAATCGTTGACGCTGATGAAGGCCGTGCCGCCGTCGGGCAGCTCGACGCCGGCGCCGGCCATCGCCTTCAGGTACGCCTCGCCGAAGGTTTCGCCGATCCCCATCACCTCGCCCGTCGAGTGCATCTCGGGGCTCAAGACCGGGTCCACGCCGGGGAACTTCTTGAAGGGGAAGACCGGCGACTTGATGAAGAAGCGGCTGACCGTCAACTCCTCCGGCAGGTTGAAGGATGAGAGCGGCCGGCCGGCCATGACGAGCGCGGCGACGCGCGCCAGAGGCACGCCCGTCGCCTTCGAGACGAAGGGCACGGTGCGCGAGGCCCGCGGGTTCACTTCGAGCACGTAGACGCGGTCGTCCTTGATGGCGAACTGGATGTTGATGAGGCCGCGGACCTTGAGCGCGCGGGCGAGGGCGCGGGCGTAGTGGCGCATCGTCTCAAGGTGCTCCTCGGCGATGCGCTCGGGCGGCAGCACGCACGAGGAGTCGCCCGAGTGGATGCCGGCCTCCTCGATGTGCTCCTGGATGCCGGCGACGACGCAAGTGCTCTCGTCGGCCACGGCGTCCACGTCGAACTCGGCGGCGCGTTCGAGGAACTTGTCGATCAGGACGGGCTTTGCGGGCGAGGCGTCCACGGCCGTGCGCATGTACTCGTCGAGCATCCGCTCGTCGTAGACGATAGCCATCGCGCGCCCGCCGAGGACGAAGGAGGGGCGCACCATCACGGGGTAGCCGACCCGCGAGGCGACCTCGCTGGCCTCCTCGAAAGAGGTCGCAGTGCCGTTCTCCGGCTGGGGGATGCCCAGCTCGCGGAGCAGCGCGCCGAAGCGCCTCCGGTCCTCGGCCAGGTCAATCGAGTCGGGCGAGGTGCCGATGATTGGGGCGCCGGCCGCGTGCAGCCGCGTGGCGAGGTTCAGGGGCGTCTGCCCGCCGAACTGGACGATGATGCCCTCCGGCTTCTCAACGTCCACGATGTTCATCACGTCCTCGAAGGTGAGCGGCTCGAAGTAGAGGCGGTCGGAGGTGTCGTAGTCGGTCGAGACGGTCTCGGGGTTGCAGTTGACCATGATGGTCTCGAACCCGGCCTCGCGCAGCGCGAACGAGGCGTGGCAGCAGCAGTAGTCGAACTCGATGCCCTGCCCGATGCGGTTCGGCCCCGACCCGAGAATCATGATCTTGCGCCGTGTGGTGGGCGCCGACTCGTCCTCCTCCTCGTAGGTCGAGTAGAGGTAGGGCGTGTGTGACTCGAACTCGGCGCCGCAGGTATCGACGCGCTTGTAGACGGGCACGACGCCGAGCTGTTTGCGGCGGGCGCGGACCTCGTCCTCGGTGCGGCCGGTTAGGTAGGCCAGCCGGCGGTCGGAGAGTCCGACCTCCTTGAACTCGCGCAACTCTTCGGCGCCGATCTCTTCGAGCGCGAGCCCCTCGACGCCGCGCTGAATCTCCATCACGTCGCGGAGCTGTTCCAGGAACCACGGGTCAACGCGCGAGAGCCTGTAGACCTCGGCGAGAGGCCAGCCGGCCTGGAGCGCGTAGGTGATGTAGGAGAAGCGTTGCGAGTTGGGGCGCGCGAGCTTGCGTTGCAGCTCGTCGTCGGGCACGTCCTGGAGCCGGAGCGGGCGCACGGATTCGAGCGAGCGCAGCCCCTTGAAGAGAGCCTCCTTGAAGGTCCGGCCGATAGCCATCACCTCGCCGACCGACTTCATCTGCGTGCCGAGCACGTCTTCGGCCTCGCGGAACTTCTCGAAGTTCCACTTCGGAATCTTGGCGACGACGTAATCGATGGTCGGCTCGAAGGAGGCCGGCGTTTTCTTCGTGATGTCGTTGCTGATCTCGTCGAGCGTGTAGCCGACGGCGAGGCGGGCCGCGATCTTGGCGATGGGGAAGCCCGTGGCCTTCGAGGCCAGCGCCGACGAGCGCGAGACCCGCGGGTTCATCTCGATGACGCGGACCTCGCCGTCCTCGGGGTTGACGGCGAACTGGATGTTCGAGCCGCCCGTTTCGACGCCGACGCGACGGATGACGCGGATGGAGATGTCGCGCAAACGCTGGTACTCCACGTCGGTCAGGGTCTGGGCCGGGGCCACGGTGATCGAGTCGCCGGTGTGGACGCCCATCGGGTCGAAGTTCTCGATTGAGCAGATGATGACGACGTTGTCGTTTAAGTCGCGCATCACCTCCAGCTCGAACTCCTTCCAGCCGAGGATTGACTCCTCGATCAACACCTGGTTGACGGGCGAGGCGGCGAGGCCGGCGCGAACTATCTCCTCGAACTCTTCGGGGTTGTAAGCCGTGCCGCCGCCGGTGCCGCCGAGCGTGAACGAGGGGCGGATGATGGCCGGGTAGCCTGTCTCCTCGACCACGGCCTCGGCCTCGGCCCACGTGTGGGCGAACCCGCCGCGCGGTACGGGCAATCCCTCCTCATCCATCGCCCGCTTGAACAGCTCGCGGTCTTCGGCGACGCGGATGGCCTCGCGCCGGGCGCCGATCATCTCGACGCCGAAGCGTTCGAGCACGCCCGCGTCGGAAAGCTCCATGGCGAGGTTGAGGGCCGTCTGCCCGCCGACCGTGGGGAGCAGCGCGTCGGGCCGCTCGCGCTCGATTACGGCCGCGACGATCTCGGCCGTCAGGGGCTCGACGTATGTGCGCGTGGCCGTCTCGGGGTCGGTCATGATCGTCGCCGGGTTCGAGTTGACGAGCACGACCTCGAACCCCTCGGCGCGCAGCGCCTTGCAAGCCTGCGTGCCCGAGTAGTCGAACTCGCAGGCTTGCCCGATGACGATGGGGCCGGAACCGAGGATGAGAATTTTGCGGATGTCTGTGCGTCTGGGCATTTCGGGCGAATTTCGGGCGAATAGGGCGTCGGGCGCGGGGAGCCGCCGGGTTGTTCGTGTCGCGCCATTATACACGCGCCCACGCGCGGCCACGAACCACGCCCGCCCCGCGCCCCGCCTCGTGCCTCTGCGTGTACTACAGGCCAGTGGCCGGGCCTCGGCGGATGTGTTCTATTCCGCGCACAAAGAGAGGCGCGCGCCGGGTCGTCTCCGGCGCGCGCCAAATTCATCTCGCTAATGAGGTCTTAGACGGGGCCGGGTCTCACCGGCCGCGCCGGCCGCAGCTACTTCGTGTCGAGCTTGCGGCGGTAGTCTTCGCCGTCGATCTCGACGGTGCGGCACATCTCGAAGAGGCGCGAGCGGAGGCGGACGCCGATGCGGTCTTCGAGCGTCTCGTCGGTGGGGTTGCGCCTCACGTCCGAGTAGTTGGTGGTGAAGATGGTCAGCTTCTTGTCGTTGTAGCGCTTGCCGATGATCTGCATCATCGTGTCGCGCACCCAGTCGGTCGGCTTCGACGCGCCCAGCTCGTCGAGCACCAGCACCTCGGCCTGGTAGACGGGCGCCAGCACCCTCAGCTCGGAGGTGTTCGAGACGGCGTTGTAGCTGTCCTGAATCTCTTTGAGGAGGGAGCCGTTCTCGTAGAAGAGGCAGGGTACGCCCTTCTCGATCAGGCCGCGCAGGATGGCGACGGCGAGGTGCGTCTTGCCGACGCCGACCGGCCCCGTCAGCAGCAGGCCGCGCTCGACGGCCGGGTACTCGCGGACCAGTCGGAAGGCGTAGTTGAACGCCTTGAGCTGCGAGCCGTTGTTCGGCGCCGGGTAGTAGTTCTGAAGAGTGCAGGGCTCTTTGCGCGGCGGCGTGCCCTCGCGGTAGCGGCGGGGGATGCGGGCCTGTTCGAGCAGGTTGACCTGCGACGTGCGGGTGCGGCACTGGCAGCGGCGCGCGCCCTTGCCGGGCACCACCTCGGTCCCGGTGCCGAAGCAGAGCGGGCAGACGGCCGGGGCCTCGTCTCGACGCGCTTTCCCGGCGCCCCTCGTCCTCGGGGCCGCCCCCTCGGCCGGGGCCTCGACTTCGGGGGCCACGGCGAACAGGGTGGGAACCTTTTTCGCGTTGTCAGACGCCATCCTGCGAGTTGTCCGGGAGAACCTTTACTGCTTAATTTGATAAGCCGCGCGGGGGTTGGTGCGTGTGTGCGCGGCCTCGGCTGCGACTGCCCTGTCGTGCCTTCGTCTGGCGTGGCGGATTATAGGCACTCGGCCCACGGATTTCAAGACCGGCGTTCCGGCCCCGGGGCAGACCCTTTTGCGCCCCTCGCACGCGCCCCCTCCCGAAACTGAACAAAAGGCAAACGGATTTTAGTTTTTAGTTTTTAGTTTTTAGTTTCCGGCCGCCTGTGGTGACGCGTTACTCCTCAACTAAAAACTGAAAACTAAAAACTCTCTTTCATCATTCACCACTCACCTGTATTCAGCAGCCCCCGCCGCCGCCCTGATAGACGCTGCGCCAGCGCCCCTGTTGACTGCGGTAGATGACGTAGTTGTTGCTCTCGTAGTAGGTGCCTTCGGCGACTACTTCCGCGGTGCCGTCGCCGTCGAGGTCCAGATAGTCAACGAGGCGGCGGTCGCCGTACTCGCCCTCGCCGCCGCGGTGCGACCAGGTGAGCGCGGGCTTGAAGCCTGCGCCGGCCGGCTCGAAGATGACGAAGAGCGTGTTGAAATCCGTAGACCGGCCGCCCGAACGGTCAACGCGGAAGGAGCCTATCAGCTCGTGCCTTCCGTCGCGGTCGAGGTCAACGGCCGTCAGGTTCATAACCTCCGTCTTTTTGAGCGGCGCGGGGCCGACGCCGGCAGACGCAAAAGAGGCGCGGGCCTGTTCGAGCGCCGCCGAACGCTCGGCCTCAGTCGGCGCGCGGCGTGCCGGTTCGCGCCGCGGCAGGGTTTCGGAGTCGGTGGCGAGCGCCTGCACCTGGCCCCCGAGCCTGACAGAAGTCTCGGCCGACGCTTCGGCGTACATTCCGACGCAACCCGGCTCCACGTACTTCAAGACAGAGAGCGTGCCGGCGTCGCCGCCGCCGAAGATGAGGCGCAGGCGGAGGCCCGGCCTGAGATACCGGCCGATGAACCTCTTCGCCTCGGCCTCGGCGGGCGCGCCCGTCACGTCCTCTTCTACCGGCGGCTTGACGAAGGCGCCGCGGCGGACGATGACGACCGGCTCGATCTGTGTGACCTGCTCGTATTTCTTTACCGAGTAGATGACGAACTGGGCTGGCTGAGCGGCGGCGCGGGGCGGAGACTGTTTCGCCCTCTGCCCTTCGGACGCGGGCGACGAAAGCGGCGCGGATAGAAGGACGGCGGATAGAAGGACGACCGGCAGCAGGAATGGCGCCGGCAGAACTGCGGCGAGGGTGAAGCGGGGGAGCGGTCTCATCTCTGACTCCGGGCCTTGCGGCCGTCTGCAAAAATTCTCGCGGCGGCGAGGCGAGGCGCCGGTTCGTCCGGGCGGGGGGCGGCTGTTGGCGCCGGCGGCGTTGTGTTCAGCGCAACGGCACGACGGGCGGACCGGCCGCCGGCTACGTAACCCTGAACAGGAGTTCGAGCAGGAAGACGACGGCTACCCCGAGGACGAGGGTGAGGACGGCGATGTGAGGCCAGCGCAGGACGTATCGGCGGCACGCCCGGCACCTGATGCCGTGGTGCAGGGGCCTGCTACAGTAAGGACACTTTGCCATTAGTCGTCACCGATATCGTCGCTGAAGAATCTGACGGAAAGGGTCCTTGAGCTTGGGGCCGAAACAAAATGCCACGAATCTATACGGACATCAAGCCCCGAACTCGCGGCGTCGCAAAGTGCCCCGCCCGGCGGCCCCGCGCGCGCCCTGACTGAAGCCCGGCCCGGCGCGCGCTGTGCTATATTCACCTGACGAAAATTGAGCACGGAGGGGTTGATCGCGGCTGGCCGAAGACTAGCCGCCGCGGCCGTCGGTCGGCCGGCGGGTCCGCGGGAAGACGAACGAGATGGGTGCGCTGCAAGGTCTGCTGAACAAACTCGGCCTCGAAGGCTTGCTGGCGCCGCGCACGCCCGCGCGCGTCTTCCTGTTAGACGACGACGTGCTGCGCCACGAGTGGTTCGCCAACCAGTTCAGGGGCGATTTGCTCGACGTGGCCGCCGACCCGGCCCGCGCCTTCGAGCTGCTCTCGTCGGGCCACTACGACCTGATCTTCCTCGACCACGACCTGTTGCCCGAGCACTACCACTCCGGGGAGGACGACGACGAGCGGACCGGCTACGCCGTCGCCCGCTGGCTGGCCGAGCGGCCGGCCCTTCAACCCACGGCCACGGTCGTCGTCCACACGCGCAACGCCGGCGGCGCGCTCCGCATGGTCAAGCTGCTGCGAGGCGCCGGGCGCTCGGCCGAACACGTCCCCTACACGATCCTGCCGCAGAAGATTAAGAACCTCCGGCGCCGCCGCTGAGGCCGGCCGGCAAACTTCCCGCCCGAGCGAAGAGATGATGAATACCTTGAGCACGAGCACGCCCGCCCGCCGCCCCGGCGTAAGCGCCTGCCGCGACAAGAGGGCGGTCCTCTGCGCCCGCGCACTCCTTCTGCTCGCCTGCCTCGCGCTCGCCCGCGTGCCGGCCGCCGCGCAGGCGGGGCAGCCCTACGACGAGGCGGTCAGGCGCCTGCTGGCGCGGCCGGGGGTGCGGGCCGCCTTCGACCACGTCGAGCGCGACCGCGAGCGCATCCTCCGCGAGTGGATCGCCGTCACTGAGGTCAACGCTCCCTCGGGTAAGGAGCGCGAGCGGGCCGCGCTGGTCGAGAAAATTCTGCGCGAGCAGAAGTCGCTCTCCGTGCGCTACGACTCGGCCGGCAACCTCATCGCCACGAGGCGCGGGACCGGCGGCGGCCCCACCGTCGTCCTCGACGCACACCTCGACACGGTCTTTCAGGAGGGACTGAAGATCAAGGCCGAGGTCCGCGACGGGCGCATCTACGCGCCGGGCGTCGGCGACGACACACGCAACATCGAGGCGATGCTGGCGACGGTGCGCGCCCTCGACGCGGCCGGCGTCAGGACGCGGGGCGACCTCGTCTTCCTCTTCACGGTCGAAGAGGAGTCGAGCTTCCGCGGCGTCGAGGAGTTCGTCAAGGAGAACAAGGGCAAGGTTGACCAGTACATCGCGCTCGACGGCGGCTACGAGGGCTTCACCTACGGCGGCATCGGCATCAACTGGTATCGCCACCACTTCGTCGGCCCCGGCGGCCACACGCGCTCCGTCTCCCCGCCCCACTCGGCCACGCTGCCGGCGGCCCGCGCCATCGCGCGCATCTACGCGCTGCCGCTGCCGGACGACGTGCCCGCCCACCTCAACGTCGGGATGCTCGGCGCCGCCGACGTGCCCAACGCGAAGGCGGCCGACGCATGGTTCACGGTTGACCTGCGCTCGACGAGCAACGAGGTGATCGCGCGCCTCGAAAAGCAGATCGCCGAGATCGTCAAAGAGGAGGCCGAACGCGAGCGGATGGCCGTGAGGACAGAGCGCCTTTCGGCCACGCCCGCGGCGCAGATTCCGGGCCACCGCGACTCCGTGCTCGTCAGGACGGCCGAGGCAGTCCACTACGCCCTGGGATTCCGGCCGCAGATCACCCTGGCAGGGTCGAACAACGGCAATATTGCGTTGCTCGCGGGCATTCCGGCCATCTCGACCGGCGCCGCGCCCTGCGGCGACTCGCACGCCCTGACCGAATGGTGCGAGATCGAGCCTTTCTACAAGGGCATCAAGAAGGTCATCCTGCTCGCCGTCGCCACCGCGCAGTTGAGCGAGTGAACGCGAAGCGGGGTGCGACGAGACTTCGAGGTCTCGCCACACCCCGCGCCTTCTTCGCAACCTCCCGCGCCGGCCGCGTGTGCTGACTTATCTTCCCGCTCTACCCGCGCGCCCCCGGCCGAGCCTTTCAGCGACGGCGCCGCCCGGAGCCCGCTGCGCCCCCGCCCGTCACCTTCCCGACCAGCCACGCCCCGAGCACGACCGCGAACTTGCCTACGCTGAAAGAGCGTTCCGGCTTCGGCCCCGGCGGCAGCCTCGTCACGCGCGCCGGCCTGAAATCAACGACGCGCGCCGCCGCGCTCCCGCCGGCCTGCGATGAGTCGCGCCCGCCCCCGGCCCGCGAGTCTTGCCCGCCGCCGCTTCGAGCGCCCCCGGCACGGCCGTCGCCGGGCGTCTTCTCGCCGGCCTCCTTAGCGCCGGGCGCGCCCTGCTCGGCCGCCGCGTGCTCGATCTCAGAATTGATCTCGCCGCCGAGCAGGATGGCAACGCCCGTGAAGTAGAACCAGAGCATCAGGACGATGACGGCGCCGAGCGTGCCGTAGGTCGCGCTGTAGCTGTTGAAGTAGCTGAGGTAGAGCTTGAAGCCGAAGGAGATGGCGAGCCAGAGCAGGACGCCGATTACTGCGCCCGGCGTGATCCACTTCCACGCCGGGTCCTTGATGTCAGGCGCGAAGTAGTAGATGAGCCCGAAGGCGAACGTGATGAAGGCGAAGACGATGGGCCACTGAATGACCTTCCAGGCGACCTCGAAGACCGTCCCGAGGCCGAAGGCGCGCGCCACCCACTCGCCCAGGTCGTGTCCGTAGAGCACCAGCACGAGCGCCGCGATGATGAGCACGCCGAGCGCCAGCGTCAGCAGGATGGCCGTCAGCCTCGTCTTCCAGAAGGGGCGCGTCTCCTCCACGTCGTAGGTGACGTTGAGAGTCTGGCTGATGGCCCCCATCCCGTTCGAGGCGGCCCACAGCGTCGCCAGGATGCCGAAGGAAATCTTCGCCCCGCCGCTCTGCTCGATGGCCGACTCGACGCCCTCCGTCACCAAATCGTAGGCCGAGGACGGCAGCACCGCACCCAGGTAGCCGAAGAGGTTCTGGCGTATCTGGCTGTCCTCGCCGGCGACGAGGCCGAGGACGGCCGTCAGGAAGAGGAGCGCCGGGAAGAGCGCCAGCAGGAAGAAGTAGGAGAGCTGCGCCGCGCGCCCGAGGATGTCGTCGTCCAGAGTTTCCCTGTAGACCCGCCGGCCCAGTTCGGCCCAGGACATCTCGCCCAGGCTCATGTGTTTGAACATCTTGGCCCCCGCCTCCCTTCCCGCCCCCTAAAAAAATTCGGGCGCCGCCCCGCGCCCGCCTCCCGACGCGCTCACTTTCGCGCGTCCGCCGAGCGGGCCGGTCGCCGGCGCCCCGTGCTTTATCCGTCGCCCCGCCGCGGCCTACCTGACCAGCGTGCCCGTCCGGCCCCAACGAGTATTCTTGATAAAATCTTCGAGAAAGTTTCCGTTCGATGGCAAGCTTTCGTCAAAAGACCAGTAGACGAACATGGCCTTGCCGATGACGGCCTCGCGCGGGACGTAGCCCCAGAAGCGGCTGTCGAGGCTGTTCTCGCGGTTGTCGCCCATCACGAAGTAGTGGCCCTCGGGCACGTCGAAGACCTCCTCCTGCTCGGTGCCGCTCAGGCGTTCGAGCCGCGTCATCACGTCGCCCGCGCTGGCGAGCAGGTCGGGGCTCCAGTAGACGACGTAGGGCGCCTCGCCCTTCTGCGGCGCGTTCTCCCCGACGAGGGGCAGCCCCCGCTCGTCCGTGAGCGGGGCGCTGCTGGCGACGCCGTTCGACGGGTCGCCGTCGTCGGCGCCGGGCGGGCTCTCGGCCGCGACCTTGTGCTCGGGGTGGGGCTGGCCGTTGAGGAAAACGTCTGTGCCGCGAATCTCGACGCGGTCGCCGGGCAGGCCGACGACGCGCTTGACGTAGTTGGTCTTGTAGGGCGTGTTGTCGGGGCGCGTGTCGTCGACCTGCACGTTGTCGCGGAAGCGCGGCTCGGCCTGGAACTTTCCGGGGTACTTGAAGACGATCACGTCGCCGCGGCGGATGTCGCGCATCGGCAGGAAGGGCAGCGGCGGCCCCGGCGCGAAGATGAACTTGTTGACGAGCAGGTGGTCGCCGATGAGGATCGTGTTCTGCATCGAGCCGGTCGGGACCTTGACGGCCTGCACGATGAAGGTCATGCCGAACAGCGCCATGACCGCCGTCACCACCAGCGACTCGAAGTACTCGCGGAAGACCCCGCGCTGCGGCGCCTCGGGCCGCGACGCGCCACCGCCCTTGGCCTTCGCTGCCCCCGCCCTCTCTCCCGAAGACACGGACGGCGGCTCCTCCACCGCGCCCCTCTGCTCTCTGCTCATATGCAGGCCATCCTAGAGAACCGCTCCGAGCGCGGTCAAGCCCGCGGCCGGCGCGAGGTCCGGGCGCCGCCGCCGGCCCGCCTCCCGCGACCCTGCACTCACCCGCCGCCCTCGCCCATCGCACGCAGCGCGCGGCAGGCCGCGTCCATCTCCGCGGCCTTGATCGAGCGCCCCTCGCCGCGGACGCGCTCGCCGTCCAGGACGACCTCGACGCGGAAGGTGCGCTCGTGGGGCGGGCCGAGCGTCTCGACCAGCTCGTACTGCGGGGCGGGGTGGCCTCCGGCCTGGAGGCGCTCCTGAAGCAGCGTCTTGAAGTCGGAGGCGGCGGCCGACTCGGGCGTGGCCCCGGAGAGTTCGGCGCCGAGCGCGCGGCGGACGAAGGCCGCGGCCTCGGCGAAGCCGCCGTCGAGGTAGACGGCGGCGAGCACGGCCTCGAAGGCGTCGGCCAGCAACGCGCGCTTGCGGCGGCCGCCCGTCTTCTCCTCGCCGCGCCCGACGCGCAGAAACTCGCCGAGCCGCAGGCCCCGAGACACCCGCGCCAGCGTCTGGGTGCTGACGAGGCGGTGCTTCATCCTTGAGAGTTCGCCCTCGGTGACGTGCGGGTGCGACTTGAAGAGGGCCTCTGCGACGACGAGGCCGAGCACCGAGTCGCCGACGAACTCCAGCGCCTCGTTGTGCAGGAGCCGTGCGCTCTCTTCATCGCCGGAGGGCACGCTCTCGTGCGCCCAGGAGCGGTGCGTAAGAGCGCGTTCGAGGAGTCTCGCGTCTTTGAAGCCGTAGCCGAGAGATTCGGCGAGGGGTGCCAGGTCGGGTTCCGTGGTGCTGCCCTTAGTCATGAGGCGGATTGTAGCAAAAAGGCCGGGCGCGGGCGCCGGACCCCGGAAGGTCGGCGCCCGCGCCCGGCGCTGGCATCAGTTGCGACCGATGTTCGCCTTAACGCGCGGAGTGTTTCAGGCCCTGCCCCTGGCCTTTTTAGCGGGGGCCTTCGTCGCGGGCTTGGCGGCCGGCTTGGCCGCGGGCTTAACGGCCGGCTTGGCCGCGGTGCCGTTGGCGGCCGGCGGTGTCGTCGTGACCGCCGTCGCGGCGTTGGCCGACTCGCCGATGGTGGCTGAGACCGGCACGGTGGTCGAGGCCGACGAGTTGGCCGGAGCGTCGGCCGGGGCGCCCGGCAGCGTCACGGCCTCGCCCGGCTGCGGGATGGGCAGCGCGGTGATGCCGGCCACGAGCGTCTGGATGTTCGGCTCGGGGTTCGTCACGCTCTGGAAGCGAATCTTGTAAACCGCGGTCAGGTCTTTCTGCGCGGCGGCCTTGAGCTTCGCGTCCTTGCTGTAAGCGACGGCGCGGGCGTAAGCGTCGATCACGTGGTCGAGCGCGTTCTGGACCCTGGCGAACAGCGCGTCGCACTCGGGCGAGGCGTCCTTGCCCTCGCACTGCTGCTTGTACTCCCCGGCCAGCCTGCCGAACTCGCTCTTGTAGTAGTAGGTGCCGAGCAGGGTGTAAACCCTCGCGTCGCTCTTGGCGGGGCCGTTCGCCTTCGCGGCATTGACGAGGGTGGTGATGGCCTCCTGCGGCGACGACTCGTTGAGCAGCGTGGCGACGTAGAGGTTGAGCCCGACTACCGCCTCGTCGCGGCTCGGCCAGACGACCCACTTCTGCGGGGCCTTGCCCTGCTCGACCATCTGGAGGGCCGCGCGGGCGTGCGACAGCGCCTCACCGTTCAGGCTCTTGTTGCCCTTCTGGTTGTTCACCACGCCGGCGTGAGCTAGCCACAGGCGAACGTCCATCCGATCAGGGCTGTTCGTTAGAATCTGGCGGCCCAGCTCGAAGGCGCGGGCCGGGTTGTTCGTGACGGCCTGACCGAAATCGTATTCAAGGACGGCGGCCTCGTACTTGTTGACCCAGTTCCTGATGTAATCGACGACCTGCTTGTCGGCGTCGGTGGCCGGGGTGCCGAATCTGCTCAGGTACTCCTTGCCCTTCTCGTGGGCGCGACGCTGCGACTCGGCGTCGGAGACGCCGATCAGCTTGACGAACTCGCCGTAGAGGGCGGCCTTCGCCTCGTCGTCCTGGGCCGAGGCAGCGGTGCCGGCTGCGGCGTCCTGGGCCAGCGCCGGGAGCGTGAAAGTCGCCAGCAGCGCGGCGAAAGCGAGACTCCTCAATACAGTTTTCATCGGTCGCAAATCCTCCGTGCGCTTGTCTCTGCCTGGAATAGAAAACTTTCGGGGAAGGTCGCGCGCTCGTCCAGCACCGGCGTCGCGTGCTGATTCAGATGCCGACCTCACACGGTCAGTTGCCGCCTCCTTGGGGGTTTGGCGGGGCTGACTCGGTGCGAGGTAAGGATGATGGCGGCGTTGCTGTGGGCGGAGCGCAAAATTCGCGGTGATACTGCCCCAACCGTGGTGCCGTGTCAAGCCGTAATTCCGGCGCGGGGGTAAAAAGCGAAAGGCCCGGAAGCGGCGGTCAGGGCCGCCCGGCTTCCGGGCCTCCGGTCTCCGTCCGACAGGGGCCGGGCGGGGCCCCGCCAGCTATTCGGGACGTTCGCCGACGCGGCGCGGGCGGACGCCGTTGTTGGAATTGCCTTCGACGGGGGCGGTCGCGGGCTGGGCCGCGGGGGCCTGGCGCGGCACGGTCTTGACCGTGCGCTGAAGTGCGTTGCGCTCGGCGTCGGTCTGCGGCGCGTCGGAGCCGGCCTCGCGGACGACGTAGGCGTCCTGCTGGCGCTCGGCCTCGTCCTCGCGCTCCTCGTCGCTGGCCTCCGCGGCCTTGCGTGCGTCGAGCTTCGGCCGGGGGGCAAGCAGGTCGTTAGCCAGCACGGCGGGCGCGCCCTGCCGCGGGCGGAAGCGATGATTGAGGCGGCGGTAGATTTCGCCGGCCACGGCCGCGGCGTGCTTGCCGCCCTCGCCCGAGCCGCGTGTGATGACGGCGACCGAGAGCTGCGGGTCGTGGACGGGAGCGAATGAGGTGAATAGGCCGAGCTTGGCGCCCTGGCCGGTGCAAGTGCCGGTCTTGCCGGCGACGGTCTGGATGGGGTCGTAGGCCCTGCGGGCTGTGCCGTAGTTGACGGCGCCGATCATGCCGGGCAGGAGGCGGTGCAGGTTCTCCTTCGGGACGTTCAGCTCGCCTCGGTCCTCGCGCTTGAAGCGGACGTTCTCCTGCGGCGTGCGCGGCAGGTGCGGTACGAGGAGCTTGCCGCCGTTGGCGATGGTCGAGGCCATGTTGGCAAGCTGTACGGTCGTCACCTCAATGTCGTCGCCGTGCGAGGACATGTGGTTGACCGCGTAGCCCTCTTTGTAGGAGGGCAGGCGGCCCGCCGACTCAAGATGGTGGTTGATGCCGGTCGGCTGTCCGAGCCCCATGCGGCGGGCGTAGTCCATCATCTTCTCGAAGCCGACTTCGCCGCCTACGCGTTGGAAGTAGCCGTTATTCGAGAGGGCGAGCGAGTCCGTGAGGTCGAGGCTGAAGGTGCCGGCGCCGATTTTGACGGTCTGAACCGGGTCGATGACGCTCTCGGTCAGGCCCGCGAGGCCCGTCACCAGCTTGATGGTCGAGCAGGGCTTGAAGCCGCGGCGCAGCGCCCAATCCTGGTTGACGACCGTGTAGACCTGGCCGGTCTTCGGGTTCATGACGACGACCGAGCCGGCCCGGTCGCCCAGGGCCTCGACCGCCACGCGGCGGATGTCGAGGTCTTCGCCCGTCGTCTCGTCGCGGGCGATGTTGGCGGCCGACTCGTCGCGCAGGGCCTGGTCGGCGGCGCGCCGGCGGGCCTCGGCGGCGGCGCGGGCGATGGCGAGTTGGCGGGCGCGCTCGGCGGCCTCGCGGCGGCGGCGCTCGGCCTCGCGGCGCGCCTCGGCCATCCGCTCGCGCTTCGACATCTTGCCGGACTTCTTCTCGGCCCTGTCGTCGTCGCGGCGGTCGGCGCGCGAGCGGCGCTCAGCGCGCTCCTCCTTCTTCGAGTGCCTGTCGGCCTTCGACTGCCGGCGCGAATCGGCCGCGCGCTCCTGCCTGGAGTTGCGCTCCTCCTTCTTCGACTTCGCCGCGCGACTCTCGTTCTTCGAGGGCGCCTGCTTCGAGGCAGCCCGCCCGCGCTTGTCGGCCGCGGCGGACGACTTCGCGGCGGGCTTGGGCGCCTGTTTCTTCTTGCCGGAGGCTTGGACTTGCGCGAAGGGCGCGGCGACGAGGAGGACGGCGGCGACGAAGAGCGCGGCCGCGAAGGGGGACGGGAACTTACGGGTCATCGGATTTCCTCGCTGGAAAAAACCTTGGTCCGGCGTGCGGCGCCAATCAACGAGGGGGGCGCCGCAGACCCGCGCGGCGCTGTAGAAGCCGCGCAGAAACTCTTACATTCACGCCCGACGCCCGCGGCACTACGGCTCGCAACACCACGGCGACGAACTCTTAAGCGTTGAGAAACAGCACCAAAGCCCTGAAGAGTTAGCACCTCAGACAGAACTTATTGACTAACGAACAGCTTAAACTGGAAAGGAGAGACTACCCTCGTGTGGTCTCCGTGGAGGGGTTTGCGCTGGAGACCGACGGGAATATAACATCACCGCCATCCGGCCGCAACTGTTTTATCATAAACTGTTTCCGGTTTTAGCTCCCCGGCCGCGCGCGCATCAAAGTGACGGAATGGAGCACGGTTTTCATGCGCCTGCCCAAACTCTTCTTCAGCTTCGGGGCTCGGCTGCTGCTCGTGCTGGCGGCGTTGCTCGTCGCCACGCTCGGCGTGCAGTACTACCTGAACCTGCGCGAGCAGCACAGCCATTCGGTCGTCATCGCCGAGCAGGAGCAAGCCCTGACGGCCTCCATCGCCCTCGCCAACGAGAGCATCACCTCGGTCAAGTACATGTTCGAGATCGAGCAGGAGCGGGGCCAGGAGCTGCTGCGCAAGCAGGTCGGGCGGGTCATCAACCTGATGGTGGTCCGCAGCCGCGACGGACGGATTGACGACAGCCTCGACCCGCGCTACCGGCCGGCGACCGTCGGCGCGGGCGAGTACCACTACTTCTTCGTCTCGGACCCGGCCGTCCAGCTCCCGAAACTGGTGGACGCGGGCGAGGTCACGGAGCAGTTCCGGCGGCTGCGCCCGACCCTGCTGACCACGACGCAGCCTGTCGCGGGCGAGCCGCGCACCTTCGCCATCCCGCTACAGACGAGCGACGACCTCAACTACATCGTCGTCGTCCTCGGTTCGAGCCCGCTCGGCGAAGACTCGTTCCGCGGCGCTGTCAGGCCGCTTCTGCCGACGCTCAGCGTGCTGTTGCTGGCGACACTGGCGGCGTCAATCCTCGTCTGGCGCTTCACGCGCCCGGTCACGGAGCTGTCGAACGCGACGGCGCGCGTCGCCTCGGGCGACTTCACGGTCCGCGCCCGCTCGGCCGACCGGCGCGACGAGATCGGCCGCCTCGCCGCGACCTTCAACGAGACGGTCGCGCAGCTCGGGCGGATGCGCGAGTTGGAGGCGCAGGTCAAGCAAGCCGAGCAGTCGGCGATGGTGGTCCGCCTCGCCTCGGCCATCGCCCACGAGATTCGCAACCCGCTCAACTACATCAACCTCACGCTCGACCACCTGCGCACGACGCTCTCGCCCGACGACCCGCAGAAGCGCGAGACCGTTGCGCGTCTGACGGCGCAGCTCAAGACCGAGGTCCAGCGCATCAACACGCGCATCACGGAGTTTCTCAAGTACACGCGCCCGGCCCGGCTCGAAATCGAGTCGCTCGACCTCGGCGAGACGCTCCGCGACGCGCTCCGCATGGTCGAGGTGCAGGCCGGGGAGGCGGGCATCGAGACCAGCTTCGAGCAGGAGGGCGAGGTCCCGCCCCTGCGCGGCGACCGCGAGTCTTTACGTTCCGTCTTCACAAACCTTATCATCAACGGCATGCAGGCGATGGAGGGCGCCGAGGGCGGCCGCCTCAGGGTGAGTCTGGCGGCGGCAGACGGGCACGCGCGAGTCCGCGTCTCCGACACGGGGCGCGGCATCGCCGCCGACAACCTCTCCAAAATCTTCGAGCCCTACTTCTCGACCAAGGAGACCGGCACGGGCCTCGGCCTCGCCATCGTCAAGAAGGCCGTGGAGGAGCACAACGGCCGCGTCTCGGTCGAGAGCGCGCAGGGCGCGGGCACGACCTTCACGGTCGAACTACCAATAGAAGGGAGTGACAAGTGACGGGTGACGAGTGACAAGATGAACGACGGTTCCCTTCTCGTCACTTCTCACTCGTCACCTGTCACGGCTGTTAAGATGGCACGCAAAAGTATCCTCGTCGTGGACGACGAGAGGCCGCAGCGGGAAATCCTCGAAGAGATTCTGACTTCAGAGGGTTACGAGGTGACGACCGCCGCCTCGGGCGAGGCCGCCCTGCGCATCGCGCGCGAGCGGCGCTTCGACCTCGCGCTGACCGACCTCAAGATGACCGGCATGGACGGCATCGAGCTGCTGACGAGGCTTTTGGCCTTCGACTCCTCGATCATCGTCATCCTGCTCACGGCGCACGGCTCCATCGAGTCGGCCAAGGAGGCCCTGCGGCGCGGCGCCTTCGACTACCTCGAAAAGCCTTTCGAGCGCGACGCCCTCCTCGACACCATCCGGCGGGCGCTCTCGCGCCTCGACGCGCTCGACCAGGAGATCATCTCCTCTTCGGCCGAGATGGAGGCCGTCAAGAAGATGATTTTGAAGGTGGCGCGCTCGACCTCGACCGTGCTCATCCGCGGCGAGAGCGGCACGGGCAAGGAGCTGATCGCCCGCGCCATCCACAGCCAGAGTCCGCGCGCCGACCAGATGTTCCAGGCCGTCAACTGCGCCGCCATCAACGAGAACCTGTTGGAGTCGGAGCTGTTCGGCCACGAGAAGGGCTCCTTCACCGGCGCCCACGCCGAGAAGAAGGGACTCTTCGAGGTGGCCGACAAGGGCACGCTCTTCCTCGACGAGATCGGCGAGCTAGACATCAGCATGCAGGCCAAGCTGCTGCGCGCCTTGCAGGAGCGCGAGATCCGCCGCGTCGGCGGCACCCGCCCCATCAAGATCGACGTGCGCGTGGTGGCCGCCACCAACCGCGATTTGCGCGCGATGGTGCAGGACGGCCGCTTCCGAGACGACCTCTACTACCGCATCAACGTCCTCTCGATTGACGTGCCCCCGCTGCGCGAGCGGCGCGAGGACATCCCGGTCCTCATAGACTTCTTCCTCAGGAAGCACACGCGCAACACCTCGCGGCTCATCAAGGGGCTGACGAACGACGCGCGCAGGGTGATGCTCGACTACGCCTGGCCGGGCAACGTCCGGCAGTTGGAGTCGGCCATCGAGCGCGCCATCCTGCTCGCCGAGTCTGACTACATCACGGTCGAAGACCTGCCGCTCGAAGTCCGCCAGGAGACGCGTCCCGCGAGCGCGGGCGAAGCCGGCTTCAGGCTCCCGTCCGAGGGCCTGAACTTCGAGGACGTGGAGCGCAACCTGATCGTGCAGGCGATGGAGCGCACCGACTACAACATCACGAAGGCCGCCAAGCTCCTCGGCCTGACTTTCCGCACGCTCCAGTACCGCCTCGAAAAGTTCGGCATCCGCCGGCCCGACAAGCACGGCGGGCAGGAAGAGTCGGAAGAGTGATGGATGAAGGAAGGCGAGTAAAGGAAGACGAGTGACGACGTGACAGGTGACCCGCGCACGCTGATGAAAAAGACGGGCAAGCTTCTAGTCCTTATCCTGCTCTGCTCGGGCCTCGGCTGCGGGGGCGAGCGCGGCGCCTCGCCGAACGCCACCAACTCTGGCGCCGCCGGGCGCGAGGCGGCGCGGCAGGCCGCGAAAACGGGCGCCATCAGTGACTCGCCGGCTCAGCCCTACACGTTCGGGCAGCCGCCGGCCGGTGGGGGCGGCGAGGCCACCTTCAAGGAGGTCTCGCTCGGGCAGGCGGAGGCGGCGCGGCAGCAGCCGGCTGCCGTCGAGCGGAAGATCGTCCGCAACGCCAGCCTCTCCGTCGAGGTCGAGTCGCCGGCACAGGCGTTGACGCGTGCCGCCTCGCTGGCCGAGTCGCTGGGCGGCTACGTCGTCAGCTCCGAGTCGAGTCAGCAGGGAGGGTCGGGCGAGGTCAAGCCGCACGAGGTCGTGACGGTCAAGCTGCGCGTGCCTGCCCGCAACTTCGAGGAGGCGGTCAGGCAGGTGCGCGCCCTCGGGAGCCGCGTCGCCGGCGAGAACATAACGGGCGAGGACGTGACCGAGGAGTACATTGACCTCGAAGCGAGGGTGCGGACGCAGCGCGCGCTCGAAGCGCAGTTCCTCGAAATCATGAAAAGCTCGAAGACGGTGGCCGAGGCGCTCGAAGTGCAGAAGCAACTGGCCGAGGTTCGCACCGAGATCGAGCGCGTCGAGGGGCGGCGCCGCTACCTCGAAAATCAGGTCAGCTTCTCGACCGTCACCGCCACCCTCAGCCCGCCCGCGGCGCTCGTCAGCGCGTCGGGCTTCCTCGGCGGGCTGAGGGACGCCTTCGGCGACGGCCTCGACATCGCCGTCGCCGTCACACTCGGCCTCATCCGGGTCGGTCTGGCGCTCCTCCCGATCCTGCTGTTCGTGGTGCTGCCCGCCGCGCTGCTCGTGCGCTACGTCCTGCGTCGGCGCGGACGCGCGCGAGTGGCCGAGTGAGCACCGCGCGGGCGCGGGAGGACGGACGGCGGAGGGACGCGCGGCCAGCGCCGGGCGCCGGCCTTGAAGGACTCGCGGCGCAGACCTTAAACTGAAGCCCATGCGGTGTAAGACACTATTCGCGCTCTGCGCGGCTTCCCTTCTCTGGCCCGCGTGCGGCGGGGAGCCGGCGGGCACCAGGAATGCAGCGGGCGACGCGGCCGCCACGGCCCCGCAACAGGCGCCCGCGCCGCGGCCCACCCCTCCGCCGGCGGATCAAACGCAGGTGGTGACGGCAGCGGCCGACGAGGTACGCATCGCGGCCGGCGGCTCGGGCGAGGCGACGATCCGGCTCAAAATCGCCGACGGTTATCACGTCAACTCCAACCCGCCCTCCGACAAGTTTTACGTCGGCACGGAAATCAGGGCCGAGCCGCAGGGCGGCGTCAGCCCGGGGCGGCCGGTGTACCCGAAGGGCGAGTCGAAGAAGTTCCAGTTCAGCGATAAGCCGCTCTCGGTCTACGAGGGCGAGGCAGTCATTCGCCTCCCGCTCTCGGCCTCGGCCGAAGCGAGCCGGGGGCGGCGCGACTTCGCCGCGCGTGTCCGCGTCCAGCCCTGCAACGACGAGGCTTGCCTGCCGCCGCGCGATGTCGAGGCCGGCATCCCGGTGATAATCGAATGAGCGAGGGCGGGCCGGGCGAGGCGCGCGGCGAAGAGGTCGGGAGTCCAGAGGGTTCCGGCTTCAGGCCGTGGCTGCTGGCGGGTGCTGTGGGTGCGGGCGCCTCCGTGGCGTTCTGGTGGGCGGGCATGGGCGACGCGGCCTTCGTGGCGGCGGCCCTCGGCGTGGTCGCCTGGTTCATGAACCAGCGTTCGTTTTATAGAAAAATCAGGGACGAGAACGAACATGTCGAAGACGACCCGGCGGACGAACACGGGGATGCGGGCTGGCGCGAATGAGAATGCGCGTCGGCGCGCGCTCCCCTTCCGCGTGCTCCTCGTCGTAATCCTCGGCGCAGTCCTCGCCCTCCTGCTCGCGGCCTTCAACACGACCGAGCCGCTCTCGCCCCGTACAATCCTCCTGCTCTTCGCCGGAGTCCTCTTCCTCCTGGCGGCCGCCCTCGAAGTCATTTTCCGAGACCTGCGCCGGCGCGACTGGTGAGAGTCGGTCTTTAGTTGGTAGTTTTTAGTTATAGTTTCTGCTTCGGGCTGCGATGCGCTGCTCCTCAGTTAAAAACCGAAAACTGAAGGCCGGCTCAAAGCATTTCGGCGAAGGAGAGTTGCGCTTCTTCCTGGGCTTCGGCGGGTTTACGGCGGGACCTGGCGCGCGGCCGGTCGTCTTCGAGGGCCTGGACGACGGCTTCGAGGCGGAAGCGGAGTAGGCGGGGCGTGACGCGGATGGCCGGGATGCGACCCTCGCGCGCCAGCCGGCGGACGGTAGACTCGCTCACGCGCAGTACCTCTGCGAGTTGGCGCGCCGTCAGGAACTCACAGCGCGCGGCGGCTGTGGTGGCGTCAGAGTCTTTCACCTCTTCGGAGTTCTCAAGTCAGTTCGAGGGCGGGAGAGTGACCGCGACGCGGAAGACCGCGGCACCGTCAACCTCCACGTCCTTCGTCGTCGTCCCCAACCTGTCGGCCGTGACGGTGACGCGGTAGGTCGCGGCCTCGGGCGGCAGGCGGAAGTTGAAGCTGCCGGTCTCGTTCGTCACGCGGCTGCCGATCTTGCGCAGGCCGCCCCCGCGCAGCACCTCGGCCAGCTCGACCTTCGCATTCGGCAGGCTGCGGCCCGCCGGGTCAAAGACGGCGCCGCGCAGCAGCGCCAGCGAGCCCTCATCCACAGGCAGGTAAAGCCCTTCGTTCAGCGACCTGGTCTTGCCGGCACGGACCTCGACGTTCTCCATCCGCCCGACCTGGAGGCCCGGCTTGCGCAGCGTCAGCCCGTAGCTGCCGGGCGCTAGCCCCGTCAGCTCGAACTCGCCCTTTTTGTTGGTCTCGGCGCGCGCCACCTCGCGCTCTCCGGCGCGGACCACAACGCTCACGCCGGCCGCGCTTCCCTGCTGGACGCGGACGCGCCCCTTGATCGAGCCGGTCGTCGGCTGCTGCGCGCCCTGCCGCTGCGCCGCTGCGCCCGCGGCCGAGAGCGCGACGAGAGTTATAACCACCAGCGCGCGGCGCAGACCGGCGCTGGCGTATGAAGAGAAATGCTGCATCATCTGTTGACTCTCGTAGCTTCTTCCGGCCGCCGGAGAGGCATCAAAGCTTTCGCGGGCGCGGATTATATCACGGCCCCCGCCGCGCGGCGCCCCGGCCGCCGCCGCGCTTTCGAGCCCCGGAGGTCCTTTCGGCGGCAGCAACGGTTGATGCGCGGCGCCGCCGTCGCTGTTGCCTGACCGGCTCAAGGAGCGGGCTTTAAGCGGGGCTTGCGCCGGGCGGAACTTCTGGCGCGCCGCGCTGCCGGCCGCGTATAATCCGCCGCGTCGTCAGACCGTTCGGACGACGACGGAATTCCCTTATGCCTAAACGTCGGCCATCGTCCGGCAGACACAGAGCGCGCGTGACCGCCGGGCGGCATCGCACACGGCTTCTCGCCGTGCTGCTGCTCGCGGCGCTCCTGGCCCCCGTGCCCCCTGCGGCCGGACGGCAGGAAACTCAGCAGCGGCGGCCGGCCCAGCAGCCCGTCGAGATCGGCGACGAAGACGTTATCAAGATCGACACAGACCTCGTGCTGGTCGAGGTCTCTGTGACGGACGCGCAGGGGCGGCCGGTGCCGGGCCTCAGGGCCGAAGACTTTAAGCTCTACGACGACGGGGAGGAGCGCAAGATAGCCTTCGTCAGCGCCGGGCGGCGCGAGGGGTCGGAGCGGCCCGTGGCCGTGGTCTTCGCCGTGGACGTGTCGGGCAGCATGACGGCCGAGGAGATGGTCAAGCTCCAGTCGGCCGTGCGCGCCTTCGCCGACCGCCTCGCCGGCCCCACGGCCCTCTTCGCGCTGATGAGCTTCGGGATGCGCTCGAAGGTCCACACTTCGTTCACCTCGGACCGGGTCAGGCTGAGGCGTGCCCTCGAACAGCTCGGCCGCGAGAGGAACGGCCTCTCGACACACACTTACGACGCGGTTGACGACGCCGTCCGCCTGCTCGTCCGGCAGGCGCCGCGCACGCGCGACCGGCGATTGATGCGCCGCGCCGTCGTCGTCATCACCGACGGCTTCCCCGTCGGCGACACGGTCAGCCCCGCCACCGTCATCGAGCGCGCCAACGAGGCCGAGGTCAGCGTCTACACCGTGACGCTGCCGAGCTTCTCGCGGCTCGTCGCCTCGGCCTCGCCGGGGCGGACGCCGCTGCCGACCCCGCTCGACGTGAGCGGGCTGGCCGAGCGCACAGGCGGCGCCAACTTCTACGCCGTCGGCGACGACTACGAGCCGCTCTTCCGCGCGCTGGCCGAGGAGGTCACCTCGACCTACGTGCTGGCCTTCTACCCGCCCGAAGAAAAAAGGCGCGACGGGCGCTCCCACGCTCTGCGCGTGGAAGGCCCGCGCGGCCTCTTCGTCAGGCAGAATCGCACCGAGTACAGGGGCGGCGAAAAATAAGTGAGGGGCCGTTAGTTCTGCTCCCGCCGCGGCCGACGCCCGAAACCTTCACCCCGTCAGTAGTCCTCGTCCTCGTCCTCGTCGTCGAAGTCTTCCTCATCGTCGTCGACGATGTCGAGTTCGACCGGGTCGAGGCCGACGATCTCCAGGGCCGTCCCGCACTCGTCGCAGGAGACGGTGTCGCCCTTGTCCGCGTCAGTGTCGACGTGAACGTCTGCTTCACATTCAGGGCAGTTGGCTACAGGCACAGTTGGCTTCCTCCAGGCTTGGTTCGGACGCGGAGGCGCACCCTGACAGCGGGGGAGACCTCCGTCTTGATTCGACCCTTAGAACGCCGACAATCTACCCGCCCCCGCCCGATTTTGCAATAGCCTTCTTGTGAGCGGTCTTGTACTAAGCCCGGCCCATTTAGCGGCGGCGCCGCGTGCCCGGCGCCGCGCCGCATTGGCCTCGCGGCGGCGAGGCCGAGAACGCCGTTTAAGGGCGCTGCCACGCGCCGCGCGCCCTGCTTCGCGGCGGGCGACAACGCGGCCGCACGCGTCTTTCAGGGAGCGTTGGACGCTGGCGCCCCGAGACGGTTGCGGGCCTCTGTTGCCTCGGGGCTGCGCGGATGACGGCGCAGAATTTCGCGCCACGCCGCGCCGTCGTAGCGGAAGCGGCCGGCCGCTTCGTCAAAGGCGTAGACGACGCCCTGGCGCCTGTACCTGTCGAGCCCGTTGTAGTTCAGGTAATAACTCACCGGCGGCGCCCCGCCCGCCTCCATCTCGGCCGGGTTCAGGCGCCGGCGAGCCTCTCGCGTCAGCCTCTCGGCGGCCGACTCCGCGGCGTCGCCGAGCAACAGCAGTGCGGCGGGCCTGAGCGGCGAGCGCGGGAAGACTTCGAGGAGTAGGCGTGCGCGGGCCACTCGGTCGAAGCCCTCGGAGCCGCGCGCGAGACGGAGCAGTCGGCCGTCGTCGCCGGCCCGCGCGGGCGAGACAAAAGCCTCGGCCGGCAGCCAGCCCGAAGTGCGGCGTGTCACCACGACGCGGTAGAAAATCGTGCCCCCCTTCTCGGCCCGCGCGCCAGTGAGCGCGACGAGGCTCCCGCGCCCGAGCCTGCGGAGGAGGTTTGCTGCGAAGCCGGGCGCGTCGCGCAGCACGGCCAGACGCTCGTCAGACACCACCGCCACGCTCCCGACCGGCGGCGGCCGGCGCTTTCTCTGCTGCGCGCCGGCCTGCGGCGCGAGAAGCAGCGAGCAGGCGACGAGTAAACACAAAAGGGTCAGAGAGCGCGCGACGCGCCGGAGCGGTCCGGGCGGCGGGGCCGGCGGGCTGTCGGCGGCTGCGAGCTGCGGGCGGGCGGCCGAAAGAGCCGTGGAGAGTCGGGCGGGCGTTCGTGCCGCCGTCTGCCTGTGAGGCATGTGCGGAGTCCTCCTTCGTCGGGGTAACGGACGAAAGGGCCGCGCGCGCTTTTGGCCGTGGCGTTCGTGTGGTGGGGACGGCTTAACGCTGCGTGCGGCGTCGCGGGTGGGCGGCGAGCAGTTCTTCGAGCTTCGAGCGGGCCGGCGCAGCCTTCAGGCGGGCCGGCTGACCGGCGTGGTGAAAATGGCAGATGGCGGCGGCCAGCGCGTCCGACGCGTCGAAGGGCGCGGGCGCCTCGCGCAATTTCAGGAGGACGCGGACCATCTCCTTGACCTGGTGCTTCTCGGCCGCGCCGTAGCCGACAACGCTCTGCTTTATGAGACGCGGCGCGTACTCGGCGATCTCGACACTGGCGCGCTCGGCGGCCAGCAGGATGACGCCGCGGACGTGGCCGAGCTTGAGCGCGGTCTGGGGGTTGGCGGCGAAGAACGCCTCCTCGACGGCGCACACGTCCGGCCGGAAGCGCTCGATCAACTCCTCGACGCCGGCGTTCACCTTCAGCAATCGCGCCGAGAACCGCAGCCGCGCGTTTGCCTTGACTGTGCCGAACTCCACAAGCCCGTAACGCCGCGCGTCGCCCTCGACCACGCCCCAGCCCGTCGTCTCGCTTCCGGGGTCAATGCCTAAGACTCGCACGCGCCTTTATACAACATTTCGGGGCGTGCCCCTCAGAGATTGATGTTGAAGCTCGAATTTTTGAGGAAGAAAGCGCTCATCCTCCCGCCGCTGCGGGCGGCGAAGCCATCGACAAGGTGACGAACCTCGCCCATGTACTTCCTGGCCGAAGCCTTCGGCGTGGCAGCCTCGCTGCTGTTGAACCAGAACTTGAACTTGCCGGCGGCGGCCGGGTTCCGGCTGAGTTTGGCCGGGTCTGAGCCGACGCGCGACTCGGCGATGGCGCGCAAAACTCTCAGGTCCGGGTTTTCGTGCTCGCCGTTGCCGCAGAAGACGTAGTGGTTCGCCGTGATCGTGCGGCAGAACTCCTCGTCTATGTTGAACTCGCTGCCGTGGTGCTGGACCTTGAGCACGTCCACGTGCAGCGGGCCGCCGGGCTTGAGCTTCCTGACGCGCCTGAGACCTTCGAGGATGTCCGAGTGGTGGCCGTCGCCGGTGAGCAGCACGGTCTTTCCGGCCTCTTCGACGAGGAACATGAGCGAGGCCAGGTTCGGCGTCGTCACCTTCTTCCGCTCGCCGAGCTTGGAGGAGGCGGACGCCAGCCCGTCGCCGCCGACCCCCATCTGCTCGGCCAGTTCCTCGGCCTGCTGGAACCTGGGCCAGAGCAGGTCTGCGACCTCCTTCGTGCTGAACGAGCCGGCGTCCTTCGCCGCCTTCGCCTGGAGCGACTTGACCCGCGCCTTGTTCTTCACCAGCCAGGCGTTCCACTCGTCCCTCAGCTTATTCAGGTCCTCCTCGAAGGGGCCTATGGTGCGGAAGCGCATCCCCCCGACCCTGACGACCGGCGAGGGCTTGGCCCGCACCATCATCAGCGCCCCCTTGGCCGGCCTGTTCAGCTTGATGCCGAGCTGCTCGGGGCCGACGCGGCGCGAGAGTTGAATGGCTTCGGAGATGCTCGTCGCCAGGTCGCCCTGCTGCGCGGCCAGCTCCCGCACCTCGCCGAGGGCCGAACCCGAGAGGACGGCGGCCGAGGCGGCCAGCAGCCCCTCGATCTCGCCCTCGTTGTCCTCCACCTGCTCGCGGAAGGCGTTGTGCCAGATGTCCTTGACCCTCGGGGGGCGAGGCGCCCGCGGCGCCGCGTGGGTCCTGTTGCCGCCCCTGACCTGGAAGTCGTGGACGCGCCATTCCACCTCGTCGTCCATCAACTGGAGGACGCCGGAGATGTGGTCCTGGTCTATGTGCGAGACGTAGACCACGTCGAGGTCGGCCCCCTCGTCGCGCAACCGCCCGAGCGCCGGGGCGACGTGTTCTGAGTAGGACGCGCGCATCCCGCCGTCCACGAGCACGCGCTTGCCGTCATCGCCCGTGAGCAGCAGGCAGTCGCCCTTGTCCGACTGGAACACTGTGAGCTTCATTTGGTGATGTCCTTCCTAACGTTGATGTTGAGGGCCTCCTCGATGCAGGCGTCCGGGTTGATGCGGCCGAAGCCGGCGTTGTCGCGCCAGACGAAGCTATCGCCGGGCAGAGGCCGCGCGGTGCGGACGATGATGCCCTCAACCTGCGCGGCCGTCAGCTTTGGCTCTTTGGCGGTCGCCAGCATCAGCCCGGCCACGCCCGCCACGTAGGGGCTCGCCATGCTCGTGCCCGTCATCGCCACCCACAGGTCGTCCGGCCCGGCGAAGCCCTTCGCGGCGACGACCTTCGTGCCCGGCGCGGCCGTGTCGGGCTTGTAACGGTTGTCGCGCGTCGGCCCCTGACTGCTGCTGATGTTGATGCGCTCGGCCGCCTCGTCGAGGTTCGCCACCGAGAGGACGCGGTGGCCGCACGCGAGCGAACTGACCGAAGAGTTGTCGACGTTCGAGGCGGCCGAGAAGAACGAAGGGAAGCTCCACGTCTCGCGCCCGCCGACGCGCCCGCGCCGGCGCGGGTCGTCGCGCTCGATCCACCCGTGATACCTCCCGTCTCTGACCTCAACGCCGTGCAGCCTGATCATCCAGTTGCCCGACGGGATGCCGACCACGGCCGGCTCGGCAAAAAAGGGCGAGAGGTAGACGGAGATGTAGTTGGCGCCGTTGGAGGGGTGGTAAAGCTCGTTGTAGACGCTCAGGAAGCAGCCCTCGTCGAGCAGGCGGTTCTCGATGTACTGCTGGGGCTCGACCGGGCCGATCCAACGGGCCGAGCCGGGCGGGCGGATCGAGATGGCGAAGCGGTCCTGCGGGCTGTACCAGAGTTCCAGCTCGTTCTCCGAGATGTCGGCGTAGCCGTTGCCGACGACGACCCACTCGATGTCCCTGACCAGTCCGCGCGCGGGGATGGCGCCGCTCGTGTGAATGCGTCCAGTCACGTAGCCCATGTCGCCCTCGAACTCCGCTACCTCCTGCCCGGCGTTGCCGGCCGCCACGCTGATGCAGCGGCCCGGCACAGACATCGCCGAGTCGATCCAGCGCGAGATGGCGCTCGACCCGTCGTGGGCGTGGCCGTTGGTGCCGAGGCTGACGTTTATAGAGAGCGGGACCGGGCGGCCGCGCTCGGCCGACAGTTCCTCGGCCACTCTGATGAGGTAGTCAACCGCGTCGGCCACCCGCGTCGAGTCGTAGAAGGAGTTGCGCCGGTCCTGCTCCATCCCCTTCTGTGTTGACGGCTGCGGCATCGAGATGAGCACCCCGGCGATCATCGCCTTGCGGCAGACGCCGAGGTTGCCCGCCGCGATGCTCGCCACGTGTGTCGCGTGAGAGCCGGGCACTATCTGCGACTGCCGCTCCAGCTCGTATGCCGGGAGCTTCAGCCGCGGCGAAGCCTTGATCGCAGCGTTCATGTGGGCGGCCGTCAGCTCGGCCCCGTAGCTAAACTGCTTGCTTCCCTTCGGCGCCGGCCGCGAGAAGCCCGGCTCGGCGCCCTGGTCCCAGACGCGGACGAAACGCGTCCGGCCCTTCGAGTCGAGGAAGTCCGGGTGCGAGAAGTCGAACCCCTGCACGTCGATGATGCCGATCAGCACCCCCTCGCCGTCGTTGTGGTGTTGCTCGCCCGCCACCTTGCGAAGCGCGGGCGCGGGCGGGTCCGTCCTGCCGGCGGCGACGGCCGGAGTCGGGGCGGCGAGGGGCTCTCCCAGCTCTACGTGGAGGACGTTATCGCGGGCCGCGATGTCGCGGAGCTTGCTGAGGGGCACGCGCGCCGTGACGAGCGTGGACTTGCGCGCGCGCTCGCCGGCGAAGGCCCGCCCGCCGGCCGCAGCGTCCAGCGTCTCGATGAAGACGTTGGCGTAGATGTTTGAAGGGACGCTGTCCATTGTGCCGCGCCGGTTGCGCAGCGAGCCATGACTCTCCTCGAACTTCTCCTTCGTGAGGGGTGCGGACGACTCGTCGCGCAGGATAGACACCTCATTGCGCAGCGTGACGCTCTCGACGGAGAGGGCGGCGCACATCTCAGACCTCACCGTGTTGACCCGCGCCTTGCTGTTGGAGATCATCCTCAGCTTTGGCTGGACCTTGCGGAAATTCTCGCCGAGCAGGGGCTCGTCTCTCTTCTTCGGCATTGCGACTCCTCCGGGGTGGGAGACGGCGCGCCTGAGCGCCGTCAGGGCGGATGATCGTCCGTCAAAAACTTAAAAGAGGCGTGAAGTACGGGTTGATGACGATCCGCGCGGCCGCGTAACTGCGAGGAGGGCTGCACACGACGGCCAGAATGTAGCACCCGTGAGGTCTTCCCGCAATCACATTTCACGCGCCGCGCCCGGCATATCCTACGCGCCGCGCACGGCGCACGGCGCCGCCGGAAAGGTCCGGTATGGGCCGCCCAGTCAGTTATGAGCGGCGGCGGGAAAGTCTTTCGCGGCACGGGGAGTTTCGGAAGAGAAAAGGGGCCGCGGTCGGGCGGCCCCTGTGGGCGGAGGGCAGTCGAGCGGCGCGGCCGGGCTCAGACCATGTCGGCCTCGCTGATGTCGAAGTTGGCCGAGACCTTCTGCACGTCGTCGTGGTCTTCGAGCGCCTCCATCAGCTTGAGCATCTGCTTGGCCTCGACGCCTTCGAGCCGCTTGTACTCCTTTGGCACCATCTCGACCTCGGCGACCAGCGGCTCGACGCCCGCGGCTTTGACGGCCTGGAGCACCTGGTCGAAGTCGTCGGGCGCGGTGATGATCTCGAAGTTGTCCTCGTCGTCGCGCAGGTCCTCGGCCCCGGCGTCCGTGACCAGCTCGAACATCTCCTCCTCGGGCCTGGCCTCCTTGGGCACGACGATGTAGCCCTTCTTCTCGAACATCCAGTTGACTGCGCCCGAGGTGCCGAGGTTGCCGCCGTTCTTCGAGAAGATGTGGCGAATCTCGGCGACTGTGCGGTTGCGGTTGTCGGTCATCGAGTCGACCATCACGGCGACGCCGCCCGGCCCGTAGCCCTCGTAGGTTATCTCATCGTAAGTGACGCCCTCCTCGGCCCCGGTGCCGCGGCGCACGGCGCGGTCGATGGTGTCGTTGGGCATGTTGGCGCCCTTGGCGTCGCTGATGGCCTTGCGCAGCCGGGCGTTCGAGGTGGGGTCGCCGCCGCCGACCCTCGCGGCGACCTGTATCTCTTTAATCAGCTTGGTGAAGAGCTTGCCGCGCTTGGCGTCGAGCGCGCCCTTCTTGTGCTTGATTGTGTGCCACTTGGAGTGTCCTGACATCTCGGCGAGTTTCCTTAGAGTTGTTCGGCCCGGAATGAGTGCGGAATGCGGGCGCGAATATATCACGCGATTTTTGAGGCCCGCAACCGAATGCCGCGCCGGCCGCTCAGGGGGCAGACGCGCCCCTTTTGTGCTACGCGGCCTCGCCCGCCAGCCGCCCGAGCGACGCGGCCGAGGCGACGCGGACGCGCACAACCTTCGACCTCGACGCGCGGCCGCTCACGATCTCTACGGCGCCCGCCGCGACGCCGAGCGCACGCGCCAGGAAGCGCGTCAACTCCTCGTTCGCGGCGCCACCGACGGGCGGCGCCGCCACGCGCAACTTGAGCGCGCCGTCGTGCTCGCCGGCAATTGCGGTCCTCGACGCCCGCGCCACGACGCGGACGCCGAACGTGATGCCTTCGGGCGTCTCGGCGACGACGATCAAGGCGTCCTCAGCGGGATGCGGGCGGGCGGCCTCATCTGAAGAAGACCGTGTCTAGGTTGCGCAGGAGCGTCATCTGGATGGCGGACTGGAAGAGCCAGATGATGATGAAGGCGACGATGGGCGAGAGGTCGAAGACGCCTAGCGGAGGGATTATCCGCCGCAGCGGCACGAGCAGCGGGTCGGTGGCGCGCACCAGGAAGCGCATCACCCCGTTGACTTCGCTGACGCGCCCCCAGGAGAAGATGATGCGGACGACGATCAGCAGCCCGTAGAGGTGGAGCAGCCCGTAAAGGAGGTAGCCGATGACGGCCACGACGCTTCTGGCCCCGCCGCTCGACACGCTGGCGACGACGCCGGCCAGCGTGTTGAGCACGCCGCCGGCCAGCATCAACACGAAGTAGCCCAGCAGGATCGCCAGCAGGATGACGACGAGCGGGGCGCCGTTGGGCTGGATGCCGAAGTTTGCCAGCGACCGCCGGACCGGGTTGACGAAGGGGTCGGTCAGCCGCCGAACGATGATGACGGGACGGCTGAACGGGTTGGCGTCTGCGTAGTTGAGGGCGAACCGCACCAGCATCAGCGCGATCACGGCGATGATGGCCGCCACGATGACGACCCAGACTAACGAGTAGGTCTGCGCCAGAATCTCGATTGGTCCCATAAAAGTCTCGCGCCAGGATGGCATGGTCGGCGGTCGGCATCTCCGCCAGCCTTCAGGCCCGCGCGGGGCGGCGTCCGAAGACGGCCGTGCCGACCCGCACCAAAGTCGCGCCCTCCTCGATTGCAGGCTCGAAGTCGTGGCTCATCCCCATCGAAAGCTCGCCCGCCCCGCCGCCGAAGTGGCCGCGCGCGGCCCACTCGTCGCGCAACTCACGCAGGCGTCGGAAGTAGGGACGAACCCGCTCCGGGTCGTCCTCGAAGGGCGGCAGCGTCATCAGCCCGCGGCAGCGGACGCGCTCGCACGCGGCCAAAGCGTCGAAGACTGCCGGCAACTTCTCGGGCGGGGCGCCGGCCTTCGTCGCCTCGCCCGCGAGGTCCACCTGCACGAGCACTTCAAGCCGCTCGCGCCCCTCCTCGGCGCAGACGCGTTCGAGGCGGCCGACGAGCGCGGCCGAATCCACGGTGTGGATGAGATCGAAGAGCAGCGCCGCGCGCCGCGCCTTGTTCGATTGAAGACGGCCGATCAGGTGCCAACGCATTCCGTCGGCGCGGCCGAGCCGGGCCGCCTTGTCATCGGCCTCCTGAACTTTATTCTCGCCGAACTCGCGCACGCCCGCGCCGAGGGCCTCGCGCAACAGTTCGACCGGGTGAGTCTTACTGACGGCGACCAGAGTGATGCCTTCGGGCTCGCGCCCTGCGCGGCGGGCCGCGGCCTCGATCCGGCCCCTCACCCGCCCGAAGCGCTCACGCAGAGTCTCGGCCACGCTCCTCGCTCCCGTCGTCATTCAGGCTTCTCCACAGTGTGCCGAACTATAACAAGCGGCTCGGAGCGCCCGCAACCGACTTCCCCGCGCGCGGAACTAGACGCGTGGCACCAGCGGCGCCGTCGCAGGCCCGCGTTCCGAAACGGGCCACACCAAACGGTACGCCGCGGCACTGTATCGTGTATCTGCCGCCGGCCGCGCGCCGGATGCCGCCGCTTTCTTTAGCACATTGCGCGGATCGAGGGCTGGCACGGCAGTTGTACTCAGAAAAAGTAGTTCGGCAAGCCTGCACGTGAACGAGAGGCGACCGATTGATGAGCGACTTAAGGAGATCACATATGACGAAGACAGGAAATCGGAGTTCATTAACGAAGGCCGTCGTGCTCGCGCTGGCAGTCTTTCTGCTGCTCCCGGCCGTGGCTTTCGCGCAGGGGCGCGGCAACGGGCGCGGCAAGCCGACCGACGTGTTCGTCAACGGGCACGACGCCCGCGACGGCCGCACAGACGGCCGCGGCCCGAACCGCGACCGCGACCGCGACTACCGCGATGACGACAACTACCAGCGCGACCGCCGCGACCGTGACCGTGACCGCGACGACGATTGGGACCGCGACCGTGATCGCCGCGACCGCCGGGATCGCCGCGACCGCCGCGACCGCCGCTCGCGCGACGACTACCCGAACTACGGCGGCTCGTACCAGCTTCGACAGACGGCCCTGAACGCCGGTTACAACGAGGGGCAGAAGGAAGGGCGCAGGGACGGCGAGCGCCGCGAGCGTTTCGACTTCCGCGACGAGAACGCCTACCAGAACGCGTCGAAGGACTACAACTCGCGTCTCGGCGACCGTGAGCTTTACAGGCGCTACTTCCGCATGGCCTTCGAGACTGGCTACCGCGACGGGTACGAGGGCTACTGATAGCCGGCCCCCAACAGGGCCACGACAGGCTGATGAGAGTTAGAGGGGGCCGCGCGCACTACCCTGGCGCGCGGCCCCCTTATCATTGCGACTCGGCCCGGGGGTTACCCCGCGCCCGCAGGCTGCTGCGCATCGGCGCCCATTGTTGCGATTACATTGTGACCACGAAGCCGGATCGAGGGGAGCCGACATGCCTCGCCCGCCCGCGGCCGTTTGCCCCTGATGCGTGCACGTGTCCGACTTTCGTCACACGGGCCGGCGGTCCGCCCCTGCTTCATCGAGCGGGCACTCGTTCAAGAGGCCGATTCACGGCCAATTTCACGAAACATTTCGTCACCGCCGGCTCTGGCATGAGGCTTGTGTTTTATACCAGCGTGAAGAAGGTTTCGAGGCGAAATGTTGCGAACAGGTTTTAGCAATCAAGGAGGGTAGTGATGACGACACGGAAAGGTCAGCGGGCTTTCTCGAAACTGCTCATGTTGGCGCTCGGTCTCTTCCTGCTGCTGCCGGTCTATGCGGCGACCACGGCGAGCGCGCAGGACGGTTCGTGGCGCAGGGAGCGAAACCGTGAGCGCCGTGAGGATAGGCGCGAGCGGCGTGAGGAGCGCCGCGAGGAGAGACGCGAGCGGCGCGAGGAGAGGCGCGACATGGACGGCGACGGCGACTTCGACCAGCGCGACCGCTACATCCGCCAGCAGCAGCGCAGCAACGGCAACGCTTACGGCCTCGGCCGCCGCGTCGCGGGCGACGTTGACGGCGACGGCGACTACGACCGGCGCGACGCCTACATCATCGAGCAGCAGCGCCGCAACAGCGGTAACGGCGGCTACTACGGTAACGACGGTTACTACGGCAACCGCGGCTACGGCTACGACAACTACACCCAGTCGCAGCAGACGGCCCTAAACGCCGGCTACAACGAGGGCGTCAAAGAGGGGCGCAGGGACCGCAGCCGCCGCGGCTACCGCGACCTCAGCGAGTTCAGGGAGTACCGCGAAGCCAATAAGGACTACAACTCGCGCCACGGCGACCGCTACGAGTACCAGCAGTACTTCCGCAGGGGCTTCGAGAACGGCTACCGTGACGGCCTCAACGGCCACTAAGCCTGCGAAGCTTTAACCGCAGAGTCGAAGGTCGGCCCGGGTGGTACACCGCTCGGGCCGACCTCATTTCGCGCCGACAATGGGCCGCTTGACACCCGCGCACCGGCCTCCGTATATTTTCCTGCACCGCACGCGGATGTGGCGGAATTGGTAGACGCGCTAGCCTCAGGAGCTAGTGGCCGCAAGGTCGTGGTGGTTCGAGTCCACTCATCCGCATCCAGATAATTCGGCACAGGCTCAGGGCCGGGGGCCGGTAGGCTTGAAGCTTACCGGCCCCCGGCCCCTTCAGCCTCTTCCCTTTTTGCTTTTCCCTCTTCCCTTCTCTACTTACGCCCTCAATTGACGGTCTCCGAAGTCTCGTCGGCGACCGGCGTGCCCGACGAGTCCACGAGGATGAGGTTGATTTCCTGCTCGTCGGCCAGCGTCGAATTGATGAGCGTCTGGACGTAGTACCTGCCTGGCGCCGGGAAGACGACGTTGAAGAAGAAGCTGACGTTGTTCGCCACGCCGCCCGGCATGACCTCGAAGGGCGCGGGGTCGGAGAGCACAATGGCCTGCCGGCGGTCCGGCGCCAGTATCCTGACCTCTGATAGATACTCGCCTTCGCCGCGCCACTGGTTGACGACGGCGAACTTCATCAGCGTCACGGGGAAGTGCTGCACGACGATCTGGTGGAAGACTCCCATCAGCGAGAGCTTGTTGCCCACTTCGAGCCGCACGTCGTCGCAGAAGATCGTATAGTTCAGCCCCAGCCTGCCGGCCGCCTCTGTGCTCATCCGATTTAACCCTTTCGGCGCAGCCCGGCGCTCACCCGAGCAGCCCCCTCAGCGCCTCTTCCCCCTCGATCACGGTCAGGCCAAGCTCGCGCGCGCGTTCGAGCTTCGACCCGGCCTCCTCGCCCGCCACCACGTAGTCGGTCTTCTTGCTGACCGACGAGGTGACGCGCCCGCCGCGCGACTCGATGAGGGCGCGGGCCTCGTCGCGCGACATGGTTTCGAGCCGGCCCGTCAGGACGAACTGCTTACCGGCGAACTGCCCGTCGCGCGCCGTGCCCGTGCCCGAGGCCAGCTCGGTGCTCACGCCCGCCTCGCGCAGCCGGCGGCAGAGGTCGCGGTTGCCCTCGTCGCCGAACCAGTCGCGCACAGACTCGGCCACGGTCAGCCCGACCTCGTGTATGTCGTCGATCTCCTCGACCGTGGCCCGCGCGAGCGCGTCGAGCGAGCCGAAATGGCGCGCCAGCAGCGCGGCCGTCCGCTCGCCGACGTGGCGGACGCCGAGCGCGAAGACGAGCTGCGGCAAATCGCGCCCCTTGCTCTCCTCGATCTGGTTCAGGAGGTTGGTCGCGGACTTCTCGGCCATCCTTTCGAGCGCCGACACCTCTTCGTGCGTCAGGCGATAGAGGTCGGCCGCGTCGGCCACCATCCGCCGCTCGACGAGTTGCTCGGCCAAAGCGTCGCCGAGGCCCTCGATGCGCATGGCGCGGCGCGAGGCGAAGTGGAGGAGACGCGCCTTGAGCTGCGCGCGACAGTCGGCGGCGACGCAGCGCGCGACGACCTCGCCCTCGGGCCGCGAGACCAGCCCCCCGCAGACGGGACAGTTCGGCGGGAACCTGAAATTCTTCTCTTTGCCCGTCCGCCTCGACGTGACGACGCTCAGGACCTTCGGGATGACCTCACCGCTCTTTTCGATGTTGACCCAGTCGCCGATCTTGACGCCGAGGCGCTTGATCTCGTCCTCGTTGTGCAGCGTGGCGCGCGAGACGGTCGAGCCGGCGAGCAGGACCGGCGTGAGCACGGCGACGGGCGTCAGCGCGCCCGTGCGCCCGACCTGGACGATGATGTCCTCGACCTGCGTCGTGGCCTGCCGCGCCGGGTATTTGTAGGCGATGGCCCAGCGCGGCGCCTTCGCCGTCGAGCCGAACTCCTCCTGCAACGCGGTGGAGTTGACCTTGACGACGACGCCGTCGATCTCGTATTCGAGCCGGTCGCGCTCAACCTCCATCCGCTCGCAGAAGGCGATGACCTCCTCGACGCCGCGGCAGAGGGCGCGATGAGGGTTGACGCTGAAGCCCGCGCGTTCGAGCCAGCCGAGCGCGCCCCAGTGGGTCGGGAAAGACTTGCGCTCGCCGCGCAGGGCGTCGTAGGCGAAGAGGTCGAGGCGGCGGCGGGCCACGACGCGCGGGTCGAGCTGGCGGATGGTGCCGGCGGCGGCGTTGCGCGGGTTGGCGAACTTCGGCTCGCCGGCCTCCTCGCGCTCCTGGTTGATGCGCTCGAAGGCGCGGCGCGACAGGTAAGCCTCGCCGCGCACTTCGAGGTCTGCGTCGGCGGCGCCGTCTTTGAGCCGGAGCGGGATGCTGCGGATGGTGCGGGCGTTCTGCGTCACGTCCTCGCCGCGGCTGCCGTCGCCGCGCGTCACGCCGCGCATGAGCAGGCCGCCATCGTAGTGGAGCGACATCGAGAGGCCGTCGATCTTCAGCTCGGCCACGTACTCGACTTCGCGCCCGTCGGCCAGCTTGCGGCAGCGCTCGTCGAAGGCGCGCAGGTCTTCGATGTTGTAGCTGTTGTCGAGCGACAGCATCGGGCGGCGGTGGACGTACTCCGCGAAGCCCTCGGCCGGCCGCCCGCCGACGCGCACCGTCGGGCTGTCGGGCGTTCGCAGCTCCGGGTGCTCCTCTTCGAGCCGGCGCAGGCGCTCGACGAGGCCGTCGTACTCGGCGTCTGTGATCTCGGGCCGGTCGTGGACGTAGTACAGTTCCTCGTGGCGGAGTACTTCCGCACGCAGGCTCTTGACCTCACGCTCGACGCTCTTGGGGCTCTTCGGCAAACGTCGTCACCGCGCCTTCGGTTGGGTTTGAACAAGCGACCGGCTCATCTTAAATTCAGGGCCGCCCCCGCGCAATCCCCGCGCCCCGTGCCGCCGCGGGCTATAGCGCCGGCCCGAACTTTTCCTGGCGGCAGGCGGGAGCGGAGGTCTCCGCACGCGTCTGCCGCGGGCGTTCAACTGCTCAGTTGGAGCGGCTTTTCGCCCTCGCGGCGTGCGGAGCGGTCGTCTTCGAGCTGGGCGAAGCGTTGGAGGACGCGGCCGAAGTATTTGACGCCGGCGATGAAGTCTTCGACGCGGACGTTCTCGTTCGGGCCGTGCGGGTTCGAGCCGAAGTAGCCGACGCCGAAGGAGGCCACGGGCGTCGGCGGGTACTGAACGCCGCAGACGGCGCTGACGGCGCCGCTCGCCGGGTCTAGTGGGTAGACGACCGGGGCCGCGCCGTAGACCTCTGCGGCAGACTCGACGGCCGCGCGGGCGACGAACGATTTCGGTGAAGACTTGGCGAAGGCGGTCGCGCCGAGCTCGACGATCTCCACGTCGGCGAAGCCGCGCGCGTCCAGGTGCTCGCGCAGCAGCTTGAGGATCAACTCGGGCGAGAGGTCCGGGACGAGGCGGAAGTCGAGCCGTGCCGTGGCCGAGCCGGGCAGGACGGTCTTGGCGCCCGCTTCGTTGTGGCCGGTGCGGACGCCGCTGATGTTGCAGGTCGGGCCGAATATCAGCTCCTTCGTCAGCTCGCGCCCCGTCAGCCCCCGCGCCCACGCCCCGACCTTGAACTCGCGCCTGAGGCCCGCCTCGTCCAGCTCGACCGTCTTCAACAACTGCCGGTCCTCGGCCGAGAGCGGCGCGACGTGCGACATCAGCCCGTCGATTGTGATCACGCCCCGCGGCGAGGCCATCGTCGCCAGCGCCTGCACCAGCCGCCAGGCGGGGTTCGGGACGATAGGGCTCCACTTCGAGTGAAGGTCTGTGCGCGGCCCGTGAACCCTCAACTCGACGACGACGATGCCCTTGAAGCCGAGGTTGACGACCAGCCGCCCCTTCGAGTCGCGGTAGCCGTCGTCCCAGTAGGAGCCGTCGGCGACGAGCAGTTCGCCGTGCCGCGCGGAGAAGCCATAAAGGCTCGGGCTCCCCAGCCCGTCCTCGCCCTCGACCACGAAGCGGACGCAGACGGGGAGCTTGCCGAAGGTCTTCTGAAACGCCTCGATTGCCGCCACACGCGCCACGAGCGCGCCCTTGCTCGTCGCCCCGCGCGCCACCACCCTCTCCCCTTCGAGCGCGGCCGCGAAAGGCCCCGAGCCCCACTCGGTGAGAGGCCCGACGGGCGCCACGTCGTAGTGGCCGTAGACGACCAGGCAGCGGTCGCCCGCGCCGCACTCGGCGTAGACGATTGGGAAGCCGCTCCCGATGCGGTACTGCCGCGTGCCGCCGCCGACGCGCTGCAACATCTGCTCGACGGCCTCGGCCATCGCCCGCATCCCGGTGCCGCGCGCAGCCACCGAGGGCATGCGGCAGAGCGACTGTAGGCGCTCGACGAACGAGCGGGCGTTGCGCTCAACGTAGCGGTCGAAGCGGGTAAAGGGCATGGCGGATGAGCAGGCGGGGCCGCGACTTAAAACCTTCCGGGGTGCCTGAAGGCCCGGCGGGCGACGGGGAACGAGAGAGCCTGTGGGGGGACGAACGGACCGGCCTGGCGCGGCTGCCATCTTAACCCGTAGCGCGTCGCGCGTCACTCGTCACCGTCGCCGAAGAACAGGTAGCGCGGCCGCCCTTCGCCCCGCTCGAACCCGGCGCAGACGAGTCCGCCGGCGAGGTGCTGCCGGAACTCGGCGCGGACGCGCAACAACTCCTCGCGGGCGGCCTCGGCGCTCTCGCGCAGGAGCGCGCCCCAGTCGGCGGGGATTTCCACTGCTGCCGCTGGCTCGCCGCGCGTGTCCGCGCGCCCGCCGCGCGCGAGCTGTCCGACGCGGCGGTCGTCGAGGCGCCACTCGCACACCAGCCGGTCGCTGTCGAGGCCGAGCCTTTCGCCGAAGAGGCCGGTGGCGGTCGAATAGTCTGTCCCGTAATAGTTGACGGCGTAAGAGCGGACGACGACGCCGAGGCGGTTGAGATTGAAGTGCGCGTTGCGCGACTGGACCGGGTCCCAGGTCCAGCGGATGAAGCGAACGCCCTCGGACTGCGCCCGCTCGCGCTGCGCCCACTTGAGACGGGCGCCGATTCCTCTGTTCTGGTAGTCCTTCGCCACGGCCATCATGTGCGAGTAGCCGCCGACCTCGCGCCCGGCGGCGCCCGGCCCGGCCCCGCGCACCGCCACCTGGTTGAGGACGAACCCGACTAACCGCGGCCCGGCGAAGGCGCCGAGCACCCATCCGCCGGCGCTGCGCGCGACTATCAAATGGCGCCGCGGCGACAGCTCCAGGTCCGGCAGCCCAAACGCCTCGCGCTGGAGCGCCACGCAGGCGTCAAACTCCCCGACGGTCGTACACTCGCGGATGACAGGCTCGCCGCCCCCGGCCCCGCCAGACCCGCCGACCTCGCCCGGCCCCTCGACGCTCATCAATCCTTCGTTCCTTTCGAGCAGTCCTGCCCTCTCAAACCATCACGCGCCCCGCGCGGCTCAGACGACGAAGGTGGTGTACCAGCCTTCGGGCACTCGCTCGATAACGTGGTCGGAGGCGCGCTCGGCCACGTCGGCCGCGAAGTTGAAGATGAGGAGGCGGTTGCCCTCGCGGTAGCGCGCGGCCGTGGCCTGGCGCAGCTCGCGGGCCAGCGGCTCGGCCGCAGCGCCCAGCTTGAAGAGGGCGAGGCGTTCGATGTCGCCGTGCTTGAGCAGCCACGCGACCTTCCGCATCGTCACCAGCCCGCACTCTCCCCAGAACAGGAAGCGCGCGCCCGGCACCGCGGCAGCCGGCCCGCCCCCGCCCGCCAGCGCCACGAGGTCCGGCTTGTAGCGCAGCCCCACACGCCGCTCGATCTCAAGGTTCGGGTACTCGCCGACGAACATCGCGTAGCCGAGCGCCTTCAGCAGGACGTGTCCGTAGCCCTCGCCCGTGCGCTGCCAGAGGCGCACCCGCCGCCCGGCGAGGAGGAAGTCGTGATGCATTAAAGAAGTCGGGGTTTCGCGGTCGCGTCCCGCCGCCCGCCGCCCGCGAGCTTCGCCGTCTAGCCCTCGGCCGGCCTGACCGGGAGGTTGAGGCGGACGGCGAGGCCGCGCGGTTCGAGCGGGCGCAGGGATGCCTTGCCGCCGAGGACGCCGAGCAGGCGGTGGGCGATGACCAGGCCCAGCTCGTTCATGTTGGTGCCGCGCTCGTTCGGGGCGTCAACGTCTACGGCGTCGAAGAGGTGTGAGGGGTCGGTGAGGGGTTCTCCCTCGTCAATGATGTCGAGGTCGAAGCGGCCGCCTTCGGCCGGCACTGTTTCAATGCGGACGACGCAGCCTGCCGGGCTGCGGCCGATGGCGAAGGCCAGAAAGTTATAGAGCACCTGCCGGAACTTGCCCTCGTCGGAGACGATGTGGCCGACCTCCGCGGAGGGCTGGCAGTTGAGCGTCACCTCCTGCTTCTGCGCCAGCCGGGCGACGGCCGAGCACGACTCGCGCAGCGTCTCGCGCAGCGAGAACTCGTGCAGGAACATCTCGGTCTGCCCGGCTTCGAGGCGCGAGAGGTCCACGAGATGGTTGAGGCTGGACTGAAGCTGGAAGCCCGACGCCTGAATCTTCTCGCAGAAGCGGCGCTGCGCGGCCGTCAGCGCCTCCTGGTCGAGCAGGATTTCGGCGAAGCCGAGGATCGAGGTCAGCGGGGTGCGCAGCTCGTGCGACATCCGCGCCAAAAAGAGCGAGCGGTAGCGCCCGACGCGCTGCAACTCGCGGTTGGCCTCTTCGAGCTCGGCCGTGCGCTGGCGCAGCTCGCCGACCAGCGACTCGATGCGGCGGTGCTGCTCCCAGACGGCCTCGCTGCGGCGGGCGTTGCCGATGGTGATGACGATGGCCGGCGCGACGCACCGCACGCCGTCGAGCGCCGACCTCAGACGGTCCTCGTTCGTCGTCAGGACGACAACCACCCCTGACAGCGCCCCGTGCGCCGTGATCGGAACGGCCACGCCCGCTTCGAGCCCAGCGCGCTCGAAGGCTCGGCCGAGTTCGCCGGCCCCTTCCGTCTCGGCTCCGCCGCGGGCGGCGGAGCCGGGCCAGTGGCCGAACTCCTGACCCGTGCGTTCGACCTCGGCCGCGAGCGTGCGAGCCACCTCGCGCGCCGCCGCGTCGTCAACGTGCGAGTGGACGCGGCCGGCCACGGGCCGCAGCCCCGCAGGCTCTTCGCGCAGGAAGGTCAGGACGCAGCAGAGGTCCCAGTGGCGCAGCAGGATGTCGGCGAAGGCTTCGCAGACTTCGGCCTCGCCGCGCGACTCGCCGGTGCCGAACGCCTGTTCGTAGAGGAGGCTGATGACCTCGGCGCTGAGGGCTTGCAGTTCGGGGCCGGGCGTGGACGAGGGTTCGGCCCCGGCCGCGCCGGGCTGTGTTATGGCGCGCAGGCCGCCGCCGCCCTCGACCGTGACCGTCTCCAAAACCTTTTTCGTCTGTTCTTTCATGACAAGGCGACGGCCCGGCGGCGCCTCAACGCTCGCCCGGCGCGGGGCTCCCGAAGCCGAAGAAATCTGAATGAAATGTTTCCGCTTTCTTTGTCACGAAATATAAATTGCCGTCGCCGGTCAAGTCAAAAGCAAAAGGCCGGAGGCGCGCGGCCGGGGGCGTATGTGCCCCCGGCCGCGCGCCTCCGGCCCGCGTGCCTCGCGCCGCGTCCGGCTCAGGGCGCGGCGGGCGACGGGTTCGGCTTCGGCTCGGCGCTGACCGTAAGCCTGTTCTCGACGCCGCGCACGCCCCTAACGGCGTAAGCCAGTCGCTCGGCCCTCTGCTTGAGCACGTCGGTGGGGACCGAGCCGGCGAGGACGACGCGGCCGTTGACGACTCGGAGGCTGATGCTCGCGCGGGCCAGTTCGGCGTCTTCGCCGTAGGCGCGGTTGATGCGAGATTCAAGGGTGGCGTCGTCAACGGGCGGGGCCGTCGGCGTGGGCGCGGCGGGCGCCGGCGCGACGACGCCCGGGTCGGTCGTCACGGGCGGGGCGACGATGACGGGCGCCGGGATGACGGTGGCCGGCGGCGGGGTCGGGAACGGCGTCGGCATCGTCATCGTCGGCTGGACGATGGCGGGCGTCTGGACTAAGGGTGTCGGGTCGGCCCCGGCGCGAACGTTGATGTTGGCCTCGGTCGAGCCGTCGCTCGGGTTGCTGAGGAAGAGGAAGATGATGGCCGTAGCGGCGATGGCCGTCATCGCGACGGCGACGACGACGCCGATGGAGTAGCCCTGCCTGTCGGGCGGGTGGTGTGTGGTGCGCGTGTGGACGGTCTCGCGCCGGGCCTGCGGCGTCTCTACCACGACGCGGCTGCGTCTCGTCTTCTCTTCGTCGTAGGACATAAAAGGTTCGGGGCCTCCTGAGCGTGCGAACGGGGGAACTACAAAGGCGGGCCAAGTTTGACGCAAATCCACGGTCGCGGCAAGGGGGCCGGCGCCGTGGGCCGGGCGGGCGAGAAGAGAAAGAGGGCGGCGCGCTCATCGCGGCCGCCCTCACTCACGATGGCCGCGATAACGGCCGCCGCACCCGCCCCCTCCGCACTCAGTAGCGCCGGACGACGCGACGACGGGGCTTAGACTTACGGTAGAGATAGCCGCCCGTGCCGCCGATGGCCGCGCCGGCCGCGGCCGCGCGCTTGCCGCCGAGGGCGGCGCCGGTGCCCGCGCCGAGGGCCGCGCCGCTCGCCACGGAGCCGACCGTTCGCGTCCGCCCGCGGAAGTTGCGCCGCGCCGCGCGCCGGTTGAAGGCGTAGAGGCCCGCGCCGCCCGCGCCGATGGCCGCACCCTTCTTGCCGCCGACGAGCGCGCCGACGCCCGCGCCGCCCGCGACGATGGCCGCCGTGCGCGCCTTGCGCCCGAACTTGGATTTCTTCCGGCGCGTCTGACCGAAGACCTCAGGGGCGACGGTCGTCAGCAGAAAAACGAAGCAGACCAGACAGGTCAGAACTCTTTTCATTTACACTTCTCCTCCCTCAGGAACGGGCAAAGCTTAGCGGGAGAGCTATCATCTTGTCGAGACAGACGGCAACCGCCGTTCCGCTACTGAACAGAGGCCGCGGCAGGTTCCTCCCGGCCCAAGCCTTGTGCCCCCGAAACCCGTCGAAAGCCCCGCCCGCGCCCCCCGACGCTGCCCGCCCGCAGCACCCGTGCGCGACCCGTCCGATGACGAAGAATAGTGCAGCCTCGTATTGAATCCGTGCTCAAGGGCTCGGGCGCCCGACCGCGGCGTCGGCCCTGTTTGACCGCCGCACGGCGGGTCTCGGATAATCGCGCGCATGCGCACCGCGGTCGTTCATCACCCGATTTACGAGAAGCACGACACGGGGCCGGGCCACCCGGAGACGCCCGAGCGTTACGCTGTCGTGATGGAGGCCCTGCGCTCGGACGCGGAGCTGTGGTCGCGGCTCTCCGAGCTTGAGGCGCCGGCGGCTGCGCGCGGCGACGTGCAGGCTTGCCACACGCCGCAGCACTTCAAGCACGTCGAGCGCGCCGTGGCCGAGGGGCGCGGCTACCTCGACGCCGACACCATCCTCTCGCTCCACTCGATGGACGCGGCGCTGCGCGCCGTCGGAGGCGCCTGCCGCGCCGTGGACGCCGTGATGCGCGGCGAGGCCGACAACGCCTTTCTCCCGGCCCGCCCGCCCGGCCACCACGCCACGTCCGACCGCGCGATGGGCTTCTGCCTCTTCAACACGGCGGCCGTCGCCGCGCGTTACGCGCAAAAGTACTACAAGGAGGTCGAGCGCGTCGCCGTAGTCGATTGGGACGTGCACCACGGCAACGGCACGCAGGGCATCTTCTACGACGACCCGACGGTCTTCTTCTTCTCGACGCACCAGTACCCCTGGTTTCCGGGCACGGGCGCGCGCGGCGAGAACGGCATCGGGCGTGGGCGCGGCTACACCCTGAACGTTCCGCTGCGCGCACGCACGCCGGCCGCCGAGCACCGCCGCGCCTTCGAGGCCGCGCTCGAAGAGATCGCCGCGAAGTTCAGGCCCGACCTCGTCGTCCTCTCGGCCGGGTTCGACTCTCACGCCTCCGACCCGCTCGGCCAACTGATGCTCACGGACGAAGACTTCGTCGCGCTGACGCGCACGGTCAAGGATTGGGCGCGCGAGGCGTGCGCGGGCCGCCTCGTCTCCTGCCTCGAAGGCGGCTACAACCTCGACACGCTCGGCCGCACCGCGCGAGCGCACGTCCGCGCCCTGGCCGAAGATTAACCCGCCTGCCGCGGGCCGCCTCGGCCGGAACCGCCGGGCCACGCGCCGCGTTATCAACTCGGGCCGAGAAGCAGTAGTTCACTCTACGGGGCCGCCCGCGCGTTTCAGGCGGCCCGCGCGGTTTTACGGCACGCCCCTCGGGCGCGCCGCACGAGCGTCATGGCGCCGCTGACATACACGGAGCTGCTCAGAGGCAACCGCCCCTTCCGGCGGCTGCTCGGCGGCCAGTTGATTTCGGAGTTCGGCAACTGGTTCAACTTCATCGCCGGGCTGGGGCTCGTGCGCGCCTTGACGAACGCTGCGCCCGAGCCGCTGGCGGTGCTGATCGTGCTCAGGCTCGCGCCCTTCGCCCTGTTCGCGCCGCTGGCCGGCGCGCTGGTTGACCGCTGGTCGCGGCGGTCCGTGATGATCTGGACGGACGCGGGCCGCGCCCTGCTGACGCTCGGCTTCCTGCTCGTCGGCTCGGCCGCGGACCTGTGGATCGCCTACGCCTGCGCCTTCGGTTCGGCCGTGCTCTCGGCATTTTTCGAGGCGGCGAAGAACGCCTCGCTGCCGAACGTCGTCGGCGACCGCGGCCTGCTGCCCGGCAACGCCCTGATGTTCTCCTCGCGCTTCCTGCTGATGGCAATCGGCGCGGCGGCCGGCGGCGAGGCCAGCCACCTCTTCGGCTACCAGGCGGCCTTCGCCGTCAACGCGCTGACCTTCCTCGGCTCGGCATGGTCGGTCTGGGGCGTGCCCGAGCACGCCGTCCGCGCGCGTGACGACCGCGAGGCGGCCGCGACGGAGGGCGCCGCCGCGCGCGGCCCGCTGCGGCGCGTCTGGTCCGACATGCGCGAGGGCTGGACCTACATCGCAGGGCAGCGCTTGGTGGCGGCCATCATCGCGCTCAACGTCATGTGGGCGCTGGGCGGCGGCGCGGCGCAGCTCGTCTACGAGCGGCTGGGGGCCGTGACGTTCGCCGGGACGGGCGGACCTGAAGGCGACCGCGGCGTCGCCATCGTGCAGGTCTCGGTCGGGCTCGGATTGTTCGTGGGGATGCTGCTGGCGCGGCGGGTCGGAACGAAGGTCGAGGTGCGCGGCTGGACGCCGGCCTTCATCGGGTGGACCGTCATCGCACACGGGCTCCTGTTCTCGTTGGCCGGGCTGATGCCGACGCTGTGGCTGGCGGCACTGATGATCGCGCTCTCGCGCGCAGTAATCGGCGTCGAGTTCGCCGTGCAGGAGACGCTGCTGATGCGCTTGCTGCCAGACCGCCTGCGCGGCCGAGTCTCGACCACCGACCGCGCGGCCGAGATCGCCGTCATGAGCCTGTCGGGCGTGCTCGCCGGCTGGTCGCTGACGGGGTGGCTGACGCCGCGCGGGCTGGCCGTCGTCTCGGGCCTGCTCTCGGCCGGCCCGGGCGTGTTCTGGCTGCTCATGTTCGCGTCGGGTAAACTCTCGATTCCCGCGCGGCGGCGGGCCGAGACCGCCCCCGAAGAGGCGGGCGAAGACGCGCTGGCTTCGACGGCCTGACGGGGCCGGCTCGGGCCGTCGCTGTGAGGCCGGCGGGCACGACTGTTCGAGTTCGATGAGAAACGAAAAGATGAGAGGCGAGGGCGGCGGCAGGTGGGCGCTGGTCGCGGAGCGGCTGCGGCGGGTGATGCCGCGGGTGGCGCTGGTTGCGGTCGTGCTCGCAGTCGTCCGTTGGCTCGTCGCAGACACTGCAGCGTACAACACGACGCCGCTCGGCCTGCTCGGCCCGCTGACGGCCGTCGTCGTCACCGCGGCCGTCGTCTACTACGGCGCGCGGCTCCTGCTGCGGCTCAAGCGGATGCTGCTGTGGCGCGTGCGGCGTCGCCTGGTCATCACCTACCTGTTCGTCGGGCTGACGCCGGTAGTGTTGCTGCTGGTGCTCGGCTTCGTGGCGGCCGTGGGCGGCTCGTCGCAGGCGATGGTGAGAGTCGTCACGGTTCAGTTCAAGGCGGCCGAGCGGCAGGCGCTCGACGAGGCGCGGGCGCTGGCCGAGGGGCTGCTCGAACTTCCCTCCGGCGCGGGCGAGGCGGCCGAGCGCGAGTGGCTCGAAGCGCGGGCGGTTGTGCTGCGCGCGGCGCTGCCGGGCGCGCGGGTCGCGGGGTGGCGGGAGGTTAACGGCACAGGCCCGTGGCGCACGGGGTCGGGCGAGCGGGCGCGGCTGAGGAGCGTGCTGCTGAACGATGAGACGCGGGGCGTCGGCTTCGACGCTGGCGAGGCGGGCGGGCCGCTGCCCGAGTGGCTCGACGGCCAGCCGGAGTGGGGCGGGCTCGCCTACCTGCCGCCGCCCGAGGACACGGGCAGCGCCCACGGCACCCCCTTCATCGCCGGCCTCGCGCGCCGCACGAACGGCGCGCGCTCCGTGGCCGTCCTCGTCACCGTCCCCGTCAGCCGCGCGCTCGTCGGCCGCGTCCGCGAGGACACCGGCGTTGACCTCCGTCCCTTCTTCATCGGGACGAAGATGGAGGAGGAGCGCGGCGGGAGGGCCGAGGAGGCGGGCGACGCTTCGCTCTCCGTCAACGAGGAGGGCGAGACTTCGGGCCGCATCGTCGTCAACCAGGGCGGGCGCCGGCGCGAGGTGGACTTCTCGCGCGACCAGTTCGGCGAGCGGATGCCCAACGTCTCGCCGACCAACTTCTGGTCGCCCGTCTTCCTCAACTCGACCGACTGGACGACGGGCACGCGAGAAGCCCGCTGGGCCTTCATCGTTGACTGGTCATGGTCGACGGGCGTGGCGCGGCTCTGGGACGGCGAGGTGATGGGCCAGTTCTGGTGGCGGCTGCTCTACACGGTCGGCATCATCTTCCTCCTACTCGAACTGCTCGCGCTGCTCTCGGCCGCCTGGATGACGCGCGCCGTCACCGGCACCGTCCACAAGCTCTACCGCGCCACAGAGCTCATCAAGCGCGGCGACTTCTCGCACCGCATCCGCACCGATTCACACGACCAGTTGGGCGAACTGGCCCACGCCTTCAACGACATGTCGGCCGACATCGAGCAGCTCCTGGCCGAGCGCGTCGAGCACGAGCGGCTGGAGCGCGAGATCGAGATCGCCGCCGAGGTGCAGGCGCAGTTGTTCCCCCGCGGGGTGCCCGCCCTGCGAACGGCCGAGATGTCGGGCGAGTGCCGGGCCGCGCGCGGCGTGGCCGGCGACTACTACGACTTCATCGAGGTCGCGCCCGGCGCGGTGGTCTTCACCCTCGGCGACGTGTCGGGCAAGGGCATCAGCGCGGCGCTCGTCATGTCGAACCTACAGGCGGTGCTGCGAGCGCAGGCCACGATCCTCTCCGAGCGGCTGAAGCTGGCCGGACTCGTGGCGGCGGCCGCGACTCAGGGGGGCGCGGGCGCAGTCGCCGTGGCCGAGCCGGGGCCGGAGCTGCCCTGCGGCGTGACGGGCGTGGACCGGGAGTGTGCCGTCGAGCAGATGACCGCCAGCATCAACGGCCAGCTCTGCCGCAGCACCGACACGAACCGCTTCGCAACGCTCTTCCTCGCCCTCTACGACGACCGCGCCCGCTCGCTCCGCTACACCAACGCGGGCCACAACGCGCCCGTCGTGGTCCGCGCCGGCGGGCAGGTCGAGCGGCTCGAAGCCGGCGGCACGGTCGTCGGCGCCTTCGATTTCGTCAGCTACGTCGAGGCCCGCACGACACTCGGCCCCGGCGACCTCGTAGTCCTCTTCTCCGACGGCATCAGCGAGGCGCAGAACGACGCGGGCGAAGAGTTCGGCGAGGAGCGCATCGTCGAATTCGCCGCGGCCCGCCGCCACCTCTCGGCCGACTCGCTGCGCGAAGCCCTCTTCGACGAGGTGGACCGCTGGACCGGCGACGCCGAACGCTACGACGACCAGACGCTCGTTATCCTCAAGGGCGCTCCCGGCGAGGCAGACCTCGGCTGATCACGGCAAACGGTGCCAACTGTAAAGGGTTCGAGAGTCGAAGAGGGAGGACGACGGCAGCCGTCGTCCTCCCTCTTCCGCCGTCTGTCGTTATCGTCCGCGGTCCGTCGTCCGCCTCCCTCGCCGCCGCCGCCGCCGTCATCCCTCATTCGCCGCTCGCGGCGACCTCGGCGAGGTTCCAGCCCCAGTACTCATAAAACTTCTCGTCGCAACTCTTCCACATCCACTCGGGTTTGTTCTCCCTGACCCAGCGCGGGACGCTCGGCTGCCGCCCGTCAACGTCCGTGAGGCCGTACTCGGGGCCGATGTCCCAGACGCCGTAGACGCGGCCGGTCTTCTCGACGACGCGGGGGTCGGCCGCGAGCGCCGCCACGGCGCGGCCGGTGTAGAGCGGCGTCTCCGACTCGCCGAAGTCAGGGCGGCGGGCGACGGCGTCCTGCCAGTTCTCCTCGCTGACGCCCATGTAGTCGAGCATCGCCTCGGAGCGGATGAAGCCGGGCGAGAGCGCGACGGCCGTCACGTCGTACTTCCGCAGCTCTGTGGCGAAGAGGAAGGCGAGGCGGATGACAGAGGTCTTCACGAAGTCGTAGTAGAAGCTGCCGCGGTAGCCGAAGTGGTCGCCGTCTGTGATCTCGACGACGAGCCCGCCGCGCGTCTTCGACAGTAGCGGCGCGGCGTGGTGGGCCGTGATGACGTGCGAGTGGACCGCGCGCTCGATCATCCGCAGCCCCTTCTCCAGAGAGTGCTGGCCGAAGGGTTTCTGCTCGGCCAGTTCGTCGCCGCCCCACACGTCGTTGACGAGGATGTCGAGCCTGCCCCTCTCCGAGGCGACGCGCGCGAACAGCGCCTCGACGGCGGCCGGGTCCGTGTGATCTACGCGGACGGCCTCGCCCGAGCCCCCGCGCGCCTCGATCAGCTCGGCCGTCTCCTCTATGGTTTCGGGCCGCCTCGACAGCTCGAAGGCCGCGAGCTTTCGGCGCCGCGCGGCCGCCTTCGAGACCTCGCGCGGGGCGGCCCGCGTGCTGCGGCCCGTGCAGTAGACGAAGGCGCCGGCCTCGGCCAGCCCGAGCGCGATGCCCCGCCCCGTGCCCCGCGTCGCGCCCGCGACGACCGCCACCTTCCCTTCCAGACTCTTCATGAATCGTCCTCCCTCGGCTGAAAGTGCCTCGCGTGAATCGAGGCCCCGAATTTAGCCGAATAAAGATGACAACCCCTGTCATGTTTCTCGGGTAAAATCCGCCCGGCCTAAAAACTACCGGCGTGAGGTGAGAAGGGTGCGCGCAGACCGACTGCTCTCGATTCTGCTGCTGCTTCAGTCGCGCGGCCGCCTGACGGCGCGCGAGCTGGCGCGGCGGCTCGAAGTATCTGAGCGGACCATCCTCCGCGACATGGACGCGCTGAGCGGCGCCGGCATCCCCGTCGTCGCCGAACGCGGGTCGGGCGGCGGCTGGTCGCTGCTTGGCGAGTACCGCACCGACCTGACGGGGTTGAGCGAGGCCGAGGCCCAGTCGCTCTTCGTCGCAAGGGCCGCCGGGCCGCTCGCCGACCTGGATTTGAAGAAGGCCGCGGAGGGCGCGCTGCTGAAGCTGCTGGCCGCGCTGCCCGAGGCGCACAGGCGCGGGGCAGAGTTCTTCCGCCGACGCGTCTACCTCGACACGGCCGGCTGGCGGCGGGCGGAAGAGCCGGCCCCTTTGCTGCACGTCCTACAGGAGGCAGTCTGGAACGAGCGCCGGCTGAGGATCGGATACCTGCGCGGCGAGTGCGAAGAGGTCGAGCGTGTAGTGGACCCGCTCGGGCTGGTGGCGAAGGGGAACGTCTGGTATCTGGTGGCGTCGGTCGGAGGCGAGCCGCGCAGCTACCGCGTCTCGCGCGTCGCGCGGGCCGAGCCGACGGGCGAGCCCTGCGAGCGCCCGCGCGACTTCGACCTCGCGGAGTTCTGGCTGGAGTCGGCCGCACGCTTCAGCGCGGCCCTGCCGCAATACAGGGTGGTCGCGCGCGTCCGGCGCGAGGCCGTCACGCGTCTGCCGTTCGGCGGCCGCTTCGTGCGGGTCGAGGAGACGGGCGAGCCGGACGCCGAAGGGTGGGTCGCGGCCGCCCTGCGCTTCGACGTGGAGGAGATGGCCGTCGAGTACGCGCTCGGCTTCGGCCCGCTGCTGGAAGTGTTAGAGCCCGAGGGGCTGCGCGAGAAGGTGCTGGCCGCGGCGCGGGCGACCGTGGAGTTTTACGAGCGGCGCGCGGCGGAAGCCGGCCGGGGAGCGACGGCCGGGCCGGGCGGGTCGGGCACAGCGGAACGTTCGGCCGCGGGCGAGAGCGTTCGGGTCGTCAGGCCACGATGATGACTGCGCGCGCGCCGGTCAGTTCGGAAAAGTCTTTGGTGTAGATGGTGCCGGCGCGGCGTTGACGCCTGAGCGCCTCGACCACTTCCTCGGTCGGGAGGAAGTTATTCTCGGCGTAGGCGACGGCCCATGTCGGGATGCGCTCGGCCGCTTCGAGCAGCTCTTCGAGTTGCGTGAGGTACTGTCGCCGCGTCTCGGCCAGCCCGCCGAGGTGCCCCGCCAGCCCCGCCTCGTACTCGTCCCAGAACTCCGCCCCGCCGCGAACCCATTCTTCGCGCCAGGCCCAGGCCGACAGGCGCGCGGGCCGTCGCGCGGGCGGAGGCAGGCGCAGGAACATCAGCTCGGCCTGCTCGCGCGCGAGGAAGTCGCGCGCATCCCTGTTCGTGGCGGTGTTGCGTTGACGGTTGGAGACCGGCGCCCCCGCCGTGTCCCGGAGGCGCTGGAAGACGCGCGAGAGGGGCTGGCGCAGCTCGCGCGCCTCGCCGTCGAAAGAGCGGACGTAATCGCCTACTGCGAGCGCGAGGTCGAAGGCGAGCGCGCGGCGGGCCTGCGTCGGCAACTGCTCGGCCTTCTCGCGGAGGTTGTCGAACCACCAGGCGTCGGTCTCGTCGAACCAGCGGAGCAGTGCCGGGTTGTTGAGGCGGTGACGCGGCACGTAGGCGTCTTCGAGCAGGGCCTGCACGTCGTCGGCCGTCAGGCGCTCGGAGTCGTTCTCGACTCGCGCCTGCGCGCGGGCATAGGCCCAACGGCGCGAGTCGTTGGCCGCGACCCTCACGCCCCAACGCTTGAGGTAGGCGGGCAGGTCCGACTCGCCCGCGAAGGGCTCGGCGACGGAGCCGAACTTGAGCCGCCGCAGCACGCCCAGCTCGAAGGCGAGCCAGCCCATCGGCGCTTCTTCGTGTCTGTTGGTCAGGAGCATCTGTGGTGTTCGCAGCCCCGAAGGCGCGGCGCACGTCTACGCGCGGGCGGGCGCGGGGTCGTCAAGCGGGCCGCGCACGCCCGAAGAAGTTTCATGCCGGCGAGCCGCCCTGGCCGACCACCTCGTGCGTGGCCTCGGGCTCGTCCGCGGGCGAGGGCTCGAAGTCCGGCCGTCGGGCCTCGCCCTCAGTGAGCGGCGCGTAAGACGCTGCCGGCTCCTCGTCCTCGCCTGCGCGGTCGGCCGGCGAACGTAGCTCCGGCAGACCTTTCAGGGTGAGCAGAGCCGAAACGACCCGCGGGTCGAATTCGAGGCCGGCCCAGAGCATGAGGTGTTTGCGCGCCTCGGCGCGGGTGCCGGCAGGGCGGAAAGGGCGCTCGGCGGTGAGCGCGGCATAGGCGTCGGCGACGCGCAGGATGCGTGCCGAGAGCGGTATCTGCTCGCCCCGCAGGGCGTCCGGGTATCCTGCCCCGCCCCACCACTCCTGGTGCCACCGAACGAGGAGCTGGACGGCGCGGTCGGCCCCCGCCCGCGCGGCCTCCTGTTCGCCGATGACGGGATGCCGGGCGAGGTCGAGGCGCTCGGCCTCGGACAGGGGGCCTGCGCGCCTGATGTAGTCGCGCTTCATCGCCATCTCGCCCACGTCGTGGAGCAGGGCGGCGAAGACGAGGGCCGTGCGGTCGGCGGAGGCGAGGCCGAAGCGCGCGGCGAGGGCGTCGGCGAGGGCCGCAACGCGCGCGGCGTGAGGCCGGCTGTATCCCTCGAACTCGTCGGCGGCATCCGCGAACCGCAGGAAGACCTCGCCCTGGGCGCGGTCGCTCTCCGCAAATGTGATCCCCATAGTTGTCGCAGTTTAAGGTCAGGCCCGCGAAGTTCAAAGCGCGCAGGCGCAAAGCGGCCGCCGCCGGTGAGGCCGAATCCGGCGCCTTTTACGGCCGCAAGTGCGGCGGCCGTTCCCGGCCGGCTAGCCGGAAGCGTCGATAGTCTTGAGCAGGCGCAGGGCCGCCTCGTGGCCGGGGGCGTGGGTGAGGGCTCGGCGGAGTTCGCCTTCCGCCCTTCGCCTGAGGCCCACTTCCAGGTACAGCTCTGCGAGCATGACGCGGTACGTGGGGTTTTTCTCGTCGAGCGAGACGGCGGCCTGCAACTCGGCCTCGGCCTGGCGGCGGGTGGCGCGGTCGCGCGCCAACTCGCGGCCGTAAAAGGCGCGGTAGCGCGCCTGCCTCGGAACGACCAGCGCGGCCTCGCCGAAGAGGCGGCGGGCCGTCGCGTAGTCGCCGTTGCGCAGTGCCTCCTGCCCGTGCTGAAACTTCTGCTCGGCGTTATCGGCCGAGGGCGGCGCGTCCGCGACCGGCCCGCGGCCCTCCCCGCCTCGGCCCTCCCCGCCGCGCTCGTACACGTCCCTCGCGCCGGGCACGCTGGTCCTCGTCGCGCCCCGCGCCGACTGCGCCGTGAGCTTCAGGTCGTAGGTGGCGCGCAGCGAAGGGTCTTTCAGGACTTCGTAAGCCTGCGTCACGCGCGCGAAGGAAACGTCGAGCTGGCGGACGAACTCGCCGGCCGCGTCGCGGCGGAAGCGGTCCGGGTGGAGCCTGCGCGCGATGGAATGGTAGGCCCGCTTGATCTCTTCGGGCGCCGCCGAGCGGACGACGCCGAGCACCTCGTAGTGTGTTTCCTTGCGCGCGAGATCAAGCAGCTCCTCCATCGCGGCGCGCACCTCGTCGTATGTCCCGCCGCCCGAGGGTTGCGACGCGGCGGGCGGGGACTGAGGCCCGGCGGCCGGCGGCTGCGCATGAGCGTCGGTCGGACGGCCCGCGGTGGAAGTGGCCTGCGCTTCGTCCGCGGCGTCGGCGTCGGCACTGGCCGGCGGGGCGGGCGCGGGGCCGGACGCGGAACCTGATGCCGGACCTGACGCGGCGGCCTTCCTGATCGCTTCGGGCGTGAAGGTAGGCTCGACGTTCGGGCGCGCGAGCAGCCCCGCGAGCGCGAGGGCGTAGACCGCGCGCCGGGTCTCGGCCTCGGGCAGCCCGCCGACGAGTAGCAGCTCGGCGAGCGTCGTCTGCCCCGTCACGCGCGAGAAGACGAAGCCCTCGGCGGGACTGAGGCCGAGCCGCGTAAGGGGCTCGACTCCGGGCGCTTCGGCCGGCGGGGCGAGCAGTTCAGAGTCGGGCAACAGCGCGGCCAGCCTCTCTTCGTCCAACTCCCTCGCGCGCTCGAGGAGCAGGGCGCCCGCCTCCGGCCCGGCCCTGTGCGCCTGCGCCAGCCTGACGCGCGGGTCGAACTCCCATGCCCCATCATCCCAGCGCAGGAGGGCACGCAGCACCTCGGCCGACTGCGCCGTCAGCAGGGCCGCGAGACCTTCGGGCGTGAGCGTGCCCGAGCGGACCAGCTCGGCGGCCACGCTCTCGTCGCTCGGCCCGGCCCTCGCCAACTCTTCCAGTCGCCCACCGCCGACCGCGCCCGTCCGTCGCGCGAACTCCGCGAGGCGGTGTGCCCGCAGGTTCGAGAGCGCTGCGACGACGCGCCCCTCCTCGAAGTAGACAACGCCCCTGGCCCGCTCGCGCGCGAGCCGCAGGGCGCCCGACGCTCGGGTGCTCGATATTTCGCTGATGAGTTCGGCGAGAGGCCGGTCGCTTAGCAGGCCGTCCATGCGGGAGCGAGGCGGGGCGACCCTTCAATCGCCCCGGCCCCATCATAAGGCAGGAGGGGAAAACGGGGAAACGGAGAAACGGGGAGACGTTGGACGAGGGAGCGCGAGACGCGCGACGGTCCCTTTTCCTCAGGGCCGCCGTTCCCCTTTTTCGCCCTACCCTTTTCCCCTCCCCGCCCTTCAGTGCCCTTCAGTGTGGCGGCGAAGCCATTCGCTGAGTTCTTCCTCGGAAGGCTCGCGCCCCATCTCTTCGGCGAGGCGGCGGCGGACGTAATCGCGCTCCTGCCGCGCGGCCTCTTCGAGCGGGTCGGCGGAAGAGGGCGAGGTGTCCGGCGTTTCGGGCGGCGAGTCGTCTTCACGCGCACGGTCGCGGCCCTCTTCGCCCTCGTCGCCTGCGGCCCGGAGCAGTCGAAAGTTTGCGGCATGGGTGGTGAACGGCTCGACGCCGCTCGACGTGTTGGGAACGTTCAAGGTGCTTTCCGGCCTCCGCTCAACTGTCGGGTTGAAACTTGCGGGCATGGTACGCGCGTGCGCCGGGCGGGCGCAAGGGGCGGATTGCGCGGCCCCGGCCGAGGATTTAAACTCACGGCTCCGAGAAGTTTCCAGACGGCCGGCTGCGCCGGGCGGCGTGCACGCACCTTTGATTCGCACCAAGACAACTGAGCTGTCGGGTTGGGGGCGCTACCCGCGCGCCGGCGCACGCGTCGCGCGCCCCGAGAACCTGTCGGCCGTCGAGTTCGATCCGGGCGAGAGCGTGCTGGCGCGCGGCCTCGGCCGCAGCTACGGCGACGCCGCGATGTTGCGCGACGGCGTGGTCCTCCTGACCGAGCGCCTCAACCGCTTCCTCGACTTCGACTCGCGCACGGGCCTGCTCAGGGCCGAGGCCGGCGCGACGCTGGCCGAGGTGCTGGAAACTTTCGTCCCGCGCGGCTGGTTCCCCGCGGTGACGCCGGGCACGAAGTTCGTCACGCTCGGCGGGTGCGTGGCAGCCGACGTGCACGGCAAGAACCACCACCGCGAAGGCTCGTTCGGCTCGCACGTCGCCGGGCTCGAACTGATGCTCGCCGACGGCGACAGGGTCCGGTGCTCGCCCGAGGTCAACACGGAGCTGTTCCGCGCCACCGTCGGCGGCATGGGCCTGACGGGCCTCATCACAGAGGTGGCCTTCCGCCTTCGGCCGATTAAGACTTCATACATGCTTGTGCGCCAACGCGCGGCGCGCGGCCTGGAAGAGTCGCTGGCGCTCTACGAAGACCCGGCGCTCGACGACGAGTACACGGTGAGCTGGGTTGACTGCGCCGCGCGCGGCCCGCGCCTCGGCCGCAGCGTCCTGATTCGCGGCCAGCACGCGCGGCCGGAGGAGTTGCCGGACAAGCGCCGCGCGGTCGAGACCTTCCGCGTTCGCCCCGCGGTCAGCGTGCCTTTCGACTTCCCCTCGTGGGCGCTCAACCGCTTGACCGCCTCGCTCTTCAACCGATCTTACTTCGCGCGCCAGTCGCGTCGGCGCGGCCCTTTCCTCGCCGGGCTCGACCAGTTCTTTTACCCGCTCGACGCCGTCGGCGGCTGGAACCGCCTCTACGGGCGGCGGGGCTTTTTGCAGTACCAGTGCCTGCTGCCGCTTGGGGGCGCGGCTCGCGGCCTGCGCAAAATCTTCGGGGCGCTGGCGGCGAGCGAGGAGCCGTGCACGCTCGGGGTGCTGAAGCGTTTCGGTCCCGGAGGCGTTGGGCCGCTCTCCTTCCCGGCCGAGGGCTATACGCTCGCGCTCGACTTCCCTCTGCGGAGCGGCGGGCTGTTCGCGCTGCTCGAACTCTTCGACGAGGCCGTGCTCGAACAGGGCGGGCGCGTCTACCTGGCGAAGGACGCTCGGCTAACGCCTGAGGTCTTCCGCCGCATGTACCCGCGCCACGCCGAGTGGGCCGAGACGAAGAGGCGCGTTGATCCCGAAGGCCGGTTCCGCTCCGAGTTGTCGCGGCGGCTGGGCCTCACGCCGCCAGCAGCATGAGCGATTTCGTCCTCATCCTCGGCGCGACCTCTTCGATAGCGCGCCACTCGGCCGCGGCATTCGCGCGGCGCGGCCGGCCGCTCTTCCTGGCCGCGCGCAATTCGACGGAGCTTGAGCGGATGGCTGCCGACCTCCGCATCCGCTACGGCGTCGCGGTCGCCTGTGCCCACTTCGACGCCGAAGACTACGCTTCGCATGAGCCCTTCTTCGCGGAAGTACTGGAGCGCACGGACGGGCTGGCCGGCGTCCTGCTCGCCTTCGGCCACCTCGGCGAGCAGGAGCAGTCGGCCCGCGACTTCACGGCCTGCGAGCAGACCATCGCCCGCAACTTCACCGGCGCCGTCTCAATCCTGAACCTCTGCGCGAACTACTTCGAGAGAAGGGCGAGGGGTGACATGGGAAAAGCGGGTGAAGCGGGCGGAACGGGAAAGAGCGGAGAAGGCGCAGGGGCGCAGAGTGTGCGGCCGCGTGACGGCGGCCGAGCCTTCATCGTCGCCGTGTCGTCGGTCGCGGGCGACGTGGGGCGGCAGAGCAACTACATTTACGGCGCGGCGAAGGGCGGGCTGAACGTCTACCTTCAGGGCTTGCGCAACCGCCTGCACGCGGCCGGCGCGCGCGTGGTGACGGTCAAGCCTGGCTTCGTGGACACGCCGATGATCTACGGCCGGCACGGCCTCTTCCTTGTGGCACGTCCCGAGGATGTCGGCGAGCGCGTCGCCCGCTCGGCCCTGCGCGGCGCCGAGGTGGTCTACGTCCCAGGCTTCTGGCGCTTCGTGATGCTCGCGCTGCGGCTCACGCCCGAAGCATTGCGGAAGAGACTCAAGCTCTGAGCGGCCTTCCAGCGCGCGAGGCTCGCCAGCACGGCGGCTGACGTTTGACAGCCGCCGGGAGCGAGTATATATAGCTAGCTGCCTTCGTTCAGACCGAGGCCGGACGACCCTCCTCGCCGGCCAGACGCGTCGAGTCAGACGGAGAGTTGCACCCGTGGCGCCAGCCCTCACGCCATCCACCGACATCCATTCACTGGCAACCCGCGCCGACGGGACGGCGGACCGCCTCGCGGCACGCCGGAATCGCCGGGCGACCTTTCGCCTCCCGCGCCGGAGGAAAGTCGAGGACAACACCCATGTCAGACGGGCTCCTGAAGAAGACTGAGATTCTCGCCAACGTCGCCATCATCGTCGTGGCGCTCCTGCTCGGCGGCGTTCTGGTCAAGCGTTACCTGCTGCCGGGTCAGGACGCCGCGCCCGCTCGCGGCCTCGACCCGCGCATCCAGGCCGGCACGAAAGCCGCGCTGCCCGGCGTGGACTGGGCGCAGAACGGCAACACGCTCCTGCTCGTGCTGTCGAGCGACTGCCGCTTCTGCACGGAGAGCGGCCCCTTCTACCAGCGCCTGGCGCGCGAGCGGGAGAGCCGGCCCGGCGTCCGGCTGATCGCGGTCCTCCCGCAGGAGGTCTCGGAGGGTCGGAAGTACCTCGAAGGTCTGGGCGTCAAGGTTGACGAGGTCAGGCAGGCTTCGCCGCTGAGCACAGGCGCCGGCGGCACGCCGACCCTCATCCTGGTCGGCGCCGACGGGACCGTCAAAGACTCCTGGGTCGGGAGGCTGGCCGCCCCCCAGGAGGCCGAAGTCCTGAACCGGTTGGCCGAAGCCCGCGACCCCGGCACGGGCGCCGGATGATTGTCCTCACGTGCGCCGGGGCCGCGAGGCCCGCCGGCGTCGAGTGGGGGTTGCGGCAGGCAAGCCGTCCCCACCAGTCCCGCACTCAGGTTGCCAGCCAGTAAACCCGACCTCAAACAGAAAGGGAATTGAGATGAACCGCACCGACAAACTCAGACTGCTGCGCAAATTCACCTTGTTCGTCGTCCTGCTCGCCGGCCTCGCCTTCGCGTCTTCGGACTTCGGCGTGAAGGAGGCAGGCGCGGCGCCGTGTTGCAGTGAGTGTGAGGACAAGGAGGAATACTGCTACACGCTGCCCGACCCCGGCCCCTGCCTCAATGATAACACCCGCTGCTGGCGCTGGTGCTCGTTCTCCTGCTGAGCGCGTTGCGCGCCATCCGGCCGAGGGCCGATGCTTGGTCGGAGGGAGCGTGTCTCTGATATGCTCCCTCCGGCCTCCGGCCGCTCCGGGGGCCTGCCTTTTCGGAAACTTCCGGCACGACCGGCGAACGCCGCAAACGGGAAGCCCCCGCACTTGGACTTCAGGGAGACGACCAAAAATTTAGCCGGCGCCCTGCGCCGCCGGCTCGAACTCGGCGACGCCGTGCTGCTCGTCTTCACGCTCGCCTTCGTCCGGCAGTTCTTCTGGCCCGTCACACACAACGGCGCGGCCTGGGCGCTGACGGCCGCCGCCTCACTCTTAATCTTCGGCTGGCACCTGCGGACGAAGGACGAGGTGCCGCGCCCGCCGCGACTCTTCTGGGCGCTCGTCGCGCCGCCGCTCCTCTTCTACTTCCTGCTGCGGGTCGCGCTGCCCGACATGTCGTGGGACGTGCTCGACTACCGGCTCGTCAACGCCGAGCGGGCTCTGACCGGCTGGCCGATGCGCCCCGGCGACTTCTTCCCCACGCGATTCCCTTTCAACCCCGCGCCCGACATGGCGGCGGGCGTGGCGCGCCACCTGCTCGGCTACCGGATGGGCACGGCCCTCAACCTCGCGGCTCTGCTCTGGGCGGGGGTGATCCTCGAACGACTGCTGCGGCCCGTCGTCGCGCGGGCGGGTTTGCGCTCGCTCTCGGTGCTGCTGCTGCTCTTGACCGAGCACCTGTTGTTCGAGGTCAACAACTACATGGTGGACGTGCTGGCGCTGCCGCTGCTGCTCGAAGCGACGCGGCTCGCGCTGGCCGACCACACGGACGCGCGGGCCGCCCGCCGCGCGCTCGTCCGCGTCGGCCTCTACCTCGGCGCGAGCCTCGCCTTCAAGCTGACCAACCTGGCCTTCGCCGTGCCCGTCGTCATGCTCTGCGCGTGGCGGGTCGGGAGGGGCGAGCTGAGGCCGGGCCGCGCGGGAGTGGCGGGCGCGTTGATCGCGCTGGCGCTGCCGCTCCTGCCCTACTCGCTCTACATCTGGTGGCAGACGGGCAACCCTGTCTTCCCCGTCTACAACTGGATTTTCCAGTCGCCCTACTGGCCCGTCCAAGACCCGCGCACCGAACGCTGGGGGCCGATAGTTGACGACCCGCGCTTCAAGAACATGCGTGCGTGGGAGATTTTGCTGTGGCCCGTGCTGCATCCCTTCCGGGTCGAGAACACGGCGGGCGACCTGGGGCCTCACTGGGGGCGCGTCTCGCTCGGATACCTCGGGGCAATCGCCTGCCTGCTCTGGCGCGGGGCGGACCGGCGCGTGCGGCGCGTGGCCTTCGTCGTGCTCGCCGGCTCGATCCTGTGGAGCGCCGCCTCGGGGATGCTGCGCTACGCGATGTACGTCGAGACGGCGGGCGGCCTCGTCGTCCTCTACCTCGTCGCGGCGCTGTGGCGGCGTGGGGACGAGAGCGCCGGACCGAATCCATCGCAGCAGGCAACGCCGGGCGTTAGTGCGCAGCACGCGGCATTGGTCACGCGCGCTTTGCGGGCTGGCGGGTTCGCGCGGGCGGCGGGCGCGGTCCTCGTGCTCGCGCTGATGGTGCAGTCCGCCTCGTCGTGCGTCTTCGCCTACCGCTACGAGTGGAGCGTGAGGCCGACATTCTTTCAGCGGCCGGGCTATCACCTGAGCGAGGCGCGCAACCTGTTCCGCGACCGCTCGCTGCGCGCCTACCTCTCGGCCGAGGAGCGGGCGTTGTTCCGCGGCGTGGGCGTGTGGGTGCAGAGTTGGGCGCTGACGAGCGGCGTCCAGGTGATGACGCGCCCGTCTGTGCCGCAGTGGTGCATCTACATGGACGAGTTCTTTTCGACCGAGGAGGGGCGGGCGCGGTTTGCGCGCGAGCTTGAGCGGGCGCGGGGGAAGAAAATCTACACGCTGGCGCTGTCGCAACAGCTCGACTTCGCGCTCGCCAGCATCCGGCGCGCGGGCTTCCGCGTCGGCCGCGTCGAGCAGGTCTCTCTGCCCTACTTCTCGCGCCAGGCCCGCTTCCACACCTCGCTGCTCATCGAGCTTCATCCGCCCGAGGGCACGTTCGGCGCAGACGCCGAAGAGAGGCCGGGCGGTTGAGGCCGCGAGGGCGTCGCTGCTAAAGTTCGTGCCGGCATGGACAGCCCCCGCCGCAGAGTCAGCCCCGTGCCCTCCCTCGTCGCCGCGGCCGCGGCCTTCGCGCTGCTCGCACTCCACGCGCGGCGATACCTCCCGTTCATCTCCGACGACGCACTGATCTCGCTGCGCTACGCGCGCCGCTTGGTTCAGGGTCACGGCCTTACCTGGAACGACGGCGAGCGCGTCGAGGGCTACTCGAACCTGCTCTGGGTGCTGCTCTCGGCGGGGCTCGGGTGGCTGGGCCTGGACCTCGTCGAGGCCGTGCGCCTGCTCGGGTACGGCTGCGGCGGGGCGACCCTCGCGGCCCTCGCCTACGCGCACCGCCCGCGCGACCTGCGCGGCTCGCTGCCGCTGGTCGCGGCCCTTTTGTTCGTGGCGCTGTCGGCGCCCTTCGCGGTCTGGACCGTCGGCGGGATGGAGCAGCCGCTCGTGGCGGCGCTGCTCGCGTGGGGCGTGGTCCTCGCCTACCCGCTGTCGGAGAAGTCCGAGACGACGTTCGGCGAGGCGCTCGTGCCGGGCCTCTTCTTCGCGCTGCTCTGCCTGACGCGGCTCGACGGGCCGCTCTTCACGGCCGCCGCCGTGGTCGCGCTCATCCTGACGCGGGGTTTCGGGCATGCGGCCTTGAGGAGCGCGGCCGGGCTCGCGGTCCTGCCGGTGCTCTGCGTCGCGCTGCAACAGTTTTTCCGCGTGGCCTACTACGGCGAGTGGGTGCCGAACACGGCGCTCGTCAAGCTCAGCCCCTCGGGCCAGCACGCGCTCGACGGGTGGGCCTACGTGCGCGGCGGGCTGTGGGCCTCGGCCCCTCTGTTCGCGGCTGCCGCGTTGTCGGCCCTCGCATGCCTGTGGTCAGGGTTCCGAGCGCGGCGAGCGGCGCTGCTCGTCACGCTCTCGCTCGCGTGGCTCGCCTACCTCGTCTTCATCGGCGGCGACATCTTCCCGGCGTGGCGACACTTCGTTCCGCTCGTCGTCCTCTGCTCGCTGCTCGTGGCAGAGGGCTGCGAGTTGGCCTTGAGACGAGGGCGGGGGCGCGCGGCCGTGTGGGCGGGGGTGGCGCTGGCGGCGGCGCTCGCCGTCTACGTGCCGCTGCAAGCCCGCGACTCGGAGAACTTCCGGGCCATCTCGGAACGCTGGGAGTGGGACGGCGAAGTCGTCGGCACGCTGCTCAAGCGCGCCTTCGGCGAAGAGCGCCCGCTCCTGGCGGTTGACCCGGCCGGGGCGCTGCCCTACTGGTCCGAGTTGCCGACGCTCGACATGCTCGGCTTAAACGATCATTACCTGCCGCGCCACCCGCCGCCCGACTTCGGCCGCGGCCCCATCGCGCACGAGCTGGGCGACGGCCGCTACGTGCTTGACCGCACTCCAGACCTCGTCGTCTTCCTGCTGCCCACTGGCGCCGAGCACGGCTACTTCCTTTCGGGCCGGCAGATGCAGCGCGACCCGCGCTTCTTCCGCGACTACACGCTGGTCCGCTTCGAGGGGCGCGAGCCCTACCGCGTCGTCTCGCAGGTCTGGGCGCGGCGCCACAGCGAGCGCATCGGCATCCGGCGCGACGAAGGGCGAATCACCGTGCCCGGCTTTCTCCTGAACGGCCAGCGCGAGACGACCGCGCACCTGGACGCGGCCGGCCGCCTCGTAGTGACCGCCACGCCCGAGCGGCCCGCCCTCTTAAAGCTGCTCGAACTGCCGCCGGGCCGCTGGCGCATAGAGGTCGAGTCTTCCGGCCCGCCCGTGCGCTTGCGCGTCAACGCGGCCGTCGCAGCGCAACTCGCGGCCGCGGGCGACAAGGCCCGCACAGACGCCAACGCCTCGGGCCACTTCCTGCTTGACGCGCAAGCGCCCGCGGTGCTCGACTTGGGAGGCCCGGGCGGGGCGTCGGCGCCCGCGGTCAACGTCGAGCTGACGCCGGCCGAGGGCGGCGAGGTCGAAATCCGCAGTCTTCTGCTGACGCGCGAAGGCCCCTGAGGGCCGGAGACGAGCTTGCTGAGAGCGACTGAAAAAATCGGGGCGGGCGGGGCACAGAGGCGGGGCGGGCGCGCGTCTGCGTGGACGCGCGCGTTAAGGGTCCACCAGTGGGTCAAGAACTTCCTGGTCTTCGTGCCGCTGCTGATGGCGCACCTCGTCGACGACTGGGGCCGGCTCGCGGCCGCGGCCGCGGCCTTCGCCGCGTGGTGCCTCTGCGCCTCGGGCGTCTACCTCGTCAACGACCTGCTCGACCTCGAAGCCGACCGCTCGCACCCGCTGAAGCGCGCCCGCCCGCTGGCCTCCGGTTCGATAGGCGCGGGGGCCGCGCTGCCCGCGGCGGCCGCACTCGTCGGCGCCGGCCTCGGCCTCGCGTTCTGGCGGCTGCCGGCCGCCTTCGGCCTGATGCTGCTCGCCTACCTCGCACTGACGACCCTCTACTCGGCGCACCTCAAGCGGCTGCCGGTGGTTGACGTGCTGGTGCTGGCCGGGCTCTACACGCTGCGGGTGCTGTCGGGCGGGTACGCCACAGGAGTCCAGGTCTCGCCGTGGCTGCTGGCCTTCTCGATGTTCTTCTTCCTGAGTCTGGCTTTCGTCAAGAGGTACACGGAGCTGCGGGCCGAGTGGGCGGGCGAGGCGCCGGCCGGGCGGCGCGGCTACGAGCGCGAGGACACGGAGCTTCTGCGGAGCTTCGGCGCGGCCAGCGGCTACCTCTCGATCCTCGTCCTCGCCCTCTACATCAACCAGAGCCGCGAGGTCACGCAGCTCTACCGCCGCCCCGAGCTGCTCTGGCTCGCAGGCCCCTGCCTGCTCTACTGGCTGACCCGCGTCTGGCTGCTCGCACACCGCGGACAACTCCACGAAGACCCGGTGGTCTTCACCGTCCGCGACCCGGCCAGCTACCTCGTCGGCGCCCTCGTCGCGGCCCTCATCTTCGCCGCGTCCGTCTGAGAAAAGAAATAGACGGGATTGACGGGATGAACAGGATTAAGAAAGGGCGGGGGTGAAAGAGCCGACGGCCCCGCACCCGCTCGTGACGGCGGCACGCCTTCTTTCCCTCTGCTTCTTTCGCCCTTTCGCCCCGTCAATCCCGTCAATCCCGTCTAAATTCCCCCTCGACCGAAACCCCGCCGAGCCTTTCACTCGACGACGACGCGGTCGGTCGCCCCGCGGCCGAAGGTCTCGGGGTGGTACATCTCCTCGGCCTTCGGGGGCGGGACGACGAAGGCGCCGGGCGTCGTCGCACGCGCCACGTAGGAGTACTCGTAGACGCCCTCCCAGAGGAGCGAGGTGAAAGCCTCGACCCGCTCGTCGCGCATGTTCTGGTGCTCGAACCAGGGCTGGAACCACCACCAGCCGTAACGCCCGGGGTCGGCCTTCTCGTCCGACGGCACGCTGCCCGTCACGGCGAGCGCCGGGTTCAGCGCCTCAAGCCCGGCCGGCAGCGGGTCGGTGAGCGCGACGTGGTAGCGCCGCGCGGGCGCTCCCATCGTCAGGCGCACGCGGACCTTCGCGCCTGCCCGAATGTGCCACGTCCCGCCGGGGTCGCGCCGCACGTCCGCCGGGTCGTCCACGGCCTCGTAGGCGCGCTCGACCGCGAAGCCGTAATCGGCCGCCGCCAGCTTCAGCGAGGCCGGCGCGTAGCGCAGCCCGACGCGGTAGTAGAGCCGGCCCGCGCCCTCCTTCGAGAGCGTCAGGTTCTGCTGCCCGGGCCTCGCGGCCAGGTAGCTCATCGGCACCTCGAACTGGCGGCGGTCGGTAGAGCGCCCGCGGAACTGCTGCTCGCCCGCGTAAGCCTGCCCCAGCCACGCGCGGGCCACGAAGTCGGGCGTGGCCTTTTCGTAGGTACGGAAGTATCGGTCTAAGGCGAGCAGGACGAAAGAGTTCTCCTGCGTGTTCTCCCAGCGCCCCTGCCGCCGGTGCGCGAGCAGCCCCCGCACGAGTTTCGGGATCAGGTCGCTGGAAGGCTGGTCGCCGATGAGCGATTCGAGGATGACGCCGTCGGCGCGGCGGCTCGAATGCAGGAGCAGGAAGTTGTCGTCCGAGTAGTCTGTGACGAAGTGGGCCGTGGCGGCCGTCTCCTCGGCGCGGTTGTTGAGGTGGCGACGGATGGCCGCGACCTCTGCGGCCGAGGCTGCGTCGCCCGAGAGCACCGCCAGCAGCCAGCCGGCCGCTTCGAGCGGCAGCTTTTCGATTGTCTCGGCGGCCAGGAGGCGGCGGGCCGCGGCCGCGTCGCGCTCGCCGAGGCGGAGCCGGACGTTGAGCGCGTAGGCGATGATCGAGGCGCGGGCCGCGCGCCCGTACTTGCGCGGGATGCGGCGCTCGATGTCGCGCAGGTAGGCGGCCGACTTGTCGAGCATCTCCTTAGGCACGTCGAAGCCCTTCTCACGCGCGCGGGCCAGCGCGTGGGCGACGTGGACGCTGACGTAAGGCCAGCTCTCGTCGCCGCGCCGCCAGAAGCCGAAGCCGCCGTCGTCGTTCTGCAACTGCGCGAGCCGCTTGATGTCGCGCGCCACGGCCGCCTTCATCTCGTCGGGCGACGGCAGCCCCTCGGCCTTGAAGGCCGCGAGCACGTCCTTAAGCGCGGCCACGGCGATGATGCGCGAGGCCATCTGCTCGGAACACTCGTAGGGGTATGAGACGAGGTAGAGCACGGCGTCAGTCAGAGCCTGAAGCTGCGTCGAGGAGGTTGTGACTTCGAGGCCGCCGAACTGCCGCACCACGTCGGGCGGCGCCTGCACGGGCTGGACGAGCGCGCCCGCGCCGTCGAGCTCGCCGTAGGTGGCGAAGGCTTCGGTGGTGGCGGGCGTCCAGACGGGCAGCTCTATCTGCGCCGCGTCGGCGTGGCGCCCCGAGGAGGCGGCGAACTGGAAGCGGGCCGTGCCGACCTGCGTGGCCGAGACGGGGAAGCGCACCTCGACGCGGTCGTTCGCAGGCACGCGGACGCGGCGGCCCTGCCCCGCGGTCAGCTCGGCGCCCGCCGCGCGGACCGCGACGCCGACCTCAAGCTCCGCGTCGGTCTGGTTCTGGACGACGACGGGCAGCTCGGCCCGGTCGCCGAAGTTGAGGAAGCGCGGCGCCGAGGGGCGCACCATCAAAGGCTGGCGGGCGGTGATGGACGACTCGCCCGAGCCGAACTGCCGCCCGCCCGCCACCGAGACGGCCGTCACGCGGAAGCGCGTCAGGCTGTCGGGCAGCTTCACCCTGACCTCTGCGCGCCCGGCGGCGTCGGTCGTCACAGAGGGGGCGAAGACGGCGAGCGCGTCGAAGTTGGAGCGGAGCTGAATCGCCCCGGCCAGCTCCCTGTTGTCGGTTCCAGCCGTGACCGTGACCGTTTCGGCGGCGGATAAGTCCACCCGGTCGGCCGCGCTGTTCTGGAGGGCGGCCGGCGGCGGCGCCCCCACGTTCCGCGCGAGGCCCACCGACCCGCCGCCGGCCGCGCGTCCGTTGACCGGCAACTCCTGCACCATGCGCGCCGTGAGAGTCGGGTCGTCTGGACGCGCCAGCATCACATCCCTGCGCGAGTGGAAGTCGCTCACCTCCGCGGCGCGCCGCGCGTAGAAGACCGAGAGCGGGTCTTCGACCTTGTAGCCGGTCAGCGCGAGGACCGACTCGTCGACGACGACGACGGCCAACTCGCTACCGCCGACGGGGCGGCCCGCGGCGTCGCGCACCTCGACTGCGACCGTCGTCTCGCCGCCCGGCTCAAGCGCCGTCTCGCGTGGGGTGGCCGTCACCCGGAGCCTCCGCGCGAGCGGCGGCACCGAGAGATCGAGCGCGCCCGAGGCGAAGGCTGGCCGCCGCGGCAAATCCAACAAAGCCTCGCCCTGGTCGTCCGTGCGGGCGGCGGCGCCCACCAGATCAACCTGCGCGTGGACGTTCGGCGTGTAGCCCTCCTCAATCGGAATCCTCAGGGTGTGGGTCGGCCCCTCCATCCTGAACCGCTCGGTGCGGAGCAGCCCCGAGCGGCGCAGGGTCAGGACGCCCTCGGCCGGGAAGAACGGCGCCTGGACGAGTATCTCGGCCGTCTCCCCTGCCCCGTACTCCTTCTTGTCGGGGATGAGTTCGATTGCCTCCTGCGCGACGTTGCGCCCGACGGGCTGGCGCCCGCCCGCCACCCACAGCGTCAGCTCGCTCTCGTTCGGCCGCTCGCGGTCGTCGTGGACGCGCGCAGTCACCCTGTAGGCGCCGCCGGCCTTCGGCGTGAAGACGCACTTCACAGGCCCCGCGCCCGAGCGCACCTCGCACTCCTCGACCCCGCTCTCGACCTGCTGCCAGGAGCCGTTCCGGTACTTCCATTCGAGCAGGGCCGAGCGCACGCGGACGTGCCGGTTCTCGACGAGGCGGCCGTCGATGTCGGTCACAATCGTTTCGACGACGAGGGGCTGCCCGCGCTCGACGAAGGTGCGTGGCGAGCGCATGCCGACGTAAAGCTCCGAGGGGTGGACGAGCATGTTGGCGGCCGCCGCCCAGGTCTGGCGGTTCACGTCGGTGACGCTGGCCTCGGCCAGCACGGTGGAGGGGCGCGGCGGGTCGGCCGAGTCGAAGTCTATGCGCAGGAGGTGCCGGCCGGCTGCGTCCGTGCGCCCCTCGAAGGTCTGGGTGTTGGTCTCGCTGTCCTCGCCCGACGGCCTCCACCACGGCACCCACTTGCCGAAGGTGTAGTCGCCGCGGTTGGGCGGCGTGTAAGAGGCCGGCGTGGAGGTGACGCGCCACGCCACACGGGAGTCGGGCAGGCCGCCGCCGGCGTAGTAGCTGGCGGCGGCCACGGCCTGCGCCGCCCCGCCGACGAAGTGCGGCCCCTCGGAGGCGCGCGCCGTCACCTCGAACTCGGGCCGGCGAAACTCCTGCACCTGGAAGTTGTGGTGGTGCTCTGTGCCCTGCACGTTCGCGGCGCCCTCGGCGCTGAACTGCACCGAAGCGTGACCGAGGTTAGGCGTGGCCGGCAGCTTGAAGCCGGTGTGGAAGCCGCCGAGCGCGTTGACCTCGGCCCGCCCCTGCGCCAGGCGGTTGCCCTGCGAGTCTTGAACAGAGTAGGTGACGGCCCGCACGCCGCCGTCGAGCGCCCCCAGGTCGCCCTTCTCGCCGAGCCCGACGCGCCTGATCCAACCCTTGATGCGCACCTCCTCGCCCGGCCGGTACATCTTCCGGTCGTCGAAGACGTACCAACGCAGGGCCTCGCCCGCCTCGCGCCGCACCCAGTTGGTGCCGCCGCCCCAGATGTCGTTGCGTTCTGGCAGGAAGGCCACGTCGCCGCCGCGGCGTGCGACGAGCAGGCTCATCCCCTCCGCGTGCTTATCCGGCAGCGGCATGCGCGCCAGCCCGTCGGCACCTGCCTTCGCGCTCACGCCCGCCGGCAGGATGCTCAGGTCGGCCCCGGCGAGCGGCCGCCCGTCCGAGAGCGACGTGGCGTGCCCGATCAACTCGTCGCGGTCAACGAAGGCCCCGAGCCCGATGCCCGTCGCCTGCACCCACGCGCTGACCCAGGCTCGCCTGCCGCGGGCGGGCGGCGGCTCGGTCGGTTCGACCAGCACGACCGCGTGGCCCCGCCCGCCGGCGAGCGCCGGCGTGAGGTCAATGCGCGTCTCGGTCATCTCGTCGGGCCGACCGCCGACCGTCACCGTCCGCGAGTAGACCTCAGTTCCCGGCATCGGCACGCTCGCCTTCGACAACCGCCGGTTGTCTGAGTAGTGGCCGCCCCTGAAGCGCAGGTGGTGTAGGTACTCCTCCCACTGCTCTGGCCGCACGCGGTAGATGCCGACCCGGAGGCTCGCGTGGTTGATGGTGTAGACGGAGTAGGAGGGGGAGGCCGAAGGGTCGAGCACGACCATCGTCCCGCCGGCGGAGGCGAGCATCGGGTCGGCCTGACCGACGTTGAAAGTGAGCGTATGCGGCTCGCCGAGAGTCTGCCCGAACTGGTCCTTAATGGAGGCGTCGAGCGTGACGCGGTACTGCGTGCGCCCGCGCTTGGTGCCGTTGATGTGCAGCTCGGCCCCGTAGCCCTGGAGGCTCAGGCCCTCGATCTCCGGCTCGACTTTGATCTGCCGCGGGTCGAGCGCCTCGCGGTCGAGCGGGTTGCTGAACACCACGCGCCAGGGCTCCGCGGGCGTGCACCTCCCGTTCCAGCCGCACTCGCTACGGACCACGCGCAGCGGCCCGTAGGTGCGGAACGCAAAGCTCTCGGCCTTCGTCGTCACGCGCGGCCCTTCGGCCGAGGGCGTGCCCGGCCCGATGGTGACCGTGACCCGCGAGTCGGGCGGCAGCGCCCCCGTGCCTCCGCGTTCGCCCGCCGCGCGGAACGCGAGCCAGCGCCCCGCCCCCGCTTTATCAACGAGACGGCGGACCTGCTCGTCGGCCCTGATCTCTTCGTCCGTCGCCAGGCGGACCGGCACCTCGGCCGAGCCCGCGCGCAGGCGGACGGTGCGAAGCACGGCCGCCGGCTCGACGCGCTGATCGAACTCGACGAAGACGACCGCGTCGCGCCGGACCACCCCGTCGTCGGGCCACTTCGTCACGGCCCGCGGCGCGGGGGTGGCGAAGGTCCAGGTGAGCGGGGCGGCGGTCGCCGCGCCGTCGGCCCCGCGCGTGCCCGCAGGCACTGTGGCCCTGTACTCGGTCGCCATCGGCAGGCGCCCGCCCTCCGGGTCGAAGATCGCGGTCCGCGTTCCCAGCCAGCGCCAGCGCCCCGCCGGCTTCGGCGTCAGCACGAGGGGCACGGACCCTTCTGCCTCGGCCTGCGAAGTGACCGCGACGAAGGGGCGCGAAAAGGTCACGGTCAACTGCGGCGCCAGAGGCACCTCGCCCGAGGGCGAATAACGCACCACTTCGAGCGGCCCCGCCGCGCCAGCCTCCGGGCCGGGGCGTCCCTCCGACGAGGGAAAGGCCGCCAGCACGGTCGCGCCCGCACGCGGCGGCGGCAGCGGCCCTTCTCGCAGCGCGAACTCGCGCGCGTCGCCCTCCTCGGCCTTCAGCGGCGGGAGCCTCTCCAGAATTCTCGCCGCGGCCTCGTCCGGCAGCCTCTCGGCCGGCGCGGCGCGCCCCGCCTCCGGCCTGCGCTCGGGCTGCTCCGTGCCCTCGCTCAGGCGGAACCTCAGGCCCTTCTCGCTCCGGGCCTCGTCCTGCGGCGCGCTCGAAAAGCGGCCGTCGCTTGCCGGCACAGAGGCCAGCGGACGCGGGACGAGCGGCGAGAAGGAGCCGATGAGGAGTTGCAGGGCCAGTGCCAGCGCGACGATTCTCTTGGTGCGACTCATCTGAGCCTCGCTTGCGGGTTCGGATGTGAAATGCTTGCGCGACGTTGAAAGCTTTCCGCGCGGCGCGACGTTGAGAGCTCTACCGCGGTCCGGCGGCATCACCCGCCGCGGCTTCGCCCTCGCCGGCTAGAACGTCCGGCCCGAGGTCGTCTTGCGCCGCGCAGTCGGTTAGGCTAACGCTGACTCCGCGGCGCCCGTCCGGGCGGGAAAGCTGTGGCCCTATGATGACGCTCGCCGCGCAAAGCGATGGCCCGGCGTCACGTCGAACGGCGTGACGCCGGGCCATCTTTGCTGTCATCACGTGGGGGGGGGGTTCACCCAGCCCGGCCTTCCCTCCTGCGATGAGGCGGGCCGCGGGTATAAAGACCGTCTGAGCCGTCGACCCGCGCCCGGGGCTCACTTCTTCCCCAACTCCTTCGCCCTCTGCCGGTCGGCCGCGGCAAACGCTTTATTGCCAAGCTTCTCGTGGACGTGCGCGCGGACTTCGTATGCCCAGGTGTATTTTGGGTCCAGCCGGACGGCCTCGTCTAGGTCTGGCAGGGCGCGGCGGTACTCCTTCTTGTTCGAGTAAGTGTGGCCCCTGCTGGCGTAGGCCCAGGCGTCAGTCGGGTGTAAACGTATGGCTTCGTCAAAGTCAGCGACGGCCCGGTCGTAGTCTCCAATGTCATTGTAGGCGACGCCCCTTCTGACGTAGCCAGAGAAGGCTCTTGGGTCCAGTCTGATGGCCTCGGTATAGTCTTTAATGGCTTGGTCGTACTTACCTTTGAAATAGTAGGAGAACCCCCTTCCGAGGTAAGACAGTTCATTCTTCGGGTCTAACCGGATGGCCTCATCGAAGTCTTCAATGGCCCGATCATACTCGCCCTTTTCGCCGTAGCACTCGCCCCTGTTGATGTAAGCCCAGGCGAATTGCGGATTTAGCCTGATCGCTTCAGTGTGGTCAGCTACCGCCCGGTCGTACTCGCCCTTGCGGTGATAGCTGAGACCCCTCACGTAATAACCCGCAACGTACTGCGGGTTTATCCTAACTGCTTCAGTGTAGTCGGCCATCGACCGGGCAACATCGCCCTTCATCTCGTATGCTGAGCCTCTGTTGATATACGCGATGGCGAACTGTGGATCGAGCCTGATCGCTTCCGTGCAGTCGGCAATCGCCTCGTCCGCCTTATCCGACTGCCTGAGCACGAAGCAGCGGGCCTCGAACTGCTCTGCGTCCGACGGGACCGCTATCCGCCGCAAAACCTCTGCTTCGTCCGCCTTCGCGCCCTCCACGTCCCCCCTAGTCCATCGCGCCGAAGCCCTGAGGCGGAGCGCGACGGCGTCGTCGGGGTTGTAGGCCAGCACCTCCGAGACGAGGCGCAGCACGTCTTCGCTGCTCCCGCGCATGAGCGCCCGGCGGGCCTCGGCGCGCGAGGGGTGCGGCGGCCGCGTCGAGGCCGGGAGATTCGAGGGGGGCGAAGGCGGCGGGGGTGATGTGACGGCCGAGGCGGCCGCCGCGCCTCGCACGGCGACTACCAGCTCGTCGGCCCTGTAGCCCTCGACGTGGGCGAAGGGGCGCTGGCGCCTGCCACTGCCGAGGTCCACGCCGACCCGCTTCGGCACGGCTTGCTGCACGAAGGAGACGAGCGACGAGAGCGTGACCTCGCCCCGCTCGTCGGCCGCCCCGCCGCGTAAGCCCTCGACCACGGCCCAGGTGAAGTAGCCGAGCCGCTTCTCAGTGTACTCATAGGCCCTGTCGCCGACGGCCGTCGCGTAGAGGACGGCGAACGCCTCGACCTCGCGGTTGCGCCCTGCGAAGTCGAAGCCGCGCGTGTAAGCCTCGGTCAGGGGGTTGGGGGCGTCGGCCCGCCCGCCGGGCTCGTTACGGCAGGCGTCGAGCAGCGCGAGCACTTGCCGGACGCCGGTCGCCTTGATGCGGGCCGTCATCCGCTCGACGCTGATGGCCGTCTCCTCCAGCAGCGAAACGTCGTCGCTCATCTGCGCGTCCGAGGGCAGCAGGTACGCCTTGCCCCCGCGCTCGATGCCGTGTCCGCTGAAGGAGACGAGCAGGAGCCCATCCTTCGGCACCACGGAGGCGAGGTTCGACAGGCGACGCAGGATGTTGACCCTCGTGGGCCGGCGCTCCTCGGGCTGGTCCGAGGCCAACATCACGACCTGATCGGCCGGGAATCCCGCGTGAGTAACGAGCGCCTCGGCGAGCGCCCGCGCGTCGTTGGCCGCGCCGAAGAGCGACCCGACCTGCTTGTCCTGATACTCGTTCACGCCGATCAGCAGCGCCCACCTCTTCGAGGTCTCGGGCAGCCGAGCGACGGAGGGCACGCGGGCCGGGCCTGCTTTCGGACCTTGCGGCGGGGAAATCTTGACGCCTACGCCCTTCTGGCCTGGTGTCGCGGGCTGTCGCGCCGAGACTGGCGCCGGGGTGAGGTGGACGAGGCCGAACAGCAGTGCTGACGATAGCAGCAGGAGTAGTCTCTTCATACGATCACCTGACGTGAGTGGTCGGCGTTCGGGCTTAGGCCGCGCGCGGGCTCGTGGGTAAAGACGGGCGACGCCTGCCCGCCGAGGGCGAGCGCTCGTCGCCATCGCCGTGGAAAGCGATGCGGCCGAGGCAGCGCCGCAATATACCACCCGCGGCGCCGGTTGGACAGCTACTGTTGACGCCGGCCCCGCCCCCTTCGACGCCCATGCGCCTTCGTGCCGGGTGCCCATCGAGAGAGAAAAAGGCCGGCCCCGGACCTCAGGTCAGGTCCGGGGCCGGCCCCGCTCTCCGGCTGCCGCCTACCTCGCCGGCGCGCCCGCGTCCAGACGGCCGGGCGGCGTGCGGCGGCCCGTTCTCACTTACACTTCGAGTAGCCGCAGTCGCGGCAGAAGTCGCAGCCGGAGGCGTGCTCCAACTGCTCGCCGCCGCACTCGGGGCAGGTCGAGGTGAGCTTGAAGTTGCGGTTGCGCTCGACGCTGTCGGGGACGCTGACCGAGACCTTCGGCTGCTGCTCGTAGGCGAGGGCGCGGGCCGAGTCGGGCTGATTCTGCAACCGCCGGCTCGTCAGCATGACGCACTCGGCCACGGCCTGCTCAGGAGAAGTCAGCAGCCGCTCGTTGAACCAGACGGAGTGTGTGCCCGTCACCTTGTTGAGTGAGCGCGCGACCTCGCGGGCGTCGAAACCGCCGCGCAGCATCTTCGAGGCGAGCAGGCCCACCCCGCCCGAGATCGGGCCGGTGGCGAAGACTTCGAGGATGTCCTGGCCGTTGTGGTTGACCGTGACGTAGAGGTTCTGGCCGTCGAACGGTATCTGCCACGTGGCGCCGCGCAGCTCGCGCGGCCGCTCCATGCGGACCACGTCGCCCGACTCCGTGCGCCGCGCCTGCACAGCGCCCGCGAAGGGAGTCGCCCCCTCGGGCGCCACTTCGAGCGGCGCGACTCCGGCCTCGGGCGCCTCGCCGTGCTGGCCGGCCTCGGTCGCCGCCGCCTGCTGGACGACGGCCGGGTCGCAGGCCACCTCGCCCTTCGCCTCGGCGCCCTTGACGGCCGAGAGCACCTGCGAGTCGCGGCTGCCGTCGCGGTAGTAGCTGACGGCCTTGCAGCCCAGCTCGCGCGCGAGGCGGTAGAGGCGGTCAACCGATTCGAGCGTGTCGTCGCGCGAGCCGTTACAGGTCTTCGAGACGCCGTTGTCCACGTGACGCTGCGCGGCCGCGAGCACGTAAACGTGCTGCTCGGCCGTAATGGACATGGCCGAGACGAAGTAGTCGGGCAGTTCGTGTTCGTGGGCGACGACGTGCTCGGCCGCGCGGTCAATCGAGTCCTGGTCGGTCTGGTCCACGTCCATGCCGAGCGCCTGCGCGGCCAGGGTGTGGACGTAGGTGCGCTTGCCGAGCGTGTCCTGCCGGACGTAGGCCCAGGAGAAGTTGGGCTCGACGCCCGAAGAGGTCTCGGCCACGAGCGAGATGGTACCCGTGGGGGCGATGGTCGTCGTCTCGTAGTTGCGCGGCGTGACGGCCACGTCGGCCGCGAGTCCGATCTCCTCGCGCAGGAACTTCGTGTAAGCCTCCTCGTTCGGGTAGAACTCCGGGAAGACGCCCTTCTCGGCGCCGAGGCGGCAACTTTCGGCCCACGCCTCGCGGCGGACGAACGACATCACCTCGTCCATCAGGTCGATGCTCTCGCGCTCGCCGTACTTGACCTTGAGCGCGATGCAGAGGTCGGCGAAGCCCATCACGCCGAGGCCGACGGGCCGCGTGCGCTTGACCACGTCGTCTATCTCGGGCAGCGGCCACGCGCAAACGTCGATCACGTTGTCGAGGAAGCGGACGCACCATCGCGTCGCCTCGGCCAGACGCGCCCAGTCGAGCCGGGTCTCGGGGTGATGGAACTTGGCGAGGTCTATCGAGCCGAGGTTGCAGGAGTTGTTGAAGTGGAGGGCCTGCTCCGCGCACGGGTTGGTCGCGTAGATCGGACCCATGCTCTTGATCATGTGGTTGTGGCGATTGACCTCGTCGATGAAGATGACGCCGGGCTCGGCGTAGCGGTGGGCGCTCGCCACGATGCGGTTCCAGATGTCGGGCGCGTAGACCTGGCCGGGCCGGGGCGGCTCCTCGCGCGTGGTGCGTTCGAGCAACCCTGCGGCTTCGGCTTCGAGGTAGGCGGCGCGGTCGCGGAAGGTGACGGTGCCGCCGTCCGAGGTGCGGTAGACGGCGTAGGGGCCGTCCTGCACGGGGTCGAAGACGGGGTCGCCCCACGGCTCGCCGTCGAAGGAGAGCGAGTACCACTCGCCGCCGTCCACGGCCTCGAAGAACTTGTCGGTGACTGTGACGGAGACGTTGAAGTTGGTCAGAGAGTGCTGGTCGTTCTTCGAGTGGATGAAGCGGAGCACGTCCGGGTGGTCGATCCGCATGATGCCCATGTTGGCGCCGCGCCGGACCCCGCCCTGCTTCACGGTGTCGGTCGTCGTGTTGAAGATGTTCATGAACGAGACCGGCCCCGACGCGACGCCGTGCGTCGAACGGACCATCGCGCCGGCCGGCCGCAGCTTCTCGAAGGTGAAGCCGGTGCCGCCGCCGGTCTGATGAATGATGGCGGCGTCGGTGGCCGTCTTCATGATGCCGGCGATGGAGTCGGGCACGTCGAGGACGAAGCAGGCGGCGAGCTGGCCGCCGGGCTTGCCGGCGTTGACGAGGCAGGGCGTGTTGGGGACGAACTCGCGCCGCAGCATGATGCCGGTCATCGTCTCGTAGAAGGCGTCGCGCTTGGCCGGCTCGGTCTCGGCCGCCGAGACGTGGCCGACGACGCGGCGGACGATGTCGGGCCACTCCTCGATGGTGTTGCCCGATGAGTCCTTCAGGCTGTAGCGCTTCGAGACGACGCGCCGGGCGTTGAGGCCCATCGCCTCCGACGCCGGGCGCCCCCCCGTAATCTCATACGACTTCCTTCCCTGCTTGGCCTTCGGCCCGATGACGGTGCTCATCACTCTCCTGCCTTTCCTTCGCGCTCGTGGGGGGCGCGAGGCGTTCAAAACCGACACCCTCAAAAATTACCGGCGCGGGGCCCGCGCCGTGCCTCGTCTCTCTATGTCGCGGATACTGCGGCTGGGCGTTCGGAGAAAGGTATCCCCGCCGCGAGGCCAGCGGGGGCCGCTCGCGCCGGTTTTCGCTCCTGACAAACGGGCGCAATATACGCTTCCCATTATACCTTGTCAACAACATATTGTGTATGCCCTGTAGTAGCCTCCAATAGAGCGGGTATTTTGAGGTTTTACATTAAGGCTGCCGGGGCCGGCTTTCGCGTGCGACCGGGCGGAATCACGGCCCCTGCCGTGCGGCCGGCCCCGGGGCGCGCAGGCCCGAACACGCTTGCGCTACGCTGCGCCTCGGCCCGCATCTTGTGGGCGCCCTGCCGGGCCGGCCGAAGGCAGTAGAAGCGTGGCCGGGCTCATCTAAAATGCTCATTCAGGCGGGGTAAAGAGAGGGACTCATTTTGCAGGAAAACCAGAACGGCAGGGCCGACACGCTGGTCCGCGCGACCGCCTCAGACGGGCAGATTCGCTGCATGGCCGCCGTGACGACCAACACCGTGGCCGAGGCCGCGCGCCGCCACCAGACAGCGCACACGGTCTCCGCGGCGCTCGGGCGCACGCTGACGGGCACGCTCCTGCTCGGCGCCGGGCAGAAGGATTTCGACCGGCTGACGGTCCAGGTCGAGTGCGACGGCCCCGTCGGCGGCATCACGGCCGAGACCAACCGGGAGGGGCGCGTGCGCGGATACGTGCGCAACCCCGCGGCCGACGTGCCGCTGAACCCGAACGGCAAGTTCGACGTGAGCGCCGTCGTCGGCGGCGGGATGTTCTACGTCACCTACGAGTCGGGCTACGAAGTCGGCCTCTACCGGGAACCTTACCGCGGGGCCGTGCCCATCGTCTCGGGCGAGATCGGCGAAGACTTCGCCTTCTATCTCGCCAAGTCGGAGCAGATACCTTCGGCCGTGATGCTCGGCGTGCTGGTGCGGGCGCGCGAGTCGGGCGAGGCAAACGTCGAGACTTACGTCGAGGCCGCGGGCGGGCTCATGATTCAGGTCATGCCGGGCGCCGACGAGAAGGTGGTCGCCTCCATAGAGAAGTCCGTGGGCTCGACGCCGCACACGACCGCCCTCATCCGCGAGGGCGCCGGCCCCCTAGAGATGCTGCGGACGGCGCTCGGCGACGTGCCCTTCGATGTCCTCGAAGAGCGCGAGGTGGGTTTCGGCTGCACCTGCTCCTACGAGCGCGTCGTCTCGCTCGTCTCCTCCATCGAGCACGGCGAGTTGGAGGCGATGCTGCGCGAGGACCGCGGGGCCGCACTCACATGCCACTTCTGCAACGAGACTTATCGCATCGACGAGCCGGCGCTCGCCACAATCGTCGAGCAGAGCCGCAACGAACGCTGAGCGTGGTTTCGGGTTCAGACGAAAAGCAGGAGGCCGGACCCGCAGAGTCCGGCCTCCTGCTTTTTCACTCCCCCCGGCCGCGCGCCTTACTTGGCCGAGGTGTTCGACTGCGGGAGCAGGTCGTAGTGCCCGACCTCGCGGTTGTGACTGTCGAGGACGCCCATCACGTCCGAGGTCTCTTCCAGCATCTGCTTGGTCATGGCGATGGAGTCCGAGAGCTGCTCGAAGTCGAGCGACGAGACGCGCTCGGGCGTCGGCAGCGTCACGACCTGATCGTTGACCAGCCCGAAGAAGTTCTCGATGGACTGAAGCTGCCCCTCGACCAGCTTGACCGACCGCTCAAGCTCGGAGAACTGCGCCAGACGGCGGCGGAGGATTTCGACGTTGGCCTGCTGGATGCGGCGCGAGCGGTCGTCGGTCGCCGACTCGACGGCGCGCTCGGCCTGCGCGAGCTGGTTCTGCACGGCCTGCCGGTTGATCGAGCGGAGGTGGTGCTTGCGCCGGCGGTAAACGTCGAGCAGGTCCACGAAGTCTTCCCAGCGCTGTTCGAGGCCGCGGATGTTCAAGGGCAGGTCCCTGGCGCCCGTGAACTTGACGTAGTTCTCGAAAATCTTGTCCTTGAGCCAGCGCAGGTAGAGGACGGCCTCGCGCTCGCGCGGGTCGAAGCTGTCGATCAGGCGGTCGCGCTGTTTGCGCCGCAGGTCGGCCAGCCGCTTGCGGGTGCGGTTATCGACGAGGCGGCGGTAGAGCGAGCTGGCCGGCACGGTCGCCAGGTAAGCGCCCTCGGCCACGAGCGCCGCGGCGAGCGGGATGGGCGACCAGGTGTAGGCCGCGGCGACGGCGAAGCCCGCCATCCCCCAGAAGTTGGCGGGCTCCATCACCGCCTCTTTCAAGTATTCGAGACTGAGCTTCTTCTCCGCCATAAAACAACACTTCTGAAAAGTCGGGTCCGCACGTGACGGGGCCTTAAGTTCTACGCCGGCCGCCCACTCAGCCGCCCTGCTCGCCCGGCGACGACGTGGCCGAGGGCAGGGCCGGCGCCTCCTTCACGCCCTCGCCGAGCAGGCCCATCTGCCGCTTGTAGTCGAGCAGCTTGTCCTGCAACTGCATGTCGAGGGCTTCGCGCTCGATCTCCTGCATCTGCGAGTCGACCGACGTGGCCCCGAGCTGTAGCTTGGCCTCGGCGGTGGCGGCGCGGCGGTCGATCTTCTGGCGCATCTCGTCGAAGGTCGAGAAGTCGTCGCCGAGCTGGAAGGAGGCCATCGTCTGGGCGAGCTGCTCCTGGAGCTTGGCCTGCTTCGACTGGTTGATGAGCTGCATGGCCTCGGCCGTGCGCCGCTGCATCTGGAGGATGTAGTTGTCGCGCGCCTTCCGCGCCTGCTCGGATGCGCGCGAGGCGTGGTCTAGTTGCTGGCCGGTCTTCTGAAGGTCGAGCTGGGCCTGCTGGAGCTGGCCGATGTAGGCCGTGGCGATGTCGTCGCGGTTCATCTTGACGGCGGCCTTGATCTTCGAGTCGAGGTCAACGACCTGTCCCTCCAACCGCTCCTTGCTCTTGGCGAGGAGGCGCTCTGTCGCCATCACCTGCGCGACGGAGTTGTTCAACTCGGGCACGCGGTCGCGCATGTCGCGGATCGTCTGCTGGAGGATCAGCTCCGGGTCTTCGGTCTTCTCGACGATGCCGCCGAATATGGCGCGTAAAGAACGCTTGAACCTCGCCCAGACACTCATCTTCTTCTCGCCCTCCGCGGCGACGGCCGGCCCCGCCGACCCGCCCGAGATTAACGAAACGTTAGCCCCGCCGGCGGCCGCCCGCCCCGAGGCTCGAACATTGTACGCACGCCCGAGCCGCCCGGTTCGGACTCCATCAGCGGGGCGCAAGCTCTATCGTTTGCGAGTATAACAGGGTTTCCGGCGCGCTGAAAACAGAACGCGGGAAAGCGCCGGCCGCCGGGTTAAGGCGGCGTCGGGGGCGCCCGGCACGCGCCCGACGAGGGCCGGATCAGGGGCGCCGGCAAGCGTCGAGCGCGCCACGCCGGGCCGCCCTCAACCCCCTTCGGCGGCGGCAAAGCGGCCGATGTCGCGGCGGTAGTGGACGCCGTCCCAGCGGACGCGCGCCGCGGCCTCGTAGCCGCGCGTGAGTGCTTCGTCGAGGGTCGGGCCGGTGGCGGTGACGCCGAGGACGCGGCCGCCCGCAGTCAGGTACGAGCCGTCGGCCGCGCGGCGCGTGCCGGCGTGGAAGAGCCGGACCGAGGGCAAGCCCGCGGCCTCCTCCAGCCCACTGATGACGGCTCCCGTCTCGGGCCGCTCGGGGTAGCCGCGCGAGGCGAGAACGATGCAGGCCGAAGCCTCCTCGCTCCAAGCTATCTCCGCCTCACGGAGGCGGCCCCGCGCGACCGACTCGAACACTGCCGCGAGGTCGCCGCGGAACCGAACGAGGATGGCCTGGGCCTCCGGGTCGCCGAAGCGGACGTTGTATTCGAGCACGCGTGGGCCTTCGGCCGTCAGCATCAGTCCGACGAAGAGGACGCCGCGGAAGCCGAGGCCGTCGGCCTCCGCCCCGGCCAGCGTCGGCTCGACCATCTCACGGACGACACGCCCGAGCGTCTCATCATCCAGCACGCCGGGCGCGGTGATCGCGCCCATGCCGCCGGTGTTCGGGCCGGTGTCGCCATCGCCGACGCGCTTGTGGTCGCGCGCGGCCGGCATCAGGGCGTAGTCGCGCCCGTCGGTCCAGAGCAGCAGCGATGCCTCGCGCCCTTCGAGCGCCTCCTCGATGACGAGGCGCGAGCCGGCCTCGCGCCCGACGAGCGTGCCCCCCGACATCTCTGAGGCGGCCCTGACGGCCTCGGCCCGGGTGCGCGCCACGACCACGCCCTTGCCGGCGGCCAGCCCGTCGGCCTTGATTACCACGGGCGAATCTTCGCCGCCGAACTCGCCGCCCGAGAGGATGGCGCGCGCCTCCTCGATTGACTCGGCGACGCGGTGGCGCGCCGTCGGGACGCCGTGGCGGATCATGAACTCTTTGGAGAAGACCTTGCTCGATTCGAGCCTCGCCGCGCGCCTGGGCGGGCCGGCCACCAGGAGGCCGCGGGCGGCGAACTCGTCGGCGAGGCCGGCGGCCAGTGGGGCCTCACTGCCCGCCACGGTCAGGTCGATATTCTCGCGCTCGGCGAAGTCGGCGAGGGCCGCGAGGTCTGTGGGGTCTACCGGCACGCACTGGGCCTCCGCCGCGATGCCGGCGTTGCCGGGTGCGCAGAAGACGCTGCGGCGCGAGCCTTCGCGCCCGCGCCGCAGCGCCCAGCAGAGCGCGTGCTCGCGCCCGCCCGACCCGACGACGAGAATGTTCATATAAGGATTACCCCACGGCCGCGCGGCGGGTTGGAAGTAGAGAGCGTGGCGATGCTGTCACGCGTCACGCGGGCTGTCAAGACAACGGCCCGGCGCGACGCCGCGTAGCCGAGAAACTTTCGTCAGGGCTTGACACAATTTCGTGATATGTATACCGTGCAGTGCTCAGGCAGGCGGGAGAAGCGCCTGGGGCCGCGAAAGCCCCGGCCCTATCCTTTAAAGTTTCACACCTCGCAAACGTTCTGCCGGCCACGACGCGGGTCTCTAGCTGACCGCCGTTCCCTTGTTACTAGCCGTACTGGAAATGCCCGCGCGCGTCCGTTCCCATCCAGCACGCCGCGCACGGGTGTACAGAGGGGTCACACCATGTCACAGGTACAGACAATCGACTTGCAGACTTCGACCGGCGCAGACTGGGCTCAGGCCGAGGTGCAATACGAGGACCGCACTATCCACTGCGTTGACTGCGCGCAGGATTTCGTCTGGACGGCGGGCGAGCAGGTCTTCTTTCACGACAAGGGCCTGAAGAACGAGCCTAAGCGCTGCAAGCCCTGCAAGCAGGCGAAGAACGAACGGCTGGCGGCCATCGCCGCCGCGCAGGCTTCGGGCGTGCGTCAGCGCATCGAGGTCTCGGTTCAGTGCGCGCAGTGCAGCCAGACGACCACAGTTCCCTTTTACCCCTCGCAGGGCCGGCCCGTCTTCTGCCGCTCCTGCTTTCTCGCCGGGCGCACCTCCGCCGACGGCAACGGCATCAGCTAAGGTCGGCGGCCGCCGGACCCCGACGCCGGGCCGCGCTCAGGCAGATGAAGACGCTCAACCATCAGGTCTGGCAGGGTTCTCGCCGTTAATGACCTCGATGGCGCGGTCGATCTGCTCGGGGCTGCCAAAGAGAACGAGGTTGTCGCCGCCCTCGACGCGGAAGTCTGCGTCGGGGTTCAGTTCGGCCCGCCCGTCGCGCGTGACGGCGAGGACGGTGACGCCGGTCAGCGTCCGCAGCCGCAGTTGGCCGATGGTCCGGCCGACGGCCGCCGCCTCCGGCCTGACGCCCAGCGTCTCGGTCGAGCCGCCCGCGAGCGCCGCGGCCACCACCCGCGACGGCGCCGTCGTCAGGTCCGTCTCGCGCAGCATCCCGTAGCCCTCACTCCTGATCTCCTCGACCTCGCTTCGGATGTCCTCACGCGACACGCCGTACTCCCTGAGCACGCGCGCGAATATCTCGACGCTCGTCTCGAACTCCTCGGGTATCACGTCGTCGGCGCCGAGCCGCCGCAGTTCCTCGACCTCCGACATGTAGCGAGTGCGGGCGATGATGTGCGCGTCCGGGTTCATCCGGCGCACGAGCCAGAGCGTGCGCCGGGTGGCCGAGGGGTCGGAGATCGCCAGGACGACGACCCGCGCCTGCTCGACCCGCGCGTGGCGCAGGACCTCGCGCCGAGTCGCGTCGCCGTAGATGATCCGCTCGCCCCAGGCCGCGGCCTCGCGCACGGCCCCCGCGTTCAGTTCCAGCACGAGGTACTTCACCCCCGTCCGCCGCAGCACACGCGACAGGTTCCGCCCGTTCAGCCCGTAGCCGACGATGATGACGTGGCCGCGCAGGTCCGGCTCCTCGATGCTGAAGCCGACGACCGAAGGGTCGGGCAGCGTGGCCGGCGAGAGGCGCGAGTGGAGCCAGTAGCCGGCCGACGGGGCGAGCTTGATGAGAAACGGCGTGGCGACCATCGAGATGATCGAGGCGGCCAGGAACCGCTGGTAGTCGGCCTGCCCGAGCAGCCCGTCCGAGACGCCGACCCGCGCCAGGATGAAGGAGAACTCGCCGACCTGCGCGAGCCCGATGCCGGCCGTCGCCGCCACCCTCAGCGGTGTCCCCAGCACCCGCAGCACGAGGAGCGTCAGCAGACTCTTGCCGGCCACCAGCGCCCCCACGAGCCCCAGCACCACCCAGAGGTCCGACCACAGCGCGCCCAGCGAGAGCAGCATCCCGATGGAGATGAAGAAGACGCTGTTGAAAACGTCGCGGAACGGCAGGATGTCGGCCACGATCTGGTGGCTGTACTCCGACTCCGAGAGCACCATCCCGGCGATGAACGCCCCGAGCGCCAGCGACAGCCCCGCCGTCGCTGTCAGCCAGGAGGTGCCGAGCACGAGCAACACGACTGTCAGGATAAAGACCTCCTGACTGCGCAGGGAGACGACGAGGTGGAGCAGTCGCGGCACCAGCACCCGCGCCGTGACGACTATCGCGCCCACGGCCAGGGCCGCCGCCCCGAGCGTCAGCACCACGCGCGAGGCCGGGGTATCGTCGCCGCCCAGAACCGGCACGAGCAGCATCATCGGCACGATGCTCAGGTCCTGAAAGAGCAGCACGCCGACGCCGGCCCGCCCGTGCGGCGCGTCCACCTCCGCGCGGTCCACGTAGCTCTTGAGGACGATGGCGGTACTGGAAAGTGCGAAGAGGAAGCCGAAGAAGAGCGACTGCGAGGGCTGGCGGCCGAGCGCGAGGAGCGCGATGCCCGCCACGACCGCCGTCGTCAACATGACCTGGAGCCCGCCGCCCGCGAAGACCAGCCGCTTCATCCCCATCAGCCGCCGCATCGAGAACTCCAGCCCGATGGTGAAGAGCAGGAGGACGACGCCGACCTCGGCGAGCGCCTCGATGGCGTGGGAGTCGTGGATGAGGGCGAGCCCGTAGGGGCCGATCAGCACGCCGGTCGCCATGAAGCCGGCCAGCACAGGCAGCCGCAGCCGGTTGAAGACGAACGCGATGGGCACGGCCGCCGCCAGCAGCACCAGCAGGTCTTGAAGGAGTGGGATCTGCGGCATTCTCTCTCCTGGGGGTTGCGCGCCCACGAGTGTGGGCCGCGCGGGCACGCGCCGTCTTCAGCCGCCGACGTGGACCGTGGGACGGCGCTCGGGGTTCTCCTCGGCCTGACGCAGCACCTCGTGTGTGACGGGCGCCGTGTCGCCCTCGCCGAAGGCCACGTACTTGAGCAGGTAGGCCAGCGGGTTCCCCTCGCTCCAGCCGAAGTAGACGTGCGGTATCTTGCCCGTCGTGTCGCGCAGGTAGAGCAGAAATGCGGCGATGGCGTTGGGCACGGCCGGGCTCTCGGTCCTCAGTACCCTGTAGCCCTCGATGTCGGCCCCGCGCACCCTGAGCACGCCGGAGAACTCCGAGGCGTCGCCCGGCGTGACCTCGAAGAAGAGGACGGGGTCGCGGGTCGGGATATGGTTGTCGAGCCGCTTCTCGCGCTCCTTCGTGCGGTACTCCTCGGCGTCGCCGCTGTCGCGCCGGTTGGCGACGATGCGTATCTCGCCGGCCCGCATCACCTCGCGGATGAACTGCCCGGCCGTCTCGTCCAACTCGATCCGCTCGACGCGCAGTTCCGTCGTGCGCCAGACGCGCGAGACGAGCGAGCTTAAGACGATGGCCCCGATGAAGAACGAGGCGATCTTGAGCCCCTCGGGCTGGTCCCGGACGTTGATGGCGACGGTGTAGAGGAAGACGAGCGAGACGGCGAGGAAGGCCCACTTCGCCCACCCCGGCCTGCGCCAGACCGAGAGCGTGACGGCCACGGCCGCCGACCCCATCAGCGCCAGCACGCCCGTGGCGTAGGCGCCGGCCTGCGCGTTCACGTCGGCCTTGAAGAGGACGGTGACGACCGAGGCGATGAGCGTGTAGATGAGGACGAGCGGGCGCTGCGCCCGCGCCCAGTCGGGCGCCATGCCGTAGCGCGGCAGGTAGCGCGGCACGATGTTGATGAGGCCCGCCATCGCCGAGGCGCCCGCGAACCAGAGGATCATGATGGTGCTCAGGTCGTAGGCTGTGCCGAAGAGGTCGCCGAGGAGGCCGTGGGCGAGGTAGGCGAGGGCGCGGCCGTTGGCCTTGCCGGCCGGCTGTCCTGGGGCCTCGGGCCGGAACTCCTCGGCCGGGATGAGCGTGGTGGTGACGAGGCTGCTCGTGATCAGCATCACGCTCATAATCAGGGCGGCCGCCGTCAGGAGCTTGCGCGCGTTGCGGATACGGCCGGCCGGCTTCTTCGGGTCGTCGCCGGGGTCGCCCTTGACCAGCGGCATGACGACGACGCCGGTCTCGAAGCCCGAGAGCCCGAGCGCCAGCTTCGGGAAGAGGATGAGCGCGATGCCGAGCATCATCAGCGGGTTCCCGCCCACGCTGAGGCCGCCGGCCTGCGCGTTCATCAACGCCGCGCCCCAGTCCGAGACGACCTGCGGGTTCAGCGCGATCTGGTAGAACCCTGCGGCGATTACCACCAGGTTGAGCGAGATGTAGGCGATGACGATCAGGACCGCGAGGCCGATGGCCTCCTTGAAGCCCTTCAGGAAGACCGCCCCCAGCATGACGATCAGGATTAGCGTGATGGCGATGTGCCAGGCGTCGCTATCGGCGTCCCAGCCGCGCGCGGTGAAGAGGTGGTGAACGTAGGGGTTCTCGACGATGTGGGCGGTGGCGTCGGCGGCCGAGAGCGTGATGGTGATGATGAAGCCGGTGGCGGCGAAGCCGAGCAGGATCAGGACGAAGAGCTTGCCCTTCCAGCGCGAGAGCAGCCGTTCGAGCATCGAGATCGAGCCGTCGCCGTGCGGGCTGGCCTCGGCCACGCGCTTGTACATCGGCAGAGCGCCGAAGAGGGTGAGCAGCACGAGGACGAGCGTGGCGACGGGCGAGAGAGCGCCGGCGGCGATGAAGGCGATGCCGGGCTGGTAACCGAGCGTCGAGAAGTAATCGACGCCGGTCAGGCACATCACCTTCCACCACGGCTGCTGGTGCTGCCGCGCCGCGCCCTCACTCTCGTGCGGTCCCTCGTAATCCTGCTTGCCGCTCAGCAGCCATCTCTTGAAGCGGCCCCGGGGGGCCTGCGGCCGAGTCTCGGTTGTCGCCATTGGTGTCTGTCGTGGCGCCCCGCCCTCCGGCGCGCCGCCCGGCCGGCCCAGCATACTACGGCCGGGACGGGCCGAATCAAACGGGCGCCGCCCAGGCCGAGACGACGAGGGCGAAGCTGGGGACGACGAGCTGCGGCGGCCTCGGTTGAAGCCGGATGAGACGCCGGACCACTCCCCTTCCGTTCGGGGGGCATGTTATTCAGAAGAGCGCGGGCGGCCTAAGTATACCCACGGCCGGGGTTGTGGCAAGGAGTTTTTCCGCCGCCACGGAAGCGGCCCTCGCCGCCCGGGCGCCCCCCCAACTTGCCCGGCCCGGGAGCCGACGAACGCCGGTGAACGCCAGTGCACGCTAGCGCTCACAGTGCCCGCGCTCACACGCGGTGGGTGTCAAAACTCACGCTTGCGCGCCGCCCCCTTTATGGTATTATCCGCACGCTCCCGACGTTCCTTCCTGCCCGCCGGGAGCTGCCCCTCTCACAGAGTCGCCCGCCGACGCACTGCGCCCACCCGGCAGAGCGCGGGCGAGCAGGCCGCCACGTCGCGGCCGGCGTCAGAGTTTGGAACGTCCCGGCCATTGGCACTATGACTTGAGTGAGACCCCAGGGCCGAGGCGCTGCACTCTTCACCCGGCTGCCTGACTATTACCCAATAGCAGTAAACCCGATCCCGCCCAGGGCGGGCGAAGGCCAGGACTGATGAGTTCACGCCTAAGGAAAAGTGTGGCCGAGCCCCCGGGCAATCTCGGCAAGCGCGCCGACTCGCCCGTGGTCAGCCTCGCGGAAGCGCGGAGGCGCGGAGGCGCGGCCACCACCGAAGATCTCTACCGCGAGTTGGAGGAGACGCGCGAGATGCTCGACCGCGGCCTGCCGAGCGCGGCCGAGCCGCGGCTGCGCCGGCTCGTGGCCGACTCGGCCCGGCGCGACCCCAGGCTTCAGGCCCTCGCCCGCCGCACGCTATCCATCGCGCTCGAAGTGCTCGGCCGCTACCGCGACTCGCTCGAAGTGGTCCGCCTCTACGAGGGGCCGGACGCCGCGCGAGCCCTCGACCCCGAGACACTCTCGGCCGTCCGCGTCCAGCTCGGCCTCGCCTACAACTACATCGGCGACCCCCCGAAGGGCATCGCCGTCATCCAGGCGGAGCTGCGCGAGGCGTCTGAGCGCGGCGGCTCCGACGCGCAGCTCGGCGACATCTACTCGGCCCTCTCGCGCGTCTACCGCGCCATCAACGAACACTCCATCGCCCGCGACCACATCAACAAGGCGCTCGAATTCCACCGCCGCACGGGCGACTGGCGCGGCCTCGCCGAGGGCTACTTCGGCCTCGCCGTCACCGACGCCCACGAGGGGCGCTACGAGCCCTCCATCGAATCGCTCGAACAGGCCATCAACCTCATCGGAGACCGCCCGGCCCCCTTCCTGCTCGGCCGGATTTTCGTCAACCTCGCCGCCGTCTACTGGCACCTGCGCCGACCCCACGACGGCATCCGCTCGCTCGAAGCCGGCGTCGAGTACTGCGAGAGGACCGAACACCGCGGCAACGCCGTCAACGCCTACAACAACCTCGGCATCCTCCTGACGCTGGCCGGCGAGTGGGAACGCGCCCACGAGTCTCTGCGCCGCGCCCTGGACATCGCCATGGGCATCGACGAGCGCGGGGTGCTGACGGCGATGGTCTTCGACTCGCTCGGCGATTTGGCGATGATGCGCGGCAACCTCGAAGACGCGCACGCCAGCCTGACGAAGGCCGTCGCGCTGGCCGAGTCGGTGGGCAAGAACTGGTACACGCAGCAGGTCTACCGCACTCTCGCCCGCTGCCACCTGGAGATGGGCAGCCCTCCCGACGCCATCGCGGCGGCCGAGAAGTCGCTGGCGCTGGCCGAGAAGATCAACGACCGGCAGTATGCGTGCGAGGCGAGCCTAATCCTGGCCGAAGGGCGGCTGCGCGCGGGCGACACCGACGGCTGCGCGGACCTCATCCGCAAGGTCTCGGGCGAGATAACCGACTCGAACTTCGACATCGGCGTATCGGGCGAGGCGCAACGGGTCGAGGGACTGCTGGCCTTCGAGCGCGGCGAGTCGGGGCTGGCGGCCCAGCGGTTCGGTCAGTGGCTCTCGATCTCGGAGATGCTCGGCGACCGCTACCGTGCGGCCCGCGCCCACCTCTGGGCCGGCCGCGCCTCGGCCGCCGCCGCGCAGCACGAGCGGGCAGCCGAACACTTCGGCCTCGCCGCACACGCCTTCCGCGAGCTGGGCGCCGCCCGCGACCTCTCCCTGGCCGAGAAGCTGCTGGCCGAGTTGGAGGCGAGCGCGCCGGCCGCGCGCCGCGAGCCGCCGGCGCAGGCGCAGCTCCTCACGCTCCGGCTGGCCGAGGCCGTCGCCTCGCGCGAGCTGGTGCTGCGCGAGTTGGCCGCCGTGCTCCACCAGGAGACGCGCGCCCGCAGCGTCGTCGTCGCCGAGCAGGGCGAGGGCGGCCGCCCGAAAGTTCTCATCGCCCACGGCTGCACGCCGGCCGAGGCCGCCGCGCTGGCCGCGACCTTCGCCGAGGCCGACACGGACGAGGCGCGAGAGCGGGCCGAGGCCGAGACGAACAGCCGCGCCGTCGTCCTGCGCCCGTCGAACGCGCCGGCCGCCTGGGTCTACGTCTCGCCGCGCGCGACAGAACTGCTGCCCGGCGGCGCCTCGTTCGAGCCGCTGCTGCGCGTGGTCGAGCTCGGCCTCGACGTTTGTGCCCTGCGGTCGCGCGCGCGCACCGGCACGGGCGCCCCTGCGCCCGACTCGCTGGCCGGCACGAGCCTCATGCCCGGCTTCATCCATTCGAGCCCGGCCATGACCTCGCTCGTCGATGAGGTCCACAAGATTCGCTCGTCTGACGTGACGGTGCTGGTCACGGGCGAGTCGGGCACGGGTAAGGAGCTGGTGGCGCGGGCCATCCACGCGCTCTCGTCGCGCCGCTCGAAGGTCTTCGTCCCGTTCAACTGCACGGCGGTCCCGAAGGAGTTGTCCGAAGGGTATCTCTTCGGCTACCGCCGCGGGGCCTTCACCGGCGCCGTCGCCGACTCGCCCGGCGTCATCCGCGCCGCGGCCGGCGGCACGCTCTTCCTCGACGAGGTGGGCGACCTCCCGATTGACGTGCAGCCCAAGCTCCTGCGCTTCCTCCAGGAGGGCGAGATTCAGCCGCTCGGCGAGCAGCGCCCCGTCAAGGTTGACGTGCGCATCATCGCCGCCACCAACACCGACCTCGAACAGATGGTCTCCGATGGGCGCTTCCGCGAAGACCTCTATTACCGCCTCAACGTCATCCGCCTGCGCGTGCCCCCACTGCGCGAGCGGCGGTCGGAAATCCCGACCATCGCCAACTACTACGTCAACCATTATTCGGCCAAGTTCGGCCGCCGCGACGTGCAGATCACGCCGCAGGCGCTCGACCTGCTGATGGTCTGCGACTGGCCGGGCAACGTCCGCCAGCTCTGCAACGAGATTCAGCGCGTCGTCGCCCGCGCCGAGGACGGCACCATCATCACGCCCGACCACATCTCGCCCGAACTGCGCCGCGTGGCCGCCCCTTCGCAACACCACTCGCTCGCGCACGACTACGAGCAAGGGCACGGCACGGCCTCGGCCGCCGCCGCGTCGGCCATCTCGCAGGGGCTGACGCTGGCAGACGCGATGGCCGAGCTGGAGCGGCGGATGATCTCAGAGGCGCTGCGCCGCCACGGCGGCAACATCTCGCGCGCCTCGCGCGAGCTGGGGCTGACGCGGCGCGGCCTCTACCTCAAGCTCGACCGCTACGGCCTCGGCGCCCACGCGTGAGTCAAACCCCCGCCCCCGCTGCCCCGCCCCGCGGTCGCCGCCGTTACGACCTTCTCCCCCATTTCCGGCATAATCCACCGCGACACGGCCGGCCCGGCGACGACGCCGCACAAGGCCCGGCCGCGGCCTTAATCAATTTCAAGCGAGCGGGGAACCCAACCGTGGAGGCTTTGGCTCTCGTCTTCGTCGGCATCCTCCTCGGCGCCGGCATCGTGCTGACGCTCGCCGTGCGGCGCGAATTGCGCGGGCGGCAGGAGCGAGAGCGCAAACTGCGCGAGGGGGAGGGCCACGCACCTATCACACGTCGCAATCCCCGGACGCGCTGACGCCTCAGCCGGGCGCACGCGTCCGGCCCGTCTCCGCCCACACCCCCGCTGACAACCCCTGCCGACAACGCCACCGCCCGTCCCGGGCAACCCTCTCTCGCGGCGCGGCCATCCATCGCTTCGCGCGCCTCTTTCTGCTCTCCCGCTTGCCAAAGCACGCTTCGGTCTGATAGATGTGCCGTGCTTCTTTTCGCCGCACATGCCCGGGAGGTAACAATGAAATTCCGCCGCTTCACACGCCCGTTCGCAGCCCTCGCCCTCGTCTGCGCGCTGTGCGCCGTCGCCCTCGCCGACGTGATCCGCATGAAAGACGGCCAGGTCATCCGCGGCCAGATTATCGGCTTCCGCGATCAGCAGTTCACGGTCCTCATCGGCTCCGGCACGGGCGGCCGACGCAGCCGCATCACCCTCTACATGGAGGACGTGGATTCAATCGAGTTCGACTCGGCCGCGGGCCTCGGCACGGGCGGCACAGACGCGGCCGACTCCCGCACGCAGCCCCCGGCGCGCAACACCCCGCAGCAGCGCCCGTCGCTCGGCAACGAACCCGGCGGCCTCGGCACTTCGGCTCCGTCTAACAATCCGCCTCGCAGCGCGCCCGCGGGCAACACCGGCGCCCCCGCCTCGGGCCAGCCGGCCGGCGGCGAATCGCCCTTCTTCCCGGTCCGCGTCCGCGTCCGCGCCGACAACACGGCCAACGGCTGGACCGACTCGGGGCTGGTGCTGCGCCGGGGCCAGCGGCTGCGGATCACGGCCTCGGGACGTGTCTCGCTGGGGCAGGGCCGCTTCTCGACGCCGACCGGACTGCCGCGCGTGCTCGACAGCGAGAAGCTGATGCGGAACGAGCCGACCGGCGCTCTGATCGCAGTCGTCGGCGACGACAACGACGATTTCATCTTCGTCGGGGCCGGGCGAGAACTCTTCGCCCCGCGCGACGGGCGCCTCTTCCTCGGAGTCAACGAAGGCAACCTCAACGACAACACCGGGACTTACGACGTTCAGATCGAGGTCGAGCCGGTGTCGGGCGGCCGCGACTGAGCGCCGGCGCCGCGTGTACGAAGGGGCCGGGGTTTTGGGGCCGGGTCGAACCCACAGCGGGCGGCCGGCATCCAAACCCCGGCCCTCTCTCGTTCGGATTGACCGCGCCCGAAGGGGCGCTCTAAGATTCCTCACGGGATCACACTTTTTTTTCCGCCGCCCGCGCCGCTTCCCGAGGTTAAGCAAGATGAGAGAACTCTCCTTCAGCAGTTTCGCCGCCGCGGCCCTGTCGCTGGCCGTTTTGCTGGCGCCCGCCGGGGCCGCCGCGCAGTCGCGCCGCCTGCCGCCGCAGGAGCCGCAGAAGAAGAACCAGCGGCCGGGCCAGACCGACCAGACGGGCGACCCGCAGGACCCTGCCCCGCCGCCCGACACCCTCAAGGAGACTGAGACGGTCCGCGTCGAGACCGGCATCGTCAACATCGAGGCGGTCGTCATCAACAAGAAGACCAAGCAGATCGTCCCGAACCTGAAGAAGGAGAACTTCGCCATCTTCGAGGAGGGCGCGCAGCGCGAGATCACCAACTTCTCGACGCCCGAGGCGCCCATTACGGTCGGCGTCGTCATGGAGTACAGCAAGCTCGGGCAGGCGCTCGGCTACGCCGGCAGCAGCGGCTTCGACCCCGGCACCTACGAGGTCATCCGCCCGCTCGCCTACTTCGCCCAGCAGGTCTTGAGGCCGCCCGACGATTACATCTCGGTCGTCGCCTACGACATGCGCCCGACGCCCCTGACCGACTTCACCAACGACCCCGGGCGCGTCAACCAGGTGGTCAACCTCCTGCTGCGCAACCAGCCGACCTCGCGCGAGGCCAACCTCTTCGACGCGCTCAAGCTGGTCCTGATCGGCGGCCGGGCCGACTCGGTGGTGCTCGAAAACAAGGAGGAGCGATGGCAGGAATACGCCGGGATGGCGTCGCTTCAGGGGCGCCGCAAGGCCGTTTTCCTCATCAGCACGGGCATCGACACCTTCAGCAAGATCAACTACGACCAGGCGCGCAAGATCGCGCAGAACGCCGGCGTCCCCATCTACGTCGTCGGCACCGGCAACCTCTTCCTCAAGAAGTATGAGCACCTGCTCGGGGCCGAGGACGGGCTCGGCGGGGCCACCACGCCCGGCCGCCTGACCTTCCTACAGGCGCAGAACCAGCTCCGCACCTTCGCGCAGGAGACCGGCGGCGCCTACTTCCCCGTCACCTTTCCGGGCGAGCTGCCGAACGTCCTCCAGACCATCAACGTCCTACTGCGCAACCAGTACAGCCTGGCCTACAACCCCGGCAACCTGCGCGACGGCAAACGGCGCAAGATCATCGTCAAGGTCGATGTGGACGGCGACGGCAAGTACGACGACAAGGAATACGAGGTCCGCAGCCGCCAGTTCTACAACGCGCCGAAAGGCTAGTCGGTAGTTTTTAGTTAGAACGTGAAAGCGCCGGCGCACCGTTGAAGCGGTGGCCGGCGCTTTCCTCTCTTCCGGGCTAAAAACTAAAAACTATCAACTAAAAACTTCAAACCCCGTAGAGGCGGAGGCGGAACTCGTCATTGAAGGCGTGGATTTCCGACTTGCGGCCCGAGAAGAGGCGCGACTCCCTGAGCAGGCCGGGCAGGCCGCCTTGCGGGAGCGAGAGGCCGTAGGCGGCGCTCTTGAAGACGGCCGCGGTCTGCGGGTTGAGCTGCTGCGGGACGCCGAAGCGGGCTGCGCGCTGCGCAGGGGTGCTGAAGCCTGCGGTGCGGCGCGGGTTGGCGAACTCGACGGAGCTGTCGAAGACGTGGACACGCGTCGGCGCAGCCGGGATGGCGAGGTCGCGGTGGACGAGGAGGTTGGCGACGGCCTCGGTCACGGCGCCGCGGTGGTAGTTGGCGCGGGCCGCGACGGGCGACTCTCCCGTATCGGGGCCGGGGAAGGCGCGCGGCCGCTTCTCCCACAAATCGCAGTAGCGCCCGACGAAGCGCATCAACGCCTCGAACAGCGTGTGGAGGTTGCCTTCGAGTTGCAAGCTCTCGACCTTCGGCGCCTGAGCGTTCTCGCCCGCGAAGCGCACGGCCTGCACCGCCGAGCGCGGAATCAGTTCCGCCATCCGTTCGTCGCGGCCGAAGAGGAGCAGGCCGGCCACGGTCGGCGCGATGCGCTCGCCGCGCACGCCGCTGCCGGCCGGCGCCGCCAGCATCAGGTCGCGCTCGAGTACTTCGGCGGTCGGGTAGCCGGCAGCCGCGCGCGAGGCGTCGAAGGCGTCGCCATCGAACTCGCGGACGAAGCTCCACAGGTGGGCCTCGTCAACGTCTTCGACCTCGGCCTCGGTGACGGGCAGGTTCTCGTGGCCGAGCGGGCGGGCGTCGTCTAGGAGGGCTGACAGCTCCTCGCGCGTGGCCTCTCGCTTCTCGGCGCCGACTCGCAGGAAGAAGCGGCCGTCGCGCGTGCGGTAGGGCCGGCGCCTGCCCTCCACGTCGAGCGCGACGACGCGCAGGCCCGAGTCGAAGGCGACGATGTCCACGACCGGGAAGATTTGCGGCACCACGTCCTCGCGGCAGATGCGGACCAGCTCGTCGCGCACCGCGTCGGCGTCGTCCAGCCCTTCGACCCGCAGGTTGTCGTTGACGCCGAAGACGATGAGGCCCCCGCCCGTGTTGGCGAGCGCGACGATGCCCTGAGCGATGCGCTCGGGGTTCGAGAGCTTAACCTTGAGTTCGAGGAAGGTGTCTTCGCCGCCGCGCACGAGACTCATCAGCTCCGAGCGCGAGGTCTGGGGCGCGGGAGTCGTCAGGTACTCAAGGAAAGAGCGGTTGGGGGCCGGTTCGTGGCGCTGGTTGCGGTATTTTTTGCGAGCCATTTGTGTCGGGACGGGGCTCTTCAGGGTTTCCCGCCCGGGCGGGGCCGCGCCGGTCGCGGGCCGAACCGCCGCCCGCTTCCCTCGCCCGCCCCGCCGCTGGTGTCGGCGCGGCCGGCTCGCACGCGAGGCGCGAGCCGGCCGCTCAGCCCGTGATTCGTTGGTCCCCTTCACCGTCCCTGCCGGCCACGGCTTCGAGGATGTCGAGCTCGGCCCGCGCGAGCGCCCGGCCCTGCCTGTTGACGAGCGGCCAGTAGAGCGCGAGCGACGCCGCGGCGAACGCGCCGAGTATAACATACCGCAAAGCGCCGGCCCCGGAGAGGTGCGCCACCAGGATCGCCGCCGCCGGGGGCGCCAACATCGCCACGACGAAGGGCAAAAGCAGCAGGCCCGCCACCCCCGAGCGGTTCATCTGCTTGCCGAACTCCATCCGCTTCGGCCAGCGCAGCGACATCGAGTTGCCGAACGCCGCAAAGGTCGGCGCGTAGACGCAGAAGGCTAGGGCCGCGAAGAGGAGCGAGCCGGCCGAGAGGTCGCCCGAGACTAGCCCGCCCGCCACCACCCCCGCCGCCGCCAGCGCCGCCGTCACCGCCAGCACCGCCAGGTTCTTGCCCAGCAGGATCAGCCGCCGCGGCACCGGCGAGAGCACCAGCGCGCGCATGCCCGCCCCGTCGTAGCCGAAGAGGTTGGTAGAGAGCGGCGACATCAGCATGAAGACGTAGACGAGCGTGAAGACCGAGCCGGCCCCCTCCGCGTGAGGCGTCAGTCCCGCGAGCCCGGCGCCTTCGGCAGGCCGCGCGAACCTGAAGGCCAGCGTCACCCCGACCGCCATCAACGCGACCACCCGCAACTGAGCGTTGCGCGCCGCGTAACGCATCTCCTTCTCGAAGACGGCCGCGAGCGGCGGCGACATGTACGGCACGCGCCAGCCGGCCTCCACCTTCAAGGCGCCCGCCTCGGCCCTTTCGGCGGCCTCACCCCCAATCGCCGAAAGCGCCGAAGGCCGCAAGGCCGCGCGCGCCGCCCTCCTCTCGCCGCCGATGCCGAGCGCCGTCCGCCGCGCGACGCGGTAGGCCAGCAGCAGGCAGGCCGCGGCGTAGAGCCAGAGCGTCAGGAGCGAAACCAACAGGTCCGCAGCGCCGTCAGCGCGCAGGCCGTTCACCAGCCCGTAAGCGGCCGCACCGGACGGCGTCCACCGCGCCGCTTCGAGCAACTGCGGGCTCCGCTCAAGGACCGGCATCAGTTGCCCCATCAGGACGCCGCTGAGGCCGAGCCCGCCGCCCAGCAGTGCAAGCAGCATCTCGCCTCGCGCGCGGCGGGCGCGCATCAGCGCCCCGACCGACAGCGCCAACATCTTCGCCGCCGCCAGCCCGAACGCCACGGCCGAGAGCGAGACCAGCAGCCCCCCAGCCAGCCTCCCCCGCGCCAGCCCCGCTCCGACGCCGAGCGCCAGGATGGACGGGACGGCGAAGACGGCCACGAGGCTCGTCAGGTCGCTCAGGATGTCGAAGGCGAAGAGCTTGCGCAGCGAGACCGGGTAGAGCAGCATCCGCGTCGGCTCGAAGCGGCTGCCGCCCCCCACCGCGAGCGGCATCAGCGCCCAGGACATGAGGGCCATCGTCAGGACGAAGACGAAGAAGGCGTAGCCGACGCGCAGGGCCGGCGCGCGCGCCGGGTCCACGCCCTCGGCCGGCGGCGCCGAGAAGTAGTAGGCTGCCACGCCGAGCCCGGCCGCGACGGCGAGCGAGAAGGCGAGCCCGCCGAGCGTGCCGAGCGCGGAGGCCACGCGTCCCGCCGCCGCCCGCCGCGAGCGCATCGAGTTGACGAACAGCCTCCACTTCAGCCAGACCAGTGTGCGCAGATGTGACAAGGCTCGGCCACCGCTCCTCTCAGCGACGAAAGCGCGACGCGCGCGGCCCTCAAGTCAACGAAGGCTCGCGGCCGAAAGGTCGGGCCACCGATGAAAGCCCTGCGCGCCGCCCCGCCGCGCACTTTACGCGCCGGCCCCGGCGGGTGCAAACTTCGCTGCCGAAAGACGGCCACGGAAACTTCCTGACGAAAGGGGGACGCCGAGCATGACCGCAGAGGGCACAGACGCGCTGGCCCGCCACTACCTCGAAGACGCCCGCCGCCGCTTCGAGTCGATTAAGAAACTGGCCGACGACGCGGCCGCGCAGCTCAGCGACGAGGAGTTCTTCCGCCGGCCCGGCGGCGCCTCGAACAGCGTGGCCGTCATCTTCAAGCACGTCGCCGGCAACCTCCGCTCGCGCTGGACCGACTTCCTGACCACCGACGGCGAGAAGCCCGACCGCGACCGCGAATCGGAGTTCGACGCCTCGGGCGAGGGCCGCGCCGACGCGCTCGGCCGCTGGGAGCGCGGCTGGGCTACCCTCTTCGACGCGCTCGACCGGCTCACGCCGGCAGACCTGCTCCGCACCGTCACCATCAGGCACGAGCCGCACACCGTCGTCGAGGCCGTCAGCCGCCAGCTCGCCCACTACGCCTACCACGCGGGCCAGATCGTCTTCCTCGCCAAGCACCTCAAGGCCGACGGCTGGCGTTATCTCAGCGTCGCGCCCGGCCGCTCCGCGCGCTTCAACGCCGAGATGGAGGAGAGGCACAAGAGCGGTGGCTGAGGTCGTGCACGCCGGGCCGCGGGTCTTCGTCGGGCTGGGGTCGAACCTCGGCGACCGCGCGGGCCACCTCCTGCTCGGCTTGCGTGGGATGACGTGCGCCGGGGCACAAGTCCGTCGTCTCTCTTCGATCTACGAGACGGAGCCGGTCGGCGTCGGAGATGAGCAGCCCCCCTACCTCAACATGGTGGCCGAGTTGATGGGGCCGAACCTGCCGCCGCCCGAACAGTTGCTCGCGCGCCTGCTCCGCGTCGAGTACGCCTGCGGGCGCCGGCGCGAACGCCCGCTCGCGCCGCGCACGCTCGACCTCGACCTGCTCGTCTACGGCGACGAGCGGCGCGAGTCGGAGTACCTGACGCTGCCGCACCCGCGCCTGCACCTGCGCCGCTTCGTCCTCGCCCCACTGGCCGAGGTCGCGCCGGAGCTGCGCCCCCGCGCCGGCGGCCCGACCGCGCGAGAGTTGCTCGCGGCGCTCGCCGATTCGGCCGCCGTCAGTGTGTGGCGGGCGGCCTGACCCGCGCGGGCCCGGCCGGCCGTCCCGCCGACGAATATCTTGCCGCCGCCGGCCCCGTTGCCTATAATGCGCCGTCGTTCACGTTTGCCGTTCTCTTCAAGCCGCGCGTAGAATTACTTAACATGCCTCCACGCACACTACTGACGGCGCCCGCGTGCCGCCCCAGCGCGCACGGTCGCGCGCGTCCTCACGCCACGCCGCCCCACCAGGCTTTCACAGCGCGGCGCGCAGGAGCCCCCGTGGGCGCCGCGCGCCCTGTCCCGGCGTAATCGCCGGGGAGAGCGAGCCGGAACCAAATATGGTCTATTTGAAGCAGCAGCGGCCGGAGAAGGTGACGGTGCCGGCGGTCCGCGCCAGCAAGGAGCGGGGCGAGCGGCTGGTCTGCCTGACCGCCTACGATTACCCTACGGCGCGGCTCGTAGACGAGGCCGGCGTCGACATCATCCTGGTCGGCGACTCTGTGGGCAACGTCGTGCTCGGCTACGACTCGACCGTGCCCGTCACGCTCGAAGAGATGCTGCACCACACGCGGGCCGCTCGCCGCGGCGTCGAGCGCGCTCTGCTCGTGGCCGACATGCCCTACGGCAGCTACCACACGGGGGCCGACGACGCCGTGCGCTCCGCGCTCAGGCTCGTCAAGGAGGGCGGCGCCGAGGCCGTCAAGCTCGAAGGCGGGCGCGAGCGCGTCGAGACCGTGAGCCGGCTCGTCCGCGAAGAGATACCCGTGATGGGCCACGTCGGGCTGACTCCGCAGTCGCTGAACCGGCTCGGCAGCTACCGCCTCCAGGCCAAGACGGCCGACGCGGCCCGCTCGCTCGTCGAGGAGGCGCGGCTGCTCGAAGAGGCGGGCGCCTTCGCCATAGTGCTCGAAGTGGTGCCGCACGAGATCGCGCGGATGGTGACCGAGAGCGTCGGCATCCCCACCATCGGCATCGGCGCCGGCCCCGGCTGCGACGCCCAAATCCTCGTCCTCCACGACCTGCTCGGCTTAAGCTTCAGCGCCACAAGCCCGCGCTTCGTGCGCAAGTACCTGAACCTGCGCGAGTCCGTCACCGAAACCCTCGGCCGCTACGCCGACGACGTGCGTTCCGGCTCCTTCCCCACCGAGGCCGAGTCCTACCCGCTGCCGGCCGACGCGGCGGCCGAGCTCGGCCTGCGCAAGGCGCCGCCCTCCTCCGAGGAGGTCGGGAAGTGAGGCCGGGCGCGGGCCGGCGAAGGGTGCGCGCCGCGCCGCCGGTGCCCTGCCGGCCGCGCGGCTGATAGACGAACCGACGGCCAAACTTTATATGGAGATCATCAACCGCCGCCAACGGATGTACTCGGTCGCGCGCCGCCTCCGGCGCGAGGAGGAGAAGACCATCGGGCTCGTGCCGACGATGGGCGCGCTGCACGACGGGCACCTCTCGCTCGTGCGCGAGGCCCGCCGGATGTGCGACGTGGTCGTGGTCTCGATCTTCGTCAACCCCGCGCAGTTCGGCCCCTCCGAAGACTTCGACCGCTACCCGCGCGACCTCACGGGCGACACCACGAAGCTCTCCGACTACAACGTGGACTACATCTTCACACCGCCGCCCGAGGAGATTTACCCGAAGGGCTTCTCGACCTTCGTCGGCGTCGAGGGGCTCTCGGAGCCGATGGAAGGGCTGTCGCGGCCGGGCCACTTCCGCGGCGTCGCCACCGTCCTCACCATCTTCTTCAACACCGTGCGCCCCGACTTCGCCTTCTTCGGCCAGAAGGACGCCCAGCAGTCCATCGTCATCCGTCGCCTCGTGCGCGACCTCGCCTTCGACATCGAAGTGGTCGTCCTGCCGACAGTGCGCGAGCCTTCGGGGCTCGCCCTCTCCTCGCGCAACGCCTACCTGAGCGAGGAGGAGCGGCGCGCGGCCACGGTCCTCCACCGCTCGCTCGTGCGCGTCAGGGAGGCTCACGCCGCCGGCGAGCGCCACCCGAAGCGGCTGGTCGAGGCCGTGCGCGCCGAGTTCGAGCTTGAGCCGCGCGCGCGGCTCGAATACGTCGGCGTAGTCGACGCCGACACGATGGAGAAGCTCGACCGCGTCCCCGAAGACCGTCCCGCCCTGGTCGCGCTCGCGGCACACGTCGGCCCGACCCGCCTCATCGACAACATCATCCTCCAGCCGGCGCGGCCCAAGTCGCGCGCCTCGGCCGACTCCTAAGACCCGCTCCTCAGGCCGGGCCGCAGGCCGACCACACACTGCCTCCGAAAAGGAGCTACGCGCGGCCTCGGCCGGACGCTTGCGGCTGTTGCCGGTTGTTGTATAATCCGCAGCCGTAGTCACCTGAGGCCGCCGGGGATTCCCCGTTGCGACGGCGCTCGGAAAGCCCTTCCGAACGTCTTACTTCATCGTTACGTTTCAGGCCCGAACAGCCCGCCGCGGTCACAAGCCTTGAAAAACGACAGCCTGCGACCGGAGGCGGCGAGGACCGCGGCTTAGGGGCCGCGGCCGTGCAGCCCGCCGCGTCTTGCCCGGCGGCGGCCGGCCCGCGACGATTCCCTCCCGCGCCGCGCCCCATCCGGCCGCCACCGGCGATTCAATGCCCCGCCCCGTTTACGCGTTAGCGTGAAGTGGGGCGGCCCGGGCCGGGCGCCCCGTCGGGTTGCCGAGCAAGTCAGATATACCAGAGGAGACACCAATGGAACGCATCGTTCTCAAACACCGGACCGGCTCGAAGGCCAATCAGGTGGAAGAGTTCCCCCTCGCGCACGTTAAGGAGTTGATCCTCGGACGCGATCCCTCGTCCACGGTCAAGTACGACCCGGACCGCGACGACCTCGTGGGCCGCCAGCACGCGCGCATCGCACAGGACCCCAACGACCCCACGCAGTTCACCGTCACCGACCTGAACAGCCGCAACGGCACGTTTCTGAACGGCCAGCGCGTCACGGGCACGCAGCGCGTCAACCCCGGCGACGTGATCACGCTCGGGCCGAACGGCCCCGAGTTCGTCTTCGAGGTCGAGCCCCGCCCGTCGAACGCCACCAAGCCGACGCGCGTTATCAACACCGGTTCGATGGCCCCGACCGTCCAGGGCGCACCCTCGACGCGCGTCGCCCCGTCGGCCGGAGGCCCCTCGGCCCCGACCCCGTTCACGCCGCCGGCGCCGCAGCCCGCGCAGCAGGGCGTCGGCAAGGCCACGGTCGAGCGCATCGTCGCCCACAACGTCGCCGAGGCCAAGAAGAGCCAGGGCCGGACCTACATGATGGCCGGCGCGGCCGCGCTCGTCGTCCTCCTGATCGCGGTGGCCGGCCTCGGCGGCTTCCTCTACTGGCGCTCGACGCAGGACAAGGTGGCCGCCAACGCCGAGATCAGCAACCTCAAGCAGGGGCTCGACGCGGCGAAGGCCGCCGAGCCGATGAAGGCCAACGACGTGGTCAAGAACTACGGCGCCGCCGTCGTCAAGATCGACGTGGAGTGGAAGCTCGTCTCGTCGCAGGGCAACGGGCTGGTCTACCACCAGTACCTGCCCATCGGCGGCCAGCCGCGCGCCTGCTACGTCCGCATCTCCGAGAACAAGATCGAGCCTTACCTGACTTACGACGGCAACCAGTACAGCGTCGCCATCGGCGGCGCCCACTCCGGCACCGGCTTCGCCGTCAGCTCGGACGGCTTCATCCTGACCAACCGCCACGTCGCCGCGGCGTGGGAGACGGCCTACGACTTCCCGGCCTCGGCCAACGGCGGCGTCATCCTCGGCCGCGGCCCCGACGGCAAGCTCCAGGTGGTCGAGGTGGTGCAGCAGGCGCCGAACGACTGGGTGCCGGCCCGCTCGAAGCAGGACGGCATCAGCTACACGGGGCGCAACGACCGGCTCGACGTGAGCTTCCCCAAGTCTGACCGCCGGCTGGCCGCCAAGCTCTCGGCCGTCTCGCCGCGCCACGACGTGTCGATGATTAAGGTTGACAGCCCCGGCACCATCCCGAAGGTCGAGCTCAACGACAACTACGACACCATCCAGGCCGGCGACGACGCCATCGTCCTCGGCTACCCCGGCGTCTCGCCGCCGGTGCTCGGCATCGTCCGCTCGCAGGATGTATTCAACCGCGAAGTCGAGATCCGCGAAATCCCCGACCCGACCGTCACGGTCGGCAACGTCGGGCGCGTCCTGCGCAGCCAGGATGCCACCGCCGGGCAGGACAAGCAGACCGTCAGCATCTTCGGCGACGCCTACCAGCTCCAGATCAACACGACCGGGGCCGGCAACTCGGGCGGCCCGGTCTTCGACAATACCGGCCGCGTCGTCGGCATCTTCTACGCCGGCCGCTCGACCGCCAACGCCTCCGTCACCTTCGCCGTCCCGATCCGTTACGGGCGCGAGTTGATGGGAGTCAAGTAAGGCCCGAGGGAAAAAGGGGAAAGGGGGAAGAGGGGAAAAGGGTAATGGCAGACCTGAGATTAAGGGCCTGACTTGGGGCGCCTGATCTCGCCGGGTTGCACTCCCCTCTTCACCTTTCCCCCTCTTTCCCTTCCTCCCCCATCCTCAACGCGGGTGTCGTCGTGAGCAGAACCTTCTACCCCAACCAGTTCGTCGGCGAGTACCGCATCGTGGAGTTCCTCGGCGCGGGCGGGATGGGCGAGGTCTACCGCGCCGAGCACTCGAAGATCGGGCGCGTGGCGGCCGTCAAGGCGCTCACGCAGGCGACGCAGGGCGCCGGGTTCGTCGAGCGCTTCTTCAACGAGGCGCGCATCCAGGCCAGCCTCCAGCACCCGAACGTCGCCGCGCTCTACGACTTCAGCGAGATCACATCGCCCGAGGGCGCGCGCGTCCCGTACATCATCATGGAGTACGTGGACGGGCAGACCATCGCCGAGCGGCTGGAGGCATACGGCGGCCCGCTTCCGCTCTCGGAGACCGTCTACATCTTCGAGAAGGTCTGCGAGGCGATAGAGTACATCCACCGCCACGGCATCATCCACCGCGACATCAAGTCGAACAACATCAAGGTCAGCACGCGCGGCGAGGTCAAGCTCCTCGACTTCGGCATCGCCAAAGGGCAGATGAGCCCCGGTCTGACCCAGGTCGGCAGCGTCATCGGCACCCTGCAATACCTCGCGCCCGAGCTGATCCGCGGCGGCGTGGCCGACCAGCGCGGCGACATCTGGGCGCTCGGCGTCCTGCTCTACGAGATGGTGGCGGGCAGCGTGCCCTTCCACGCCGAGACCATCGGCGACCTCTGCGACCGCATCAAGAGCGTCTCCTACACGCCGCCCGAGCGGCTGAACCCCGGGCTGCCGCGCGAGGCCGCCGAGATCATCACGCGCTGCCTGCGCGAACGCCCCTCGGACCGCTACAATGACGCGGGCGAGCTGCTGCGCGACGTGCGCCGCCTCTCGGCCGCCGCGCAGCCCGGCGCCGGCATCGCCGCCGCCGACCGCCACCCGTCCGACGGCCACGCCGCGCCGGAGCGGGGCGGCGGACCCGGCCGCGTCGCCCTCTTCGGCGGAGCGGTGGCCGTCCTCGTCCTGCTGCTCGTGGTCGGCGCCGTCACGCTCGTCTACCTGTCGCGGACCGGTGACGAGCCGGCCGTCAACGCGAGCGGGCTCGTCGGCCCGAACGCCGGCCCGGGTGCCGGCGCGGACCCGAAGGGCAGGAAGCCGCCGACGAAAGCAGGCTCGACATCCTCCTCGCCCGACGGCGAGGAGCGGACCATCGAGTTGCAGATGGTCGAGGGCGCGGCCGAGGTCTACCGCGGCGGCGAGCGCCTCGGCACCACGCCTTACTACATCAAGGCGCGCGTCGGCGAGCGCGTCCGCCTGACGCTGAGGCGCGATGGCTATGCCGACGAGCCGGTGGACTTCACCGTCACGGAGAAGAAGGTCTACACCTTCGACATGAGGAAGTAGCCGGCCGGAAAGTTTTCATCAAGGGATAAAGGAAGGGGCAAGCATGTTCAATCAAGCCGGGCAGGCCGGCGCGCTCTCCGCGGGCTTCGAGCTGACGACGAGCGTGCAGACCGACGTGGGCTGCGTGCGCGAGGCCAACGAAGACTCGGGCCTGCTGGTCAGGCCGAACGACTCGCGGCTGCTCGATGACCGCGGCGTGTTACTCGTCGTCGCCGACGGCATGGGGGGCCACGCCTCGGGCGAGGTCGCCAGCCAGATGGCCGTCGCCGAGGTCAGCCGGCTCTATTACCAGCTAGCGGGCACGCCGCGAGGCGCGCTCAAGGGCGCGGTCGAAGAGGCCAACCGTCTGATCCACGCCGCGTCCGAGGCCGACCCCTCGCGCGCCGGGATGGGCACGACCTGCACGACGCTGGCCGTCGTCGGTAACACGGTCTACGTCGCCCACGTCGGCGACAGCCGCTGCTACCGCCTGCGCGACGGCCGCCTCGAACAGTTGACCGAGGACGACTCGGCCGTCAACGAGATGGTCAAGCTCGGCATCATCAACCGCGACGAGGCCCGCACGCACGAGGACAAAAACGTCATCCTCAAGGCGCTCGGCACCACGCCAGAGGTTGAGGCTGCCGCCCTGGAACCCTTCCCGGCCCGCGTCGGCGACCTCTACCTGCTCTGCTCCGACGGGCTGACAGACATGGTCGAGGACGCGCTCATCGAGCAGACGCTCCTTGCGGCGGCGGACGTGCACGCGGCCGCCGAGCAACTGGTCAGGATGGCGCGCGAGGCCGGCGGCCACGACAACATCACGGTGGGGCTGGTCGGCGTCGTGCCCGCTGGCACGGCCGCCGCCGAGGCGGCCAACGCGCCGACGACGCGCGAGGTGGAGGCACTCATATGATCGGGCAAATCTTCGGCAACTATAAGATCGAGCAGAAGCTCGGCGAGGGCGGCATGGGGGCCGTCTACCGCGGCCTGGACATGATGATCGAGCGCGAGGTGGCGATTAAGTTCCTGCGCCCCGAGCTGGCGAGCCAGCCGCAGGTCGTCGAGCGGTTCCGCTCCGAGGCCGTCACCCTCGCCAAGCTCAACCACCCGAACATCGCCACCCTCTACAGCTTCATGCGGCAGGGCGAAAGCTACGTCATGGTGCTTGAGTTCGTGCGCGGCGTCACGCTCGACCACGTCATCCAGGAGCGCGGCGCCATCACGCACGACCGGGCGGTGCCGATCTTCTGCCAGGTGCTCGACGGCATCCAGCACGCCCACGAGTTCGGCGTCGTCCACCGAGACATCAAGCCGGCCAACATGATGCTGACCGAGAAGGGCACGCTCAAGGTGCTCGACTTCGGCATCGCCCGCATCCTCGGCACGGCCCGCATGACCCGGCAGGGCAACGTCATCGGCACCATCGAGTACATGTCGCCCGAGCAGGTCAAGGGGATGGAGACGGACGCCCGCGCTGACATCTACAGCTTAGGGATGCTCCTCTACGAGATGCTGACGGGGCGCGTGCCCTTCGACATCCAGAACGAGTTCGAGCTGATGCGGGCGCAGATCGAGCAGTACCCTGTGCCACCGCGCCAGCTCAACCCGGCGATCCCCGAGGTGGTCGAGCAGGCCATCTGGCGGGCCATCGCCAAGGAGCCCTCGCAGCGTTTCCAGAGCGCGGAGGATTTCCGCAACTTCCTGCTCGCCGCCGGCTACGCCGCCACAGGCCGGCTCGACCCCCTCTCTAGGGGCGACCTGTCGCCCTACGCCACGCGGCCGCTCGCCCAGCCGCCGCAGAGCAACCCCGGCGGCTTCGCCACCATCCCCTCGCAGCCCGGCATCCAGACGCCCTCGCAGCCCGGCATCGAAGCCCCGCCGCACGGCTCGACGCAGCCCTCGCAGCCCGGCTTCCAGACCTCGGCGCATACCGGCCCGACCTCGCAGCCGGGCCTCGCGCCGCAGCACGCCTCGGGCACGACCGAGGCTTTCGACCCGCTCGCGGCCACGATCATCACGCCGCCGCCCGCGTCGCCCCAGTCCGGCGGCGCGAAGGAGACGCGCATCGGCCCCGCGCCCTCCGCACCTGTTGCGCCGGGGCAGCCGCCGGCCGCGGGCGCGCAGGCCGCGACGCCGGGCTCACCCTCCGCTCTGAAGGAGACGCGCATCGGCCCCGCGCCCGTCGGGGGCGTCGCCGGGCCGGGCGTGCCGCCGCAGGGTTACGGACACGTCCCGCCGCATCAGCAGCCCCAGTCTCACCCGCAGCAGTCCTTCTTCAGCCGGCTGACGTGGGTTCACTACGCCGCGGCCGCGGCGGTCGGCGTCGTGCTGCTCTTCGGCGTGCTGGCGGCGGCCGGCGCGCTCGTCTTCCTCTCCGGCGACCGGCAGGCCGAGACCAAGCCGAACGCCCTGACCGAGCAGCCCGTCAAGCCGGCTCAGGAGGCCGCGCCGCAGCCTGCCCCGCCCGTCGCGCCCCCGGCGGCCCCTGACCAGGGCGTGGTCGGCACCGAAATCCCGGCCGACGCAGGCCAGACGCCGACGCCCCCCGCGGCCGCCGCCAAACCCGACCTGACCGTCGGCCAGCCCGCGACGCCCGACCAGCCATCGGCACAGCAGCCGCGAACCGGCTCGGGCAGCACGGCGAGCGCGCGGCCGGCGCAGCCCGCACAGCAGCGGCCCGCGGCGCCCAGGCCGAGGAACAACGACGACGCCAGCGAGCGCCGCCGCCGTTCGCTCGAAGCCCTCGACCAGTAAGGGCCGCAAAGCAGCCGGGCCGCGAAGCGCGCGGCCCGGCTCTGCAAATCTCTGCCGGTGGTGGGAGGACAAAAGGGGATGAAGCTCTTTGGCAACGTCGCGGCGCGGCGCGGGCGGTGTGCTGCGACGCTGGTCATGCTCCTCTATGTCGCCCTCTTCTCTCCCGCCGCGCGCGGCCTCGTCGCGCAGGCCAAAAAGCCGATCAGTAAGGACGGCCTGCTCAAGGCCGTCCGCATCAACGGGCTCTCGACCGCCGAACTAATCCAGCAGATCGAGCAGCGCGGGGTCGCCTTCCAGATGACGGCGGCCGTCGAGGGCGAGTTGCGCGCCGCCGGCGCACGCCCAGAGGTGATCGAGGCGGCGCGTGCCAACTACCGCCCGGCCGCAGCACCGGCCGTCACGGGCGGCGGAGCGGTGGCCGCCGGCCTTCCGCTCTCGAAGACCGAGATCGTCACCACGCTACAGGGCGGCGCGCCGCCCGCAAAGGTCGAGCAGATGGTCGAGGCGCGCGGCGTCAACTTCCGTGTGACGCCCCCCGTCGCGGCCGAGATCAAGCGCGCGGGCGGAAACAACTCGCTCGTGGGAGCCATCTCCGCCTCTTTCCGGACAAGGCCGAAGCCCTCCCCGGCCCGGCCCGTTGTCGTCGAGAGGTCGAAGGCCCCCGATTACGATGACCTGACGGACGAGGCCACGGCCGCCTACGAGGCGAAGAACGCCCAGCGGGCCACACAGCTTTTGCAGCAGGCCATCGGGATGGACCCGGCCCAGCCGCGCGCCTACCAACTGCTCGGCTTCACCGATCTGTACCTGCGCAATGACCTCCCCTCGGCCGAGAAGAACATGCGGCTGGCGGTGGAGCGCGGCGGTTCGGCCACCTTCCGCGTCTTCCACGACCACGCCAACGGCTCTTTCCGCGACACCTGCGCCGGCACGCTCTTCATCACCAAGACCGACGTGACCTTCAAGGCCGACGACGGCAAAGACACCTTCGAGACGCTCGATACCGACATCAAAGAGATTAAGGTCAACAAGCTGGTCGGGTCTAAGCTGGGCGTGCTGATCGGCGGGGCCGGCGACATCGGCGCCTTCCACATCAAGGTCAAGCGCTCCGGCAACGAGCGCAACTACAACTTCGCGCCGCTGACGAAACAGAAGGAAGAATCGAAGCTCATCATCACGCTCGTCGAAGGCTACGGCAAGCTGAAGAGTTAGCACGCGGCGACGCGGGGCCGGAGGGCGGCAGGTCCGCCCCGCCAGCCGCGCCCGCGGTCAACCGAGAGGATTTTCCGTTTTAACCCGGAGGCGATAATGTTCGGACGATTCAATCTCAAAGGGCGGCGCGCGGCTTCGCTCCTCTCTATGACGGTACTGCTCGCGGCGGCGCTCGCCCTGCCCCCGTCCGCCCTGATGCAGAACAAGAAGCCGATCTCGAAGACCGGCCTAATCAACTCGGTCCGCATCAACGGCCTGACGACGCGCGAGCTTGTCCAGCAGATCGAGCGGCGCGGCGTAGACTTTGAGATGACGGCGGCCGACGAGGGCGAATTGCGCGCCGCCGGCGCACGCCCCGAGGTGATCGAGGCGGCGCGTGCCAATCATCGCGCGGCCGCAGCACCGGCCGTCGCCGCACGCCCGACCGCTCCCGTCCGTCCGGCCAACACTTCTTCGTCCGGCTCTGCCCCCGTCCCGGCCGGCCCCCCGCTCTCGAAGAGCGAGGTCGTGACGATGCTTCAGGGCGGCATCGCGCCGGCGAGAGTCGAGCAGTTCGTCGAGGTGCGCGGCGTCAACTTCGCCTTCTCGCCCGAGGTCGCCAGCGAGATCAAGCAGGCCGGCGGCAACAACGCCCTGCTCGGCGCCATCGCGGCCAAGTCGGCCGAGTTCGCCTCCTACAAGGGCGCGTCGGGCAGCGATTCGCCCTTCGCCGGCACGGGCGCCGCAGGCGCCGGTCCCGACTACGACGACCTGATTGACAGCGCCAACGCCGCAGCCTCGGCCAGCGACTTCCGCGGCACCATCAACTTCCTCCAACAGGCGGTCCGCCTCGACCCCGCGCAGCCCACCGCCTACACGCTGCTCGGCACCGTGATGCTCTACGCCGGCCAGGATTTCAACGCGGCCGATCAGGCGATGCGCGCGGCGCTCCAACGCGGCGGGGCCGCCGCCTTCCGCGTCATCCACGACCACGACGGCACCTTCCGGCAGCACTGCACGGGCTCGTTCTTCGTGACCAAGACCGGCGTCAGCTTCAAGGCCGACGACGGCGTTGACACCTTCGAGACCGAAGACTCGAACATCAAGACGGCCAGGGTCAACGCCTTCGTCGGCTCGGAGGTCGGCGCCTTCCACATCAAGCCCGTCCAGCGCATCAACGGCCGCGACAACTTCAACTTCGCGCCCGCCACCGGTCAGAAGGCCGAGTCGCAGCTCCTGCTCCGGCTGATCAAGGAGTTCTGAGCAGCCCGCGCGCCCGAGGCACCAACGCACACGCCATGAGAAAAGACCCGACACCCTTCGCGGCCGCCGCGCTGCTCCTACTCCTCGCCGTACTCCTGCCGCCCGCCCCCGCGCGGGCGGCCGCTTTTCCGCAGAAGACGCAGGAGGCCGAGCGCCACGCCCAGCGCGGCGCGCAGGAGTTGCAGCGCGGCCAGTGGAAGAAGGCCGTCGAGCACTACCGCAAGGGCGTCGGCGCAGACCCGCGCCACGTCGAATCCTACTACGGCCTCGGCGTCGCCTACATGAACCTGAGGCAGTGGAACGACGCCCTCGGCTCCTTCTCGAAGGTGATCGAGTACCGGCCCAACGCGCGGCTGCGCGAGGCTTACGCCAACTCCGGCATGATCTTCGTCGAGACGCAGAAGTTCAAAGAGGCGGCCGACGTGTTCGGCTTCGCCCAGCAGCTCGGCGAACTGACCCCGGCGCAGTACTACTTCGCCGGCAAGGCTTACATGCAGCAGGAGCGCGCGGCCGAGGCGCTGGCCGCCCTGCGCCGCGCCCAGCCACAGCCCCAGTACGCGCAGGACTACTACTTCAGCCTGGGGCTGCTGCACCTGCAACAGGGCCAGCACGCCGAGGCCGCGACCGCGCTCGAACAGGCCGCCCGCCTCGCGCCGCAGCACGCGCCGACGCTCGCGCTGCTCGGCAACGCCTACGTCGCGCAATCGCGCTACGCGGAGGGCGAGGGGGTGCTGCGCCGCGCTCTGTCGATTGACCCCGGCCAGTTCTTCGCGCACACGGGGATGGGCTACGCGCTGATTAACCTGAGCCGCGCGGAGGAGGCGGTCGCCGCCTTCACGGCCGCGCTCAGGCTTCAGCCGCAGTCCTACGAGGCGACGATGGGCCTCGGCTACGCGCACCTCCGCCTGAACAAGTCGCGCGAGGCCGCCGCCGCCTTCGAGCAGGCCGGGCGCCTGAGGCCCGAGGGCTTCGAGGCGGCCGTCGGGCTGGCGGCCGTGGCCTACTCGCAGGGCAACTACCCGCAGATGCTGGCCTCGGCGCAGCAGGCCGTGCGGCTCGCCCCCCGCTCGGCCGACGCCCTCTCGATGCTGGCGGGCGCTCGCGCCGTCACGGGCGAGATGGACGAGGCGCTCAAGCTCGCGCAGCAGGCCGCGCAGCTTGAGCCGCAGAACTACTGGCCGCAGCACGTCGTCGGTTACGTCTACGTCCGCACGGACCGCCCGAAGGAGGCGCTGGCGGCGGCGCGCCGCGCCGTGGAGCTGAAGCCGGAGCTGGCCGAGACGCAGAACCTGCTCGGCTACGTCCTCAACCAGTTGGGGCAGCACCAGGAGGGACTGGCCGCCTCGCAGCGCGCCCTCTCGCTCGGGCGCGAGCCGGCCGACGGGGGCTGGTCTCACTACAACGTCGCCATCGCGCTCGACAAGCTCGGGCGGCGCGCCGAGGCCGTCGAGGCGTTCCGCAAGTCGCTCGCGGCCTACCAGAACGTCGGCCGCACGCTCGACCCCGACGAGCTGTACCTGATGGGCAACGCCTACCTCAACCTCGAACAGGATAAGCAGGCCGTCGAGGCTTTCCGCCAGGCCGTCCGCATCCGCCCGGGCTTCGCTCAGGCGCGCCTCAACCTCGGCGTCGCGCTCTTCACGGTCGGCGACCAGCGGGGCGCCAACGAGGAGTACAACGCGCTGCGACGGCTCGACCCCGAGCGCGCCGCGCGCCTTCAAAGACTCTTCTCAAGCCGGCCCGCCCGACGGCGTTGAGTCCGGGCGGACGCGGGAGAGGCGCCCGAGACCTTGCGGGCCTCGGCACGGGGCAGCCCCGCTTAAACGCCCGGCGCGAAGCTGCTATCATCCCCCACGCCGCGCGGCCTCTCGGCGGCCCAGAGTGACGACAGATGAACCAGACCACAGCGACCGAAAAGGTGCTCGTCCGCCTCAGCGTTAACGGCGAAGAGGCGGAGGTAGCCTTCGCCCCACACAAGACCCTGCTCGAAGTCCTCCGCGAGGACATGGACCTGACCGGCACGAAGCACGGCTGCGAGCTGGGCGAATGCGGCACCTGCGCCGTCCTGGTTGACGGCCGCTCGGTGCTCTCCTGCCTGATGCTCGGACTTGAGGCGGCCGGCCGGCGCGTCGAAACGGTCGAGGGGTTGGCAGACGAGTCGGGGCTCCACCCATTGCAGGAGACCTTCGCCGACACCGGCGCGGCCCAGTGCGGCTACTGCACGCCCGGCTTCCTGCTAGTCGCTAAAGAGCTGCTGGCGCAGAACCCCTCTCCGACGCGCCATGAAATCAAGGAGGCCCTCGCCGGCAACATCTGCCGCTGTACCGGGTACATCAAAATCTACGAGGCCGTCGAGCTGGCCGCCGCCCGTATGCGCGGCGAGGATGCCGAGCTGCCGCGCGAGAGCGTCTACGGCGTCGAGTAAAGGGCCGGCGCGGGAGGCGAAGGGAAAAGTCACAGGGCAGCCGCTCAACTTTTGAGCGGCTGCCCTGTGACTTTTTCGTCGGCCCTCTTTTTTCGCCGGTCCTCTTTTTTCGCCGGCCGTCTTCCGGCCGCGGGCCTACTCTTTTTTCTTGACTGAGAAGTAGGTCAGGACCTGCGGGTCGCGGCCCTGCGCGATCACAGTGTAGGCGGGGCTGTCGCCCTTAGCCGCCACCTCGCAGACGTACTCGTACTTCGGCGGCGAGACTATCTTTTGCGCGCCCTCGATGTCGAGCACCTCCGAGTAGCGCACGGCCCGCCCGCCCTCGCGGGCCTTCGCCGTGACGTAGCGCACCTCTTTGTATGCCTTGTCGAAGCCGACGATCAGGTAGGAGAAGCTGCGGTCGGAATCGAGCGCCCAAATCTCCTGCTGCTTCCGCTCCTCCTTTTCGAGCCGGCCCATCTTGCCGAGGCGCGCGCGGGCCTCTTCGACGCTCATCCCGATGCGGATGCCGAGCACCTCCGGCTTCGGCTCCTGCCCTTTCGCGGCCGCCGCCCCGCCGCCGCCCGCGACGAGCGCAATCATCACTGCCAGTAAAAACTTCCTCATGGCTTCACTTCCCTTCGGCGGCCCCTTCGGCGGCCGCGGCCCGCTTCTTACGTGGCCGCCGCCCGCCGCGACTGTCATTGTCGCGGCGGGCGGCGGCGTCTTCGTCTTGCTTACCGGGCGACGAGCGGGGTCGCCGCCGTCCAGACCTGGACCGGCCCGAGCCCGAGGTTGACGACCTTGAGCTGGTAGGCGCCGGCCTGCGTCACCGTCCGGTTGATGACAGCCACGCCGTTCGAGCCGTTAGCCGTCGCCAGGGCGAGCCCGTTCGGGTCGAGGAGCACGACCTGGACCGGCACGTCGAGGCTGGTGCCCACCGACACCGAGATGGCCTGCGCGCCCTCGGGCACGTTGACCGTCGAGAGCAGGCTCCCGCCGGCCGCGGCGGTGCCGCCGCCGCTCGTCGTCTGGCCGGGGCCGCTGCTGGGCCGCGCGCTCGAAGTCGCGCTCTTCAGGGTGAAGCCGTCAACGTAAACAGTGCCGTTGATGGCCCGCAGTTCCAGCGTGTGCTGGCCGCGAGAGAGGCCGTCGAAGCTGGCGCTCGGGCCGAAGACCGGAGTCCTGGTGCCGCCCGTCAGGCCGCGGAAGTTGACCACGCCCTTCGAGACGCCGTCGAGGATGACCTCGGCGCTGTTGCCGCGCTGGCTGGTGCCGTAGTGGAGGGTGATGGCGCCGGTCTCGCCCTCGACCTCGAAGTTGAGGCGGGCGAAGTGGGCGGCGTCCTTGCCGTTGTTGTGGCGGAAGTGGCCGCCGCTCGCGCCGGCGAAGTTGTCCTCCTTGTGCCAGCCGTTCGAGTACTCGACGCGCGCGTCGTCCTCGTTAATGTAGGTGGTCGTGACCACGGGCTCCGTGCCGCCGCCGCCCGTCGGCGGGTCGAAGGCCGCGAAGAGGCCGAGGCCGCCCGACTGGCGGATGATGGTCGCCTTCTCTGCACCGTCGTTGTCGAAGCGTGTCAGGCGGCCGTCGCCGTCCTTGTCCACGCCCTGCACGCACGAGGCCGAGACGCAGCCGTCGGCGAAGGCGGCCAGCACGCGGCCCTGCTTATCGACCTCCATGTCGTTGAAGTCGAGCAGGTTACGGGTGCCCGACGGGCAGGTGGTGCCGTTGGTGCAGACGACGCCGCGCTGCACGGGGTCGTTCGGCGTGGCGTTGACAGTCACCCACGAGCGGCCGCGGTCGTAGGTGGTGGCGATGAAGCCGTACCACTGGCCGTCGAAGTAGGGCGCGGTCTGGTCTGTGCCGGTGCCCTGCGCGCCGCCCGTGGTCGAGCCGAGGAAGAAGACCGCCGCGCGGTCGCCGTCGCCGGCCGTGGCCGCCGGGAAGACCGAGTTCTTGATGCCGAGCTGCTGGCCGACATCCTGTGTGTGCTCCCAGGTCAGGCCCTTATCGCGCGAGACTGCCGTGCGCATCGTCCCGTCGCCGTTGGCGAAGCCGACGTAAACCGTGCCGTCCGATCCGATGCCGACCGACGGGTCTGTGCGGCCCGAGGTGCTGCCGGGGATGCGGCGCACCGACCAGGTCAGGCCGTTGTCTTCCGAGACGACGACCGACTGCTCGCCGCCGCACGACTTGTTCGGGACGTAGACCGTGCCGTCGGGCGCGACCTTGATGTGGCCGTGGAGGCCGCCGCACTGCGTGATGTCGTACATCGGGACCGCGACGCCGAAGGTCAGGCCGCCGTCGTCGCTGCGCGCGATCTCGGCCACGCCGATGTCCTGCGAGGCGTAGTAGACCGCGTTCGGATAAATCTTGAGGTCCGCGCCGGGCCGCTGAATGGCGCCGCCCTTGAGCGAGCCGTCGGCGTTGCGGGCGTAGGGGCCGCCGCCCACCGTCTGGTGGTCAACGCCCGAGTTGATGCCGGAGCCCTGAGAGGGCGTCCAGGTCTTCCCGTCGTCGTCGGTGAAGGCCATCAGACTGACCTTCGACGGCAGGAGCTGCGAAACGAACGTGCGGTTGGTCCGCCAGTCGGTGAAGAGGATCGGGTCGAAGCTGGTGACGGAGGTGTTGCGCGCCGAGACGTTGGTCCAGGTCGAAGCCGCGGGGTTCGCGTCGTCGAAGCCGACCTTGAGGGTCTGCAAGCCGGCGATGAACATGGCGTTGCCGGTCGCCCAGTTGAGGCCGATGGTCGGCTCGCCGGCGCCGTTGCCGAGGTTGGCCGGGGGCGTGTGAATCTGGTAGGCCGGCGGCTGCGCGGTCGAGACCGGCGGCGGGGTCGGCTCGGCGCCGCCCGCGTGCTTGTTCTCGACCGAGGCGGTGCCCGTGTACTGGTCGGCGGCGCCGGCCGCGGCCCAGTAGACGACGCGGACCGCGAAGACGCCCGTGCCGGCCGTGGCCGGGTCAATCTCGGCCGACTCGCTGATGACGGGCGGGGCCTCGCCAGAGTTGTCCACCTCAGGCCCGGTCACCGAGCCCTTGTGGATGTAAAGGTCGTAATCGCTCGCGGGCAGCGTCCAGCCGATGGTGACCTTGACCTTCTTGCCCGCCCACTGCTCGGGCGTGCCGTTGAGGGTCAGCGTGTAGGTGTCGCAGTTGACGCCCTCGACGCAGGTCGTCTGGCCCTCTGGCGAGGTGCCGCCCGGGGCCGTGCCGCGCCAGGTCGCGCTCGTGCCCGTAACGGGACCGAGCGAGCCGGCGCCGGGGTTAGAAGCCTGTGAGGTGGTCAGCGGGACCAGCAGCGCCGACGCGAACAGCGCCACGGCGACGAACGTGCTCAGCGCGACGCCCGCCGCGCTTCTTCTCTTCGCAATCTTAACGAAACCTTTGGGACCAGCTTTTTTCATTATCTTCAACCTCGAAAGTAGTTCGTCGCCTCGTCTGCGGCGCCGGGTGGTGGGTGGTGGGTTCTAGAGCTTCAGTTCCCTCTTGCCGTCCGTGTTCGGGCCTTCCGGACCCGCCGACGTTCGTAAGAGTAGTCGCGGCACCTTGAGCCATTCTTGAGGAGACCTTGAGCCGGCGCGGCGCGGAAGTTTAATGGGGGAAGCAGATGACTTAGGCCGGAGGGTGGGACCGCCGGAGGTCGCGCTTGAGGGCGACCCCCGGCCGCTTTCGCCTCACTCTGATGCTCATTGGGTCCGGCCTCGGCGACGGGAGGGGGCTGTTTCGCCACCCGGTCGCAAAACTGCTATCATGGCCGGTCGCGTCGGGTGCGCCGGCCGCGGGCCTTCGGCAGGCCGGCCCCGACGGGTCGAGACATTGGCTCTCCCACAGCGCGGCCGCGGCGACAGTTCGAAACTCCTTCGACGAACCCAGATGGCAACCAACAACGGTCACTCTCAGAACGGCGACAGCGGCGGCGCGCCCGGCGTAAACGGCGCGGGCGCCGAGGGCACAGAGGCGCAGAAGGACTTCAAGGTCGTCGGCAAGCCGTTCCGCAAGGTAGACGCGCGGGCCAAGTGCACGGGCCAGACGAAGTTCGCCGACGACCTCGCGCTGCCGCGGATGCTCTACTGCAAAATCCTGCGCTCGCACGTCCCACACGCGCGCATCGTGAGCATCGACATCTCGAAGGCCCGCGCCCTGCCCGGCGTCCACGCCGTCATCACCGGCGAGCAGACGCCCACGCCTTACGGCATCCTCCCCGTCAGCCAGGACGAGCACCCGCTCTGCGTCGGCAAGGTCCGCTTCGTCGGCGACCCCGTGGCGGCCGTCGCCGCCGTGGACGAGGACGTGGCCTTCGAGGCGATGAACCTGATCGAGGTCGAGTACGAGCCGCTGCCCTCGGTCTCGTCCATCGAGGAGGCGGTCGAGACGGGCGACGCGCGCATCCACGACTACGGCGACCACGGCAACGTCCACAAGCAGGTCAACCTCGAATTCGGCGATCTGGACGCGGGCTTCCGCGAGGCCGACCTCGTCCGCGAGGACGTGTTCTTCTACGAGGGCAACACTCACCTGCCGATGGAGCAGCACGCCTCGCTCGCGCACTTCGACCCCGACGGCAAGCTGACCCTGTGGAGTTCGACCCAGACGCCGCACTACGTCCACCGCGCGCTGGCGAAGACGCTGGGGCTGCCCGCCTCGCACATCCGGGTCATCGCCACGCCGAACGGCGGCGGCTTCGGCGGCAAGAGCGACCCCTTCAACCACGAGGTCGTCGTCTCGAAGCTCTCGATGATGACGAGGCGGCCCGTCAAGATTACGCTGACGCGCGAGGAGGTCTTCTACTGCCACCGCGGCCGCCACCCCGTCCTGATGAAGAGCAGGATCGGCGTGAAGAAGGACGGCTCGATCACCGCGCTCGACTTCCAGTCGTTCCTCGACGGCGGCGCCTACGGCTCCTACGGCGTGGCCTCGACCTTCTACACCGGCGCCCTGCAAACCGTCACCTACGACGTGCCGCGCTACCGCTTCCGCGGGCTGCGCGCCTTCACCAACAAGCCGCCGTGCGGCCCCAAGCGCGGGCACGGCACGCCGCAACCCCGATTCGGCTTAGAGATTCAGATCGACAAGGTGGCGGAAGAACTCGGCCTCGACCCGGCCGAGATGCGCCTCAAACACCTCGCTCCGGCCTACTCGGTGACGGCCAACTACCTGCGGCTCGGCTCGATGGGGCTCGGCACCTGCATTGAAAAGGTGGTTGAGGGCTCTGACTGGAAGAACAAGTTTCGGCAACAGCCGTTCGGGCGCGGCGTCGGGATCGCGTGCAGCTCCTACATCTGCGGGGCGGGCCTGCCCATCTACTGGAACAACATGCCGCACTCGGGCGTGCAGCTACGGCTCGACCGGCAGGGCGGCGTCTGCGTCCAGTGCGGCTCGACCGACATCGGGCAGGGGTCCGATTCTGTGCTCGCCTACGTCGTAGCCGAAGTCCTCGGCATAGACCCCTTCGACATCCGAGTCGTCACCGCCGACACCGACCTGACGCCCGTTGACCTCGGCAGCTATTCGAGCCGCGTCACACTAATGACGGGCAACGCCGCCATCCAGGCCGCCGAGCGCGCCCGCGAGCTGCTCTCAAAGGCCGTCGCCGAGAAGCTCTCGATTCCCGTCCAGAACGTGACCTTCGCCGAGCGCAGAGTCTTCGACGCCGAGAACCCCGAGACGGGCGTTTCGTTCGCCGAGGCTGTGGTCCTGGCCGAGTCGAAGTACGGCACCATCGGGACGGTCGGTTCCTACACGCCGCCGCGCTCGCCCGGCCGCTACAAGGGCGCCGGCGTCGGCCCTTCCCCTGCCTACAGCTACTCGGCCGCGGTGGCCGAGGTTGACGTGGATCACGAGACCGGCAACGTCCTGGTCGAGCGCATCTGGGTCGCTCACGACATCGGCCGCAGCCTCAACCCCATGCTCGTCATGGGACAGGTCGAGGGCGGCGTCTACATGGGTTTGGGCGAAGCCCTCATGGAGGAGATGACTTACCGCCCGCACCGCAACCTCGTCCACAAGTTCCCCTCGATGCTCGAATACAAGAGCCCGACCACGCTCGAAATGTGCGACGTGGTCACTTATCTCGTCGAAGACGCCGACCCGAACGGCCCCTTCGGCGCGAAAGAGGTGGGACAGGGGCCGCTCCTGCCCGTCATGCCCGCGGTGGCGAACGCCGTCTACGACGCCGTCGGCGTCCGCATAGACGAGGTGCCCATCACGCCCGAGAAAGTGCTCGCCGCCCTGCGCGCCAAACAGCAGGGCAAGGAGCCGCGCTACGGCCCCAGGGGGGTGCCCCACGTTACCTGGCCCGAGCCCATGCGCGTGCTCACGCCCGCCGAGGGCGGCGACGGCAAGGAGATGCCCCGCGTCGCCGTTCATTTACAGCAGAGGTGAGTCGTAAAGCAGAAGGGTAAGCGCAGCCGTTATGATGAGACTTCCGAAGTTCACCTACCTCGTCCCGCAGACCGTGGGGGCCGCGGTGAGGATGATGGGCGACGCGGGGCCTGAGGGGCAGTTCGTCGCAGGGGGCACGGACCTCTACCCGAACATGAAGCGGCGGCAGCAGACGCCGCGGACCGTGATCGCGCTCGGCCGCCTGAAAGAGCTTGCGCGCGTCGAGGGCGACGGCCAATCGGGACTCCGCATCGGGGCCGGCGTGACCCTGACGGAACTGATCGAGCACCCGGTCGTCAACCGCGACTACCCGTTCGTGGCCGAGGCAGCCCGCCTCATCTCGACGCCGACGCTCAGGAACATGGGCACCGTCGGCGGCAACCTCCTGCTCGACACGCGCTGCAACTACTACGACCAGAACTACGAGTGGCGCCGCGCCGTCAACTTCTGCATGAAGAAGGACGGCGACATCTGCTGGGTGGCGCCGGGCAGCCCGAAGTGCTGGGCCGTCCAGTCTTCCGACCTCGTGCCCCTGATGGTCGCCCTGGGCGCCGAGCTGCGCCTCGTCTCAACCGTCTCGGACCGCCTCGTCAACGCCCGCGGCTTCTACAACAACGACGGCATAGACTACCTGCGCAAGCGGCCCGACGAGCTGCTGGCCGAGATCATCCTGCCGCCCGCGGCCGGCTGGCGCGCAGTCTACAGGAAGCTGCGCCGGCGCGGCGCCTTCGACTTCCCTGTCCTCGGCGTCGCAGCCCGCGTCGACCTCGATGCGGACGGGACCGTCACCGAAGCGCGGGTCGTGATGGGCGGCGTCTCGCCCGCGCCGCTCGAAGTGGAGGGCGCGGGGGCGGCGCTCCTCGGCGGCCGGCTCGAAGACGAGAGCGTGCGCGCCGCCGCCGAAGCCTGCTACAACCGCGCCCGCCCGCTCGACAACACAGACCACCTGATGAATTACCGCAAGCAGATGGCCCGCCCCTTCAGCCTCCGTGCCATCGAGGCCCTCAGGCAGGTTGGGGAGACTAAGTAGGCGGCCGGCAGTCAGCCTTCGGCGGTCGGCCCTCGGCAGTCAGCCCGGACGGCCATTGCGCCGGCCGCCCCGGTTAAAAGCTCGTGCACGCGCCGCGCGGTCAGGGCCGAAAGCTGCCGTCAGAGCCGACCGCTGAAAGCTGACAACTCTCCTTTACACCTCTTCACCTTGAACAGCCGGACGAGAGTCGTCGCCGTGCTGCTCGCCGCGGGCCGCTCGCGGCGGATGGGGGCGTTTAAGCCGCTGCTGCCGTTCGGCGGCCGGACCGTGGTCGAGACTTGCGCCGCCAACCTTCACGGGGGCGGAGCCGGCGAGGTGATCGTCGTCGTCGGCCACCGAGGCGAGGAGGTGCGTGCGGCCGTCTCGCACCTGCCCTTCGTCCGCTTCGCAGTGAACGAAATGGCCGAGAGCGAGATGGGCGTCTCAATAGCCCGCGGCGTTTCGAGCCTTTCGGAAGACGCAGAGGCAGTCCTCGTCGCGCTCGTAGACCAGCCGGCCATCACCCCCGGAGTCGTCTCTGAAATCCTTTCGGCGCGCGGGCGGGGGGGCGCCCGCCTCGTCGTCCCGACCTGGGAGGGGCGCGGGGGCCACCCGGTTCTCGTCGATCTGGCCCTGCGCGAAGAGCTGCTGACGCTCGCGCCCGAGAAGGGCCTGCGCGCGGTCTTCGACCGGCACCGGCCCGAGGTGCTGCGGCTGCCGGTCGGGTCGCCCTTCGTTGCGCGCGACATGGACACGTGGGATGATTACCGCTCGCTGCACCAGGACGTGTTCGGCAGCCCGCCGCCGGGCACGGACTAAACCGGCTGATTACGAAGGCGAAGCTTCAACGAGCGCGAGGCTTGACGGTTGACGCCGCGGCGGCCCTCGCACCATTTCGGTGCGTCCAACTAATCTTTTTGACAGCACATCTAAAGATCGTCAGGGCGGTCCGCCGATTCGGGCGCGCTTCCGCAGGATTTTAGAGGCTGCGAGGGCGCCAGGCGGCACGGACGGCCCCGCTAAAGGAGAGTTTGATGTTGAAGAGAAAGCGCCAGGCAGTTGTGGCCGCGGCGTTCGCTTTCGTCCTCGCGCTGTCGAGCCTAGCGTCGGCCTTCCCAGCGCAGCAGCCGCGCATTGAGTTCAGGATGCGGACGGCGGACGGCGGCGAGATCACCTCGCAGATGCTGCGCGGCGACGTGGTCGTGCTCGCCTTCGGCGCCTCCTGGCTGCCGCTCTCGCGCGAGCAGGTGCGCGGCGTGCAGGAGTTGGCCGACGAATTCGAGGCGCGCAACGTCCGCGTCTACTGGGTGAGCACCGACTCCGACAAGGCCAACTCGAAGAACTACGCCTCGGACGAGCAGTTGCGCGCCTTCGCCCGCAAGAACGGGCTCAAGGCGGCCGTGCTGCGCGACCCCGACGGCGCCTTCTTCAAGCGGCTTGGTGTGCCGGGCAACCAGCTCCCGGCCATCGTGCTGCTCGACCGCGCGGGCGCCGTCAGCGTCCCGTCCATCGGCGGCCTCGACCCGGAAAGCAAGCTCGTGCGTGACCTCTCGCCGCGCCTCAACAGGCTGCTCGACGAGCAGTAAACTTCGACCCGAGTTTTGAAGACGAAAGGGCCGACCCCACACGGGGGCCGGCCCTTTTTACGTGCCGCACGGTCCGCGGGGGCACGCCCGCCGGCCCCGGCCGGATGAGGACTGGCGCGCCTCGTCACCCTCCGTCGCGCATCTCCCTCGCCAGCGAGTAGAGTAGCCGGACGGGCAGGCCGACGACGTTCCAGTAGTCGCCCTCGATGCCCTCGATGAAGAGGGCCGCGCGGCCCTGCACGGCGTAGGCTCCGGCCTTGTCGAGCACGTCGCCGGTCGAGACGTGCCAGGCGATTTCATCTTCGGAGGTCTCGGCGAAGCGGACGCGGGTGCGCTCAACGCCGACGGCCGCGCGCCCGGTCTCGGCGCGGACGAGCGCGACGCCCGTCAGCACTTCATGAGTGCGCCCGCCGAGCGTGCGCAGCATGTGGCGGGCCTCCTCTTCGTCGCGCGGCTTGCCGAGCACGGCGCCGTCCACGACGACCGTCGTGTCGGCGCCGACGACGAGGCCGAAGAGGCGCCGGGCGGCGACGGCCTCGGCCTTCTCGCGCGCCAAACGCCGGACGAAATCCTCGGGCGACTCGCCACCCCGCAGGGCCTCGTCCACGTCGGCCGGCACGACCTCGAAGGGCCAGCCGACGGCGCGCAGTATCTCGGCCCGGCGCGGGCTGGCCGAGGCCAAGACCAGCGGCTCCATGCCCGGCAGGGCGCGCACGCCCGCCGCCCCCTCTGCTTGTGACACACGCTCGGTATCCATTACACTCCCCACTCGCGTTAAACGGATTCAAGAATTGCGGGTTGAAGATTAAAGACCGGCGGCGCAATCCGCAACGGCCGGGGCGCTTTCGCCCGGGCCGCCCGAGACGATGGACGACTTGATACAGGCGCTCCCGAAGCTGCTGCGCGCGGCGGGCGAGTCGGAGGAGGTGACGGAGGCCGCGGCCTTCGTTGCCTGGCGGCGCGTCGCGGGCGAGGCGCTGCGCACCTGCGCAGTCCCCTTCCGCCTCTACCGCAAGACGCTCGTCGTCGCCGTCCCCGACACGACCTGGCGCAAGCAGCTCGAAGCCGTCAGCGGCCAGCTCATCTTCCGCCTCAACTCCGTCGTCGGTCAGGCGCTCGTCACCTACATCGAGTTCCGCGTGGACCCCGAGACGGTCGGCCGCGAGCGCGAGCGCGCCGGCAACGTCGCCCGCGACGCCTTAGCCCGGGAGGAGGGCGCCCTGCGCCGCGCCGCCGAGATAGAGGGCGCCGCCGCGGCCATCCGCGACGAAGCCCTGCGCCGCCGGTTCCTCGTCGCCGCCGGCAGTTGCCTTATTAGAGAAAGTGAATAGTAGTTTGTAGTTTTTAGCTTTCGGTTACTGGCTGTCTTTTTTCGTGAACGTCCGACAACTGATCACTAAAAACTGAAAACTGAAAACTCCTTATGCCTATTACCCAAGACGAGATCAGGAAGATCGCGCAGCTCGCGCACCTGGAGTTGGACGAAGAGGAGTTGCAGCACCTCGCGCCGCAGGTCGCTTCCGTCGTGGCTTACGTCGAGCAGTTGAACGAGCTGGACACGAGCAGCGTCGAGCCGGCGCTCGGCGGCCTGACGCCGGAGGGCGAGCGGACGGCCGCCGTGCGCGCCGACGCGGCCCGCCCCTCGCTCGGCCAGCAGCTCGCCCTCAGGGAGGCGCCCGACCCCTCGCACGGCCACTTCCGCGTGCCCAAAGTCCTGGGCGGCTCCGAGACGAAGGAGAATTCCTGAGGCCGCCATGCCGACCACCAGCAGAGACCAGACGGCAGAGACCATCCGGCGGCGCATCGCCGCGGGCGAGACGACGGCGCGCGAGGCCGCGGCCCGTGCCCTCGACGCGGCCGAGGCGCTGAACCCGACGCTCAACTCCTTCCTCGAAATCGACCGCGAAGGGGCGCTCGCCCGCGCCGGCGCGCTCGACGCAGAGGGGCACGGCCAAGACACCGGCGCGCTCCGCGGCGTGCCCGTCGCCGTCAAGGACAACATCTGCGTGAAGGGGATGCGTGCCACCTGCGGGTCGCGCATCCTGGCCGACTACGAACCGCAGTACGACGCGACCGTGACCGAGCGGCTGCGGGCGGCCGGCGCCGTCATCGTCGGCAAGACCAACTGCGACGAGTTCGCCATGGGCTCGTCGAACGAGAACTCGGCCTTCGGCCCCGTGCGCAACCCCTGGGACGAGGGGCGCGTGCCGGGAGGGTCGTCGGGCGGCTCGGCCGCGGCCGTCGCGTCGCGCGTCGTGCCCGTCGCGCTCGGCTCGGAGACGGGCGGCTCGGTTCGGCAGCCGGCGGCGCTCTGCGGCATCGTCGGCCTCAAGCCGACCTACGGGCGCGTCTCGCGCTACGGTCTTGTCGCCTTCGGCTCGTCGCTAGACCAGGTGAGCGTCTTCGGCCTGACGGTGAGGGACGCGGCCGCCGGGCTCGGCTGCATCGCCGGCCGCGACGAGCGCGACGCGACGACGGCCGACGTGCCCGTGCCCGACTACGCGGCCGAACTCGGCTCGGACGTGCGCGGCGCCCGCCTCGGCGTCCCGCGCGAGCTGTTCGGAGAGGGGCTCGACGCGGAGGTGCGCGCCCGGGTCGAGCGGGCCGTCGAGGCTTACCGCGACCTCGGCGCCGAAGTGGTTGACGTGGAGCTGCCCCACGCCCGCTACAGCATCGCCGTCTACTACATCCTCGCCACGGCCGAGGCTTCGTCGAACCTCGCGCGCTACGACGGCGTGCGCTACGGCCACCGCGCCGAGGGGGCCGGCGAGTTGCGGCAGATGTACCGGCGCACGCGCGAGGAGGGCTTCGGCGCCGAGGTCAAGCGGCGCATCATGCTCGGCACCTACGTCCTCTCGTCGGGCTACTACGAAGCCTACTACCACAAGGCGCAGCAGGTCCGCACGCTCATCCGGCGCGACTTCCTCGAAGCCTTCGAGAAGTGCGACGCCGTCCTGACGCCGACCACGCCGACGCCCGCCTTCCGCCTCGGCGAGAAGACCGACGACCCGCTCTCGATGTACCTCTCGGACGTTTACACCTGCATGGCTAACCTCGCGGGCGTGCCCGGCGTCAGCGTCCCGTGCGGCCTCTCGTCCGAGGGGCTGCCCGTCGGGCTCCAACTGATGGGGCGCCACTGGGGCGAGGCCGACATCCTGCGCCTCGCGCACGCCTACGAGCAGGCCCACCCGCTCGGGGCGCGTCCGCGCCTCGCGGCCGGCGACGGCGCCGCCGCCTGAAGCCGCAGGGGGGCGCGGCGGGCCGCGCAGCCCGCGCCCGCCGCGCCCCCTCAAAATTTTCTTCCCCTCGCGCGTCACCTTTCCCGCCTTCGCGGTAATAACATTTCAGCAGGCCGAACTTTGAAGGAAGGCGCGCGCGGGCAAGTGACTGCGCGCCCGGCCCGGATGACCGACGAGAAGCTCTTGAGCCAGGCGCGGGGCGGCGACGAGCGGGCCTTTATGGTCCTCTACGAGCGCCACCGCCTGCCCGTCTTCCGCTTCGCCTACCGGATGCTCAACTCCGCGGCGGTGGCCGAAGAGGTGACGCACGACTGCTTCCTCGATCTCATTCGCCGGCCCGAAGGCTTCGACCCGACGCGCGCGGCGCTCCGCACCTACCTCTTCGCGGCCGCGCGCAACCTCTCGGCCAAGCACTTCCGCCGCCACGCGTGCGAGGAGAGTTACGAGGAGGCCGCGGCCGAGTTGGCCGGCGCGGACGACGACGGGCCTTTGCAGAGAGTTTTGCGCGCGGAGGCGGCCGGCGCCGTCCGCCGCGCCGTATCCGAACTGCCGCCCGCGCAGCGCGAAGTCGTGGTGCTCTTCGAGTACGAGGGGCTATCGCTGGCCGAGGTGGCGGCCGTGACGGGGTCGGACGCGGGCGCCGTCAAGTCGCGCCTGCACCGCGCGCGCGTGAGGCTGAGGCGCGAGCTGGCCCCTTTTTTTGAGGATGGTGCGCGGCGCGCCGAAAAGGCTGGCAGCCGTGCCGAAGAGGCTTACAGGTAAGAGAAGAGGTTGGAGAGGCCCGCAGATGAGCGACGAGACGAGACAGACACGGCTGCTCAGCTTCCGCCCGCGCGGGACGGCCGGCCGCCCTGTGCACGAAGCCCGCGCTTCGCGCGACGAAGAGACCACGGACGCCGTGAGGCCAACGCGCGGCGACGCAGGAGGCCGCGCGCGTGAAGACGACGACCCGGAGCTTTCCGCGCTGCTCGCCGAGTGGGGGGCGCCGGACGAGTCGCCCGGCTCGGCCGGGCGGCTCCTGTCGGCTTACAGAGAGACGGCCGCACCGCGGACGCCGTGGGGCAGGCTCCTGAGTTCGCGCGTCGGGGTGCCCGTGCCGCTCGCGGCCTGCTTCACGCTGGCGCTCGCCGCCTCGCTGCTGGCGCACGCCTGGGGCGTGCCGTCGGCGTCCTTTACGCCCGCAGGGCCGGCCGGTGAAAAGGGCGACAGAACGGATGGTGGGACGCCCGGCGCATTCGCCGCCGGTTCGTCGGCCGCGGACGTGAGCGCGGGCCGGGCCGAGCCGGAGGTTCGCTACGTCGAAGTGCCCGTGCCGGGCGAGACGCGCGTCGTCTACGTCGAGCGGAAGCGGCCGGGCGCCGGCGGGAGGCGGGTGAAGGACGACCGCGCCGTCGCTCGCGCGGGCTCTTCGGCCGGCGACGCCGCGAGCTACTTCACGCCGGTTGACATGGCCGAGTTCAAGCCGGCCGACGAGGTGAAGATCAGGGTAGTCAGGAAGGGGGAGCGTTGATGGCCCGCGTTCGGAGCGATGTCAGGCGGGCGACGGCGGCGATAGCAGCCTCATCGGCCGGGCTTCGCCGGTCGAAGTTGCTCGCACCTTCGCGCCGGCCGGGAGTCGGAGCTTTGCGCTTGATGAGAGTCGCGCTCCTGTTTGTCGTCGTCGGGCTCGCCTGCGGCGCGGGCGCGGCCGCTGGGGCCGGGGCGGGCGCGGAGATGGCTGGCGGCGAGTCACAGGTTTTGGTGCCCTTGAGAAGCGGGGCCTTCGTCGCCTTCTCGACCGAGACCGAGTCGGGCACGAAGCAGGAGGTGCCGTCGTCCTTCGTCGAATCGGAGGGCGAGCCCAACGTCGTCCGCCGCATCTTCCTCGACGGGCGCGGCGAGCTGTTCTTCGGCTACGAGCTGTCGGTCGAGCCGGCGCCGGCCGGCGGGGCGGGCGGCGCGCGGCAGTTCCGCGTCTCGGTCCGGCCGCTCGGCGAAGAGTTTCTGCGACAACTGTCGGCGCGCCCCTCGTTCGCGGGCAGACGGCTCCACCCGCGCTACAACCCCGCGGCCTTCGACTCGCGGCCGCAACTAATCGGCGACGGCGACACCTTCGCCCTCGACGTGCTGCGCAACACTCGGAACGGCGCGAAGATCGTCGACCTCGTCACCGTCACCTCGGAAGACCCGCGGCGGCGTGCGCTGCCCGTGCGCACGAGCCCGCCGCGCGACTTCAACGCCGAGGAGGTGCGGCTGCAAGTGACGGGCTACACGCTCTCGGTCAACGGCGAGGTGGTCCACAGGAGCAGGGGCGGCTGTTCGGGTCCGCTCGTCTGGTTCTCGCTGCCGGGCCGCGGCCGCTTCGTCGTCTCGCTCGTGCCGCGCCCCGGTTACGACTTCCGGCAGGCCGGCTCTATCGAGCACGACCGCATCAGGTTCGAGTTCGAGGGCGACAGCTTCGAGTGGGCCTCCGCTGGGCCTGTGGTCGCGACCGGCGGCAACTGGAACGTCTGGGTGCTGCACGACCCAAACTTCGATTTCGACCTCTCGGACCCGCCGGCCTCTGCGGCGCCGGGCGAAGATTTCGAGAAGAGACTAAGGCAGGCCACGCGGCCGCGCGACCGCGCCGAGTTCGGCAGGGCCGAGCCAGGCGGCGGCCGCACGAGCAGGAGGCGCGTGCGCGTCGTCGTCGGCTCGGCCGAGAACATCGAGTGGCTGCTGCCGCGTCCGCCGGCCGCCGCCCCGGCCCCCGCGCCAGCCGCGAAGCCGGCCGCGAAGCCGGCTAACAAGTCAACCCCCTAACCGGGCGGGGCCGCGCGCGGACGGTCCGCCGCCCCAACTCACGAGTCACGAACAGGACGGCCGCTGAAGGCGCGCCCGCGGGGGCCGCGCGGGGGCCGACGTGTGCCCGCCGCAGGCCGCGGCCGGCGCCACCGTCACCCGTCTTCAACACAGAGGAGGAAAGATGCGAAGGAAGATCAAAGCACTCGTCGCCGTTAGAACCCTGTCCGCCGTCGCTGCGCTCGCCGCGGCCCTGACGCTCGGGAACTCGGAAGCCCGGGCACAGGATGAGGACGTGCCCCGCGTCGAACTCGGCGTCCAGTTCTCTTCGCTGACGATCTCGGAGCCGAACAGCTTTTTCTCTGCCGGGCGGACGCGGACCGAGCCGGGCGCGGGCGCCCGCGTCACCTACAACCTGAACCCCAGCGTCGCCGTCGAGGCCGAGGGGAACCTCTTCCCCAGCCGCAGCTTCAGCCGGGTAGGCGGCCGCACGTTGCAAGGGCAGTTCGGCGTCAAGGCCGGCCGCAGGTTCGAGCGGTTCGGCCTCTTCGCCAAGGTGCGGCCGGGCTTCGTCTCCTTCTCCGACGTGGTCGAGTACAGCGCTGACAACACCGTGCCGGGACCGGGCGGCGACCGGTTCTTCGTGCCCTCGTCGCGGACCCGCGCCTTCTTCTCGACCGACGTGGGCGGCGTGCTTGAGTTCTACCCCTCCCGCCGCCTCGTTACGCGCTTCGACTTCGGCGATACCATCGTCCGCTACGGCGAGCGCAACGACCTCGCCATCGATTTCATCGCGCCCGACACCTTCCGCGAGCGATTAATCCGCCTGCCGGCCGAGACGAGCCACAACTTCCAGTTCAGCGCCGGCGTCGGCTTCCGCTTCTGAGTCGTGGCGCCGCAAACGACGAGGGGGCGCGGCTGAATTGAATCCGCCGCGCCCCCGCCTCGCTTCCTCACTTCGAGTCGCCGGTTTAAGGCCCGCCACGGCGGCGGGGTTGTCGCGGGTCGTCCTTGTCGGCGATGAGGTCGCCGGTGAATAGCTCCAGGACGGCCTTGGCCGTGCCGACCACGGGCAGGGCGTCGAGGCCGACGTGGACCACCCCGCGCACCGCGCCCTTCCGCCTGATCTCGTAGCCGGCCAGACCCAACGCGACCGCCGTGCCCACCACGGGCAGCGGCTTGATGATCCGCTTCGCCAGCGCCCACCCGCCCGCGCGGGCCGCGCGCCTCTTCAAACTGGCTGACACCTTTTCGTCCCCGCCTCCCTCAGTCAAGACCAAGCTCCTCGCGCAGCCGGCGCTCGTCGAACGGCGAGAGGCTGAAGGCCCGGCCCGCCACCTCGAAGGTCGGGACCTTACGCTTGCCGCCGTTCAGGCTCATCACGTGCTCTGCCGCGCCCTCGCGCTCCTCGATGTTGATCTCCTCGTAGGCGATGCCGCGCTCGCCCAGAAACTTCTTGGCGCGGCGGCAGTCGCCGCACCACTCGGTCGTGTACATTTTGATCTCGGCCATCGGGTTTCGGGTCTCCTCCGCGGCCATTTTACGACGCGCGACGGCGGCGGCAAAGAGGCCGCGCACCGGCAGCCGCGTTTGAGAAGTTGAAAAGGTCGCCCGCGCCGGAGACAATGGCCCGCAAGAACACCCCCGAGCCCGAAACAAGCGAGACCGAAGGCGAAGGCCGATGTCACTCTTCGACTGTCTGAAGTGGCCCGAGATGAGGCCCGTGGCGCTCGACCTCATAGCGCGCGTGCGCGAAGGCCACGCGCGCGGGGAGTTCGCCATCCCCGTCGTAGACTTCCTGCGGGTTTTCTCGCCGAAGGCCAGCCGCGCCGAACTGGCGAAAGTGGCCGAGCGCGGCGACCTTCGCTTTCGCGCCGACTCGCCCACGGGCGGCACCTTCCGCCTGGCCGAGGGCGAGCGCGCACTCTTCGACTTGCACCGCGAGGGGCTGGTCATCCGCATCCCGCGGCGCGTCAGCGGGCGCTACTCGGTCGGCGCCGACTCGTTCTGCGTCCGCTTCGACCGCGGCTCCGAACTCGAAGGCTGCAAGCGCCTGCTGCTGCTGGTCTGCAACCGCGTCCTCGCCGTCGAGGTCACGCCCCGCCGCGTCAACGTCCACCTGCCGGTGAGCATGCTGAACCTGTGTGTAGAGTTCGAGTGAGGAAGTGCGGGCAACGCTGGAAAAGGGAGAAGGGGGGAAAAAGGGGCGGCGGCCGGGAACAGGCGAGCCGCACGGCGGCGGTTAAAGCTCCCGGCCGCTTCTTTGCTTTTCCCCTCTTGCCCCTTTCCCTTTCACTTCTCCAGCCGGGTCTTCGCGCGGCGGAGGAAGGTGCGCATCATCTCTGTAACGCCCTGCTGCATGGCGGCGCTCAGGCGAGACTCGCCGGCGAGGCCGGCCAGCATGTGCAGCTCGCGGGCGCTCGCGCGGCGCAGCTCGACGCGCTGCTCGATGCGGACGCGCGTGCGCTGGCCGAGGTTCTCGAACCAGGCCGTGTAGCGAAGCAGGTTCTTCTTCTCGCCGGCGGCCGGCGACCACTCGATGCGGTCCGGGGCCGGAGGCGCGGGCACCACGGTGAACGCCTGCCGGATGGAGCCGATGACCGGCACCTCGGCCCGGATCAGCCAGCGGGCGATGCCGCCGGCCTCGGCCGTGATCCGTTCGACGTTCGGCATCAGCTCGACGAAGTTTTTCACGTCGCCGAAAAACTCCCGCGCCCGCTCGATGGTCGTCTCCAACTCCAACTGCTCGCTAAACGCCGCCCTGATGTGAAACATAAAAACCGTGACGTGTGACAAGTGACGAGTGACAAGTTAAAGAGTTGTCGGCGCCACCATCACCACGTCTGTCCCCCTGTTGACCTTTATCGTTTGGGGTAAAGTTTATCTCGTCACCCGTCACTTGTCACTCTTCACTCGCCCCTACAGGACGGGTTGAAAGAGAAACGAGTTGAAGAAGAGGCGCGTGGTCGAGCGCCAGATGGCGCGGAAGTTGGGGTCCTCGGCGTAGAGGACGACGTGGCCGCGCCCCGTCGGCTCGTCGACGACGTAGGAGGTGCCGCGCAACAGCCGCTCGGTCGTCGGCCAGACGAAGCCCGCGATGTGGAGGGGCTGGCCGGCGTCGGGCGAGAAGATGATGGCGTTGGTGCCCTCCTTCGACGGGCGGAAGAAGTAGGCCGAGTCCACCAGCACGGGCAGCGTCGTCGCCTCGTAGCCGTAGGTGAGCGGGGTGGTGCGGTCGAGCGTCGCGCGCATGATGGCCCCGGGCACAGCCTCGGGCACGCGGCCGGGCCGGGCCGAGGGCGAGGCGATTGGCGGCAGGTCGGGCGCCGCGCCCTCCATCTTCTCGGTCTGCGCGCCGACGATCTCGGCCTGCTCGGGCGTGGCCGCCCCGGCCTGCTGTTCCTGTCGGGCGCGGCGCTGGCCGGCGGGCGCGGCCGCGCCTGATGCGGGCGAGGGCGAAGGGCTGGCCTGCGGCTCGGGGCTCGGGCCGCCCTCGTTCTTCTGGTCGTCATCGTCGCTGCCGACGAGGCGCGACGAGGTGAGGTTCACGTCTTTGAGCGCGCCGAAGACGGCCGCGCCCTTGATGAGGACGAGCGTGCCCCCGCGCTGCACCCAGCCGCGCAGGTTGTCGGCCCCGCCCTTGCCGATGCGCGAGAAGTAGCCGCCCGGCGAGCCGTCCGGCAGGATGATGACGTTGTAGTCGTCGAGCCGCGAATTGGAGAGGCCCTGGATGGTGAGCGGCGTGAAGTCCACGCCGTAGCGGTCGAAGGTCCACCAGAGAGCGCCGTAGCCGGTCGTGCTCACGGGCTCGTCGGCGAGGACGGCTATCTTCGGCCGGCGCAGGCTGACGACGTTCTCCGAGCCGACGCCGGTGTCGCCCGACTCGGAGAAGCCCGAGTTGACGGCCGTGACGGCGACGCCCGTCTCGCGCGCGAGCTGCGCGACGCGGTCGTGCAAGCCCTCGGGGTTGCGCGAGACGCGGGCGACCACGGTGCCGCGGGGCCAGTCGCGCCCGCCAGCGTTGAGCGCACGCGTCGCAACGGCGAGCTTGAAGTCTTCGCGCAGCAGCCGGTAGATGAGCGCGGCCGCGCCGTTCGTCTCGTAGGGGATGACGTAGGCGATCTGCGCGCGGCCGGTCACGCCGCCGCCGGGGACGTGATACTTAACATTCTCCCCGCCGCGCTCCATCAAAACATACTGCCCTAATTGAAAATGGAACCCGGCGGCCGTCATCCGAACGAGTTCGCCGCTCACGGGCGCAGCGTCCTCGGTCCAGTAAGCCTCGACTCCGAAGGCGAGCGGCAGAGACCAGGCCGTCACGTCGTAGAAGCCGTAACCCTCCTTGTTGGAGGTGCGCCGCTCGTTGCGCTCGAAGCGTTGAAGCTGCTCGCGCTCGAAGGCCGGGTCGAGCGGCGTGTGGGGTTCGAGCAGGGCCTTGGCGAGGCGGCGCTGCGGCTGAGCGAGGTCAACCACGTAGGCGCCCGCCGGGAAGTCTCGCGCGGCGGGGCGCGTCTCTCGGGCCGAGTAGTCGTGCGCGCGGGCAGAGCGGAAGGGCGCGGTCGTCTGCCGGACTTCGATGTCGGAGCGCAGCAGGTTCTCGACCAGCTCTGCGGCGCGGCCCGGGTCGCGGCCGGGGAGGATGACGAAGCGGCGGATGCGCTCGCGCCCCGCGTCCTCCACGGCCGTCCGCTTGAAGTCGTAGTAGTCCCTGAGCCGCGCCTCGCGGTTGGTGGCGGCCGTCGAGAGCGTCGTCATCGAGGCGACGTAGTGCTTGGCGATGGCCGAGCGCATCGTCACGATGGTCTCGTCGTCGCGCTTCCAGCGCAGCCCCTTCCAGCCGCCGCCGTCGGTCTCGTAGGTCATGCCGGTGGCGCCGTTGAGCGCAGGCCAGGAGTCCCAGTAGCCGGGATAAAAGAGGTCGAAGATGTCTCGGACGTAGTAGTCCCAGTTGCGCTGGTCGAACTGCGCGGCGTTGGCGCGCCCGAAGGCCGAGAGCCACCGCTCGGTCTGCGCGGGCGGCAGGTTCGGGTTGACGGGCAGTGCGGCGGGCGGGAAGAAGTACTGCGAGGGCTGGCCGTGGTGGTCGACGGCCACCTGCGGGCTCCAGTCGATGAAGGCCGCCTGCATGTTGCGCGTCTCGACCTGAGAGACGGCGATGTTGTCGCGGTTGAGGTCGAAGCGGTAGCGGTTGACGCGTCCGTAGACCGACCACGGCTCCCTGTGCTCTGCGGCCTGGGGGTCCGGGTTGCCCATCCCGACGGAGTTGTACCAGGTGACGAAACGCTCGTGGCCGTCGGGGTTGGCGCAGACGTTGATGAGGGCGACGCTGTCGCGCAGGATGTCGAGCGTGGCCGGCTCGTTCGAGGCGGCGAGCTGGTAGACGACCTGCATCATCGCCTCGAACGAGGCCGACTCGTTGCCGTGGATGGTGTACTGCATCCAGAGCATGACGGGCGTCGCCGAGATGAGGCGGCGGGCCTCGGCCTCGGGCAGCCCGCGCGGGTCCGAGAGGCGCCGGAGGTTGGCCTTGATCTCGTCGAGCCGCGCGATGTTCTCCGGCGAGCTGATGGCGACGAGGTGCTGCATCCGGTACTCGTTCGTCAGCCCGATGTCGAAGACGCGCACGCGGTCGGGCGCGGCCTGCGCGACGGCCCCGATGACGCGCTCCATCATCGCGTAGTTGGTGTGGAAGTCGCCCACGTCGAAGCGCAGGACGGACTGCGGGCGCGGCACGTTCTCGCGGTAAGGCCCGCGCGCGTAGAAGTCGAAGCGCGGCTCGGTGCGGCCCTGCGCGGCGGCCGCGGCGGGCAGGAGCAGGCAGACGAGGGCCAGGAACGCGAGCGTCTGGGCGGTCTTCTTCATGGTTTGAGGCAAACCTTCTCTTTCGGGCAGGGTTGTGTTAAAGACAGGCCGGATATTAACCCGCGCACACGACGTTTCTCAAATTTCTTTGCGCGCCGGCCGGGGAAAGCCCGGACCGCGCGCCCGAATAGAAAGGAGTGCGACCCGAAGCCTTGAACGCCACAGACTACCCGACGAGCACACAGGGCGAGGGCCGCTGCCCGCGCTGCGGCGAAGGCCCTCTCAAAGCCTGGTACGAGCTGAGCGAGGACGAGCGCGAGGTGGCGCTTCGCCTGCCCGGCTCGGCCGAACGAAGCGCGGCCGAGCGCGCCGCCCGCCACCGCTTCTGCACGCGCTGCTGGCACGAGGAAGGCGACGACCGCCCGCGCCTCGCTTGACGAACGACGCGCACTCAGCCCCGCAAGACGCGGTCGTAGGCGCGGCGGACGGCTGAGGTGTGGAGGGTGAGTTCGCGCGCGAGCGCGGCAGGGGTGCCGAGGCCGGTCAGGCGCGCGAGGTCGTTCAGGACGGGGTGGTCTTCGGCCGCGGGAAGGCGGGTCGTGCGGCCGACGAGCAGGCGCAGGCCGTGGTCGAGGCGGCGCAGCAGAGAGTAGCCGGCGCATAGCGCCTCGGCGTCTTCGTCGGCGAGCGAGCCTGCCTCGCGCAGGCGGGCGAGAGTCGCGGCGGTCGAGCGGTCGTCGCCCTCGTCCGGCAGGTCGTCGCGCAGTTGCAGGTAGCGCGCGGCGAAGTACACGTCGAGCATCCCGCCAGCGCCGTACTTGATGTCAACGCCGCGCACGCGCCGGCCGCGCTCGCGTTCGAGGCGCTCGCGCACGCGCCGCGTCTCCGCCCGCAGGAGTTCGGGGCCGGCCGCCAGGGCCGCGCGGTGCACGGCCCTGCGCGCCTCGCGCTCGATTGCGCGCCCGAATTCGAGGTCGCCCGCCGCCGCACGCAGCTTCACGTAGGCCAGCCACTCCCACACGTCCGCGCGCCCGGAGAGGTACTGCACGAAGGCCCCCGACGAGGAGGCCAGCACGCCGTTTGCCCCGTCGGGCCGCAGCCGCAAATCGACGCGGTAGAGGTATCCCTCGCGCGTCAGGCTCGACAGCGACGTGACGGTCAGCTCGGCGAGCCGCGCGTAAGCCTCGTCGCGCGTCAGCCCGCGCAAGGGCGAAGGCACTTCGGGGTCGTAGACGAGGACGAGGTCGAGGTCTGAGCCGAAGTCTGTGCCGCCGCTGCCGAAGCGGCCGAGCCCGAGGACGGCGAGGCGCGGCCCGGCCGCGAAAGGCCCCGCCCGCCGCGCCAGCTCGCGCCGCGCCACGAGCAGCGCGACGTTGACCGACGCCGCGGCCAGAGCGTTCTGCAATCGGTTCGACTCGCCGAGCGAAAGGCTGCCCGCCGCGTCGTGCGCGCCGATCTCGACGAGCAGGCAGGCCCAGGCGCGTCGCAGCGCCGCCAGTTCGGCGCCGAACTCGCGTTCGCCGTCCACGGCCGCGCGCAGCAGCGAGCGGTGGTCGCGTTCGCGCACCGCTTCGAGCGGCGTCGAGACGTGCGGGATCAGGAGCGCCGGGTCGCTCGCCAGCATCTCGCCGAAGACCTCGGAGGCGCCGCACAGGCGGGCCAGCCCGGGCAGGCACCCGGCGTCGAGCGGGCCGCCGCCCTCCGACTTGTCGAGCGAGGCCGCGACGCGGGCCAGCAGGGAGAGCGAGCGCCGACGGTTGAGCGAGCGCGCGGCCTCTGCGCGGAGGGTTTGCGACACCTGCTCGACTGCGCGCGTCTCGTCCTGAGCGGCGCCTTGACGAGTGCCGTCGTCCCTTCGCGTCAGCCGTCCGGCGAAGACCGAGGCGGCCGAGTTGGCGGCCTTTACGAGCGCGGCCTCCAACCCGAACGCTTCGGTCTCCCCGCCTTCGCCGCCGTCTCCGTCCCCGGCCAGCGGCCCCTCTCCGGCGTGCCCGCCGGCCGTTTCGACTTCGTCATAACTGCCGGCCTCGTCGCGTAGACCGTCATCTGCGCGGCCTTCATCCTCGGCGCCGCCCGCGACACTGACTCGCCCCACATCCTCGCCCCGGCTTTCGCCGGCGGCGATCATCACGGCAGCCCTCTCCCCCGTCCCCGTCGGGGCGTCTTCGGTGCCGGGCTTGCCGAAGACGCGTGCGAAGACGCGTGCGACGTTGGACGTGTGTAGGGCGAGCGCGGCGTCGAAGTCTGCGAGCGAGCCCTGCCCGGCGAAGTGCATCCGGCGGGCGACGAGGGCGCGGCGCGCGGGGTCTTCGGGCACGGTGTGGGTCTGTAGCCCGTGCTCCATCTGCAACCGGTGTTCGAGCGTGCGCAGGAAGACGTAGGCGTCTGACAGGTCGCTCCGCTCGCGCCCGTTGAGCAGGCCGCGGTCGGCCAGACGGCCGAGGCCGATCAGCGTGTGCGGCGCTTGCAGCCAGGGGTCGCGCCCGCCGTGCGCGAGCTGGAGCGCCTGCGCCACGAACTCGACCTCGCGGATGCCCCCTGCGCCCAGCTTGACGTTGAAGCCGCGCCCGGCCGAGCCCTGGTGCCGGTCGATCTTGCGCTTGGCCTCGCGGACGTGCGCCAGCGCCTCGCGGGTCGTCACGTCGCGGCGGAAGATGTGGCCGCGCACCCCTGCGGCGAACCGCTCGAAGAGCCCGGCGGAACCTGCCGCCGCGCGCGAACGGATGAGCGCCTGTAGCTCCCACGCCTGCGCCTGCGCGCCGTAATACCTGAGCGCCTCGGAGAGCGAGACGGCCAGCGCCCCGACCCGCCCGTGCGGCCTCAAACGCAGGTCAACGCGATAGGCCGCACCCTCGCCCGAGGGTTGGCCCACCGTGCGGGCCACGCGCTCGGCCAGCTTGCAGAAGAATTCGCGGTTGGTGACGGCGCCGCGCTCGCCGCTCCCCGAAGTTTCGCCGTCCTCGGAGTAGAGGAAGAGCAGATCAACGTCCGACGAGTAGTTCAACTCGCGCGAGCCGAGCTTGCCGAGGGCGACGACCGAGAGCGCGGCCGTCCTGATGCGCCCGCGCTCGTCGGCGCACTGCGGCGCACCGTAGAGGTTTTCCAGCTCCTGCTGCGCGAGGCCGAGCGCGTAGCCGAGCACTGCGTCGGCCAGGTTCGACAGCTCTTCGGTCGTCTCGACCAGGGTGGTAGCGCGCCGTATGTCGTGGAGGTAGACGCGCAGCAGCTCGCGCCGGCGGAAGCGCGCCAGCATCACCTGCGGGTCGAGACTGGAATGGGTCAGCGCGAAGCGGGCCAGCGACTCGCCCAACTCCTCGACGCTGCGAACGCGCGCGCTCCCCCGCTCGCGCGCGAGCCAGGGCAGGTAGTCCGGGTTCTGTTCGAGTGTGGTGCCGAGGAAGGGGCTCCAGGCGGCCAGCGCCAGCGCGTCGGCGAAGAGGGCCGGGTCGCGCTCTAAGAGGCGAGCGGCGCGCGAATCCGACGCGACGACGCGCTCGCAGAAGAGCCGCGCGGCGTCGGCGTCGGGCAGTTCACGCAGGAAGGCTTCGATTTTTTCGTTGGCAGGGCGCAAGGTGGTGATATTTACGCGACCGCTGAGGCCGCCGGCCGAGTCCCCGCCTCACCGCGGGTACGCACCGGACGGCCCTCCCAGGCCCGCGCCTGAAATATTTTCCAGCTCCGAATCATAAATGAGTAGGACGGCGCACGCGAACCAGACCCGGCCGTCCCACACGTGTCCGCACGCGAAAGGATGCCTCAGCCATGCCTAACGAACAGAACGAACCCCCCGAGAATGAGCCGGCCGGTCCGCTTGGCCGGCCGGCGGCACAGGGCGATGCGGCGGAGGCCGCTGCCCAGGAGCAACAACAGGAGCGGAGTGGTCAGATATTCTGGCGCACACCCCTGGACGACACGCCCCCAGGTTACGCCTTCCTCTACGGCACCCTGGCCTACCTGTTGGTGCTGATGGTCGTGCTCCTCTACGGCATCACGGCGGGTTGGCCCGTCTGCGAGTTGCCGCAGCTCGGTGCAGCCCCGATCCCGTCGCCGGCGGCGGCCCCGGCTAACGTCAACTCGAATGCCGGCGCCGACGCCAATACGAGCGCAAACGCCAACATGAACGCCAACGCCGGCGCTGACAGAGACGCCAACGCCAACAACAACGCGATCAACAACACGACCACTATAAACAATGGCAACGCCAACCTCAGCCCGGGCGCGCCAGCGGGGGGGCCGGCTCAGGCCAAGCTCGACATTGACGACATCGAGCCGAAGTCCGGCCCGATCCACGGCAATACGCAAGTGACCATCAAGGGCAAGGGGTTCGGGAGCGCCGAGGGGCTGGTCGTCAGGTTCGGCGAAGACGAGGCGCGGGTCCGCGAGATCAAGCCCGAATCCATCTCCGTCCGCACGCCGATGCACAGCGAGGGACTCGTCGATGTGAGCGTCCGACGGGGGGGCGAATCTGACATCCTGCCCTCGGCCTACACCTACACCTGCCCGACCCCCTCCGGCGCTGGCCTGTTCTGGATGCTTATCCTGGCCGGGGCGCTCGGCGGCTGCATCCACGCCACGCGCTCGCTCTGGTGGTATGCGGGGCAGGGCACGCTGAAGTCCCGCTGGATGCTGATGTACTTCTCGCTGCCCTTCATCGGGGCGGCGATGGCGATGCTCTTCAGCCTGCTGATCTTCGCCGGCTTCGTCAGCAACGCGACGGGGCGCGGCGAGTCGCTCTTCATCGTCGCCGTAGCCGGGCTGGTTGGAATGTTCAGCCAGCAGGCCGCGCTCAAGCTGACCGACATTGCCAACGCCTTCTTCACCAAGCCAGGGCCGGGCAAGGACTCTGACCCGCAGAAGTCACTCTCGGTCAGCGAGCGCAACGCCGCGGCGGCCGCCAGCGGGCGGAAAATCGAGCCCGCCACGGGGCCGGCTGCCACCGGCCAGGCCGTCAAGATCACCGGGCCAGGGCTGGCCTCAGCCTCGTCGGTTACCTTCGGGGGTGCGGCCGGAACGAACTTCTCGCTCGATGAGTCCAAAACGGTCGTCAGCGTCATGGCGCCGCCGCGGCCGGGCAGGCCCGGCCCTGTCGCTGTCGAGGTAAAGGACGCCGCCGGGAAGACGATTGCCGAGTTGACGTTTACTTACACGGCCTGAGGCGCTGGCAAAGTCCGCGTCGTTAACCACTCAAAGCCCCGGCGCAGTGACGGGCGGCGGGCGGCTCACGAATATCAGCAGACAGTGTTCAGCAGCCGGTAGAAAACTTTGGGCGGCCGCGCCTGCTTCTTTGAAGCGACGGGCCGCCCGGGGTTTCTATCAACCGCCTCCTATCTCCCTACTACTCTTCCCTTTAGATGTCGTAGTAGAGCGCGAATTCGAGCGGGTGCGGGCGCATCCGCATCGGGTTGATCTCGCGCTCGCGCTTGTAATCAATCCAGCGCTCGATGAGGCGGGATGTGAAGACCTCGCCGCGCAGCAGGAACTCGTGGTCGTCTTCGAGGGCCTTCAAAGACTCGTCGAGAGAGCCGGGCAAGGAAGGCACGTCCTTCAGCTCCTCGGGCGAGAGGTCGTAGATGTCCTTGTCGAGCGGCTCGCCCGGCTCGATGCGGTTCTGGATGCCGTCGAGGCCGGCCATCAGCATGGCCGAGAATGCCAGGTACGGGTTGCACGAAGGGTCGGGCGGGCGGAACTCCAGACGCTTCTGCTTCGGGTTGGCCGAGAACATCGGGATGCGGATGGCGGCCGAACGATTCCGTGCCGAGTAGGCCAGATTCACCGGCGCCTCGAAACCCGGAACCAGACGCTTGTAGCTGTTGGTGGTCGGCGCGGCGAAGGCCACGACGGCCGCGGCGTGCCTGAGCAGGCCGCCGATGTACCAGCGCGCGAGGTCGGAGAGGCCGGCGTAACCGTCGCCCGCGAACAGCGGCTTCTCGCCCTTCCAGAGAGACTGGTGGCAGTGCATGCCGCTGCCGTTGTCGCCGTACATCGGCTTGGGCATGAAGGTCGCGGTCTTGCCGTACTGGTGGGCCGTGTTGCGGACGACGTACTTGAAGAGTTGCAGGTTGTCGGCGCAGCCGAGCAGCGTCGAGAAGCGGAAGTCAATCTCGCACTGACCGGCCGTCGCCACCTCGTGGTGGTGGCACTCGACCGTGATGCCGACCTGTTCGAGGATGAGCGAAATCTCCGAGCGGAGGTCCGAAAGCGAGTCGTTCGGCGGGACGGGCACGTAGCCCTCCTTGGCGCGGATGCGGTAGCCGAGGTTCGGCCCCCGCTCGTCGTCGGCGGCGCGGCCCGAACTCCAGTGCCCCTCGTCGGAGTGGATGCGGTAGCCGGAGTGGTGCGGGCTGTTCTCGACCTCGATGCCGTCGAAGACGAAGAACTCGGCCTCGGGGCCGAAGAAGGCCGTGTCGGCGATGCCGGTGAAGCGCAGGTAGCTCTCGGCGCGGGTGGCGACCGAGCGCGGGTCGAGGCCGTAGCCCTCCTTGGTGATGGGGTCCACGGCGTTGGCGATCAGGCAGAGCGTCGGCTCCTCGGAGAACGGGTCCATCCAGACGCGGGAGCGGTCGGGGATGAGCAGCATGTCCGACTCGTGGATCGAGGCCCAGCCGCGCAGGGAGGATGCGTCGAAACCGAAGCCGTCCTCGAACGAGTCTTCGGAAAGCTGCTGAGCCGGGTAGGTGAGGTGATGCCATGCGCCGACGAGGTCGGTGAATCGAACCGAGACGAACTTCGCCTCGTGGTCTTCGGCGTACTTCAAGACCGTTTTCGCGTCCATAGTGTCTCCTGATTCGGTTGTAGGGGGTAGAAGGGGTCGGCCGCCTGTGGATGGCCGCCTGCGTCGCCGCGGGAAAGGTTCGAGGAGTGCGTCATCAATAACCGGACAGACGCCGTAAAAAGGCCGCATTATAAACGCCGCCGGACGGCTGTCAAGGCCGCCGGACGGCGGCCGGCCGGCCGGCTCGCCTGCCCCGCCGGCGGCCCCGCGCCGGGCGGCCGACTTAAACCTTTCCGGCACGCCATTTAGCCGCGTGTGCCCGAAAAAATAGTTTTTGACCGCCTCGGCCGTTTTCTGCTACATTGCGCCCTTAGATTTTCCAATCCTGTAAGTTTCTCAATCCGCACAAGGATACGGAAAAGGAGGGCGGCCCTGCCGAAGAAGCCGCGCCCCAGACGAACCGGACGGGAGGCAGGAGAGCCATAAGTTGACCACCGCCATCGAACAGACGCTCGAAACCTACGGCATTGAGAACTGGGGGGCCGGCTACTTCGGCATCAATCGGAAAGGCAACCTCGTCGTCCACCCTTCGGAGTCGGACCAGGCCCGCGCGGCCGACGTTAAGGAGATCATCGACGACCTCCAGCGGCGCGGCGTCTCGACGCCGGTCCTCCTCCGCTTCCCGCAGCTTCTGACCGCGCAGGTCCGCAAGCTGCAACGCGCCTTCCGCAACTCCATCCGCGAGTACGAGTACAAGGGGACGCACATGTGCGTCTACCCGATGAAGGTCAACCAGAACCGCTTCGTCGTCGAGGAGTATCTGCGCGAGGGCTCGCGCTACGACTTCGGCCTCGAAGCCGGCTCGAAGGCCGAGCTCTACGGCGCGCTGGCGATGGAGCAGTCGGCCGACTCCCTGCTCGTCCTCAACGGATTCAAGGACGAGGAGTTCATCCGCCTCGCCTTCCTCGGCGCCCGCTCGGGCAAGCGCGTCGTCATCGTCATCGAGAAGCTCAACGAGCTGGACCACGTCCTCTCAATCGCCGACGAGCAGGGGGGCGAGCAACTGCCGATGGTCGGCATCCGCGTCAAGCTCTACTCGAAGGGCTCGGGCCGCTGGGAGAAGTCGGGCGGCGAGGCCGCCAAGTTCGGCCTCACCACGACGGAAATCCTCGAAGTCATCCGCCGGTTGCAGGTGGCCGGGCGCCTCGACATGCTGCGCCTGCTCCACTTCCACATCGGCTCGCAGCTCACCGACATCAAGCGCATCAAGAACGCGATGAAGGAGGCGGCCCGCGTCTACTCGAAGATTTACCAGATGAAGGTGCCGATTGATTACCTGGACGTGGGCGGCGGGATGGCCGTGGACTACGACGGGTCGAAGACGGCCTTCGACTCGTCGGCCAACTACACGGCGCAGGAGTTCGCCAACGACGTGGTCTACACGATCATGAACGTCTGCGAGGACGAGAACGTCCCGCACCCGACTCTCATTCAGGAGTCGGGCCGGTACCTGTCGGCCTACCACGCCATCCTCGTCACCAACGTCCTCAGCGAGATCGAGACAGAGGTCGAAGAGATCACGCCGATGGGCGTCGACGAGGACGACCCGCAGGTCGTCACCGAGCTGGCCGAGCTGCGCGAGGCCATCACGGTCAAGAACTACCGCGAGTATTACCACGACGCCCTGGAACACCGCGAGGAGCTGTTCACGCTCTTCAACCTCGGCCTCATCTCGCTCGAAGACCGCGCCAAGGGCGAGGTCCTCTTCTGGGACGTGTGCGAGCGGGCCGACCGCTACGCCCAGCAGGCCGACTACGTCTCAGAGGAGTTCGCGGACTTGCGGCGGCTGCTGCGGGCCAAGTACCTGACCAACTTCTCCGTCTTCCGCTCGGTGCCGGACCACTGGGCGCTCGACCAGCTCTTCCCCATCATCCCCATCCACCGCCTCAACAAGAAACCGACCGAGTACGCCACGCTCTGCGACATCACCTGCGACTCGGACGGCGTGGTGGACAAGTTCGTGGACCTCCACGATGTCAAGCAGGTTTTGGAGCTGCACCCGCTCGTCGAGGGCGAGCCCTACTACCTGGCCTTCATGCTCGTCGGCGCTTACCAGGAGGTGATGGGCAACAACCACAACCTCTTCGGCGCCACCCACGAGGCCCACATCCACATTGACGAGGACGGCTACCTCATCAAGAAGGTGGTGCGCGGCACCACCGTCGGCGAGGCGCTGGAGCGCGCCAAGTATGAGCGCGGCCAGCTCCACGAGGGCTTCCGCCGCCAGGTGGCCCAGCGCGTCAAGCGAGGCGAGCTGTCTGAGGCCGAGGGCGCCGGGATGATCGAGTTCTACGAGACGCGCCTGAACGCCTATACCTACCTCGCGGTCAACGGCGAGCCCGAGAGCGGGCGACGACGATGAAAGGAATGGAGGGGTGACGGGTGACGAGTGACGAGTGACAAGAAAAGAAGATTCCTCTTTCCTGTCACTTGTCACTCGTCACTCGTCACTACCTTAAAAACTAATGGTGACTCAACGCAAACCGCGCGCGACCAAGTACCTGACCGCCCCGATCAGGCCCGTCAACGTTGACCGCGACCGCTCCGTGGCCGGCCTGCTCGAAAAGATGGAGGGCGCGGGGCTCGGCGGGCGACAGCTCGCCGAGGCGCACCGCATCTGGCTCGACATGCTCGGCGACAACACGACCATCGTCGTCGCCGCCTCGGGCGCGCTGGTGCCCGCCGGGATGCGCCGGCTGCTGGCCTACGTCATCAAGAACAGGTTCGTTGACGTTCTGGTCTGCTCGGGCGCCATGCTCTTCCACGATTTGCACGAGACGCTCGGCCGCCTCCACTACCAGGCCCACCCCTCGATGACCGATGCCGAGCTGGAGGCTTCGCAGATCGGGCGGATGTGGGACGTGCTCGCCAGCGAGGAGGAGTACCGCGAGGCCGACGAGTGGGTCGGCGGCTTCACCAACCAGCTCGACCAGACCCGCTCCTACTCGACGCGCGAGTTCCTCCACCTGCTCGGGCGCGAGCTGGCCGAGATCGCGACGGATGACGGCGTGATGACCTCGGCCTACAAGGCCCGCATCCCCCTCTTCTGCCCCAGCATCTCCGACAGCGGCATCACGGTCGGCATCGCCGGCGCCCGCTTCGAGAAGAAGAACCAGTTCTGTTTCGACCTCGCGCAGGACGTGCTCGACATGATGCAGCTCGGCGCACGCTCGCGCTCGACCGGCGTCATCAACATCGGCGGCGGCACTTCGCGCAGCTTCCTCCAGCAGATGGAGGTCGCCTCGACCATCATGAAGACCAACCCGCGGGGCCACAAGTACGCCATCCAGATTTCGACCGAGGCGCCGCACCCCGGCGGGCGCACCAGCCCCAACATGGGCGACGAGTCCATCACCTTCGGCAAGCTCCAGCGCGGCGCCACGACTGCCTACGTCAACTGCGACGCCACCATCGCGCTCCCGATCCTCATCACCTCGCTCTCGCAGACCGCCGCCAAGTACATGAAGGGGCGCAAGCGCCCGACCTTCACCTTCAACGGCAAGGAGTTGGGCATAGAGGTTCCGTAAGGAGTCTTTCAGCGACGGCGAAGGGTCGGGGGATTCGGCGGTGATGTCCGCCGAATCCCCCGACCCTTTCTCTTCTCCCGCCGCACGCGCGGAGTTTATCGCCGGCTCACTTACAGTCCGCGTCGAACGTGTAGAAGATCACCGTCAGCTCATCGTTGGCGTTGAGGGTGAGGTGAGACACGTTGCGAACCATTTGGTTGGAGGCCTGCCCCTTGCCGATGAGGCGGAAGTACTGGACCAGCGTGGCGGATCGCTGCGAGTCTTCGTCGTAGACGGCCGAGTCGGAGTTGGTCGTAGAAACCACGTATTCGTTGCCGAACTGGTCCACGCCCTTCACCTTCTGATAGTTGATTTGGTACCCGAAGTTCCTGTTGCCGCTGGCGCTGCTGGCGAAGCGGACCACGTAGTGCACCTCACCGCTGAGGGTGATCTGGCGGTAGCCGTCGCACGTCCCGACGGTCACGGACGGCACCGGCCCGGTGTAAGAGGAGGTCAGGCCGAAGCCCTGCGCGGCAACCGTTGCGGGGGAAAGAAACAGACTCAGGGCGGCGGCCGACAGGGCCGCGGTAAACGCCCGCCCGAAGTTTCGCTGGCGCGTGCTATTCACTTTACTTTCTCCTTCAAAGAGGTTAAGTGCCGAGGTCCCAGGTTTCGGCACGGGGGAAATCGACCGGCGTTTGAAGAAAAATGTCGGGTCCGAGTCGCGCGAGGCCGGCCCTGACGCGGAACAAGTGCGGCGTACCTTAATTTATGACCGCCGGTGTGTCAAACGAAATGCCGAATGCCGGTCCGCTTCCAGAGGGCCGCCGGGAGGTTCTGGCGTCCGGCCGCCGACTTCGGTAAACTTGCCGCCATGTCCGAATCAGCAGAACTTCCGATGAACTTCGGCGGCATCGTCGAGGAGGAGTTTTCGAGCTTCGAGCGGGCGCGCGCGCTCGTCTGGCCGATCTCATACGAGGGCACGGTCTCCTACGGCGGCGGGACGGGCGAGGGCGCGATGGCGATTATCGACGCCTCGCGCAACATGGAGCTGTACGACGAGGAGACCGACGCGGAGGTCTACCGCCTCGGCATCCACACTGTCGAACTCACCGGGCCGGTCGAGCCGCCCGAGGAGATGATGCGCGTCCTCCACGAACGCGCGCGCGAGCTGGTCGCCACCGGCAAGTTCGTCTGCATGATCGGCGGCGAACATTCGGTGAGCGGCCCAGTCATCCGCGCACACGCCGAGCGTTACGAGAACCTCTCGGTCTTGCAGATAGACGCCCACGCCGACCTGCGCGACCAGTACGACGGCACGCCCCACTCGCACGCCTCGGTCATGGCGCGCGTCGTCAAAGACATGAAGGTGCCGGCCGTGCAGGTCGGCATCCGCTCGATCTCGGCCGAGGAGGCGCGCGCGCTCGACAGTCTGCCGACGCGCATCTTCTGGGCCAAGGACATCGTCGGGCGCACCGACTGGTGGGACGAGGCCGTTGACTCGCTGACCGAGAACGTCTACCTGACGATTGACATAGACGGGCTCGACCCCTCGCTCGTCGCGCAGACGGGGACGCCCGAGCCGGGCGGCCTCGGCTGGTACGAGGTGGTGGGGCTCATCCGCACGCTGGCGCGCAAGCGGCGCGTGGTCGGGATGGACCTCAACGAATACGCCTACGCCGAGGGGCACAGCGCCTCGGCCTTCCTCTGTGCCAAGCTCATCTACAAGTCGCTCGGCTACATCTTCGAGTCTGAAACTGAGCGCATCCGCGGCGGGGTGAAGGCCAGCGGCGCGGGCGTCTGAGGCCGGCCACAACGCCGGCCGGAAAGCAGCACAACGATGAGCAAGCCGACCAACTTCCCTCCCTGGTAAGCCCCGCCTGAATCGCAGGGCACACGCCGGCGCGCGGCGCGCGTCCCCACAGGGGCGCGCGTGCGGCGCGCTTTCTGGCGTGCGCTCGCGCGGTCGGTGATTCCTCCTCCCCGGAAAACGTTCTTCTCTCGCCCACACGAAAGAGAGCGTCAACCTCATTTCCGGGAAAGGAGTTTCGCCTTCGATGTCTGTGAAAAGAATGGGCCGTGCGCCCGCGCGGGCCGGCCTGCGCCCCCTCGCTTTGGTCCCCGTCCTGCTCGGCATAGAGTTTCTCGACGAGGTTCTGTTCGGCGCGCAGGAGGCGGCCTGGCCGCTCGTCCGCGACGACCTGCAACTCTCCTACACGCAGATCGGGCTGCTCATCGCCGCGCCCGCCCTCGTCGGCAATTTGGCCGAGCCGGCCTTCGCCATCGTCGCAGACGTGCGCGCCGGTTGGCGGCGCACGATGGTGCTGATCGGCGGGGTCGGCTTTGCCGGGGGGACGCTGCTCGTCGGCCTCAGCCCCAGCTTCACGGCGCTGTTGGTGGCGCTGATTCTCATCAACCCGGCAGCGGGCCTCTTCGTCTCGCTCTCGCAGGTTGTACTGATGGACGGCGAACCGGCGCGGCGCGAGCAGAACATGGCGCGCTGGGCTCTGGCCGGTTCGCTGGGCAACTGCGTCGGCCCGCTCCTGTTGGCCGCGGCCGTCGGGCTCTCGCTGACCTGGCGGTGGGTCTTCGTGGTGCTGGCGGCCCTGGCCGTCACGACGCTTCTGCTGGCCCGGCGCGCGCCCTTCCCCGCCCCGGCACCCGCGGCCACAGGCGACGACGAAAAGCCGGCGTCGCTCGGCACATTCGTCGGGGGGCTGCGCGTCGCCCTGCGCGCGCTCAGACGGCGGGAGGTGGTGCGCTGGCTCCTCCTGTTGCAGTTGGGCGACTTCACATGGGACGTGCTGCGCGGATTCCTGGCGCTCTACTTCGTGGATGCAGTGGGAGTGTCCGAGGGGCGGGCGGCGCTGGCCGTCGTCTGCTGGACGTGGGCGGGCCTGCCGGGTGACGCGCTGATGCTGCCGCTGCTCAGAAGGGTGCGTGGCGTTGTCTACCTGCGCGTGAGCACGGCCATCGTGCTGCTCCTCTTCCCGGCCTTCCTGCTGGCCGAGGGGTTTGCGGCGAAGCTCGTCCTGCTCGGGCTGCTGGGGCTGGCGAACGCGGGTTGGTACGCGATCCTCAAGTCCCGACTCTACGCGGAGCTGCCGGGCCAGAGCGGGACTGCGCTGGCGCTCGGCAACCTGTTCGGGCTGGCCGCCACCTGCATCCCGCTCGCGCTGGGGGCGTTCGCGCAAGCATACGGGGTGGGTGCGATGATGTGGCTGCTGGCGCTCGGCCCGGTCGGGCTCCTCATCGGCCTACTGTCGGCGCCGGCGGGCAAAGAGTGAGGGGAGGCCGCCGGCGCGCTCGACGGGCCGGCGCGCCCCTCTGGTGGCCCGCGCCCCCCGGCCGTGTTATCTTGCGGGACGCGCCGCGACGTGCCCGGCGCACTCCGCCTTTTCATCCCCTCCGGAGAACCTGAAGCGATGATCGAGAATTTGTCCCAAGAGAAGTTCGCCGAGAATCTGAAGACGAAATTCCGCGTCGTCCACGACGGCGAACGCCACATCGAGCTTGAGCTTAACGAGGTGAAGCCCTTCCAGGCCGGCCCCGGCGAGCAGCAGGGCATGGAGCGATTCTCGCTCTTCTTCTACGGGCCGGGCGAGGTACTCCTCCACCAGCAGACCGTCAGGCTGGCCCACGAGCGGATGGGCGAGTTCTACATCTTCATCGTCCCGGTCGGCCGCGACGACCGCGGCCACCTCTACGAGGCCGTCTTCAACTACTCGAACTAGCGCCGGCGCCGGGCGCGGCTTTATCCCGGCCCTTCCACTCCATGTGGAGGTAGGCGCCGTTGATCACCTCCGTCACCTCGAAGCCGAGCCGCTCGTAGAACCGCCGCGCGTCCTCGTTGAGCACGAAGATCATGTGGCGCAACGCCTTGCCCGTGCGCCGGGCCTCTTCCGTGAGCAGGCCGAGCAGGGCCGTGCCCGCGCCGCGGTTCTGAAACTCCGGCAGCAGAGCGATGTCGAGGAGGCGAATCTGCTCGGCGTCGCGCCCGACCCAGAGCCGGCCGGCGGGCCGCCCGTCAAGCAGGATGACGCTGTACTCGCCGTCAGGGTAGCGCGACTCGTACTCGCGCCGCTGCATGGCCGCCTGCCAGCGCACGAACTGTTCGCGCCGCCCCTCGGGCCACTCGACCTGCGACAGTTCTTCCTCGCGCGTGCTGGCGTAGACCTCTACCAGAAATTCCTCGTCCGACGCCTCGACCGGCCTGAGCGTAAGGGCACCCCCGCCCGGCAGCCGCAGACGCGTCACCTGATCCTGCATACGATGGGTCGCTCCTCCCCGCCCCCGCGCGCGAAGCCTGCCCCGAGACGCGGCGAAGCCGCCCCCGCCGAATCGGCGAGGCCCCGCGCGAGCCCGCTCTTTATCAGTGAGGCGCCGCTCTCAGACGAGGCGGTTGATGACGGCATGGTAGACGTAACGGCCGCGGCCGTCCGCCCCGCCGGTCATGAAGAGATCGAAACTGCCGAACGCACCGTGTTCGAGGGTGTGGGTGGCGGAGAGGGTGCCGAGCGGGGCGTCTGCGCCGAAGGTGAGGGTGAAAGTGTCGGTCGCGCGCGAGCGCGACTGCGTGATCGAGGTGGCAGGGTCGGGCTGATAACCTTCGACTTGCAGGAGGGTCAGGTTGACCTCCCGGCGACCGTCGCACCCGTGGAAGACTCCGCCGACGTAAGACTCGAAAGCCGCGCGGGTCAGGCCGGAGGCGGTCGCCGGGCCGGCGGGGCCGAGCGAGCGCCCGAAGGCCGTGAGCCGGGGGCCGAGGGCCGCGGTCGCCGCGAAGGCGGTGAGCGTCCCGGCCCGCAGAAAGCTGCGTCGTGATAGGGGCATCTAGTTGATTCTCCTTGGAATCGGGGTAGGAGCCGGGCCAACCTTCGGCCCGAGGCCGCACAGTGTATGCCAGCAGGGCCGAAGCCGACAACAGAAAAGTTAAACCTTCGCAGCTTCTTCTTGAACTTCTATGTGTTAACGGGTAGAATCTTCGCCGCTCCAGGCCGCCGGCCTGACAGTAAGACTACTGCACCGGCGCGGCCGGCCACCGCAGACTTCTAGCTCTCCGCCCGAACTTTAGGCGCAACCTGTTCTTCCAAGCTCTTCCGAGTTCTTCCGAGTTCTTCGGAATTTCTAATTCGCTGCCTCGCTTTGGTCAAACCCGAGTAAGGTCGGAAGGCGCTGAAACGCAGTCAGACCAGCCTGCACCCCGTTCCCAAGGAGACGACTATGGCTGAACCGTTCCTCAGTGAGATCAGAATCTTTAGTTTCAACTTTGCCCCCAAGGGCTGGGCGATGTGTAACGGGCAGTTTCTGCCCATCAACCAGAACCAGGCCCTCTTCGCCCTGCTCGGCACCACGTTCGGCGGCAACGGGCAGACTACCTTCGCCCTCCCCGACCAGCGCGGCAGAGCCCCCATCCACGTCGGCAGCGGCCACACACTCGGCGAGAAGGGCGGCGAGCAGGCGCACACGCTCTCCATCGCCGAGCTGCCGATGCACACGCACGCGTTGATGGCATCGAACCAGGACGCCGGCACCAACTCCCCGACCGGGAACGTGCTGGGCAACACCACGGCCGTCTACCACGCCCCGACGAATCTGGTGTCGCTGAATCCGGGCTCGGTCACCAACACGGGCGGCAGCCAGGCGCACCTGAACATGCAGCCCTTCCTGACTTTGACTTTCTGCATCGCCTTGCAGGGCATCTTCCCCAGCCCCAACTAAGGAGAGAACGATGGCACAACCATACGTCGGTGAAATCAGGATGTTCGCCGGAAACTTTGCCCCGGCGGGCTGGATGTTCTGCGAAGGCCAGTTGCTCCCCATCTCCGAGAACGAAACACTCTTCCAGTTGATCGGCACTACCTACGGCGGCGACGGCGAGAGCACCTTCGCGCTGCCGGACCTGCGCGGCCGCATCCCCATCCACCAGGGCAACAATTTCGTCCTGGCCGAGACGGGCGGCGCCGAGGAGATCACGCTGACGGTCAACCAGATTCCGGCCCACAGCCACGCGTTGCTGGCCTCCAGCGCCTTCGGCGACCAGTTCACCCCGACCAACAACCTGACGGGAAACTCGCAGGGCGCGACGCCCTACATCGAGGACCCGCCGACGGTCAGCATGAATCCGGGTGCCATCGGGCCGGTCGGCGGCAGCCAGCCGCACACCAACCTACAGCCGTTCCTCTGCATTGACTTCATCATCTCGCTCTTCGGGCTGTTCCCGAGCCCGACCTAAGGAGAACCCAGATGGCAGACCCCTTTGTCGCTGAAATCCGCATCTTCCCCTTCAACTTCGCCCCGAAGGGTTGGGCCTGGTGTAACGGGCAGCTCATGCCGATCTCGCAGAACACGGCGCTCTTTTCGCTGCTCGGAACGACCTACGGCGGAGACGGCAAGTCAACCTTCGCGCTGCCCGATCTGATGGGCCGGGCGCCCATGCACCCGGGGCAGGGTCCGGGCCTCTCGCTCTACGACCTCGGCCAGTTGGGCGGGTCGGAGACGGTCACGCTCCTCCAATCGGAAATCCCCGTGCACACGCACACCCTGCGCGCCTCGCTCGACGACGCCGACGTTGCCATCCCGGCGCCGACCCGCAGCCTGGCGAAGGGTTCGAGCAACCTCTACGTGGCGGCGAGCCCGAACACGCCGATGGCCGCCCAGGGGCTGACGCCGGCCGGTGGCGACGCCCCCCACAACAACATGCAGCCTTACCTGACTTACTACTTCAACATCGCTCTGCAAGGCGTTTTCCCGCCTCGCTCGTAGCGTCAGCAGGCTGAGGGGCCGCCTCCACCCGGGGCGGCCCCTCGCCGGATTTTAGCCGTCATTGTTCCGCCGAACGAGCGTCACACAATTCACGACCCCTCACCCGCCCGGCGCCGCGCGCCCCGCGCGGCCGAGAAGGAATCAAGGAGAGTTATGAAACACCCGAGCACGACTTTCACGCGCCGCCGACCCAAAACCTACGTCGCCGCCCTGCTCACTTACGTGCTGCTCGCGGGACAGGTCGCGCCGCTGGCGCTCGCCGGCGCCCGCGCGCACCGCCCGCGCGCCGGCGAGGCTCACGCCGGGGGCGCGGCCCCCGCCGAAGCGGCGCCGAAGGTGGCCCCCCTGCCTGTCCCCGTGCCGGCGCCGGCCGCGGCCGCGGCCACCCTCGTCGTGACGAAAGTGGACTCTTTCGCCGACCCGGACATGGATGGCAAGGCCGACCCCGGCCAGACCATCACCTACACGGTGACCATCCAGAACACCGGGAACATGGACGCGACCAACGTGACCATGACCGACACTGTGGACCCGAACACGACCATCGTCGGCGGGTCGGTGGTCGCCTCGCCTTTGGGCAGCAACGACACCTACAACGTGATCGGCAACGTCCGCATCCAGCCCAACTCTGCGCAGGGCGTCCTGGCGAACGACCGCGACACCAACTCGGGGAACACGGGCGCGGGCGCGGGCCTGACGGCCTCGGGGCCGAACACAGGCCCCTCGAACGGGCAACTGACGCTCAACTCGGACGGCTCGTTCAGCTACAACCCGAACGCGGGCTTTAACGGCTCGGACTCTTTCACCTACACCGTGACCGACTCGGGCGGACGCACGGGGACGGCCACCGTAACCCTCAACGTCGGCGACGGTAACGGCGGCACCGCCGGCGCCGTCTGGTTCGTTGACCCCGCGGCCTCGCCCGGCGGCGACGGGCGCCTGACCAACCCCTTCAACTGCTTCGTCGGAACTGACTGCTTCGACGACACGACGCTCGACGAGGCGGGCGAGAGCATCTTCCTCTACGCTGGCGCGCACACGGGCGGCCAGACCCTGCTCAACAACCAGAAACTGGTCGGGCAGGGCGCAACCGCGACGCTCGCCTCGATTTCCGGTTACACCGTCCAGGCTTACAGCGACCCGCTGCCGGCCAACAACTCGCTCCCCGGATCGGTTACCGTCGCTACTACGGCGGCGGCAACAAACGCCGTCACCCTCGGACAGGGCAACACGCTGCGCGGCTTCACCATCAGCAACACTACGGGCGCGAAAATCTTCGGCAACAACTTCGGGACGCTCGTGGCCGGCAACAGCGGCTCGCCCGACGTGGTTCTCAGTAGCACAGGGCAGGCGCTCAATCTAACGAACGGCACGCTCTCGGTCGCGGGCGGGTTCGTGAGCGTCTCGACCACTTCGAGCACCTCGCAGGGCATCAACCTGTCCGGCATCGCCGACTCGGACGGGGCGGGCGGCAGCGCCTTCTCCTTCGGCTCGACCACCGTCTCCGGTTCGACCACGCAGGGCATTCTCGTCGGGACAACTACGGCCGACATCAACTTCGGCAACACCGATGTCAGCGGCGGCACCGACGGCATCTCCTTGCAGAACAACTCCTCGGGCACGCGCACCTTCGGCACGCTGGCCCGCTCGGGCGGCACGGGCGTCGGCTTCCTCCACGCCAACGGCGGCGGCACCGTCAACGTCGCCGGCGCGACCACCATCACCAACCCGGCCGGCATCGGCATCCAGATTCAGAGTTCAACCACGGCCGTCACCTTCGCCGCGACGACGGTCACCAAGGACACGACCGCCGGCGTCGGCGTCAGCCTCGGCAGCAACTCGGGCAACACCACCTTCAGCAATCTCGCCGTCACGACCTCGAACGGCGCGGGCCTCGTCGGCACGGAGAACACCGGCCAGATCAACGTGACGAACGCGGCCGGCAGCCAGATCAACGCCACCGCCGGCGCGTCCGTGGACATCACGAAGGCGGCCAACCCGGCCACGCCCATCGCGCTCAACTTCACCAGCCTCTCCTCGTCCAACAGCGCCGCGCAGGGCCTGCGCCTCAACCGCGTCAGCGGCGGCGGCCTCTCCTCCGGCGCGACCACGGCGGGCGGCGCCACAGGCCCGGCCAGCGAGGGGCTGAGCGTGACGAACGCGACCGCCACTACGCTCAGCTTCGGCAACACGAACTCCACAGCCTCGGCCGGCATCGGCGTCTTCCTCAGCAACAACGCGAGCCCCATCTCCTTCGCCTCGCTCAACATCGCGCCCGACTCGGGCGTCGTGGCTTTCGGCACCAACACCAACACCGGCACGGTCTCTTCGACGAGCGGCACCATCTCGACGACGAACGCCGCGGCCATCAACGTCACGGCCACCCCGCTCAACATGGCGCTCACCAGCGTCTCGGCCAACATCTCGTCGGGCACAGCCCAGTCGGGTGTCTCGCTGCTTAATGCGACCGGCACGCTGACGATGAACGGCGGCACCATCACGGGCGGAGGCGCCGCGGCCTTCCACGTGTCGGGCGGCACCGTCAACTCGACCTACGCCGGCACCGTCTCGCAGGCCAACGCGCAGCGCGTCGTCAACGTTGACGGCACGACCGGCGGCACCGTCAGCTTCACCGGCACTGTGTCGGGCACGGCCTCGACCACCGGCGTCAACATCAACAACGCGAACGGCAACGTCTCCTTCACGACGCTCAATCTCGGCACCAGCGGCGCGCGCCTGACCAACCAGGCCGTCACCATCACGAACGGCACGGGCGCCTACAGCCTCGGCGCCGTCAGCATCTTCACCAACAACGCCAACGGCATCAACGCCACCAACGCCGACGGCACCATCAACAGCACGTCGGGCACAGTGGATTCCTCGAACGCGACGGCCGTCAACATTGACGGCCCCGGAGGAATAACCACGCTCGGCATGACGCTGACGCGCGTCGACTCGGCGGGCGGCACCGCCGCCGGTATCGCCTTGCAGGAGACCGGCGGCGGCTTCACCGTCGTCGGCGACGGCTCGAACACGGCGGTCGGCGGCAACGGCTCGGGCGGCACCATCTCGAACAAGAGCGGCGCCACCGGCACCGCCAACGGCAACGGCGTCTTCATGAGCAACGTCTCGGGCGTCACGCTGCGCCGGATGACGATCAACGGCACGAACCAGAACCACGGCGTCCGCGGCGTCAACACCTCGAACTTCACGATGGAGTTCGTGACCGTCAGCGGCACCAACGGCGAAGATGCTGCCACCGACGAGGGCAGCGTCAACTTCAGCAACCTGACGGGGGCGGCGGCCATCACGAGCTGCGTGATCGAGGGCGGCTTCGAGGACAACCTGAGCGTCGTCAACACGTCGGGCACGCTCAACCGGCTCGTCATCACGGGCAGCACCTTCGGCAACAACAGCACGACGCTCGGCAACAACAACATCCGCATCTCATCGAACGGGTCGGCCGTGCTCAACTGGACCCTCAGGTCCTCGACCATCAAGGGCGCGAAGACCGACTGGATCAACACCGCGGCCAACGGCACCTCGACGATGGACCTGATCATCGGCGGCCCGAACGTCGCCGACGGCAACACGTTCGACAGCATCGCCTTCCCGCACCCGGCCCCCGCGCCGGGCGGCAACCGCGTCGTCACCGGCGCCATCGGCACCCATACCATCGACATCCGCAACAACACGATGAAGGGCGCGAAGGGCGAGGCCATCCGCATCCGCGGCTCGGCCGAAACGGGCCAGACGGGCACGGTCAACGCGCGCGTCCGCAACAACATCATCGGCGACGCCGCCGTCGCCAACTCGGGCTCGTCCGAAGGCAGCGGCATCTACATCTTCGGCGACGGCGGCAGCGACATGAACGTGGCCGTCACCGGCAACACGATTCGGCAGTACAACAACCACGGCATCAGGATGGACTTCGGCGACGAGATCAACGAGGGGTCCGTCTTCAACGTCACCGTCACCGGCAACAGCGTCAACACGCCCGGCACCATCAACACCGACTTCAACGCCATCCACCTCAACAACGGCACCATCGCGGCCACCGACAACTTCACCACCTGCGCCGACATCGGCGGCGCCGGCGCGCTGATGAACAGCGTGGCGGGCGGCGGCAAGGGCGCCACCCCGCCGAACAACGCCGACATCCGGCTGCGCCAGCGGCAGTCCACGACCGTCCGGCTGCCCGGCTACGGCGGCGCCAACAACAACGACGCCGCGGTCGTCACCTACCTGCAAGGGCGGAACACCCTGTCCACGGCTGCGGCCTCGAACACCGTCCCGACCGGCGGCGGCTTCGTCGGCGGCGCGGCCTGCACACAGCCCACGGTGGCTGCGGCGCCCGAACTCGCCGAAATCGCTGAGAATACGAACAGCGGTGAGGCCACCGGAAGCGAGTCAACGACCGAGTCGAGATCGAACAACGTGACCAACCGGCCGTTCGTCAGCTTCCCCGTCATCACGCAGTCGCAGCCCGGTTCTCAGGGCGGCGAGCTGACGGTCGTTAACGACAGCCCCGACGGTAGCGCCCCTTCGACGCAGGGCGCGCCGCCGGTCTCCGACACGACGGTGGGTGACGACAACGGGGGCACGGGCGACGACCTGCCGGCCCCGCAGCCGCCCGTCATCATGGGCGACACGATCACCTTCAACCTCGGCACCATCCCTGCGGGCAAGTCCGTCACCGTCACCTTCCAGGTCACGGTTGACGACCCCTTCAACGGGGCGTCGCAGCAGGTCTCGAACCAGGCGACGGTGACGGCCGACGGCGGCATCAACGTCGTCTCCGACGACCCGACGGAGCCGGGCGCAAACGACCCGACCGTCACCCCGATCAACGTGCCGCAGACCGTCTTCTCGATCCGCGACGCCAAGGTCGGCGAGCCGGCCTCGGGCACCACGCCGATGGTCTTCAACGTCGTCCTGCCGGCCCCGGCTTCGGGCACGGTCACGGTTGACTACGCGACGGCCGACGACGTGGGCGGCACCAACCCCGCCACCGGCGGCGCAAGCTGCGATGGCTCCAGCGACTACGTGACGAGCAGCGGCACAGTCACCTTCTCGGCCGGCCAGATGATGCGGACCATCTCCGTGGATGTCTGCTCGGACGGCAACAACGGCGAGACCGACGAGACCTTCCTGGTCAACCTGTCTAACCCGTCGAGCGGCACCATCCTCGACGGGCAGGCCGTCGGCACCATCAACCCGACGAGCCAGCCCGGCCTGATCGTCATCTCCGAGGTCCGCACCAGCGGCCCCGGCGGCGCGGGCGACGACTTCGTCGAACTCTTCAACAACACCGGCACCGACCACACCGTCGCGGCTTCGGACGCCTCGGCCGGCTACGGCCTCTTCAAGATGGGCTCGGGCTGCGACGCCACGCCCATCCTCGTCGGCACCATCCCGAACGGGACCGTGATACCGAAGAAGGGCCACTATCTGTTTGGCGGCTCGGCCTACTCGCTCGCCAACTACGGCGGCACGACGGCGGCCGCGCCGAACCAGACGCTCTCGTCCGACATCGAGGACGACGCCGACCTCGCCATCTTCACGACGGCGGACGTGGCGCAGGTCTCAACGGCGAACAGGTTCGACGGCATCGGCTTCGGCGCCAACACCGGGTCGGTCTGCGACCTGCTCCGCGAGGGCACGACCATGCCGGCGGCCCTCGGCTCCACGAGCGAGTACAGCTTCGTGCGCAAGCCCGACACGCTGACGGGCAACCCGCTCGACACGAACGTCTCGGCGAGCGACTTCATCGTCGTCTCGACGACGCCGGCCACGCCGGTCGGCGACAACGCCACGCCGCGACTCGGGGCGCCGGGGCCGGAGGGCCTCGCCTCCCCGACCGTCAAGGGCCTCAACACAGACTTCGGTTCGTTCCTGGTGGCGCCCTGCGTGGCGGCCGCGAACGCACCGAACCGCGTCAGGGACAACACCCCTGGCGACCCGGCAACCTCGTCGCTCGGCACGCTCGCGTTCCGGCGCACCTACCTCAACCTGACCGGCGGGCCTGTGACGAGACTACGGTTCCGCATCATTGACATGACCACCTTCCCGTCGCCCTCCGGGACGGCGGACCTGCGGGCCATCACTTCGTCGCAGGTCGTGGTCTCGAACCCGTGCGGCGGCGGCAACCTGACCGTCGAGGGCACCACGCTTGAGACGCCGCCCGCGCAACCCAACGGCGGCGGCATCAACTCGACGCTCTCGGCCGGCACCGTCACGCTGGCGACGCCGCTGGCCCACAACCAGTCAATCAACCTCCAGTTCCTGACGGGGGTCCAACAGACCGGCAACTTCCGGTTCATGGTGGTCATCGAGGCGCTCCCGTAAGGGCCGGCGCCACGGGGGCGGGCGTTTACCGCCCGCCCCTCAAAACCGGAAGGCCCGCAGCGGAGTTCATCAACTCCGCTGCGGGCCTTCCGCCTTTACAGTCTCTTTGTCGCGCCCGCCTTCCCGGCCGAGCGCGGGCCTTCGGCTCACCCCCCTTCCCGACGGGGCGCGATCTCCGGCCCGCCCCGTCACCCGAGCCAGCGCAAAGACTCGGCCGCGGCCTCCGGCCGTCCCGCCCCGCCGCCCGTGCCCTCGACCACGCGGATGAAATAGTCTTCGAGCGAGAGCGGCGCCTCCCCCTCGCCCCCGCCGCCCGCGGGCATGACGCCGCGCCGCAACTCCGCGAGCGGCCCCGCGGCCACCAGCCGCCCGCGGCTGATGACGGCGATCTCCGTGCAGAGGCGTTCGACGATTTCGAGGACGTGCGAGGTGAGGAAGACGGTCAGGCCGCGCTCGGTCAGCCGCAGCAGGAGGTCTTTGAGCGTCCGCGAAGCGAGGGCGTCAACTCCCTCGAAAGGCTCGTCGAGGAAGAGGATTTCGGGGCGGTGGATAAGGGCACAGGCCAGGCTGAGCTTCTTCTTCATCCCGTGCGAGTACTCGACGACGAGTTTGGTCGGCTCCTCGTCGAGCGCCATCAGCCCCAGCAGCTCGCGCGAACGCTCGCCGATCTCGCGCGCGCCGAGGCCGTACATGCGCCCCGTGAACGTGAGCATCTCGGCGCCCGTCAGCCGCTCGAATAAATTCAGGTCTTCGGGAACCACGCCGATCCGCCGCTTGACTTCGAGCGGCTCCGCGACCACGTCGTGCCCGGCGACCAAGGCCCGGCCCGACGTTGGCGCCAGCAGCCCCGTCAGCATCTTGATGGTCGTAGACTTCCCCGCCCCGTTCGGCCCGAGGAAGCCGAAGAAGGAGCCGCGCCCGACGCGTAGGCTGATGCCGTCAACGGCCGCCCGCCCGCCGAAGCGCCGCACGAGGTCCACGGTCTCGACTGCCCACTCGCCCGCGCCTGTCCCTTCGGTCTCCATGCGAGCTTTGTAAGCGGGCCGCCCTCGCGCGGTCAAGCCGGCGGGGAGAAGGGGGAAGGATAAGGGTAAGAGGGGAAGAAGGAAACCGGGAACGGGGGAGAAGGAGGCCGGGAAAAGAGTGTGGGTCGGGGACAGCGGCCCGAACAGGCAGAGTGTCGCGCCTCTGCCCACCACTTCTGTACGCCGTCCCTTTTCCCTTCCCCGTCTTCGCCTGCCGTCTTCCGGGCCTACGCCACTCGTTCAACGGGCGGCGAGCCTTTCGCCGCGGGCGACCTTGCGGCGGGCCACCTCGTGAGTGAGGGCAATAATGCGGTCCACGCTGAAGGGCTTCGGCACCACCCAGTCGGCGCGCGCGGCCGACTGCTCCTCGGAACTGACCGTGTCGCCCCAGCCGGTGATGACCGCCAACATCACCTCACCGCTGCGCTCGCGGACCTGGCGGGCCAGCTCCCAGCCGCTCATGCCGGGCAGGCCCACGTCCGTGAAGACGGCGTCGAAGCCGCCGCGGGCGAACAGCGCCACGGCCTCGTGGCCGTCGGCCGCCGTCACCACCTCACAGCCCTCCCGCGTCAGGATGTCGCGCAAAAGGTCGCGGACGTAGTCCTCGTCGTCCACCACGAGGACCGACAGGTCGCAGTGCAGCGCGGCCGGCCCGGGCCGCGCCGAGACGTGCAGGTCGGGCGAGGCGCCGGCGGGCGCGGCCCGCAACCGCACGCGGAAGGTCGTGCCGCGCCCGACCTCCGACTCGACCTCCACAGTTCCCTCGTGGCGCCGGATGATGCCGTAGCTGACCGAGAGGCCGAGGCCCATGCCGGCCTTGCCCTTCGTGGTGAAGAAGGGGTCGAAGATGCGCGACCGCACCTCTTCGCTCATCCCCGTGCCCGTGTCGCTGACGGCCAACTCGACGAGCCCGTCCTGCTCGCTCGTCGAGAGCGTCAGCGTCCCGCCCGCGGGCATCGCGTCAACGGCGTTGAAGACCATGTTGACGAGCACCTCGCGCAGCTCCGAGGCGTCGCCCATGATGAAGGCGTTCGAGCTGATGCGGCGGTCGAGCCGGATGTGGACGTTGCCGGCCTCGGCCAGGTCCTTCCACCGCGGGCGCGTGATCTCGGCCACTTCGAGCATCAACTGGTCCACGTCAATCGGCACGAAGTCCTGGTCGCGCCGCTGGCGGGCGAAGTCCTGGATGCGCTTGACGGTCTTGGCCCCGTCGCCGGCCGTGCGGATGATGAGGCGGAGGCCGCGCTTCATCTCCTCGGGGTTGTCCTCTTCGAGGAGGAGTTCGGCGCGGCCGAGGATGCCGGTCAGGGTGTTGTTGAAGTTGTGGGCCACGCCCGAAGCCAGCTCGCCGAGGGCCGAGAGCTTCTCCATCTGCGCGTACTGCTCGCGCATCCGCTCGCGCTCGCTCTGCTCGGCACGCTCGACCGACGCCTCTATGTTCTGGAGGTAGGTGCGGTAGGTCAGGTAGATGATGAAGATGATCGGGGCCGTCAGCACCACGTAGCCGAAGCCGAAGCGCGTCACCAGCCGCGAGATGATGCCGGCCGCGCACGCCCCGGCAAGGTAGGTGATCGAGGACCAGAGGTAGTTCTCGCGCCAGGTATGCGCCACGCCCTGATCCCGCCTGAGCGCGGTGAAGGCGGCGGCCAGCCAGGAGTTTGCGAAGTACTGCACGGTAGCCATCGTGCAGATGGCCGCGACGAAGACGCCGAGGTTGGCCGTCTCGGGCAGCTCGGTCGTCGTCCCGAAGAAGTGTTCCAGCGTGCTCGCCGAGAGGAAGGTGGCGATGGCCATGATGGCGCTGTTGAAGGCGATGGTCGCCGGCCGGTAGCGGTAGGAGGCCGACGAGACCGCGCCCTCGGTAGCGGCCAGGAAAACGGCCGGGCTGCCGCCGTAAAAGAGGATCGTGATGAAGATGAAGGTGTCGGAGACCGTGAGGGCGCCGCTGTAGTTGGGGATGTGGATGGTGAAGCGCGAGCTGAGGAGGAGCGTCACCAGGGCGAAGACGATGAAGGTGAGATTGAGGTGGGCGACTTTCAGGTCGTAGGCGCTGTAGCCGACCACCGCCGCGCCCAGCACGATGACGAGCCACTGGTAGACTTCTAAGACGTGCTTGCGCTGCATGTGCTTGATGCTGACGGCACCCCTCGTCGCGCGGGCCTCAGGGTCCGGGAGCCCGCGCGACAAGTCTAGCGGTCTCTCCCGATAACCGTCAAAATCCCCCTGTGCCCCCGGCGGCGCCCGGCCCGCGTGAGGCGGCGGCGAAACTCCCCGTTTGCGGTCGGCGTGAGTGAGGGCGCGGGGGAGTCCCCTCTGTAAAAAGTGAGGGCAGCAGCCGAAAGCCGCTGCCCTCACGAGCGAAACGTCTGGCGCCCGGTCTCCTACGCGACCCGCGCCCTCGAAACCGGCTACTCGACCGGGGCGATTGTGACCGAAATGCTGGCCCCGACCACGCGCAGCGACGACCCCTTCACGTGGCCGCCGACCAGGCGCAGGTTGTCGCCGCGGAGCACGCCGCCCTCGACTCGGAGGTTGTCGCCCTCGATAGTGCCGCCGAAGACCTCGAATTCCGCGGGCGCGCCCGGCCCGTCATTTGAGCCCTCGTCGTCGCCGCTGACGATGACGCCAAAAGCCGAGACGACCTCGCCGCTGACGATGACGCTGTTCGTGCACGGCGTCGCGCCGCCGTCCACGACTAGGCCGTCGGCCCGCACCGTGTCGTCGCCGAAGAGGACGCCGTCGGCGATCAACAGGTCTCCATCAACTATGGCGTCAACCTCGTCGCCGCTGACGATGACGCCGCGCAGGGCGATGGGGCCGCCCTTGAGCGTGCCTTCGGAGATGGGGACGGCCGTGCCGACCGGCACACCCTTGACCGCGAACTGGCCGGTGCAGTCGGACGAATCCTGCGCCTCCGCCGCGGGGACGAGAGGCCGGCCCGTCAGGTCCGCGACGAGGATGCCGAGCGCCAGCGCGAGTGAAACCGCCAGCGGCTTGATTGGGGAGAAGCGGGTGCTGTTCACATTAACCTCCAAGGGGTTCGACAAGAGTTGTTCGGGCGGCACCACACGGATGGCGTGCCGCGGGAAGAAGATAGGCGTGCGGCCCGACACCGCTCGCGGCCAAGAGCGTGCGCAACTCACACTTCCGCCTTCAAGATTACTTTTGATGAGATGGGGACAAGAAAATTGCTTAATTGAAAGAAGTGAATTCCATCGAGACAAGTGAGACGCTCGGCGGAGCTCGCGCGCACAATACAATAGCCCCGTCTCCCTGTCAACTACTACGCCCTCATAAATTTATCCAACCTCGTATAAACGCGGGGCCACTCATCCGGCCCCCGCCGGCGGCCTTGTGTATAATGGCGCGCCCCTTCGACGACGGCTACCTCAGGCGTTACAGACTTCCCGCTACCCGAGGAGAATCAGTGTCAGAGCAGACGGCCGGCAGGCTCTACTTCGTCCCCCTCGCCCCCGCGCGTGGCGTCTTCCGCAAACACCGCGCGCTGGGCATGGGCGTCGCCAACGTCCTCGCGGCGCTGTTGAGCGCCGACGGCTTCCCCATCACCACCATGAACTACAGCCCCGAAGAGGCCGAAGACCCGGCCAGACACCTGCTGGGGGGCGAGGTCGCGGACCGCGTGTGGACGGCCGTGGGCGGCTCTTACGACCTGAAAAAAATAGCCCCGCTGAAGCTGGTCATCGTCCCGCCGGCGGCGGAGTCGGCGGCGGGCGAGCGCGCGTTCAGCCCCGCAGATGAGGAGAACCTCGAAGGCTTCGTGCGCGAGGTGAGGGAGTGGCTGGGTGAGTTCGGGTCCGGCGAGCGCCAGAGCGGGTTCCGCGGGCCGGTGGCGCGCACGCTCGAACAGTTCGCCGTTGACGCGTGGCAGAACGCCCTCATCTGGCTCGCACACGAGGTCACGACCGTCGTTGACAAGGAGTTCCTCGACACCCTCAGGGAGGGCATGGAATTCTTCGCCGAACGCGTCGGCGACCCATACGCCGGTCGGCGCGTGCGGGAGCTGGCGCTGGAGCTGGCGCCGCTGATGAGCGCGAAGCGGCGCCCTGAGGGCGACGGCGAGATGGCGGGGGCGCTCAAGAGGATGAGCCGGCAGCTCGACCCGGCCGGGATGGAGTTCATCCATCCCGTGCTCGACCTCGGCGTCAAGCGCGGCGCCGACCGCCCGGCCTTCCGCGCCTGCCGCGGCTACGTCCTGTTCACCCTCGGCCGCCCCGGCGAGGCGCTCCGCGACTTCGAGGCGCTGGAAAAGGCCGGGCTCGTCCGCCCGGCGCTCTTCGCCAAGGGGCGTGCCTACTTCGCCCAGGCCGAGGCCGAGAAGGCCGTCGCGGCCTTCGACGCGGCGCTCAAGACCTCGCGGCCGGGCGAGCTTTTCACGGACGTGGTGCTGGGACAGGACGCCGAGCCGGACCCCGACGGGACGACGTGGCGCGGGATGCTGCTGGCGGCCAGGGCCGAGGTCGAGCTGTTCCTGGAGAAATACGCCCAGGCCGAGAAGACGGCGACGCGGGCGCTGGAAGAGGGGGCGCGCGAGTCGGACGCGCTGATCACCATCGCGCGCGCCCAGCTCGACCGGGGCGTCAGGCTGTTGGAGCGCGGCAAGCCGGAGGAGGCCACGCCGCTGCTGCGCAAGCACATGGAGACCATCGAGCGCGTCTACGAGATCAACCCGCGTTTCGACGAGGTCGAGGCCGGGCTGGCCGTCGCCGAACAGCTCGGCGACTCCGAGCTGCTCGAACGCTGGCGGCGGCGCGAGCGCGAGCTGGCCGAGCGGCACGGCCTCACAGGCTCTTGAAGAAGAGCTTGAGCTGACTCATCAGCTCGCCCCTCAGCCCGGCCATACTCCTGTCGCTCACGCGGCCCCGGTTCTTCAACCTCCGCCTGGTCGCGGTCACGAAGCGCTCCATCGCCTGCGCGAGCCGGGGCGGGATGGTCCCGCCGTGCTTGTAAGCCTTGTTGCCGCGCGCCGCCTCCATCACCATGCGGCTGATGACGCCGACCGAGAACTCCAGCGACATCTGAGACCGCTCGGGGCGCGTCTCGGTGATGTCCACGGCCCCGACGGGGGCCATCGGGTTCAGCACGCCCTCACGCCTTCTCCCGACGGGCCGCTGGTTCTTGCGGTCGAAGCCCGGCAACTCGCCGCCAAACTGCTGGGCCTTCGTGAGGTTCGGGTGCAGCGGGTCTTTCCGGTCCATCGCGTCCCGCAGCGCGTAGGGGATGGCGGCCCCCGGCTCGCGCGCCGACTCCCAGATGGGGAGCACCCGGAACACACCCTCGGCCGCCGCACGGTCCTGAGGCGTCATGCCCCTCAGTCTCCGGACCGACCCCGCGTAGGCGCCCGGGAAGTAGGGCCGGCCGCTCACCTGAAGCTGGCCGCTCACGAGCGTCCTGGCCCGCGAGGACGCCTCGACGCCCGGCGCGATGGGGAGAGGCCCCTGGTGGCCGTGGGTGTATCTCGGGTTTTGCAGGCCGTGCAACGCGGTGATCTGCTCGGACCGCGTGGCGCCCGCCGGCAGCCCCTGCCCGCCGATGACGGACTGCTCGGCGGCAGTTATGCTCTGGCCGCGGGCGGGGTCGGCACGCATCTCGGCCATCGCCTCCTCCACGGCGGCCTTGTAGAGCGGGAAGAGCATCCGGCCGAGCTCCTCGTCCGTGATGGGGATGCCCCGGCCGACCGTCATCGACGGGTTGACCGCGGCCAGGACGGTCCCGCTCTCGTCCACGCTCAGCGAAGAGAGCCGGTAGCCGATCTTCCAGATCGCCAGGGTCGCCCTCAGGCGCAGCTTCGACGGCCCCTGCCTGAGCAGCGCGGTCAGTTTCGGCTGGATGGCCCTGACCGCCCGCTCCAGGCGGTCGCGCTTCCTCTTCTCCTTGTCCTCCTTCTTCCTCCTCCTGTCGCCCCTCCTGCCCTTCCTCTTCTTCTTCCCGCCGAAGAGCCTGCCGCCGAACCGCCGGAGGCTCTGCGCGGCCCTCCTGGCGGCGCCCCTGACTCTCCGGCCGACCTTCGAGGCGGCCTTCTTCAGCTTCTTCATGATCCGCTGGGCCATCGCCTTGAGCTTGCCCGCCACCTTCGAGGCGGGCTTGCGCAGGCGGGCCAGCAGCCAGTTGGCGACGAAGTCGATGACGACGATGGCCGCGGCCGCGACGGCGTTGGCGAACTGCGGCCCGGCGTTGCCCGTCTTCACCTGCTTGAGGAAAGCCATGAAGAGCGAGAAGGCCGAGATGATGCGGCTGACCGTGCCCCAGGCCGCCTGCAACCCCTCGATGATGGCGAGCACGGCCCCGGCCGCCGGGATGATCATCGAGACCACCTTCTCGATGATGAGGCCGATGAGGATAGAGGGGATGGCGGCCTTGACCGCCTCGAATGCCATCGTGCCGATCTCGGCCATCTGGATGCCGCCCTTGAAGAGCAGCTTGAAGACGGCCATCCCGAGGCCGAGCACCTCTTCGAGCTTCTGGTTGAACCACTGCTTGACGGCCGACTTGAAGGCCCCCCAGAGGTGATTCCTGACGCCGTCCGCGGCCGACGAGCCGAGGTTCGAGAGCCACTGGCCGGGGTTTGCGGACACGTCTTTGACGAGCACCAGGAAGGCGCCGAGCGCCTCGGCCACGGCCTGCGCGGCCTTGATGGCGCCCTGTACGACGGCGTTCACGGCGTCCACCGCCGCGAGCAGCCCCTTCTCCAACAGGCCGAGCGCGGCGTCGAGCGCGGCGCCGAGCAGGTCGAGCAGCTTCTGGACGCCGGCCTTCAGGTCTTCGGCCAGCTTGTTGACCGCGGCCTCGGCCGCCGCCACCTTCTCCTCGATGAACTTGCGCCACTTGTCGCGCAGGCCGGGGAAGGCTGCGAGCAGCACGTCGCCTAGGGCGATGAGCGCGTCGCCGACGCGGCGGATGACATCGACGATGGCCTTGCGCGCCGCCTCGATGGCCGCGACCGCGAGCTGCTTGGCCTTCTCGATGGCGGCCTTGACGGCCTTGCGTGCCGCCTCGAAGGCGGCCTTGATGGCGTTCTTGATGCCGTCGAAGAAGGCTTTGGCCTTCGAGGCCAGCCACCCGAAGAAGCCAGACGACTGCTCCTCCGCCTTCGCCTTCTCAGCCTCAGCCTCCGCTTCGCCCTCCTCGCGCGCCTCGGCTGCCTCCTCGTTGCCCTCCTCGATGGCTTCGGCCGCCTCCTGCTCGCCCTCCTCCTGGTGCTCGACGATTTCCTCGTCGCCCTTCTGCATCTCCTCGTCGGCCTTCTCGCGGTTCTCCTCGACGACCTGCTCCTGCTCGGCCGTCCAGTCGGCGCGGGCCTGCTGCACGTCCGCCTTCGCCTTGCTGCGCTCGCCCTCCTGCGCGGCGGCGTTCTCGGCCTCGGCCGCGGAGATTTCCTCCTGCGTCTTCGCCTTCTCCTCGGCGACCTTCTCGCCGTGTCTCTGGCGCTCGGCGGCCATGTCGCCCTGCGCCTGCCCGACGGCGGCCTGAATCTCGCCGCCGCTCTTCTCGGCCGCGATGATCGAAGCGGCCTCGCCCGCTTCGCCACCGGTCAGGTCGCCGGCCGCCGCCGCGCCGGCCTCACCGCCCGCGCCGCCCGCGCCGCCGCCCGCGCCGGGGATGCTGGCCTTGAGGGTTTCGCGCGGGACCGACGGATAGATTTCGTCTTCGCCGAGCGGCTGGGCGGCGTCGCGCGCGCCCTGCTCCTGCGTCTCCGTGATGGAGGCTTCGAGGTTGGCGCGCTGCTCGTCGGCCTGCGCCGGGTCTGCGTCGCCTGTCAGTTCGAGGGGCGGCGGCTCGCCGGCGTCAACGTCTAGGCCGGGGTCGGAGGTGGGGAGGCTGCCAACCGACGATTGCAGGCGCCCGACCTCCTCGTCGGTCATCTCGCCCTGCTCGCCGCCGCCGCGGATCTGCGGCTCGGCGACGGCCTGGGTGGGCGCCGGCGGCGGGGGCGGCAGCGGCTCGGGCTCGGGGACGGGGTGCGACGCTCCCTCGGGCGCCTCCTCGGTCCTGGCGGCCGCCTCCTGCTCGGAAGGCGAGGGCGGCGCGTCGGTCGGCCCCTGTTTGGTGACGGGCGAGCCGGAGGGACGCTCCATTTCTGGCGGGCTCGACGCCAACTCCGTGCGCTCGTCGCCGACCGAACGGTTGACCGAGGCGCCGACGCCGGCCAGGCCGACGACGAGCTTGGCGGGCGACAGCCCGCTCAACGCGCCCATCGCCGCCGCCGGCTCCATGCCCGAAACGTCGGGCGGTTCCGGCTCCTGCTTCTCGGCGACGGCGCCGCCGCCCCCGCCGCCGCCACCCCCGGCCGCGCCCTCGCCGCCTCCACCCTCGGCGAGCGACGACATGGCCGCCCCGCGCTCGGCCGGCGAAAGCTCGCCGCCCGCGGCCCCGGCCGCACCCTCGCCAGCCGCCTCGCCCCCGGTCGCCGCCTCGCCGCCGGCCGTCTCGCCTACGGCCTCGCCCCCGGCGCCCCCGGCCGCCGCCTCGTCAGAGGTTCCGACACCCGCATCGGCCGGCGCCCCGCCGCCACCCGCATCGAGCCCGGCCGCGGCCTCGTCCGAGGGCGAGATGTCGGCGGGAGTCTGTTCCTCTGCCCTCTCCTCGGCGCGCTCTTCGGCCGCCAACTCGTCGCCGGCCTTATCGACTTCGGCAACATCCGACTCGCCCGGCTGATCGCCGCCCGCTCCGGCCGCGGCATCGTCGGCGACTGTGCCCCCGCCGGCTGCGCCGAACCCGCCGCCCGCCGCGCCGTCGAGCCCGCCGGCCGGCTCGTCCTCGACGACGCCCGCCGGTTCCGCTTCCTCCGTCTCCCCCGCAGCCTCGCCGCCGGCCGCCCCGCCCGCACCGGTCCGCTCCTCGGCAGCGGCCATGCGTTCTTCCATCTCGGCCGCGCCCTGCTCTTCTGTGCCCCCGCCTTCCGCCTCGCCACCTGCCGCGCCGGGCACGCTTCCGCCGCCACCGGCCGCCTCGCCCCTCGCCTCGCCCCCCGCGCCGCCCGCGCCGCCCGCCGCGCCGCCCGCGGTCTCAGGCCCGGCCATCTCGCCCGACTGAGCTTCACCGGCCGCGGCTTCACCGGTCGCGGTTTCACCGGTCGCGGCTTCCCCGGCTGTGGCTCCCCCGGTCGCAGCTTCACCCTGCTCGCCGCCCGCAACCGGCGAGCCCGAGGCGGTCGTCGGGGTTGACGAGAGTGGCTGCGCGACGGCGTCGGGCGCGGCCCCGGTCGTGGCTTCTGCGAGGGGCGACGCGGCGCCCGACGACGACGTTACCGTTGATGGAGTCGTCGGTGTTGACGGCGTGGTACCTGACGGCGGCGCGGCGGATGCCGGCGGCGTGTCCGGCGTCGGCGTGAGAGATGTGGGGGCCGGCTTCGTGGAGGCGTCTGTTTCGCGGGGCTCTAGCTTCGAGGCCGACGGGCTCTCGCCGGTCGCGCTACCCTGTGTGGCGGTCGTCCCGGCCGTGGCGGCGGTCGAGCCGGCGGGCGTCGCAGCGGTAACGTCGGCGGACGTGGTGGCTGGCGTGCCGGCGTGCGTTGCGGCCTCCGTGCCGGGTCGGGTGGCGGGGGTGGCCGGTTTCGGCGCAGGCTTGCGTCCCCCTTCGGCCGCGGCGCCGGGTTCGGTGCCGGCGTTGGTGGTTTCCTCGGGCGTGGAGCCGCTCTCGTCAGGACGCTTACGCGGCGGGCGGCGGGCGACGCCTCCCTGCTGGACGACGTGCGTCAGCTCGTGCGCGAGCAGCCGCGTGTCGTTGGGCTTCTCGCCCGAAGCGAGCCAGACGTGGTTGCGGTTGGTGAAGGCCCGCGCGCCGATGGCCCTGGCGGCGCCGTCGGCCTGCGCGCCGCGGTGGACTCGAACGTCGGAGAAGTCCTGGCCCATCCCGGTTTCGAGCCGTTCGCGCGTCGAGGCTTCGAGCGGCTCGCCGCCCGCGCCGCTCTTGATGGCCGACTCAGTCCTCGCCTCCGCCTCTTCCTCCTCCTCGCCCTTCTTCTTTTTGCGTTCCGGCCCGCGGCGCTTCGCCTGCGCTATCGTTCCCTCGCCTTCATCGGGCGCCCGCTGGACTGTCGCGGCTTCGCCCCCCGGCTCTTCTTCGCGCTCCTCCTGTGCGGCGGGCTCGGGCGAGGAGACTTCGGCCGGCGTGCGCTCTTCCTCCTCCTCCCTCTTCGGCTGGACGAATGAGTGCGGGGCGAGAGTCGAGATGGACGGCGTCGGCGCGTCCTCGCGGCCGGAGGAGACAGAGTCGGCGACGGCGTCGGCCTCACGTTCGTAGGGGTCGCCGACTGAGCCGACGGCGAGCTTGGGCTGGACGGGCGTGGAGCCGAAGAGCGAGACGGCGGGCTCGGCACCCTGCGCGAGGGCGTAGGCGGGCGTGGCGCGCTCTGCGTCGGGGGCGTAGGCAGACAGGTCCGGCCCGGCGTCGGAGTCGTCCGCCGCCTCGTGGCCGTGCTTCGACCTTGACCGTGTGCCCTCCATCAGTAAAGTCAGCCGCCGCAGTTACGCCAGCCTTCGCGCCACCCGCAGGGGTTCTCAGCCGAGTTCGGCGAGGAAGCCTTCGAGGGCCGCGCCGTGTCCGCCCGCGAGCCCGCGACGGCGCAGCGGGCACGACGCGCCGGCCTTCTGGTACTCGCGCCTGACGGCCGCCTCGGCGTCCTCGTCCCGCACCTGGCCGCCGCGGCCGCCGTCCACGGCGAGCAGCGTGGCGTAGAGCGCGGCGTTCCTGATCTGCCCGCCGGTGAGCGCACACTGCTGCGCGGCCTCTTCGAGGAAGCCGCGCGAGACGCTGTGCTCCGCCGGCAGGTGCAGCCGCCAGATGAGCAGGCGCTCCTGCGCGTCCGGCGGCTGGAAGCTGACGAGCACGTCGAAGCGGCGCTGGAACGCCTGGTCGATGCGGTTGCCTGCGTTGGTCGTGACGACGACGACACCCTCGTAGGTTTCGAGCCGCTGCAAGAGGTAGTTGGTTTCGAGGTTGGCGTAGCGGTCGTTGGCCGATTTAACGTCGGTCCGGCTCGTCAGCAGGGCGTCGCCCTCGTCCACCAGCAGGATCACGTCCAGCTCCTCGGCGCGGGCGAGGAGCTGGCTCAGGTTCTTCTCCGTCTCGCCGATGTACTTGTTGACCACCGAGGCGAGATCGACGCGGTACACGTCTGTCTTGAGGACCGAGGCGAGCACGCGCGCGGCGAGCGTCTTGCCGGTGCCGCTCGGGCCGTCGAAGAGGGCACGCACGCCCCGGTTGGCCGAGTTGCCGAAGCCCGCGCCGAGGTGCGGCAGCAGGCGCTCGCGGTTGCGGCAGCGGCGTTCGAGGTCAGCGAGCCCCGCGGCCGTAATCTCGTCGAGCACGAGGTCAGTCCACCCGCCGCCGGCTTCGAGCCGTTGCGCCAGCGTGTCGAGCTTCTGCCGGTTCAGAGTGCGGCAGGCCGCGCGCACGTCTTCGGCCGCGACGTGCTCGCGGCGTTCGAGTGCGGCGTAAGCGGCCGCGGCGTGGCCGGCCCGGTGGACGTGGCCGAGCGGGAGGATGAAGCCGGCCGCGATCTCGTCGAGCGCGCCGTTGACGCGCGGGCCGAGAGCGCGCGTCCAGACTTCGCGCCGGTGTGCGGGGGCGGGCGGCGGCAATTCCAGCGTGACGGCGTGGCGCACGGCCTCGCCCGCCGCCCCGCCCTCGCGCCGCATCACGACGCCGACGGGGCCGCGGTAGCCGGCGAGCGCCGGCAGCTCGAACGTCTCACCCGGCGCCGGGTCAATCGAGAAGACGGGGAAGGCCCGCGCGAGCGTCGCCACCGGGCCGGCCAACCGCCAGGGGTCTTCGACGGCGTTCCTGTCGTCGCGCTCCTTCGGCCCGCCTCGCGGCTTGAAGACGAGCAGCCGCCGCCCGAGCGCGCGGGCCAGCGAGCCCATAATCGTGCGCCGCCCGCCGCCCGCCATCCCGCGCAGCACCACTGCCCGGACGTGGCCGCCTTCGAGCACCTCCGGCACGCGCGCCAGCTTCTCGCGCAGCCGCTCGTCGAGCACCAACTCTTCGAGCGCGGGGAACTCATCATGTCCGTGCAGCCACAGCCCGTCGGCCGCGAGCCGCGGCGTCTGCCCGCGCAGCGCGTCCCAGACGACCGCCGGCACCCTCGTCACCCACTCGGCACGCGGCGCCGCGCGGTTCTCGGCCAACAGCAGGCCCTCCTCGGCCAAACGCAGCGCGGCCCCGTGCCACGAGCCGGCCGACGCGGCCCCGCGCTCGGGCGTGCCGGCGGCCAGCGCGCCCAGCAGCCCGAGACAAGGGCGCCGCGCCGAGAGCGGTTCCTGCAAGGCGGCGAAGAGCGCGCCGAACCGTATGTCTTCCTCGACCAGCCCGGCCAGCACCAGCGCCAGTCGCTCCTCGAAAGTAAGACTCAACTCAGACGCCAGAGCGCGCAGGGGCAGATGACATTCCGCCTCCTGCTCCCACGACTCTATCTCCTCGCGCCACCACTCCGGCCCGCACTCGATGCCTACATCATTGCCCGCAACGTTATCCGCATCGCTGGCCGGGCCGCCCGCTCCGCCCGTAACGTCTTCGCCTTCGCCGGCTCCGGCCGTCGCGTCAACGCCGCGCGCACCGGTCGCGCCGGCCGCCGCCTCGCACGCGCGCAGTTCCGCCTCGTAGCCCGCAAGGAACGGGAATTCCGAGGCCAGCGGCGCGCCGCCGTCGGCCGCGGCCAGGGCCGACAGGTAGCGGTAGACCCGCGCCACCGCGGCGAAGTAGAAGAGTCTGAAGTGTGTCCCGGCGTCGCGCGGGAGCGCCGCGAAGGGCGAGGCTCGTAAAGGCATGACAGGCGGCCTCCCTCACTGGAAATGAAAGGTGACGACGCGCGCGAGGTCGCGCGACCAGCCGGGCGAGGCGTCGAGCCCGGCCCGCCGCACGTCGAGGCTGATCTGGTCCAGCCCCAGCACCACGTCAACGTGCATCCCCGTCACGTACACAACGCCGCGGCGCAGGAGCAGCGCCCGCGCCAATTCGCCGCGGCTCAGTGTCTCGTCGCCCAGCAGCCGCGCGAGCAGGCCGCGCAGGAAAGGAAAGACGCGCCCCATCCAGCGCCGCAGGTCTCCGCCCGCCGCGGGCCACGCGCGCGTCTCGTCTTCGGCCAAAGGCCGGTGCGCGGCCTCGTCCGCCCCGAACCGCGCGGCCCAACTCTCAGGCATCCGGAAAGACTCGCCGCAGCGAAACTCTGCGGCCGGCGGTTCACCGCCCGCGCGCCCTTCGAGCCGAGCCAGCAACTCCCACAGCCCGTCGCCTTCAAACTCTTCGGGCACGATGCCATCACCCGCCTCGTCTTCGGCCGCGAGCAGCCAGCGCGCGAACAGTTCCGCCAGCCCCCACCCGCTCAGGTGTTCCGAAAGATTCAACTCCTCGTCGAAGCACTCGGGCAGCCCCGCGAGCCTGAAGAGGTTGAGCAGGTAGAACGCGCCGGCCAGGTCGGTCTCGAACTCCGCCTCGCCGAGCCACGGGCCGAGGGCCGCCGGCTCGTGCCTCGCGCCGTCGCCCCTATCACTCTCCGCATAGCCCTCTTGCGCCCTGACGGCACCACGCTCTTCGCCGTCCGATTCAGCCTCGACGACTGCCGCCGCGTCACTGTCGTCCGCCGAGGTTCCCGTCCGCCTCCCCGGCACGCCCCGATTCAGGGGAGACTCCGCGCGCGTCGGCTGCTCGCGCGCTTCAAGCTCTGCCGGCGACTCGCTCCGAGCGCCCCTGTCATCGACACGCCGGTCTCGCCCCCCCCCGCGCTCAGCCTGAGCCGGCGGCTTCACCCGCGAGGCCGTCCGAGGCACGCGCCGCGACGCGCCGCTCGCGCCGCCGAGCCAAGCTTGTACATCCGCGACCAGTCCGGCCGAGCGAGCCTGCGCGGGCCGCTCGAAGATGGCGATTGAGACGGCTAACAGACGCGCGGCCTCCGGCACCAGCCCGCCGCCGGCCAGCGCCTCGGCGAGCAGACCGGGCGGCGAACTCCGCGTCGGGGTCAGGGTCGCGCGGGGTCTTACCGTTTCGTCTTCGGCCGCGCCTCTCGCTTCGCGCAGAGCCGCGCCACCGGCGTTAGCACGCGCCGCGCCGGCGCCCCCGGCAGACGCGACTGTGCCTGCTTCCCCGGCGCCGGGCTCAGAGTCCCCGTCGAGGCTTTCGGCGCCCGTCCGGCGGGCGGTTCGCGGGCTGCCGTGCGTCCACGCTTCGTCCGCGCCGTCGCCCGCGCCGTCGGACACGGGACGGGCTCGCACGGCCGTCGCCCAGGCGCCGCCCGGCAGCCCCCAGGCCGAGGCGAGGGCGGCCGTGACCGCTTCGCACTCGGCCGGTGTGAAGCGCCCCAGGACTTCAGCCGCGCGGCCCCAACGGCAGAGGCTCGCGGCCGCCGCCGGCACGGCGAGCGGGCTCAGTCGCCAGACAGCGGCGAGGTCGCGCGGCGACAGTGCTTCGCGCTTCCCTGCGTTGACGTGCGGCGCGTCCGGCAGGCCGCGCCAGAGCCATGCCTCGCCGAGGTCGCCCGCGGCCGCGGCCGCGGAGAAGCAGGCCAGCCACTCGGCCGCGTCGGCGAAGACAACCGCCTCGGCCCGCGTGTTGACGCGGCCGCGGTAAGGCCGTTCGGCGCGCCGCAGTTGCTCCTCCAGGCGGCCCCGCACCTCCGCTTCCCACTCGACGCCGAGGCGCGTGTGCCCGAGCCCGACCGGCCGCGGGGCCGTCTGACGGCGGACGACGAACACGGCCCGCGGCGGGAGCGCACGCGGCGCCAGCTCCGCGTAGCCGAGCAGGTGTTCGAGCCTGAGCCGCGCGGCCACGCGCCCGACGCCGCCGGCGCAGCGCGCGATTAACGTCCCGACGGAGTGGCCTTCGGCCGTCATCCCGTTCAGCGCCTGCCGATGCGGTCGGGCCGGGTCCGGTCAGGACGGGGCGGGTCGGGCTGGTTCGGCTTCCTGAACAACTCGGAGTCGTCCTCGATGATGAGGCGGTCGCGCTCGAAGACCTGCGTCAGGCGGGGGCGCGGGTCGCGGACCGGCTTGCCCCTGTCCGGCGGCGGCGGCTGCTCCTCCTTGATGACGTTGACGGCCTCCTTGTCGCGCGCTCGGACGACGACGGCGATGACGTTGGCAGTCCTCACGTCGAGCAGGAATTCGCGCGACTGGTGGGGCAGTTCCACCCAGAGCTGAGTGGCGCCCGAGTCCTTCTCCTGCACCACGAACGAACCCTGCTTCGGGTAGCGCATGCTCTCGCCGCCGACCCGCAGCTCGATGCGGACCTGATTGGCGGCCGGCCGCTCGGCGAAGCCCCTGCCGCGCACGAGCATGCCCGTCGCGTTCGCCATCCCGCCGGCGCCGACGGCAAGGCGGTTGGAGATGTTGACGAACTCGACCGAGCTGATCTCGGGGTTGTCGGCCGCGGCCTGCGCCGCCGGCTTGAGGACGTAGTCGCGGACCGACTTGCCGATGTTGTTCTCGGCCGTCAGCTTGACGCTCTGCGTCTTGCCCTGCGGGACGTTGAAGCTCGCCGGCACGATGAAGGAGAGCAGGCCGCCGCCGGCCCTGACGAACTCGGTGATGGGCACCTTGTCGAGGAAGACCGTGTTGGCCGCGGCGGGCGTGGCGAAGTGGCCCGTGAGGGTGACGACCTGCCCGACGGCCTGCCCCTCCTCCGGCTCGACGCGGGTGATGATCTCGACGACGCGCTCGACCGGCTCGGCGACGGGCCGCGCCTCCAGCTCCTCGACGCGCGCTTCGAGCCGCGCCACCCGCAGCAGCAGGCGGTTGATGAAGTCCGACGAGATGATGTCGCCCGGCCTCACCGCCTCGAAGGTCGCGGGCTGGCGGATGGCGCCAATCCTCAACTCGTTACGCTCTTTCGACATGGTCGTCTCCTTTTATCGAAGCCCGTTATCGAAGCCTGCGGCGCTCGTTATCGAAGCCTGCGGCGCCCGGCGAAGGCGCCGCTGCCTCCGCCGGCCGGTCAGCCCTCGCCCTCGCCCGCGTAGTTGGCGTAGTCCCACAGCGAGAGGTCGAAGCGGGCCGTGGCGCGGTGGGGCGTGTGGCCGCTCGCCAGCACCGCGTAGCGCCGGACCGCGGCGCCCGCGTCGCGCGCCATCTCGCTCTCGGCGACGAGGTAGAGCCAGAGCATCTCAAGCCGACGCGCCGGTGCGCCGATCTCGACCGGCTCGTGGTGTGCGGCCTCGCCGAGCAGCGAGCGCAACGCCGCCGCGCGGATGAACTCGGGGCCGCGGCGCGGGAGGCCCTCGAAGAAGGTGTCGCCCGCGAAGCCGCGACCTGCCCCGCCGGCGAGAGGCACCAGCGCCACCGGCGGGACGTAATGAAAGTAACTCCTCGCCACGACGGCCGACGGGTCGGCGGCCGTGTCGAGCAGCGCCGACAGGTGATCACGAAATTGACAGAGCATCGCCTCGCGCTCGGCCGCCGCGCGGTCGCCGGCGAAGGGCGCCCAGCACTCCGACTCCTCGACGCGAGCGACGCGCCGCCGCACGGCCCAGTTGTCCACGAAGCGGACGCGGCCGCCCCGCCAGTAGACGAGCGCCAGCGCCACTTCGCAGTCGTCGCTCAGGCCGCGCCGCCGCAGGTAATCGAGCGCGCCCCGCTCTGACCCGCCGCCCGCGTGGGCGCGCAGAGGGTCGAGCGCGAGGAGCTTCGACTCTTCGGTGCCGAAGCAGGCGTGTGCCAGCAGGTTGCGCAGCAGCGAGTCGCTCCGCTCGCCGGGCGCGTCGGCCAGGGTGGCGATGAATTCGAGGGTCTGGCGCGAGAGGATGTCGGAGGCGAACACGTCGAAGGGCGCGAGGCGGAAGCGCACGCCCTCGACCTCGTAGCGACCCCCGCACGCGCCCGTGCGCTGGCCGCCGCCGCCCAGGCCCTGCACGGGCGCGCTGCCCGAGTAGCCCGAGGCCGGGCAGAGGAAGAGGACGTAGAAGCCGTTCTCAAGGTGCGTGAAGACGGAGCCGGTCGTGCCGCATTCGGCGAAGAGCCCGGCCGCGTCGTGCCGCGTCTCCTCCTGACGCGTGAGGCGCACCTGATCGTCGGCGCCGAGCGAGAGCAAACGTCCGGAGCGCGCCAGAGCCAACCCCCTCCGCACGGCCAGCACCGGCCTGTCGCCCCCCTCGCCGCTCCGGACAAGGCTCACTTCGAGCCCTTCGATGACGCCCGAGCCGGCGGCCCGGCCGAGCTGGCGCCTCCGCTCGCGGTTGGCGTTCTGGTCGTTGCGCAGGTCGTCGGCCGTCAGCAGCCGCCCGTCGAAGAAGTTGGTGTGGCCGATTCCCCTGTCGAGGATCGGCTCGTCGAGTCGCCTGCTCATGTCGTCGCCTCCGTGGAGGTTGCCGCTAACGCCTCGCGCGCGCCGGGGTGAAGGGGGAAAGCGCCGCCGTTGTCGAGCCGGTCATGGTCGGGGGCGAGTCCGCCGCCCGCTGGCGCCACGCCGGTGGCGGGCGGCACCGCGTAGTGGCCCTCCTCCAGACTTCGGCCGCCCTCCGCGTCCTTCGCCAGCTCGCCCGCGAAGAAGAGGAAGTTGGCGCGGTGCCACGCGTCGGCGGGGCGGAGTTCGAGGGCGCGGCGGGTCCAGTCGAGTGCGGCGCGCACGTCGCCGAGGCGGTAGAGCGCGTTGGTGTAGAGGATGATCCAGTCGAAGCTGTTGGCGCGCGGGTTGACGAAGAGGTCAACGTCGTGGGCACGCACGGCGCGGCCGACCTCGCACCAGTGGCGGACCTTCGCCCAGTCGCCGAGGTGATAGTAACTCTCCGCCAAACCGAAGTAGGCTTCGGGCCGCTCGGGGCAGACGCGCAGCGCGCCGAGGTCGGACTCGACGGCGCGGCCCCAACGCCCGGCCCGGCGGTGGACGGCCGCCACGCGCGTCCTGACGAAGTAACGCTCCTCGTCCCAGACGCTCTCGCGCAGGCACTCGCGGTAGAGGGCGAGGGCGCGCCGCTCGCGGCCGGCGCCGAGCAGCTCGTTGGCGAGGTAGAAGAGCAGGCGCGACCCGGGCCGGCGGCCGGCTTCGAGCAGTCGCCGATACTCGTCTTCGAGGATGCGCAGGTTGCGCCCCGACTTCTCGGCCGCGCGCGAGCGTTCGGGCCGGTGTTCGACGTAGACCTCGCCACTGCGCGCGAGCCTGTGCGGACCGTCGCAGACCAGAACCTCGTGGACGCGCCCGCGCCAGCGAAAGCCGGCGTCGCGGCGAACCAGCCGCTCGCGCCATAGTTCGCAGACGGGCGCGCCCCACTCGTCCTGCTCGTAGACGTAGCGGAGCTGGAAGCCCGACACCCCGGCGGCCGCGCTCGCCGCGAGCCCGCGCAGGCGCTCCGCCCCGTGCACCACGTCGTCGGCGTCGAGCCACATCACCCAGTCTGCTTCGACCAGGTCGAAGGCGTGCTGGCGCGCGGCGGCGAAGTCGTCGCACCAGGCGAAGTGGTGGACGCGGTCGGTGAAACGTCGCGCGATCTCGACGGTCGAGTCGGTCGAGCCCGTGTCCACGACCAGTATCTCGACGCCCGCGCCCGCGAGCGAGGAGAGGCAGCGCGCCAGCGTGCGCTCTTCGTTTTTGACGATGAGGGCGACGGTGATTCTCACGGCCGGCTCCTTTTCGCGCGCGGTGCGGCCACGCGCGACTCTGCGCGCGTCATGACTGGAAGGCCCACCAGCGGACCACCAGCTCCGAGATGGCGTTCGCCGTCAGGCACGTCGCGGCGACGCGGAAGGTCTTCGGGTCGCCGGTCGGCATGACGGTGAGCGCGAAGTTGTTGGGCGTCCTCAACCGCGTGAGGACGCCGCCCGGGCCGCCCACGCCGCCCACGCCGCCCACGCCGCCAAGCCCGCCGCGGCCGACGGGTCCATCCCGAACTTCGGGGGCTTCCAGCGCGAAGCTCTCGACCGTGAGGGTGATGACCGGAACTTTGGCGAAACCGTGGGCCACGACCGCCGACAGGAGAGTGTCGAACTGGCTGTCGAACTTGGCGAACTTGATAATGTCGGTCCTGGCCGCGAGCGTGCCGGTCGCGCCGGTGGCGCCGGTCGGACCCGTCGGGCCGGTCGGCCCCGTGGGACCGGTCGGGCCGACAGGGCCGGTCAGCCCCGTGGGGCCGGTCGCGCCCGTCGGCCCCTGCGGGCCGGTCGGGCCGACAGGGCCGGTCTCTCCGGCCGCGCCGGTGCGGCCTGTCGGGCCGGTCGGGCCGGTGGGTCCGGTGGCACCAATCGGGCCGGTGGGTCCGACCCCGCCGCCGCCTCCTGCGCTGGCCGCCGGCGGCGAAGCCTGCCCGCCACGGCCCACGGCTGCGAAAAGCTCCTGGCGCAAGCGGTCTGGCACCAGAACCGGGCGCTCGCAGTTCTCGACCCTGAGGCTCGCAGGCACCAGCAGGCCGTCGCCATCAACCTCGAAGCGGAGACACGCGAGCAGTACGCAGTCTTCGTCGGCCGGCGCGGGCGCGAGCCGCGGGCAGACCTCCGTAACCCAGGCCCCGAGCGCGAGTCGCACGGCTTCGGTCGCACCGGCACGCGCGAGGCGCAGCCGCTCGGGGAGTTCGGCGTGCGGCTCGGAGGAGTTGCGGCCGAGCGAACGGACGAGCCCGGCCAGGGCCTCCGAGTCGTCCGGGTCGAGCGGCTCGTCAACCACGACGACGCGCGAGACGATCTCGCCGAACCGGCGGTAGGCGCGCTCGGCGCGGTCGTCCGGGCGTTCGAGCGTGAACTCGGCCCGCGCCGTCTCCAGCGTGCGCGAGTGCGCGCGCGAGTCCTCCTCGGACGCGCAGGGCTGGCCGGCGATCTGCACGAGGTCGGTCTGATACTCCTCGTAGCAGACCTTGACGTAAGCCCTCTGCTGGCCGGGCGAGAGCGGCGGGTCGAGCCGCTGGCGTTCGAGCCATTCGCGGAAGCGCGCGCACAGGTCGCGCTCGACCCAAATCCAGCGGCCGTGCGGGCTGAGGGCGAAGCCGGGCGAGACGCGCACCTCAACGTCGCGCCCGCCGCCGACCTCCTGCGCCGTCACGAGCAGGCCGCAGACCGTGCCCGCGCCGTTCAGGAGCAGGTTGCTCTGGCGGTGCTTCCAGTCGAAGTAGCCCTGCTCCTGCCGGAAGTCGTCAACGCCGAGCACCATGCCGAAGTTGTAGTTGACTCGCTTGTTCGGTTCGAGCGGGCCGGCGCCCGCCGTCGCCGTCGTGCAGTCTCGCATAAGCCTCTCCGTCGGTTTCGGTCTCGGTTCCCCTCGTCAGAAAAAGAGCGCCGCGTCGCGTGCGGCGAACGACTGAAAATCAGGCCGGGCACTCAGAGCGGCGCCCAGCGGCCCGGCCGGTCGGCGACGACGCGGCCGGCGAGGTCGCGCGGTCGCGGAGGATGCAGGTAGCCGCCGGCCAGGTGGTTCGCGCCGAGCACGAACGGGCGGAAGCGGGCCGACTCGCCGAGCGTCGTGTCGATGCCGAGCCGCGTTTCGCCGACGCGGAAGTAGTCCCAGTAGCGGCGCACGTCGAAGCGCGTGTGCGCGGGCTTCTCCAGTGCGACGACGCGGACGACCATCGCCTCCTCCTCGTCGGTCAGAGCCTCGGGGACGAGCACGGTGAAGGCGTGGGCCGGGTCCGCGATGAGCGCAGCCTGCCCCGCTTCGGCGTCCGTCCCGCCCGGCACGCGCTCGGCGCTGTCGGGCAGACCCTCGACCATCCCGCGCCCGCCGCGCGTCCTGAAGCTCTCGACCACGCGCACCTTCGACGGGCGCGAGGGCGCGAGCACGTACTCATAGAGCGTGTTCTCGTACTCACGCTCGGTGGTCGAAGGGCGCGGGCGCGCGAGCCCCAACTCGTCAAGCTCCGCGAGCAGCGCCGGGAACTCGCCGGGCCGCACGGCGGCGGCCTTCAGCCGCGCCAGCGTCGCTTCGAGCGTCGGGTCGAGCAGCAGGTTGAGCGCGAACAGCATCCCGCGGCGCGTGCCGCGTCGGTCGTAAAGGCGGCGCGCGAAACGGATGAAGAGGCGGCGACGGTCTGCGCCCGAAGCGGCGTGCAAGAGTCCGACGGGGCCGCCCACGGCACTGCTAACGGCGCCGGCCGCGGAGCCGTCGGACGCGCGCCGCTGCCCGAGGCGCGACCAGAGCGGGTCGAGCATCAGCCCGACCCAGCTGGCCAGCCAGTCGAGCGTCTCGGCCGGCGCGGTCCGCGCGTCGAAGAGCAGGCTCACGTCGCTCACCTTCCCCTCGATCTCGGTGAAGAAGCCCTCCTGGTTTGCCAGGAAGCGTTCGAGGAACGAGCGCGATTCGTCGTCTTCAAGGAAGGCCGCCGGCAGATACTGTCGCGGGTACGAGAAGCGCGGGTAGTAGGCGCGCAGCGCGCCGACCGACGGCGATACGCGGCCGGTCCCCGCGAAGGCCAGTCGGATTTGCAGGAACCGCCCCCGCGCCTGCTGGAACAGAAGCTCCCAGGTGCCGGCGCCCCCGGCCGCGCCGCCCGGGCCTTCGTCGGCACGCGCGCCCGGCGCCGCCTGCGCGCGGAGGAATGGAAGCTCCGAGCCAGCCCCGCGCAGGTATGGCGCGGGCTCTCGTGCGAAAGGCAGGCTCCGCAAAAGCTCTCGGTCGTCGTGGGCGCGCGTCCAGACTTCGACGGAAGACTCGGCGGGCACGCAGGCGTCGAGGAAGAGGCGGTGCCAGACGCAGCCGGGCTCTTTGCCGTCGAGCGGCGGCGTCGTCAGGCTGCCCTCGCGCTCGTAGCGCGGCTGCTCGACCTCGCGCAAGCGCAGCCAGCGCACGGCGCGGTCGCGCGTCGGGTCGCCGCCCACCACGTCGTAGAAGAGTTCGCCGCCGTGCGCGACGAGCGAGCGCGAGCCGAAGTAGTGGAGCGGCAGAAACTCGTGGCCCGCGCGCAGGCCGAGCCCGTCGGAATCGAGGCCGAGGTCGAAGGCGACGACCTGATTGCCCTCGCGCTCTACTGCGTAGAGCCGAACCGCTTCAACGCTGCCTGCGCCGCCCGCGGTGTGCGCGGCGTGTGCGGCGCCGAATGCGCCCACGGCCGGCGCCGTGGCGAGCGCGAAGTCGAAGGCCGCGACCGAGACGGTCTCGCCCTCGCGCCCCGCCGCGCCCGCCGTCTCGCGCTCCTCGTCCCTCAGTTCGACGGAGGCGAGCCGCCGGCTCAGCCGGTAGCGGTGGACGATTGAGACGGGCGGCGGCTCCGCACCTGAATCGTCGAAGGCCGGGCTCTCAAGAACGAGCACGTCGCCGCCGGGCAGGGCCTCGATTGCGACGGCCGCCGTGATGGCGACTTCGGCGCCCACCTCGCCCTTCGTCAGCGGGAAGCCGATGGGGAAGCGGCGGGCGGGAACGATGGTCTGCTCGCGGCCCTCCTCGCGGAACGTCCAGCGCTCCTCGGCCTCGGTCTCGCGCATCAGCGAGCTTTCGCCGACGACGCGGAACTGCCGGTCGAAGCCCCAGTAGGCCGAGTTTGCGCGGTCGAGCACCCAGAAGCCGCCGCCCGGCGCCGCCGCCAGATCGAACGGCTCGAACTCTATCCCGTCGGGGAAGACCAGCCGCAGCGGCCCGCCCCCGGCGTGCAGGTCGAAGACGAAGAGCCCGCCCCGCCTCTTCCCTCCCCTCTCCTCGACGAAGCCCGCGACCAGGTAATGGTGCTCGGTAACGGCGAGCCCGGCGAGCAACGTCGCCGCACCGGAGCCCTCTGCGGCAGGAGCGAACTCGCCCGCGACGCGCTCGCGCGTGCCCTCTTCGGCCGGCCAGAACGGCAGCGACCGCTGTGACCCCGAGGGGCGCCACCAGAGGGTGAACCGGTCCTGCCCGACCCAGAACCATGTGCCGTAGTCGTCGGCGGCAGCGCCGCGCCGCGCCGCGAGGTCGAGCGGCGCGCGCCCCTTCCCGTTGAGGAAGAGCATCAACTGCGGCTTGAGCGTGACCGAGTTGCCCTCAAGAGACAGGTTCACCCACTCGCCGCCCGCCGCCTCGTCGCGGCAGGCGCGCCAGTCGTCCGCGCCCCTCAGCAGGTGAAACCTCGTCCCGTTAACGTCCAACCTTCAGGCCCTCTTCTTCAACACTTCGTCTTCGTGACGGGCACGGGCACGACCTCGGCCGCACCGCCCGCGCCGCCGGTTGTGGTGCCGCCGCCCGCGCCGCCCGCGCCGCCCGCGCCGGTCAATGATTCGAGCGGCTCGGCCGCGCCGTCGCGCACGCCGACGGCCGCCAGCAGCGGCAGTTCGAGCCCCGTCATGTCGTGCTCCTCGACGTTCAGGCGCCCGCCCGCGCCGAGCAGGAGCGAGTGGACGAACTCGACGCCCTCGACCCGCGTGACGACGGCTTCGAGGTCTTTCCTCAACAGCCGCTTGGCGAGCGGCCAGCCGGCCTCCTCCGGCCCGCCCGGCGGCAGCGCCGACAGGTATTCTTCGAGCCGCGCCGTCACGTCGCGCACCACCTCGTCGCGGAAGAAGCCGGCCCTCACGCTCACGCCGGCCGAGACCGAAACGGGCACGTACTCCGGCCCGCGAACGTAGACTTCGGTCGTCAGCAGCCTGCGCGTGTCGAGGTGGGCGCAAACCCTCTGGAGGAAGAGGCGGTCGGGCGTCGGCCACAGCGGGCGCACGGCGTCGAGCGCCGGCACGACCAGCACCGTCACGACGCCGGCCGCGTCGCGCTCGGGCGCGCGGCCCGGCTCCGGCGAGGGGCGGAAGAGCGGCAGCACCTCGACGCGCCCCACGTCCACGCCGGGCGTCCGCTCGGTGATGTCGCGGAAGTCCTGGGCCGTGACGAGGCGGTCGCGGTGGCGCAGGTAAAGCGGGATGCGGCGCTCGCCCTGGGCGGGGGTTTCGCCCTCGTCGCCGCCCCAGGTCGGAACGGGGTTCTCGACCCGGAAGCCGCCCTGCAAGCGCACGTCCGGGCTGCGGTTGATGGCGCCTGCGGCGAGGTTGCCCTGCGTGCCGCCGCCGGTCTCGTAGCTGGCGCGCAGCCGGCTCCCGTTCGGCGGGCGGCGCCCGCGCAACCCGTCGCCGAAGCGGATCAGCCCCGACTCGTGGTCCACTGTGAAGACCTCTTCAGCCTCGGACGCCGCGAGCAGATCATCCGTCTGCCGCCAGAGACGCCAGCGCGCCGCCGGGTCGGCCTCGTTCGCGTCCTCGACTTCGAGCCTCAAAGTGCCCTCGACGACGGGCGTGTTGGCGAGCGCAACAGACTGGTCCGGCTCGCCCGTCGCGGTGCCGAGCTGCTCGTTCATGACCGGCACCGCCTGGCCGACGCGGACGCAGTTGATGCCGACCCATGCCAGCCGCGCGTTGAGCGTCCCTTCGCCCGTGCCCTGTCTGGCGGCGGGGGCGCGACCGGCCCTTCCCGGCGCGCCGCCCGCCGCCGCGCCCGCCGTGCCCGCGGGTGTGCCCTCACCCATAGACGGCAGGCGCAACCGAATCCAGGTGACGATGCGTTGTGCGACCTGCTCGTCCTCGACGCGCGGCGGGTAGTCGCCCGTGCCCTCCTCCATCGGCTCGGCGAACTCCCACGTGCGCAGGGCCTCGGCTCCCGGAAGTTGGAGGCGGAAGACGGCCACCTCGCCCGCGCCCGTGGCGTCGGGTTCGAGCGAGGCGCGCAGGCGCGTGTAGCGGGCCTCGCCAGAGCGCGCGTCGGCCAGCTCGAAGACCAGCTCGGGCAGCGGCTCGCGCTTCGACTGCAAACGCCCCGGCACGAGCGGCCCCACCTCTTCGGCCAGCGAGGGCACGACGCCGACCGAGAGCGTGCGGCGGGCGATTGCCTCGCGCACCTCTTCGGGGCTCGTGTTCTTCGGCGCGAGCAGGGCGAGGTAGACGGCGCGGTCAATCGTCTCCGTGCCTCCGAGGTCGAGGACGGGGTAAGGGTCGCTCGCGGTCGGGAGCGGCGCCGGCGCCGTCTCGTAAAAGTCGAGTGCGACGGCCGGCGCCCCCCGCCCGGCGCCCCTCGCCGAGGCCGCCGAGCGCGCGTCTAGCTCGTCGTCGTCGATCTCGCTCAGGCGCGCGGCCAGCACGGCCTCGTATTTCGCCGTCAACTCCTCGTGGCGTCGCCCCTCGCGCGGGACGCGCCGCTTGTAGTAGGCCGCCGCGTCGAGCGGCAGCACCGTGACGGGCTCGCGCGTCAAAAACCTGACGTTGCCGGCCGAGACGACCACGCCCTCCGGCAAAATCATCGCTTCGAGCGGCCCGCGCTCGTTAGAGATGCGGACGAGTCCCGAGGCCGGCGCGGCCTGCCGGAGCGGCACGCCGAGGAGCTGGAGGAACTTGAGGCGGCTGCGCTCGGGGATGCGGTCGGCGCGGTAGAGCAGGCTCTCTGTGAGGAAGGCGAACAGCTCGACGATGGTGATGCCGGGGTCGCTCTCCACGTCGAAGTTGGTCCACTCGGGCGTGTGGACAGGGATGCGCCGCTTGGCCTCGACGAGCAGTTGCTCGAAGTCTCGGTCGTCCAGCACTGGGAGCTGCAAAGGCACAGGTCTTCACCCCTCCAACTGAAGCGTCAATCCCATCCGCGCGAGCGCGCCCGAGGCGACGAGGCGGAAGCTGATCTGGACGTTGACCACGCGCGGGTCCGAGCCGTCGGGCTCGACCTCGACCGCCTCGACGGCGACGCGCGGCTCCCAGCGCCCGATTGCCCGCGTGACGCGCTCGCGGATCAACTGCCGGGTGGTGGCCGTGTTCGGCTCGAAGAGGAACCGCTTGAGGCCGCAGCCGAACTCGCCGCGCATCACGCGCTCGCCCGGCTCGGTTAGCAGGATGACGCGGATCGACTCGCGCACGTTCTCGTCGCCCGCGGACCAGGCCAGCCGGCCGTCGGCCCCCACGCGCGGCGGGAAGCTCAGCCCTTCGCCGAACAGGCTCCTCTTCTTCGTCGTCAACGCGACTCCCCCTCTTTCACTTTTCGCGTCACCCGTCCTTCGCCGTCAGCCTGAGCGGCAGGCAGATTTTCAGGAACGGCAGCCACCAGAAGATGATGTTCAGCAGCACGAGGAAGATCATCAGCACGATGAAGGCGCAGAGCGTGATGACGGGGATCGAGAACGAGCAGATGTGCCCGATGTCGAGCCCGCCCTCCGGCCCCGCCGGCTTGCCGTCGAGGATGTCCTTCTCGCGCCCTGTGATCTGCGCCATCTTGTTGCGCAGCTCCTTCGACATCATGAAGGCGACGTTCTTCTTGAACTTGCGCAGGCCCGCCACGCTCACGTCCGCGGGCAGGGCGATGCGGATGGGGCGCGCCGGGGCGTCAAGGTCGAAGAAGGAAGCGAGGGTGAAGGGAACGGTGCCGCGGCTGACGTAGAAGCGCCGCGCGTCGCACTGCGGCCGCTCGTAGACGTAGCGGAGGAAGTACTCGCCGCGGTCGGCCTCGCCGAACTTTGAGAGCTTCGGCACGTCGAGCGCCTGCGTCTTCGCGGTCTTCGCGTCGAGTACGCCGGGCGCGAAGACGTAGCGCGTCAACTCGTCGGCCGCGGCCCGTGGTCCGCCCGCCGCGCCTGTGTCGGTCCTCTCCGTCCATTCGCGGCAGTCCCAGGCGTTGTAGCCGAAGGGCAGCGCGTCGCCCCGCCTGAGCGCCGGCCTCTGCGCGCAGACACGGGCGATGGCCGCGGCCACGTCGTCAACCCCTGCGACCTCGCCGCGCGCGTTGAGCCGCGGGAGCTTCAGCCGCCTGAGGTAGAGCGCCAGCTCGCGCCGCGCGCCGCCGAGCGAGGCGGGCGCCGTAGGCGTAGGGGCCGACAGCGTCGAGAAGACGGCGCCTGCGTTGGCTTCGAGAAACTCCCCGAGGTCGAGCAAAAAGAAGAGCGTGGACTCCGTGACCGGGCGGCGGCGCGCGGGGTCGCGCCGCTCCGCGTCAGCGACGGCCAGCCTGAGCGCGAGCAGCGATTCGAGTGCGCCGGCTATCCGCTCATCGAAGTCGTGGCGGCGCGGGTCGCCCGTCTCGGGCGCGACGGGCGTCTGGCCGGGGCGGCCGACGTAGGTGTCGCCGCTCGCGGCCGGGATGAAGCCGAAGTGGAGGGGGCGGCCGTCGGCGGTGTGGGCCGGCATCAGCGGCAGCCGCTCCTCGCCCTCGGGCACCAGCTCGCGCGGGCGCGCGACGTGCTGCCATAGGCTGCCTTCGGGGCCTGCGACCCAGGCGAACTCGCTTTGGCCGACTCGCTTGCGCAGGACGAAGAAGACGCTCTCGCCGTCGGCGCGGCGGACCTCACGGTCGGGGAAGCCGGGCTGTCGGCAGCAGAGTGAGGCGCAGGTCAGGTAGTAGCGGCCGTGCGAGGGCTGAAAGAGCTTGAGGGGGGCGGCCACGCCGGGCGCGGCGACGCGCGCGGCGAACGCTTCGGGGCGGCGCGCGCCGACCGACGTGAGGAACTGCTCCATGAAGTCATCTCCCTCGAAGCCGAGCAGCGGCGGGCTGAAGAAGGCCGCGCCCGGCGTCGTGCGCCGCGCGTCCGTGCCCCACAACAGCGAGGGCTGGACCCAATCGAAGACTTCGGGCATCGTGCGTTGCTACCTCAAGCGTCAGCCTGCAATTTGCGGCTTTGAGTCGTCAGCCGCCGGTAATCAGTTTTCAGTTTTCAGTTTTCAGTTTTTAGTTTTCAGTTCTCGGCCTTCCGTTCTCGCCCGGCGGCGCTTGTCACCAGATGTTGCCGGCGCCGGGGGTGTAGCTGGTGCTGATGGTCGAGTTGGTGATGTTGGTGTCAGACTTGACGACTCCGCTGAACTTCGACATCCCGGCGTTGACCGTCAGCATCCCGGCGCTGATCTCCATCGTGCCGGCCGAGATGCTGACCTTGGCGGCGGCCGTGATGGTGACGCCCGAGGCGTCGAGCTTGATCGAGTTGCCGTTGGCGTCTTTGATCTCGACGGAGCGGCCGCCGTCCTTCAGCTCGATGCTTTGCTGCGGCGTCTCCAGCGTGAGCGAGACCTGCCCGTCGGTGTCGTCGAGCGTGACGCGCACCCCTGCGCGCGAGACGATTGACTTCTTGTAGTTGTTGCCGGCGCCGTCCATCCTCTCGGGCGGCGAGTCGCTGCCGTTCCAGAGCGCGCCGACGACGAAGGGGCGGCGCGGGTCGCCGGCCTCGAAGGTGACGAGCACCTCGTCGCCCACGTCGGGCACGAACCAGGTGCCGCGGTCAGCCCCGGCCATCAGCGTGGCGAGCCGCGCCCAGGCTTCGTAGCCGGCGCCCGAATCGTCTGGCATCCACGGCAGGCGGACCCTGACGCGCCCCTGATGCTGCGGGTCGCTGATGTCGGTGACGAGGGCCACGTATGAGCCGTAGAGGCGCGCGCGCTCCTGCGCCTCGGCCCGCACGTCGAGCAGCGTCGTCGTCATCGTCATCGCCGTCCCCTCACCTCCCGACGCCCGGCCGCTCGCACTCGAAGGCGGTGCGGTAGCCGTGGCGCAGGTCGAAAGTGTGGCGCGCGAGCGTCACGTAGTACTTGCCCTCGAAGAGCGGGCCGACGCCCTTCAGGTCGAGCCGCGTGCCGACGCGAAGTGAGGGTTTTCCGTCGCTGGTGCCGCGCCCGCGGACGAAGCGGCGCGCCCGCTCGCGGTAACGCGCCTCGGCCAGCGCCCGCGCCTCGTCCTGCGACAGCGGCACGTCGCTCACCACTCGCTCCTTGCGTTCGCCCAGGGCCTCGCGCAGGACCGAGCCCCCGCCTCGGCGGCCGTCGAGTTCTGCGGAGACGGCCGACTCCTCCGCCTCTTCCTCGATACTCTCCTTGCCCGACGCGTCCCAGCCGCTCACGCGCACCGAAGTCCGCTGGTCTGCGAGGTCGGCGACGACCGAGAACTCGATGAGGCTCTGCCCGTAGGTCAGCTCGACGGCGCCGCCGTCACGCCGACCGCGGGCCTGCGCGCGCAGCGTCCGCCCTTCGACCCACAGTTCGGCGTCGGCGGCCGCCGCGCGCTCGCGCAGGAAGGCCAGGTCGCTCTGGTTGATTTGAGTCAGCACGGCGTAGGTGGGACCGTCCACGTCAACGTCGGCGCCGAGGCCGTGTTGCGAGGCGATCTGCCGAAACACTTCGGCGTCGGTCGCCTGCTCGAACGAGCGCGTGCGCCTCTCCATCCTGAAGTCCTGCAAGCGGTCTTCGGCCAGCACGATCAGCTCGGGCGGGCGCTGCGGCGGGAAGTGCGCTTCGAGGGCCGTTATGCGCCCGGCGAAGACCTCCGTGGCCGAGCCGGGCGGCCCCATCTCTATTGACAGCTCCTTGCCGAAGTCTAGAGTCTGGCGGTCGAAGAGGAGGAAGCCGACGCCTGCGCCCTTCGAGCCCCAGTTGGTGAAGTGGGCCTCGCAGCGCCTCATCCCGGCCGAGGTCTCCTCGACGAGCAGCGACATCAGCAGCGTCTCGCCGAGCGCGGCCTGCCGCTCGCCGCCGACCTTGAAGGTGGGGCGCGAAGCGTAGAAGGCTGTAGGCGTGCTGTCAGGCATAAGGAGGCTCGTTCAACTCAATCCGCGCGCAGGCGGCGCATGCGCTCCTCGTGGACGCGGACCGCCGCCAGGATGTCTTCGGGCCGGAGGGGGTTGGGCGCGGGCGGCTCGGCCTGCTCCTCGCCCGCCCCTCGCTGCGGCTCGGGCGGCTCGACGACGATCTCGAACTCGTTGATGACGACGGGCACGGCTCTCCTCCTCCCTCAAGCGCGGCGGCCGCGCACACGCGCCGATGCGCCGGCCCGCGCGCCGGCCCTGGCGCCCGCACTCGCACCGGCGCTCGCGCTTGCGTTCGCACCCGCCCTCGCGCTGACGTTCGCGTTCGCGTTGACGTTCACTCCCGCGCTCGCGCCGAAATTTGCGCCGGCCGCGGGCGAGGCGCCGGCCCTGAGCCCCGCGCCTGCCTTCACCCCGACGCCGGCGTTGAGGTTGACGAGGGCGCCCGCCTGCAAGCGCAGCGGGTCGTCGATGTTGTTGGCGGCGGCAATCGCCTTCCAGTCCGAAGCCTTGCCGGCGCGGCCGGCCATGCTCTGCACCGAGTCGTTGGGCCGCGCGGCCTGGTGCTGCTCGGTGCCGGCGGTCGGCCCCGGCGTGCCGGGCTGCGCGCCGCTCGCCTGCCCCGGCTGGCCGAACAGGAACTCGATCTCCTGGCGCGAGATCGAGAGCGAGATCGACGCCCGCATCGGCACGCCCTCTTCGGAGAAGTAGTCGAGCGTCTCGTCCATCGAGTCCACGGTGCCGCGGAAGATGAAGCTGCCCCACTCGAAGCTGACTCCCGGCGGCGTGCGCTTGCTCTTGGGGTCGTCCTGCTGCGGCTTGGCCTGGATGAAGAAGGCGACGGCCTCGGTCTTCTTGCGCACGTCCGAGCCGTCGGCCGTGGTGTCGAAGAGCAGCTCGACCGACATCTTCGACTTGCCGCTGCCGACGAACTGCTTGGACGAGCCGCCCGGCTGGTCGCCGCCCTTGTTCTCGTTCGAGAACGAGAGCTTGAGGGTCTGCGGGTTGAACTGCGCCTCGACCGACTTGCCGCCCTCGACCTTCTCGGCCTGCTGCTGGTCGGCGTCCCACTTGATCTCGACGAGTTGCGCTTTGGCGAGCATCTCCGCTCCACCTCCCCGCCGCCTCAGGCGGCCTCGACCGTGAAAGAGCCGTAGGCGATCTGCATCTCCTCGACGGCCACCGCACCGTCCTTGCCGCTCAGGGCCGGCGCCTTGATCTTGACGGGCAGGCAGCCCGACAGATTGAACCGCAGCTTCGGCGTGCCGGCGCCGTCGCGCAGGGTGACGATGCCGCTGGCGGTCGTGCCGCGCCCCGTGCCCTCGCCGCCGGCCGCGGCGCGGAACCACTTCCAGAGGTCGAGGTTCCCGGTCATGCCGCGCTTCAGGACGAGCTGGCCGTAGGTGACGGGGCCGGCCAGGTGCGTCTGTTGCAGGTTGTTGCCGCCCTCGCGCACGGTCCGCGGCTCCATCGTCATTTCCAGCCCGTCGCACTCCGAAAAGAGCGCGTTGCAGAGCGGGTTCGAGAGGCCGAACCGCTGCGGGTCGGGCACGAGCAGTTGCACGTCGAAGCGGAAGGCTACGAATGGATACTCGTCTGCCATCTCTCGCCCAAGCCTCCCGGCCCGCGGGCCTCTCAGCCCTCGGCCGCCTGCAACATGTCCTCGCCGACGCGCGTCAGCAGCACGGTGATGAATTCGAGCGGCTGCGAGGGCGCGACCTGAATCTGCGCGACGAAGCGGCCCGCCTCCACGTCGCGCGCGGTGTTGACGCTAGAGTCCGTCCTCACGACGAAAGCCTCCGAGGGGCTCGCGCCGGCGAAGGCGCCGCGCTCGAACATGCCGCGCAGCGCGTCCGAGAGCACCATCCTCATCCCCTCGCGGAACCGCTCGTGGTTGCTCTCGAAGACGAAATCCATCCCGCGCTCGACCACGAGCTTGCGCACGAGAATCAGCAGCCGCCGCACGGAGATTTGGAGCCAGATGCGCTCCTCGCTGAGCGTGTGGGCGCTCATCACGCGGAAGTCGCGCGGCCCCTCGCGCGCGAGGTTGAACTGGAGGTCGAACAGCTCGGCCCACTCGTCGCGCGTGACGGCGGGTGTGAGTCCGAGCACGCCGCGCAGAGGCACGTTGGCGGGCGCCACCCAGACCTGCCGCTCGCGCTCGCGCGCAGCGACGGTGCCGCAGGCGGCGCCGTCGGGCGAGGCTGCGCGCACGCGCCCGCCGCCCGCGTCGTCGGCCAGAAGCAGCCACGGATGGTAGACGGAGACGAAACTCAAATCGGCCGCGTCGCGCGCCGCGCCCGTGAACGACGGCCGGCGCGGCAACCCTAAGTGCGCGCGAAACTCTTCGAGCCAGCGCACACAGCGTTGCCTCCCGAAGTGCGCGGGCAGGGTCAGGACGCCGAGCACGTCGCCGCGCGCCTGGCAGAAGTTGAGGACGGCGTGTTGCACGCGCAGCAGCGGCGCGAGTTCGTCGTCGCCCTCCGGCACCGGCTCTGACACGGGCAGCGGCCGCCCCTCTTCGACGGCGCCTGCCCCTCCGGCATTCCGGGCCGGTCCTCCGCCCGAATCCGGGGACGAACCACCGCCCGCCCGCGGCGAACTGCCGCCGGCACCCGCACCGGCCGAGTCTTCTTCCGCCTCGCGCACGCCGAGGCGCGAGCCGAGACGGCAGTCGTCGAAGTATGAAAAGTCCGGGGGCGCTTCGGGCGGCGCCGGCTCGGGCGTGGCGGCTTCGGACGCCGGCCTGAGGCCCCAGGCGCGGTGCGTCGCGTCGCTGACCGAGAGCAGCGCGACCTCGCCCGAGAACAGCAGCGAGTGGAGACCGCGCAGCCGCCGGTTCTGGACGTAGTAGATGTCGAACGCCTCGCGCAGCAGCGCGTCGCCCGCGACCGAGCCCGCGTCGGAGTAGCGTGCGAGCGACGGATCGAGGAAGACGCTCGCGTCGAACGTGTCGAGGCCGTCGTCGCCCGCCTCTGCGGGACCGACCTTCTCTGCCTCGGCCTCGCCGGGCAGGGCCGGCATGTCGAGCGGCAGGTAAGTCAGGCCGGACTCTTCGGTCGGCGCGAGCAGGCCGGCGAGGGCCGTCGCGTCGAACTCTCCGAGGCGCGGGTCGGTGACGCGCACGCCGCGGCGGAAGAGCCTGTACAGTTCGGCGTTGCGCGCGGCGCTTGAGGTGCCCTCGGCGTGTTGCGGCCGGTCGCCGGGCGTCGGGGTCGGCCGCCGCCTGAGCAGGCTGGTCTCGGCCAGCAGCACGTCGCCCCAGAAGCGCGGGCCGCCATCGTTGAACGACAGCTCCGGGCTCGGCGGCCGCCGCTCGCGCCCCTGCCAGACCGACAGGTCGAAGCGCAGACGCTCGACTGCGCGCAGCCGCGGAGCCTCGGGTATGGCCGCCCCCTCGGCCGCCGCGACGGCGACGAGCGAACGGCCGCCGAGCGCGACCGCCGGCTCCGGCCCCGCGCCCGCCGCCTTCGCGCCGAGCCCGCCGACGGCGAAGAGATAATCGCCCTCGTCCAGCCTGAGCCGCAGCACGTCGCCGCGCCTCACGAGCCCGGCGTCGGCCCCTTCGAGTTCGAGCCGCAGGCCCTCGCCCGCCGCCGCCAACTCGCCTGACGCGCTCAGAGGCTCTTCGCCCGTGAAGGTCAGTCGAGTGATTCCCTTCACCGCCGCGCGCGCTTTGAACCTCTTCGGCCCGGCGAGGCGACGCACGACCCCGGACAGAATCAGAGGCTGCGGCGACGACGAACCCGCGCCCGCCGCCGCGCGCTCTATTGACCCGACCGCGAAGAGTGCGCGGCTCTCGTCGTCGAAAGTCAGGCGCAGCAGGTCGCCGGGCCGAATCGCGTGCGGCGCCCCGCCCGCCAGCCAGCGCAGGCGGAGGTTCGAGCCGGCCCGCTCAGGCTTGAAGACCTCGGCCGCATCTGCCCCCGGCGCCTGCGGCCTGGCCCACAGCGGCGTGATCGAGAGCCTGGCCCCGACCTTGAGCGCGGCAGACCAGCGCCCCTCCGACGAGGCGCTGACCGAGACGAGCCGCGGCGAGCCGTGGGCGTCGAAGGCCACCAGGCCCGGCAGCCGGAATCTTGCGCGCTTCGCGTTCTCGCCGGCCACGCGGACGACGTAGCAGCGCCGCCCCCCGTTGGCGAAGAAGGAGACGACCGACGTGCGCAGGTTGGCCGAGACCGTGTGCCCGCCGCGCTCGCGCGCCAGCGGCAGGTCGCCGCCGAAGACGGCCGCGAAGGTGTCTGGGTCTTCGACGGCCACCGGCAGGTCGAGCGGCCCGCGTTCGGCGAAGCCGACGAACCCGGCCACGTCCAGAGTCGGCAGGCCCCCGCCCCGCCCCGCGCGCCGCGGCAGGAAGTAGACTCCCGGCAGGCGTATGTTAGTCGTCTCGATCATCGCTCAGAAGGAGGGGGCAAAAGGGGAAAAGGTAAAAAGGGGAAGAGGGGCGGGGGCGGGCCGCACCTGCGCAAACTGTACTCGGCGGTCAGGCAGACGAAGCATGCTCTACCTATCCCACTCCCCTTTTTCCCCTTTACCCCTTTCCCCTTTTCCCCTTCTCACCTTCACTCAACGTCTATCCGCTCGCAGGCGAGGACGAGCTCTTCGATAGCCACGTCCGTCCCGCCTTTGGCGTTGAGGGTGGGGCCGGTGTACTTGGTGGGGCGGGCACCGGCGAGCCGCCAGGACATGACGGCGTTCTCGTGGGCCTCGTCCATCAGCTCGATGGTGACGGTGGCCTGCACGTCCTGCGAGCCGTCGCGCACGTCGCGCAGCCAGGTGAAGAAGTCGATTACGCCGATGACGCCGCGCTTCAAGGTCACGTCGTTGGCCTTGTAGATGCCGTTGATCTTGCGGACGTGGTTCATCGGGTCGTTGCCGTTGCGGTACTCGGCCACCGTCACTTCGAGGCCGAGGCCGCTCACCTCCTGGAAGCCGGCGCGGATCGTGCCGGCGTCGCCGAAGCGGTCGGCGGTGACGCGGAAGTTGAAATTGCCGTAAGGGTTGTCGCGCTGGATAGCCATCGCTGCTGGCTCCTCTCTTCAACTGTCGGCCGCCTATGCCTTGCGGTCGGCGGTCCACTGGCCGATGCGGAAGACGACGAACTCGGCCGGCTTGACGACGGCGACGCCGATCAGGCAGATCAGCCGCCCGTTGTCGAGGTCGTTCTGCGTCATGGTCGAGCGGTCGCAGCGGACGAAGAAGGCTTCCTCGGGCTTGGTGCCCAAAAGCGCGCCGCCGCGCCACTCGTTGAAGAGGAAGTCTTCGACGGTGCGGCGGACGTTGGCCCACAGCGCATCGCCGTTGTTCTCGAAGACGGCCCACTGCGTCCCGATGTCAATCGAACGTTCGAGGTAGGCGAAATAGCGGCGAACGCTGATGTACTTCCACTCGGGGTCGGAGCTGATGGTGCGCGCGCCCCAGAGCCGGTGTCCGCGCCCCTCGAAGAAGCGGAAGCAGTTGACGCCGAGCGGGTTCAAAACGTCCTGCTGCGCCTTGTTGAGCAGCGTCTCGAAGCCGACGGCGCCGCGCACCACCTCGTTGGCGGGAGCCTTGAAGACTCCGCGCTCGGCGTCGTTGCGCGCGTAGATGCCGGCGACGAAGCCCGACGGTGGCAGGTCTATCTCGCGGCGCCCGTCCGGGTCGGTCGGGTCGAGCACGCGCACCCACGGGTAGTAGAGGGCCGCGTACTTCGAGTCGAAGCGGCCGCGGAAGTCGCGGACCTCTGAGAGCAGGAAGTTGTCGGGCGAGTCGAGGACGGCGACGCGGTAGCGCATCGTCTCGGCGTGGGTCAGGAGGTGCTGCGTGATCTGGTTTACGCGCGCCAGGTCCGGCCCCTCGCGGCGGGTCGAGCCGGGCGCAGCCACGATGGAAATCTCCTCGATGTCGCGGAAGGATTCGAGGCCGGTCTTGCCCGCGTTGGTCTCGGCGCCGCGGTAGGCCGAGTCGTTCGGCAGCGCGCCGTCGCTCCCGCCCGAGAGGGTAAAAGTGACCTGTAGGTCCGCGGCCGAGGGGCGCCTGGCGGGCGGGTTCTGCGCGTTCAGCTCGGCGTCCGACGAGAGGCTGGAGCGCAGCCGCGGGAGCAGCGGCGCCGTGACGAGCGCGGCGGCCAGAGCAGACCCGGTGGCGTAGTCGGCCGTGAAGGCGAAGGGCGCGGAGAGGTGCCAGCGGCGAGAGTCGGGCCGCTGCGAGAAGTAGCCTGTCAGGGCGTTGCGCGAGTGAGGGTGGAAGGAGAACTCGCCGATCAGCTCCTCGCCGGCGAAGCGGCCCGCGCGCCTGACGCTGACCAGGACCGTGACGAGGTTGACCGAGAAGCCGGCGGTCGGCGCCAGCGCCGCGGGCGGCACGGGGTTGGCCGTCGAGGCGTTGTCGAGCGCGAGCGCGTCGTTCAACTCGACCACGTCGTAGAAGCCCTCGGGCAGCGGCGGGACGGCGGGCGGGTTGGCCGTCGGGTGAAAGCGGACGTAGACCACGTCGTGCTCGCGCAGGCCCGTCAGGCGGGGCCTGCCGTCCGGCCCCGTGCTCAGGGCGTTCGGCCCGAGCTTGACGGCGAAGGTGATGCGCATGTCGCCGGCCCGGCCGGGGAAGCGCGCCCGCAGCGTGTCGGCCTGCGGGCCGAAGCCGCCCGTCGCGTGGCCGGCGAACCTGGCCGCGGCCGCGCCGCCGCCCGCGCCGCCTCCGCCGCCCGCGCCTCCGCCGCCCGCGCCTCCGGCGCCTCCACCGCCAGCGCCTCCTGCTCCGCCGCCTCCGCCGCCCTCTTCCTCTTCCTCAACGTCGCCGCCTCCGCCGCCTGCTCCGGCGCCGGCCCCGGCCCCGGCCCCCGCGCCGGCGCCCGCTGGCGGCTCCTGGTAAACGCGCGTGACGTAGAGCTTGCTGCCGCCGTTGTCGAAGAAGGCTCGGACGGCGTGGGCCATGTAGTTGACCTGTTCCACCTCGGCGTCGCCCTCGAAGACGAGCGAGTCGATGCCGCCGTAGATGCGCTCGAAATCGGCGAAGCTCGTCAACAGCTCGGGCTCGCCGCCGACGGGGCCGTAACGAGTCGGGCCGACGAACCCGGCGACGCTCGTGCTCACGCCCTCGATGGACTTGGCGCGGTAGCTGACTTCCTCGACGTAAACGCCCGGAGCAAGATATTCCGGCATGTTGTGGACCTCACTTTCCTTTCTCAGGCTTCAAGTCGTTCGTCGCGCGCCGCTCAGGGCAGCGCGCGGGCGAGGAGCACGTCGGAGCCGGCGCCGTCCGTGCGCGCCGTGAAATCCCTCATGAACCCGGCCTCGACGCGGAGCGCCCCGGCCGGCGGCCCCTCGGCCGACGCGAAGACGCGCCCGACCTTCTGCCTCAGCAGCGAGGCGAGGTCGGGCAGCGCCCGGTTGCTGCCTTCGGCCAGTTCGCGCGCCGCGGCCTCCTGCCCCTCGACGACCTCGACACCACCGCGCCCGAGCGCGCGGACGAAACGCTGCCGCGCGGGCTCGTAGAAGAAGCGGAGGGTGAGCGGCCAGCGCATTTCCGCGAGCGTCCGGCGCGCGGGCGCGTCGGGCTGCGGGGCCGGCTCGGCGGCGGGCGGCTGCAAGGGGTTCGGTGCGGGCAGGAAGAGCGCGAACTCGCCGCGCGCGTCGGCCAGTCCGACGTAGGCCGCGGGCGAGTCTTCGCCGGCCACGTCGTAACGCGCCTCGACGCGTGCGAAGGCCGCCGGCGCCAGTTGCCCGCCGGGCAGACCGCCCGCCCGCTCCTTCAGACTGCCTCGCACTGCCATCAGGCCCGGCACCCCGCGCCGCGACGGCGCCGAAAGGAGTTGAAAGGCGAGCGGACGCTCGCGCGGCAGCGAAAGCACGACGGCCCACGGCAGGAACCGGCCGAGCGTGTCTTCGACCCTGACGGCGAACTCTCGCGCGGCCGGCGAGCCCTCGCCCGCCTCCGGGTCGCCGAACTCAAAATCGCGCAGCCCCGGCACGTTCTGGAAGGAGTAGTAGCCCGACTCTGCCGGGCGGGCCGGGACGGTGCGCGCCGTGCCCGAGAGCGGCGTGGCGGTCACGGCCAGGCCGCCGGTCACGGCCGAGCCCGTCGCCACGTCAACGCACCTCAGCCCGAGCGGCACGCGCCGCACCAGAGTTTCCAGGCCGCGGAAGTTGACGGTCAGTGTCATCACACGAAGGCAGTCGCAAACAGCCGCCCGCCGGCTGTCGCAACAGCGGCCCGCGCGCCGGCCGGGGTCGCCGTGTACGGGCGGCTAACGGTTCGTCTCGTAACGGCGGGCCGTGCCGAAGTTAAAGCCGCGCTCGGTGACGGGCGCGCCCGTCGCGGTCTCGACGGCCGACTCGATGCGCACCACGCGCGCGACGTAGGGCACGGAGAGCTGGTACTCGGCCCCGAGACGGTCCCAGATGTTCATCAGCTCCTCGTTCGTCAGTTGGCCGGCGATGACCTCGACCGTCTCGTCGTCGGCGAAGGTCTCGGCGCGCACGCCGTTGAGCAGGGCCGAGGGCAGGATCGCGTTGTCTTCGAGCACGCGCATGGCCCAGCCGAGGACGGCGTGTTGGAGCGAAGCTTTCGGCCCCCAGGCGGTCAGCAGGAAGTGGAGGTCGAGCGGCAACTGCGGGCGGCGCATGCGCCCGTCGGCCGCTTTCGAGAGCGGGGCGCGCTGGCTCTGGTTGACGTAGACGCGATAGAGGAAGAGGCTCAGGCCCTGCGTCATGTGGTTCTTGAAGTCCTCCGTGCCGTAGACCTCGAACTGGAGGTTCAGGCCCGGCTCGACCAGGCCCGGCCGGTAAGACTCCTGCAACAGCCGCGCTACGGCGTCGCATGTCACCTGAATGGCGTGCAGACCTGCCAAGCTCTCCTCCCGGGTCGCCCGTCTCGGGACTCGGGCGGCGGCTATGATGGCAGCGTTGCCGGGGAAAGACTTGGCGGATGTTTCGGCGCGGGCGGCAGATTTTTCGCCAGCCGGCGGAAGGCCGTGGGCGAACGCCGGTGCTCTGCGCGGAAGACCCGCTCGAAATGTGAGAGGTCGTTGAAGCCTGCTTCGAGCGCGACTTCGGTGACGGGCAGCTCGGTGCGCGCGAGCAGCTCCGCGGCCCGGCGCAGCCGCACGCGCGTCAGGCAGGCGACGAAGCCGAGGCCCGTCTGCTCGCGGAAGAGCTTGCTGAAGTGGCACCGGCTGTAGGAGGCGACGCGGGCCGCGTCGTCGAGCGAGATCGGCTCGGCGAAGTGCGACTCGATGAACTCGACGGCGAGGCGGATGCCGCTGCTCGCTCCGGCCGTGCGAGGCTCGAAGAGGGTCAGGGTCGAGGTGAGGCGCGAGCGGCGGACCTCGCGTCCGCCGCCCCGCCCGCGCCACGGCGCGCCCGCCGCGGACCAGCCCGTGTCGCCGCGCGCCTCAACCTGCCCGGCCGACTCGGCCGGGATTTCGGGGCCGACCAGCGCGCTCACGAGCGAGTCCTGGCTCGGGCCGTCGCCGAGAGCGACGACCGGCGTGTCGCGGCGCAGCGTCCAGGCGTCGCGCGCCGCCGCCTCCCAGCCCTCGCGGCCCGGGCAGCCGGCCAGCAGGATCAGACTGACGGGCCGGGCACCCAGCGCCGCCGGGATGTCGGCGCTCAGCAGCGTGTGGAGCACGCTCCAGCGGTTGGCGACCGCCGCCGAGATGATCTTCCAACACTCGCCCCAGTGGCCGACGGCCAGCAGTGTCTTTGACATGATTCGCTCCTCCGCGGTAGGCACAGCGCCGCCGCCGCGGGCGCGCGGAAGGGCGCGCGCCGACGGCCTCGGGCTCCTGCGTCAGCGAGGTTCAGAGTTGCGGGATGGAAGCTGGGGCGTTCAGCCGGGCGAGAGTCCGTCGTCGTGGTCGGTTGAAAGGCGCGGAAGGGTGCGACGGGCGGGTATTATTGTTGGGCACATACGGGCGCAAACTCCACTCAGGTTGAAGCCGCATCCGCGCTGCGCTAGGATACCGACGCCAGTGCGATGTACCCTGCCGCGGGCCGGATGCAGCGGTAGCCACATTGCCGAAAGCTCCGTCGTCACCGGCAAGTGACGGCGGGGCTTTTTTACCTTCCTGGCAAAACTGAAAGAGCGGGGCTGTGCGTCACTCGCCGCGTCGGGTCGCGGGGCGCGGCGCCGGGCCTCTTGGCCTGTAGCGGGCGCGCAGGACGCTTGTTCGTTCCGCCGGGGAAGCGTTTCCTGACTGAAGCCGGCAAAGAGGCAAGTGCCGGCAAGGGAGGTCCGGGGCAAAACAGCGGACGAGGACGAACGGTGCGAAATTTAAGCACGCGGAGAATAATCCGCGTGCGCCGCACTGTCAACGAAATTTTTCTCCGCGCGCCGTCGCCGAGTGAACCAGTAGCTAACGCGCGAGAGCCGCAGTACTAACAAACACGCGAGGGCCGCGGCACGGCCGAGATTTCCCTTTGAGACTGCCGGGAAATCTCGACCGTGCCGCGGCCCTCTTTGCTTACTGCGGTCAGGAACGCGCGGCGGCCGGGGCGCGCCGTCGCGTCGCGTCGTTAATTCTCACCGCCGCGGCCGGACGGCCAGGTAGCTGTTGCGCCCCTCGCGGGTCACGAGTAGAAGGACGGGGCGGTCGCCGGCGCGGCCGACGGCCGCGGTCAGCTCCTCGCGCGTGTTGACGGGCTGGCGGTTAACTTCCTGAATGAGGTCGCCGCGGCGCAGGCCGGCTTCGCTCGCGGGGCCGCCGCTCGTGACACTGGTGACGAGCAGGCCGCGCGTGCCGGCCGGGAGGTTGAGGCGCTGCGCCGACTCGGGGGTCAGCGGCTCGACCGATAGGCCGAGGCGGCCGCCCGCCGCGCGCTCGCCGCCCGGTGCGTTCTCCTCGCCGCCCTCGCGCGTCGTCTCGACTTCGCGCTCGCCGAGCGTGGCGCGCAACTGCTGCTCGCGCCCGTCGCGCAGTACTCTCAGCGTGACGGCCGTGCCCGGCTGTGTGGCGGCGATGCGGTTGCGCAGCGCGTTGTAGTCGGCCACCGCCTGGCCGTTGACGGCGATGATTACGTCGCCACGCCGGACGCCGGCAGCGGCCGCGGGGCTGTCGGGCTGGACTTCGCTGACGAGCGCGCCGCGCGCCTGTTCGAGGCCGAAACTGGCCGCGAGATCGGCGCTTAAGGGCTGTCCGTAGATGCCGAGCACGCCGCGCCGCACCCTGCCCGTCGTGATGAGCTGCTGCATCACGTTGCGCGCCATGTTAGACGGGATGGCGAAGCCTATGCCGATGCTGCCGCCCGAGGGCGAGAGTATCTGCGAGTTGATGCCGACCAGCTCGCCCGTGGTGTTGACGAGGGCGCCGCCCGAGTTGCCGCGGTTGATGGGCGCGTCGGTCTGGATGAAGTCCTCAAAGCTGCCGTCGCCGAGGCCGGTCTGGCGCCCCTTCGCGCTGATGATGCCCTGCGTGACGGTCTGCCCGACGCCGAGCGGGTTGCCCACGGCCAGCACCACGTCGCCGACGCGGACCTCGTCCGAGTTGGCGAGCGTGAGCACGGGCAGGTTGGTAGAGTCGATCTTGAGGACCGCGAGGTCGCTCGGCGGGTCTGAGCCGACGAGCCTGGCGCGGAAGGTGCGGTCGTCCGAGGTCTCGATGGTGATCTGCTCGGCGCCGTCGATGACGTGGTGGTTGGTCAGGATGTAGCCGTCGGTGCTGACGATGACGCCGGAGCCGAGGCCGCTCGCCCGCTCGCCGCGCGGCTCCTGCTCGCCGCGCGGCGAGCGCTGGCCGAAGAACTCGCGGAACCTCGGGTCGTCCATAAACGGGAACTGCTGCGACGGGCGCGCGCGCCGCTCGGAGCGAACGGTGACGACGGCCGGCGTGACGCGCTGCACGGCGTCGGCGTAAGAGCTTTGCTGCGCGGCCGGGCTCGGTTCGGCCGCAGAGTCGGCGGGCGACGCAACGGACGCAGCCGGGGCTGTGGTGAAGAGTCCGCCCGACAGCAGTGCCAGCGCGAGCAGCGCGACTCTGAGCCGCGGCGCACCGGCGCCCCTCGAAGCGTGAGACAGGTCTGTTCTTCTACTCATAAAACTACTCCACAATTTCGTTTTGAAATTCAACGCCGCGGCCGGCGCCGGGCGTGCGGTTCGAGGTTTTGGATGCGAGCCCGGCCGCGCGCGGTAGCACGCGAACTCGCGCCGGCCGCTACCGCGATCCCGTCATACGCCGCGCGTCAGGATGCGCCCCGAGCCGGGAAATTCTGCCCGTCGTCGCACGCGACAGGTTCGCATAGCGGCCGGAGGCTAAGTTGTCGGAATCGTAAAATTATCTCGTGGGCTTGAACTTGTTTCTCGGGCGTCCCGAACCAGGCGCGGCCCGCCGGTGAAGCGTGCCCGAGTCCGAAAAGTGCAAGGCCCCGGCGCGACGGCCGGCCGCGCGGGCCTCGTCGTACCGGGGCTGTTGTCGCACGATACCCCTCGCCGTTCGGCGGGGTTCGGCCGGAAGCGTCAGTTCTCGCCGGGGCCGCCGGAGAAGAGTTCTTCGAGGGCGTTGCCGACCGGGTGGACGGCGACGAGTTGCGCGCCCGCCGCGCGCGCCGCGCGGAGCGCCTCGTCCACGTGCGATTCGCTCGGCACCTCGACGCGGGCGCCGCCCGGCGTCGCCGTCACGCGCGCGACCCCGAGCCCGGCCAGCGATGCCTCGATGCGGTCGGCCTCGGCGCCCGCCAGCACCAGTTCCATCGCGCGCACGCCGCCCTCCGCACGCAGCTCGTCGAGCCGGCCGACGTGGGCCAGCCGGCCGCGCCGCATGACGGCCGCGCGGTCGCAGAGCACTTCGATGTCGGAGAGGATGTGAGAGCAGAGGAAGACCGTGGTGCCCGTCTGCCGGAGCGAGGCGATGAGGTCTCGGACCTCGCGGCGGCCGATTGGGTCGAGGCCGCTCATCGGCTCGTCGAGGAAGACCACCTCGGGGTCGTTGACGAGCGCCTGCGCGAGCCCGACGCGTTGCAGCATCCCCTTCGAGAACTTACGCAACTGCTTGTCCCAGGCCGGCTCTTCGAGGCGGACGCGCGAGAGTTGCTCGGCCGCGCGCCGGCGCCGCTCGGCCCGCGGGTAGCCGAACAGCTCGGCGCAGTATTCGAGCAGCTCGCGCGCCGTCAGGTAGTCGTAGAAGTAAGGGTGCTCGGGCAGGTAGCCGATGCGTGCGCGCGTCCGTGCGTCGGCCACGTCGCCGCCGAGGATGCGCGCCGAGCCGGCGGTCGGGTAGATGAGGCGCATGAGGAGCTTGATGGTCGTCGTCTTGCCCGCGCCGTTGGCGCCGAGGAAGCCGAAGATTTCGCCGCGCTCGACGCGCAGGCTGAGCCCGTCGAGCGCGCGCACGCGCTTCTTCCTGAGGAACCCGACCTCGTAATCCTTCGTCAGCCCTTCTATCTCGACAGCCGGCGTCGTCATCCTCTTCGCACCTCTCTGCGTCACACTTATCGGTAAGGCACCTGCGAGCGGACGGGGTCCAAGTCAACCTCGCAGCGCGCGGCGTCGAGCACGTAGGGCGCGCCGGAGGGGTCTAGCGGCGCGCCCGAGGAATCGAGCGCGAGGCCGCCCGCGCGGCGCAGGGCCGGCGCCAGTTCCGACCAGTCTGAGGGGCAGGGCCCCTTCTGCCCCCTGAACTTCGAGAGCTGTGCCCGTATCAGGTCGCGCTCATCGAACGATTGGACCTGCGCCAGGCGGCGCAGAGCGAGTTGTCTGACCTGCTCGTCGTCGGCCTCTTCGTGCAGGCGGCTAAAGACCTCGCGGGCCACGGAGCGGTCGCCGCCCTCGGCCTCGATGCGGGCCGAAAGCTCTTTCATCCAGCGCGGGGCGCCGGGCCGGCGCGAGCCCGCGTCGTAGGCCGCGCTCGCTTCGCGGTACTGCCCGCGCTGCCAGCGGACGTAGCCGAGGTGCTGGTAGAGCCGCCACGAGTCTGGGTTGACAGCGATGCCCTTCTCGATCAGCGCGACGGCCGCGTCCGGGTCGAAGGCGGGGAGGATGGCCGAGCCGAACTCGTAGGCGGCTATGAACTGCGGGTCGAGTGTCGTCGTCACGTCGAGCAGCGGGGCCAGCATCTTCAGGCCGAGCGGGCTCAGGTCTTCAATGTTGACGCGGCCGCCGTGGGCCAGCGCCCTGCGCCCCACGTATTGCAGCGAGCGCATCCAGTACCAGTCGGCCGCCAGCCCGTTGAAGCAGAGGCTCGCGCGCCGCGCGGCCTCGGGCGAAACGTACAGCTCCTCGATCTCTTTCTGCGCCAGCTCGGCCGGCCGATTCGTCTCGACCCAGCGGACGAGCCCCGCCGCCGCGCAGAGGCCGAGCAGGACGACCGCGACGAGGGCCGCGTCGCGCCACACGGCCGACAGCCGCGGCCCGCCCGAACTGCGCCTCGCACCGGTTTCGGCCGTGTGACTCATTTGAAGTTGCGACGGTTAAAGACGAGCGCCGCCGCCGAGATGAGCACGGCGACGTAGGCCACGGCGTAAAGGGTGGCGGCCAGGAAGTAGCCCGCGGCCGGCGCCCGCCCGTGGCCGGCGGGCGTGATGTAGGAGTAGGTCGAGAGGTTCGGCAGCAGGTAGTAGAGCGACGTGAAGAGCAGGCGCGCCGCGCCGCCGCCGAGCGACGCGGCGAAAGTCTTCAGGTCGGCGCTGAAGTGGCCGACGACGAAGACCGCGAAGGTCAGCAGCGCAGACAGGGCCGGCGACGAGAACGACGAGAAGAAGAGCGCGACGGCCGTCAGGATGGTCAGCTCTAAGTAGATGAGCGCGAGGGCCGGCCAGACGGTGAGCGCCAGAGGGTTGTGTCCGCCGTTCACGTAGACGAGGGCCAGCGAGACTCCGGCGCCCATCACCGCGACGTTGAGCGCCAGCGTCAGGCAGAGGCCGAGGTACTTGCCGAGCAGGAACTCGCCGCGCCCGACCGGCTTGGCGAAGATGGCGTAGACGGTCCGCCGCTCGATCTCCTTGTAGACCAGGCTGACGCCGACGAAGGTGGCGATGAAGGCGCCGAAGACCAGCACCGCGCTCAGCCCCAGGTCCACGATGATCTTCGACTCCTGCGAGGCCGACAGCTCGCCGAGGAAGATGGCCGCCCCCGTGAGCAGCAGGACGAAGACGACGAGGTTGTAGAGAACGCGGTCGCGCACGGCCTCGCGGAAGGTGTTGCGGGCCACGGCGAAGACGCGCGAGACGGGGCCGCCCCGGCGCGCGTCCCCGGCGGTGCGGGCCGCCGCCGCCACGTCTGTCAGCGACAATTCGTTTTCCATCTCCGTGAAGTTTATGCGGCGCGGCCCCGGCGGGGCGGCGCGTTAGATCGGCCGCGGCTGGCGCGCCCCGGCGCGCCGAATATTAAGGCAGCGGCGTGCCGGCCTACAAACCGGCGCTGAAAAAAAAACGCGCGGGGCCGGAGAGTTCGGTCTCCGGCCCCGCGTTGCGAATCGGCGAGTGCGCCGGCCCGTGTGCTTAGTTGTTGAGGACCGCACCGCCGGTGACGGCGCGGGTCGTGGCGTCGAAGACCGGCGCCGTCGTGTTGGTCGTCGGCGTCGTCTGGATGTACATCACGCCCGACTCGTTGGTCGCAAAAATCCTCGTGCCCGTGCCCGTGATGGACGAGGTGTTAGTGTGGACGGCGGGCGAAGCCGTGGCGTCGTAGGCGGGGACGGTGGCCGCGGCGACAGGGCCGGCGGCGAAGACGTAGCCGCTCTTGGCGGAGGCGACCGCCGTGGCGCCGCCGAGGACGCTGTCAACCATGCCCTGCGCCAGCAGGTTCGCCAGCGTGCCGTACTGGCCGGCGCCGGCCGTCGCCTGGTACTGCGCCTCGGCGCTGGAGATCACGCGCATGCTGGAGAGGGCCGAACCCTCGTTGGCCGAGCGGCGCGAAGCGAGAAGGTTCGGGATAGCGATGGCGGCGATGATGCCGATGATCGCGACGACAATCAGCAGCTCGATGAGCGAGAAGCCTTGCTGGCCCTGTTTCGTTTGCATTGTGTTTCGTATGCTCCTTGGAGAGTGGGTGTTGGGATTTACTGGCCGCGCTCTACCGGCTGGCGTCAGGCTCGCGCGCCGCGCTGCGCGTGTCTCAGCCTGACTGTTCTCAAGACCCGTGCCACTCGTGCCCCCCACGCCGTTTTTGCTGACAGCGGCGCGAACTCGCCTTTTTTTGTGCCCGCGGCGGCCCGCCGGTGGCGTCGGGGCTCGGCCCGGCACGCTCCTCTAACGCGTTTTGTCAGCCGCCGTGTGACGTTTTTCGGCACAGTGCCGACGTGCGCGCTCACTGGATGGGCTGGCTGGCGGCCGTGGCCGCAGCCCCGACGGCGAAGCGGACCACGCCCGTCTGATCACAGAAGTAGTGGTGGTAGGAGCCGGCCGCGAGTACGGGAGCGGCCGTGACTGTGAAGGAGCGTGCGGGGTCGGCGCCCGGCGCTGTGACAAAGAGGTATTGGCTCTTGGCCCCGGCGGCGAGTTCGGGGTCGCGGAGATATGAAGAGGCGGCGAGATCGGCCAGAGTGCCGTAACTTCCGCGGGTTTCGCGGTAAGAAATCTGCGAGGTGAAGATGATGCGAAGCGAGCTGACGGCCGAGGCCGCGCGCGCCGCCTGGCGCCCGGCGAGGAACTGCGGGATGCCGATGGCGGCGATGATGCCGATAATAGCGACGACGATCAGCAGCTCGATAAGCGAGAAGCCCGACTCAGTGCCGGGCTGGTTCTTTCGTCTCATGCTGGACGACCTCGGGGGCGGGGCTATCCCGTGTCGCGTTCGGGCACGGGGAGAATGACAGGCCGTGAGGGGCAATGGTCGTGCCGCCGCGCACAGGGGTAGCCGTGTCGCCGCGCGTCGCATCGAGTCGCGCGGGCCGTGGCGGCGCGGGCGGCGCGGGCCGCGGTTGCCGAGGCGAGTTCGCCTACTCGGCAGCGGGGCGCGTGGCCGAGGCCGGGTCGGAGCGGAGCTGTGCTGTCAGGCTGCGAACGCCGTGCTTGTCGAGCAGGTGGCGCAGCGAGCGCACGGAGAGGTGGAGAATTTCGGCGGCCTTCGTCTGGTTGCCGCCCGTGCGGCGCAGGGCTTCAAGGACGAAGCTCTTTTCGAGGTGTTCGAGGTGGGCGACGAGGTTAAGGCCCTCTTCGGGCAGGGCCAGCTCGGAGGACGGGACGCGCGCGGGGTTGTAGTTGGTGACGGACTGCGGGAGCGAGTCGGGCTGGATCGTGTCGGTCCTGAGCAGCGCGACGGCGCGCTCGATGGTGTGCTCAAGCTCGCGGACGTTGCCGGGCCAGGAGTAGCGTTCGAGCAGTTCGAGCGCGCGATCCGTGATCTGGATGGCACGGCCGGTCTGGCGCGAGAACTTCTCGACGAAGTGGGCGACGAGGTCCGGGATGTCCTCGCGCCGCTCGCGCAGGGGCGGCAGCTCGATGGGGATGACCGAGACGCGGTAGAAGAGGTCTTCGCGGAAGGTGCCCTGCCTGACCATCAGCGCGAGGTCGCGGTTGGTGGCGGCGATGACGCGCGCGTCCACGACCGCCTCTTCGTGCGCGCCGACGGGGCGGACGCGCCGCTCCTGCAAGACGCGGAGCAGCTTGACCTGCATGGTCGGCGACATCTCGCCGATCTCGTCGAGGAAGATTGTGCCGCCCGAGGCCGCCTCGAAGAGGCCCTTGCGGTTGGCCGTGGCGCCGGTGAAGGCGCCGCGGACGTAGCCGAACAGCTCGGATTCGAGCAGCGTCTCGGTGAAGGCGCCGCAGTTGATCGGCATGAAGGGCTTGTCCGCGCGCGGCCCGAGGTTGTGGACGGCGCGCGCCACCATCTCCTTGCCCGTGCCGCTCTCGCCCGTGATGAGGACGGTGGAATGGACCTGCGCCACCGTCTCGATCATCTGGTAGACGGCCTGCATCCGGTCCGAGTGGCCGATGATGCGGTCGAGACGGCCGCGCTCGTGCTGGCCGCGCAACAGCGCCTCGTTCTCGCTCTTGAGCGTCTCGTTCTCGCGCCGCAGGTCGAGCTTTTCGAGCGCGCGGCCGACGATCAGCTTCAGCTCCTCCACGTCGAAGGGCTTCTGGATGAAGTCGTCGGCGCCGAGCTTGAAAGCCTCGCGGGCGGTCTCGACGGTGGCGAAGGCCGTCATCAGGACGACGGCCGTGCCCGGCAGCAGTTCGCGCACGCGGCGCAAAAGCTCGATGCCGTCCATGTCCGGCATCCGCACGTCGGAGACGACGAGGTCGGCCGGCGACTCGCGCAGCAGTTCGAGGGCACGCGCGCCGTTCTCGGCCACGCGGACGGCGTGACCGGCGCGGCCGAAGACGTGCGACAGCAGTTGCCGCATGCCCTGTTCGTCGTCAACGATCAGCAAGTTTGCCATCGATCTCGAAGCGGGTCGGTTTAAGTGTGGAGTGCCCCGGCGGGGCCGGGCTGCGACGGCAGCAAGCTCAGATGGCCTGGGCGGGCCGCGCGCTCGCCGCCGATGGTAACTCAATCGTGATGGTTGTGCCATGACCCTCGCGGCTGCGGACGTTGATGGTGCCGCCGTGGTCGCGCACGATCTGGTAGACGATGGAGAGGCCGAGGCCGGTGCCGCCGGTGGTCGAAGAGGTGAAAGGCTCGAACAGGCGCTCGACCTGCGCGGGCGACATGCCGCGGCCGGTGTCGGCGAAGGTGATGCGGATGGTGCCCGCGCCCTCGCGCCGCATCTCGGCGCGGAGCGTGCCCCCCGTGGGCATCGCGCGCAGGGCGTTGCGCGCGAGGTTCCAGAAGACCTGCTTGACGCCCTCGGCGTCGGCCAGGGCGACCAGCGGCTCGTCGGGCAGGTCTTCGACGAGGCCGTGGCCGTCCGAAGTCTCGGGGCTGTGGCGGAGCAGCGCGAAGGTCTCGCGCAGGGGCTCGCGCAGGTCGGTCTCGACGAGCGCGACCTGCCGCGGCCGGGCGTAGGTCAAAAAGTCTGTGATGATGCGGTTGAGGCGGTCGGACTCGCGCAGCACGATCTCCATCAGCTCGGCCTGCGCGGGGTCCGCTTCGATCTCCGAGCGGAGCACCTGAATAGAACCGCGCATGGCCGCCAGAGGGTTCCGAATCTCGTGGGCGATGCCGGCCGCCACGCGCCCGACGGCCGACAGCCGCTCCTGCCGCCGCGAGGTCTCCTCCATCGCGCGCACGTCGGTCAGGTCCTGAAAGGTGATGACGAGGCCCGTGGTCTCGCCCCCCTCGGACGAGAGCGGCGAGATGCTGTAGCCGAGGCGGACGCGGAAGCCCTCGGCCGTCAGGCAGTCGGCCTCGAAGCGCGGGCTCGGCTGGCCGGCGTCGGCCGCGCGCAACGACTCGTCGATGTGCCCGCGGATGTCGCCGAAGAGGATGGAAACGTCCTCGCCGCGGAGGTCTTCGGCCGAGTAGCCGGTCATCTCCTCGGCCGCGCGGTTGATGGTGAAGACGCGCCTTTCGAGGTCGGTCGTGATTACGCCTGAGCGGATCGACTCGACGATGCGCTCGTGCAGCTCGCGCAGCGAGGCGAGGGCGTGCGCCGCCTCGATCATCCGCACCTCGGAGCGCGTCTGCCGCCGCGCGAGCTGCGCGGCCAGCAGGCCGACGACGAGGAAGGCTACGTTGTTTAAGCCGACGGCCTCGACCGCCTCGCCGATTGTCGCCGTCACCGGCCCGCGCCCGGCCGTCAGCCCGAGCATCAGCCCGAACATCGCCGCCGTGTAGGCTACCGCGCAGCCGACCGCGGCCAGCAGCGCCGCCCTCGCGCCGAGGAAGAGGCCCGCAACCGAGATGACGACGATGTAGAGGGCCGAGTAGGGCGAGTAGAAGCTGCCGGTGGCCCAGACGAGCCAGGTGACGAGCAGCAGGTCGAAGGCGAACTGAGTCGCGGCCTGCGCGGCGGTCGTGAGGCGGCTGAAGCGGAGCAGCAGCGCGTAGGCTGCCGAGAGGCCGAGGGCGATGAGGGCCACGGGGGTGGTCCCCGACAGGCGCGAGGACTCGGCCCCGCCGCCGGCCAGCGTCGCCGGCCAGAGGGCGGCCGCGCCCAAAAGCAGCATCGCCGCCCCGCCCCGCCCCGCGATCAGAATACGGAGCCAGCGCCGCGACAAGTCTTCCGCCCCGGCCCTCTTCAACGCGTCGGCCACGCTCGCGCTCATCGGGCCTTAGACTAGCACAAACGCGGCCGCGGGCCTCGGTAAGGGAAAGGGGCCGGCGGCCTCACTTGAACCTGACGCCGGTAAGTTCCAGCCGGAGCTGACTCGGGCGGCGGTCGCTCGGGAAGTTGACGCCGACGGCCGGCGTGCCGACCCGGTTGGGCTCGATCTCGCGCTCGCTGACGTAGATCAGCTCGCGGATGACCTCGCCCTGCGTGGTGAGGCCGGCGGCGCGGAACTCCAGGCCGTCGATGGTACGCGTGGTGAAGTTTCGGACTTTCGGGTTCATGGTGACAACGTAGTTGCCGAGGGCGTTGCCGCCGATGGTGGCGTCCTCGTCGGGCGCGAAGTCAACCACGATGCGGTCCTTGATCTGCTCGAACTCGGGCGAGCCGGGGCGCAGGGCATTCTCCAGGCGGCGCTCGCCGGGGGCGGGGGCCGGGCGCGTCGCGTAGTAGGCCAGCGCGCCGAGCAGGAGGAGTCCGACGAGGCCGACCACGATGAAGATAGTGCGGCGGGTGCCCGCGTCGTCGCCGTCCGTCGGCGGCGGGGCGCCGAAGGCGAGCGTGGGCGCGTCGCGGCGCGACCCCGTTTCTGCGCCAGCGAAGCCGCCTCCCCTTTCGTGCCCGGCGGCGGTTTGCAGCGCCGAAGTCGAAGCGGCGGAGCCGCGACCCGCCGCGCCCGTGTTCACGTCGGCCCCGGCGACCACGTCGGCGGCGGCCGCGACCGGCTGGCCGCAGTGCGGGCAGGCGCTGCGCCCCTCTTCGACATCACGGCCACAGTTCTGGCAGCGGTTCACGGCTCGTCAACTCCTTTCTTCACGGGCGAGGGGTTGAAGGCGAAGGCCGCCGGACGACGGCCCACGGAGCGCGGGCGCCGCGGACCAATCCTGGCGGCGCGGGCTCAGACGACGCGGCTCAGACGGCGCGGGCGCGCCGCTCAGCCTCTTCGGCCGCGAGGCTCAGGCCGCGCGGGACGACGAGCGAGCCGGTCCCTGTGCGCAGCCTGGCTTCGAGCGGCCAGTTGATACGGAAACGGCTGCCCTCGTCGCGGCGGCTCTCGACGCTGATCTCGCCGCCGAGCAGCTCGACGATCTTGCGCGTGATGGCGAGGCCGAGGCCGACGCCGTTGTACGAACGGGTCAGCCGGTCGTCAACCTGCCGGAAGCCGTCGAAGATGTACTTGAGCGCGTCGCTCGAAATGCCGATGCCTGTGTCGCTCACTTCAATATACCACCGGCCGGCCACGTCGGGCGCGGCCACGACCGAGACGCGCCCGGCGGAGGTGAACTTGAGGGCGTTGCTGACGAGGCATGTGACGACCTGCCGCAGCTTGCGCCGGTCGGTCCTGACGGCCCCGAGCGCGGGCGACACGTCGGCCGTCAACTCGATGCCCTTCTCTGCCGCCTCGCGCCCGAACTCCGAGACCACGGCCCCGATCACCTCGGCCACGTCCACCACCTCGACCCGCAGCGCCGAGCGGCCGGCTTCGAGCCGCGAGTAGTCGAGCAGGTCGTTGACCATTTCGAGCAGCGCGCGGGCGTTGCGCTCCATCCGGCCGACGGCCTCGGACTGCAAGGGCGCGAGCGGCTGCGTCGGGTCGCGCGCGAGCAGTTGGCAGAGGCCGAGGATGACGTTCAAGGGCGTGCGCAGCTCGTGGCTGACGTTGGTGACGAAGGCCGACTTCAGCCGGTCGTGCTCGCGCAGGCGGTCGTAGGCGGCCTGCATCTCGTCCTTGTGCCGGGCCTCGTCGGTGATGTCGCGCAGGACCGCGACGAGGCCGGCCCGCCGCCCGCCCTCGCCCGAGAGGGGCGTCGCGCTGACTTCGAGCACGCGCTCGGCCCCGTCCGGCCGCAGGATGCGGCAGCGCTCGCCCGAGACGTGTTCGCGGCCTTCGTGCGCGCGCGAGATGGGCGTCTCCTCCGGCGCCAGCACGCGCCCCTCGGCGTCGCGCAGCGTCAGGTCAACGAGCAGGGCCTTGACGCCGTCGCGGAACTCGCCGGGCGGGCGGCCGAGGATGCGGCCGGCCGCGGGGTTGATGCGGTAGCGCCCCTCGGCGTCCACGATGACGACGCCCTCGTTCATCTGCGCGATGACGCTCTCCAACTCGGCCGCGCGCGACTTCTCGGCCGCGAAGGCGGCGGTCGCCAGCTTCTCGGCCCGCACGCGCTTCGAGACCTCCGACAGGATGACGATTAGATCGCCGCGCCCCTCGGATTGTTCCATGACCGGCCAGACGATCACGTCCCAGGACTTCTGCGACTCGGCCCCCGCCCCCTCGCCCTCGCGCCGCGCCGCGAGTTCGAGCGGCAGGCTGTAGGCGACGTAGGCCCGGCGCGAGCGTCGGACGTTCTCGATCACCTCGTCGAGCGGCGCGAGGCCGGCCGCAGCCTCGTAGAGCCCGCGCCCCGTCAGGTCGGCCGTCCCCCGGCCGACCGTCGCGGCGAAGCTCGCGTTGACCTTGCGGACGACGAGGCGCGCGTCGAGCACGGCGACTCCGAGCGGCAAACTGTCGAGCACCTCGCCGATGAAGGCGCTCTGGCGGCGCACGGCGTCGAATTTCTGTTCGAGGCTCGCGGCCATCGCGTTGAAGCCGCGCGCGAGCGTGCCCACCTCGTCGTCGGTCTCGACCCTGACGCGCTCCTTGAGGTTGCCCTCGCCGAGGTTCGTGGCCGAGGCGGCGAGGCTCCTGAGCGGCTTGGTGAAGCGGCCCACGGCCCAGAAGGCCAGGCCGAAGGTCGCCAGCAGCGTGAAGGCCCAGGTGCCGGTGACGATCAGGACGCCGCGGCCCGCGGGCGTGTTCTCGGGCAGGGGCACGCCGGCCGCCACGCGCCAGCCCGACCCGTCGGCCCGCGCCACCGTCGTCAGACGCCTGACGCCGTCGCTCCACTCGCGCTGGCCCGGACTCGCCAGTCCGTCCTCGGCGCCCGAGATCGCCGGCCAGTCGCCGAAGGGCACGACGGCGCGGCCGCGCGGATCGAAGACGACGAAGACCGTGTGCGTGCCGTTCAGCGCCTCGCGCCGCGCCAGCCGCGCGTAGAGTTCGCCGGCCTCGCCGACCGAGAGCCCATCGCCGGAGGCCAGGGCGGGGCGCGCCTCGGCCCAGCTCTCAAGCACGCCGGCGGCCGCCACGGCCTCGACGCGCGCCAGCGTGGCCGATTGTTCGTTCAGACTTTCGCGGTATTTGTGAAGTTGAACGAGGCTGATGATCAGCAGCGGCAGAGACAGGACGGCAAGCATCACCAGCAGCTTCGTGCGAACGTCAAGTGTGTTCTGCATCGTTCCTGCCGCCTTGCCGTTTCGTGTTCATTTAGTACGCCCGCGGCGAGCCCGCGGCGGCGGCCAGACCGTGTCCCGCGTCGGAAAAGTGGGACGCTGGCTGACCGCGTAGACGAGAATCGCCTGCGCTATAACTTCGTCAAAGAAGCGGTGCAAGAGCGGCAACAACTCGCCGCACTCGACCTCACCGCCCGAAGCCTCCGGCGCCTCGCGCCAGAGAAAACCTGCTGTAACTTCACGCAGAATCATCAACTCGCGTGCCACCTCGTCGAGCAGGGCGCCCTGCTGGTAACGCGTCTGCGCCAGCACCCGCAGACGCCGCGCGGCCTCATGGACGGCTGTGGCGCCGGCCCGCTCGTCGAGCAGCGCGCCCAGTTCGTCGCACACCTCCGGCACGAACTCGACCAGCTCACGGAACGAGAGCAGCCGCGGCAAATCCGTCCGACGCTCGGCGTAAATCTCGTCCACCCAGGCGCGCGTTAACTGGTTCAGGCGTTCGGCGTAGAGCCGGGAGAAGAATGAAGACATGGCGAGCGTCGGGTCTGGAGCAGGGGTAGTTGGCGAGGCGCGCGCGGGCCGTCGAAGTCAACAGTCGAAATCCCGGGCCGAAGTCTGAGGCCGAACTCCGCGGCCTTACCCAGACATTTCAGGGACGTTGCCCGCCGCCGGCCGGTGCCGAGGCCCAACGGGCGACGGGGCGGCGGCCCCTAACTTTTCGGTGAGGTCTGCGAGAGTACCTGGTCCAGTAGTTCGACGAGCCGGTCGAAGTCTATCGGCTTGGTGACGTACTCGTTGCAGCCGGCGGCGAGCGCCTCGGCGTGGAAGTCGGCCGAGTCGTGGGCCGAGACGGCGATGATGGGAACCCTGCCCAGCCCGTCCTGCTCGCGGATGCGGCGGGTGGCCGCCAGCCCGTCGAGCATCGGCAGGCTCAAATCCATCAGAATGATGTCGGGACGCTCGGCCGCGGCCAGCTCGACCGCCTGCAAGCCGTTGACGGCCTCCAACACGCGGAAGCCGCTCATTTCGAGCAACCGTCTCATCATAAAGCGGTTGTCCTCGAAGTCTTCGACCACCAGCACCGTCCGCCCAGCGGCGTTGTGTTCTACCATTCCGGCCCTGTTACCCTCCTGCTGCGTCCAAGCTTAAGACACTCGCCGAACCCTTAGCGTTGTACTACTTGCACACACTCAACTCTTTTGTAAAGAAGTTGGTCGAAAACGCGACACAAAAAACAAGAGCCTGTAGTTTCATTTAGTACATCGAAGGTCTTCAGAAACCTTCAGCCGCATATGCCGAAGGGCGGGCAGGGCGGCGATTCCGTGACCCTATGAAACCTCTAAAGTCGGAGACGCAGGACGCCGAGACGCTACGCGAACTCGGGAGCGCGTCGGTGCAGATCGTCCACGATCTGAAAAACCAGCTCAACGGCCTGAAGCTCTACGCCACCTTCCTGCGTAAGCGCATGGAAAAAGCCGAGCGGCCGGCCGACGAGATCGAGACCCTCGCCAAGCTCATCACCGGCCTCGAACGCGCGGCCGGCGACATGACCGCCCTCGTCCGCTACGGCCGCGGCGTTGAGCTGCGGCGCCAGAATGCGGACCTCGCGCGCCTGGTGGCCGAGGCGGCCGGCGGCGCTGAGTTCCGCAACGAGGCGGGCGAGTGCGAGGGGGAGTTCGACCCGATGTTGCTCTCGGAAGCTCTCAAAAGTATCACGAACCGGGGTCGCGCGAACGGCACGGAAACGGCCGCGACGGCTGACGGCTCCGAGGTCGTGCTGCGGCGCGAGGGTTCGGGAACAGAAGGCTTGGCCCTCGTCGAGTGGCGCGGCGCTACGGGCTTCGGCGAGAACGGCGGCGACCCCTTCCGCGGCTTCGCGGGCGGCGCCGGCCTGCGCCTCGCACTCGCGGCCAAGATTATCCGCGCGCACGGCGGCGAGGTCGCGCACGAGGCGGGCGCTGTCAGAGTGCGGCTTCCGCTCCGCAGCTCTTAAATTCTTGAAGCGCCGGCCGGCCCGCAAGTCTCCCCGCCAGCGACACGGCGCCACAACCGCACTTTAATCTTTACCGGGAGAATCAAACTTGGAACGTAAGGACGTACGCATTCTGGTGATCGACGACGAGCCGATGATGGCCGACTCGCTCAAGCAGAACCTGGCCGAGGAGGGCTTCACGGTTGACACGGCCTCTACGGGCGCGCAGGCCATCGAGCTGTTCGACGGCAGCGGCCACCACATCGCCGTCTGCGACCTCCAACTGCCCGACATGGACGGAATAGAGGTCCTGCGCCACGTCAAGGACACCCGCCCCTCCTCGGAGGTGATCGTCGTCACCGGCTACGGCTCGGTCGAGCGCGCCGTCGAGGCGACGAAGGCCGGCGCCTTCTGGTTCCTCGAAAAGCCCTTCGATTTCGAGGTGCTGCTCACCCTCGTCCAGCGCGCGCTCGAACGGCAGGAGCTGGTCATCGAGACGGCCGCCATGCGCCGCCAGCTCTCGACCCGTACCGAGTACTTCAACATCATCGGCTCGTCGCGCTCGATGCAGACCATCTACGAGACCATCGAGTCGGTGGCGAAGTCGGACGCCAACGTCCTGATCGTCGGCGAGAGCGGGACGGGCAAGGAGCTGATCGCCAACGCCATCCACTACAATAGCCTGCGGTCCAAGAAGCCCTTCATCAAGGTCAACTGCGCGGCGCTGCCGAAGGAGCTGATCGAGTCGGAACTGTTCGGGCACACGAAGGGGGCCTTCACCGGCGCCCACGCCGAGAAGGACGGGCTTATCCAGCACGCCGAGGGCGGCTCGCTCCTCCTGGACGAGATCGCCGAAATGCCGGTCGAGCTTCAGCCGAAGCTTTTGCGAGTGCTGCAAGAGCGGAGCTACCGCAAGCTCGGCTCCGAGAGGACCTACCCCGTAGACTTCCGGCTCATCTCCTCGACCAACCGGCTGCCGGCCGACGCCATCCGCGACGGCGCCCTGCGCGACGACCTCTTCTACCGCATCTCGACCATCACCATTCACGTCCCGCCCCTGCGCGAGCGGAGCGAGGACATCCAGCTATTGGCCGAGTACTTCTTGAAGATGTACGCGCGCAAGTACCAGCGGCAGATCGGCGGCATCTCACAGGCCGCCTACCAGCGCCTCTTCTCGCACGGCTGGCCCGGCAACGTCCGCGAGCTTCAGAACGTGCTGGAGCGGGCCGTACTGCTGGCGAAGGGCAACAAGATCGAGCCGCCGGACCTTCCTTTCGACAACGGCTCGCTGCCCGAGAAGAGCGGGGCCGCCTCGGGCTGGGACGTGCCGCCCAACATGACGCTCGAAGACATCGAGAAGTTCGTCATCGAGCGTACTCTGCAAAGGACCGGCGGCAACAAGCAGGCGGCGGCCAACATGCTCGGCATCTACCGCCCGCGCCTCTACTCGAAGATCAAGAAATACAACATAGACATCCCAACCCTGCTCTCGGCCTGACCGCCTCTAAACTTGTGGTCGTTCGAGCCGCCGGCCCGCTAACCCACCTGGTAGGTGGCGACGCTCGTGGGGGTCTCGAAGCAGCGGACCTTGTAGACGCTGACGCGCTCGTCGCCGACGCGCGCGGAGACGCGTTCGAGGATGTAGCGGGCGAGGTTCTCGGCCGAGGGGTTCAACTCCACGTCGAAGGGCGGCAGCTCGTTGATGTTGCGGTGGTCGAGGTAGGCCACGACCTCGTCGGCCGCCTCCTTCAGCTCGCCGAAGTCCACGAGCAGGCCGATGTTGTCCAGCTCGCGGCCGCGCGCGTAAATCTCGATCTTATAGTTGTGGCCGTGCAGGTTCTCGCACTTGCCCTTGTAGCCGCGCAACTGGTGCGCGCTCGAAAAGTTGCGCTCGATCATCACCTCGAAAGTCCCGGCCATTCTTCCCTCGCCCGCCCCGCTTCAGTGTTGGAGTTGAAACTGTGGGGGGATTATCTCACCCGCGCCGCCGCGGCCCAAACGCGACGCGCCGCCTGGCTCTGCCGCGAGGCGATGCGTGAGCCCCCGGCCCTCGCCCGACGCCGCACGCGCCGAGATTCGGCGTGCGGGGAGGAGCATCAGGACGGCCGTGCCGTCGCGGCCCGCGCACGCCACAGCGCGGCCGTCGGGGCTGAAGGCCGCGGGGCCGCGGCCCGCCGAGAGGCCGTCGAGCTTCTCGCCCGTCGAGACGGCCCAGACCCGCACGCCTTTGTCGTCCCAGGAGGCGAGCCAGGCGCCGTCAGGGCTGAACTTTATCTCCGCCACGTCGTCGCGGCGCCCCGGCAAGGGCAGCGTCCACAGCAGTCGCCGCGTCGCCACGTCCCACAGCTTGACGGAGTGAGTTTTGTAACCGCCTTTGGCCGCGAGCGTCCGGCCGTCGGGGCTGAAAGCGACGCGAGGCACACGCCCGTCGAAGCCCGACAGGGTCGTCAGCAGTCGGCCGCTCGCCACGTCCCATAGCCGGGCGGTCCGGTCGAGGCTGCCGGTCGCAAGCAGGCGGCCGTCGGGGCTGAAGGCGAGGTCGTAGACGGTCGAGGAGTGGCCGTTGAGCACCGACACGATTCGGCCCGTGCGGGCGTCCCACAGCCTGACGATGTCGTCCATGCTGTCGGTCGCCACCAGCCGCGAGTCGGGGCTGAAGACAACCGCGAATGACCCCTTCGTGTGTTCGAGCGTGGCGACGTGCCGCCCCGTGGCGGCCTCCCAAAGGCGCGGGAACCTGTCACCGCTGAAGGTCGCCACCAGCGCGCCGTCGTGACTGAAAGCGGCCTGCGGGAAGGCGAAGAGGTCTTCCCTGTCCACAAGCAGGAACCTGAGGCGCGAGCCCCCGTGCGCGATCACCTTCAGCGAAGTTCTCTGCGCGCCGGTCTCGGCGTCCCAGAGTCGCGCAGTGCCGTCCTTGCTGCCGGTCAGGAGCGTGCGGCCGTCGGGGCTGAAGGCGAGGCTATAGACCGCCCCCCCGTGGCCCGAGAGCGTCGCCCGCAGGCGGCCCTCCTTCACGTCCCACACCCGCACCTTCCGGTCATGACTCAGCGCGGCGAGCAGGCGCCCGTCGGGGCCGAACCTCAACTCGTAGACGCCGCCCGCGGCGCCGGCCAGCGCGGCCAGCGGGCGGCCCGTCGAGACCTCCCAGAGCCTCACGGTCTCGTCGTCGCTGCCGGCGGCGAGCACGCGGCCGTCGGGACTGAAGTCGAGCGCCGTCACGCGCTTGCGGTGCCCCGTAAGTGTCAACTCGGTCGGCATGGCCGGGGCGGACTCGGTCCGGTGTGCCGGGCCTTCAAGCTTCTTCGCCGCGGTTCTCGCGGGCGCGTGTGCAGTCGGGAGCAGGGACAGGGCACAGGCACACGCCAGGAGCGAGGCTTTCGTCTTCGTCATACGCGTCTTCGCGCCTTTCACGTCGTCGGTCTCGACTTTATAAGACCGGGCGGCCGTGCCGGCGCGGCGCGTGCGGACACTTTTTGAATTGAGATAGTGTCAGACGGCCTCGGCCGCGGCCGTCTCGCGCTCGAAGATGCGCGCGGCCTCGCGCAGGTCGGAGGTGATCGGACAGGGCGGGAGACTTTCGAGGAAGAGGCGGCCGTAGCCGGACGTGCGCAGGCGTGGGTCGAGGACGGCGACGAGGCCGCGGTCGGTCGCGCTGCGGATGAGGCGGCCGACGCCCTGCTTCAAGGTGATGACGGCCTGCGGGATGCTGTACTGGTAGAAGCTCGAACCGCCCTGGTCTTCGAGGAAGCGCTGGCGCGCGGCCACGACCGGGTCGGTCGGGACGGCGAAGGGCAGCTTGTCGATGATGACGCACGAGAGCTGGCGGCCGCGCACGTCTACGCCCTGCCAGAAGCTGGCCGTGGCGAAGAGGACGGCGTTGGGCGTCGAGCGAAACTTGTCGAGCAGCCCGGCCTTCGAGGCGCTGCCCTGGACGAAGCAGGGGAAGTCCACGCGCGGGGCGACGCGCTCGTAGAGGGCGCGCATCCCGCTCACGGATGTCGAGAGGACGAAGGCCCGGCCCCCGGAGACTTCGAGTAAACGCACGACCTCCTCGGCCGCGGCCTCGGCCCACTGCGGCGAACGCGGGTCGGGCATCCGCGGCGGCAGGTAGAGGACGGCCTGCTCCTCGTAGTTATAGCCGGAGGTGGCGACCAGCTCGTCGGTCTTTTCGGCGGCACGGTTGTCGCTCGCCTCCTCGCCGGGGGCGAGGCCGAGGCGGCGGCGGATGAAGTTGAACCCGCCGGCGCTGGCGAGCGTGGCCGAGGTCAACACGACCGTCTCGACCCGCTCGAACAGCTTGTCCTGTAAGAGCGTCGAAACGTCTATCGGCGATGCGCGGAGGAAGAGGCCGCGCCCGCGCCGCTCGACCCAGTAGACGTAACGGCGGTCGTCGCCTGCGACGATGAACTCCAACCCGAAGCGCGCCTCGCGGACGCGACGCAGCAGGCTCTCGACCTCCGGCGGGGCGTCGCGCACGGCGTCGAGCGTGGTCTCGATCCGTTCGAGCGCGCCGTCTAAGGCGAGGTACGCCTCGCCGAGCGGGGTGGCCTCGACCTCGCCGCCCCGCTTCTGGCGGGCGAAGGTGCCGGGCGTGATGGAGGAGCGCCCCTCTTCGCCGCGCGCCTCGCGGAAGCCCATCCAGAACTGTTCGGCGAAGCGAGCCACTCGGCCCGAGGCGCGCGTCAGCTCGCGGTTCAGGCCCGAGTCGTTGACGGGCAGCTGCTGCAAGTCGCGCAGCAGGTCTTCTATCTGATAGCTCGACACCTGCGCGCCGAAATACTCTGCGGCCACGTCCTCTATCTGGTGGGCCTCGTCGAAGATGACGGCGCCGTAGTCCGGGATGACCTGCCCGTACTCGCCGCCGCGCAGAGCCAGGTCGGCGAAGAAGAGGTGGTGGTTGACGATGAGGATGTCGGCGTCCGAAGCGCGCTGCCGCATCCGCGTGATGTAGCAGGCGTCGTAGTCGGGGCACTTCTGGCCGAGGCAGGTCTCGCTGCGAGCGTCGATGTGGCGCCAGAAGGAGAGGTTTTCGGGCAGCTCGATCAGCTCGGCGCGGTCGCCCGTCTCAGACTCGCGCGACCAGCGGCGGACCTCGTCGAAGTAGTCAACGTCTTCGAGCGCGTCGAGGACCGGCGCCGACTCTGCGCGCTTGATGCGGTTGAGGCAGGCGTAGTTCCCCCGCCCCTTCATGTAGGCGGCCGTGAACTTGCGCGGCAGCACGCGCTGGAGGAAGGGGATGTCCTTCTCCATCAACTGCTCTTGCAGATTCTTCGTGCCCGTCGAGATGACGACGCGCGAGCCGCGCCCGACGGCCGCCGCCACGGCCGGCACCAGGTAGGCCAAAGTCTTGCCCGTGCCCGTCCCGGCCTCGACGACGAGGTGGCGCCTCTCCTCGAAGGCGCGCATCACCGCCCCGGCCATCTGGACCTGGCCGGGGCGGTACTCGTATTCGGGGTGCGCGCGCGCGATGAGCCCGTCGGGGCCGAAAATCTCTTCCATTCGAGTTGAGGAGCAGAAAGTCTCAGACAGGATTGTCAGAATTAACAGGATTCGGAATGTTGAGACGGCTGGCAGGCGTGACGGTCTCGATACCCCTTCCTTTTATCTTCCATTTCGTCTTCCCGAAATCCCGTCAACCTCGTTAATCCTGTCTGATTTTACTCTCCCGCGGCCGTTTTGTCCCGCATGTGAAACGGCGCGGACTCTGATGAGGGAGTCCGCGCCGCTCGCTCTGTAGGTTAAAAGCCCGCCGGCGGCTCAGTCGGCGCCGGCCGCGCCCGCCTCCGGCTCGCGCTCGCGCAGGCGTCGCGGGTAGAGGGGGAAACGCGCCGAGAGTTCGCGCACCTCGCCGCGGACGCGTTCGCGCACCCCGTCCGATTCGGGCTCGCGCAGCACCGCGGCGATTAGCGAGGCGACCTCGCGCATCTCCGGCTCGCCCATGCCTCGGGTGGTGAGCGCAGGCGTGCCGAGGCGGATGCCGGAGGCGACGAAGGGCTTGTTGGTGTCGAAGGGGATGGTGTTCTTGTTGGCGGTGATGTAGGCGGCTTCGAGCGCCTTCTCGGCCACCTTGCCTGTAACGCCGCGGCCCTCCATGAACACGTCCACGAGCAGTAGGTGGTTGTCGGTGCCGCCCGAGACGAGGCGGAAGCCCTCGGCCTTGAGCCCGTCGGCCAGTGCGCGGGCGTTACCGAGCGTGCGCCGCTGGTAGTCGCGGAACCCCTCGCCGAGCGCCTCGCCGAAGGCGACGGCCTTCGCCGCGATGATGTGGACGAGCGGGCCGCCCTGCATGCCTGGGAAGACCTTCCTGTCCACGTCCGCGGCGTGCTCGGCCTTGCAGAGAATGAGGCCGCCGCGGGGGCCGCGCAGTGTCTTGTGGGTGGTGGTGGTGACGTAGTCGGCGTGCGGCACAGGCGAGGGGTGGAGGCCGGCGGCGACGGGTCCGGCGATGTGGGCGATGTCGGCCAACATGCGGGCGCCCGAGTCGCGTGCGATGCGGCCGATGCGCTCGAAGTCGATGACGCGGGGGTAGGCCGAGGCGCCGCAGATGATGAGCTTCGGGCGGTGCTCCTGCGCCAGCCGCTCCATCTCGTCGTAGTCGATCTGCTCGGTCTCGCGCGAGACGCCGTACTCGACGACGCGGTAGCTGATGCCGGAGAAGTTGAGCGGGTGGCCGTGCGTCAGGTGGCCGCCGTGCGAGAGGTTCATCCCGAGCACTGTGTCGCCGTATTCGAGGGCCGAGAGGAAGACGGCCATGTTGGCCTGCGCGCCGCTGTGCGGCTGGACGTTGGCGTGCTCGGCGCCGAAAATCTCCTTCGCGCGGTCGATGGCCGCCTGCTCGACCACGTCCGTGAACTCACAGCCGCCGTAGTAACGCTTGCGCGGGTAGCCTTCGGCGTACTTGTTCGTGAAGACCGAGCCCATCGCTTCGAGGACGGCCTCGCTGACGAAGTTCTCCGAGGCGATCAGTTCCAGCCCCTCGGCCTGGCGGCGCACCTCGTCGTCTATGGCGCGGCTTACGAGCGGGTCAACCTCGGCCAGCGTCGCGTTCCTCAAGTCGCTCATCTTCTCTTCTCCGGGTTCTCTGTGTCGTGCTGCGGATTTGCCGCCGATGTTACATCACGGTCCGGCGGGTGGCAACGAAACGGCCCGTCCGCGCCGGGCCGAAAATGTGGAACTCGGGACCACCCCCGCCGTAACTTGAGATTGGAACACCTTACCTTCAAGGAGACACCGAAAAATGTTGACCCGCAGCATTCTCTTCGCCTTCGCCCTCTTTCTGGCCGCGACGGCCGGCGCCTTCGCGCGGCAGGGGCCGCCGGAGCAGCCTGACATGACGATTGACGCGGCCGCGCGCAGGGAGGTGATAGACACCCTGCTCAGGCGCCTCAACGAGTCTTACGTCTTCCCCGAGACGGCCGCGAAGATGGAACAGGCCGTGCGCGAGCGCGCGGGCCGGGGCGAGTACGACAAGATTTCGAGCGCGAAAGAGCTGGCCCGCAAGCTGACCGAAGACCTCCAGGCCGTCAGCCGCGACAAGCACCTGCGCGTGCGCTACTCGCACCGCCCCGTCCCCGAAAACGGCGGGCGCCGCGAGCCCTCGGCCGAGGAGCGCGAGCAGTTTCGCCGCGAAATGGGGCGCACGAACTACGGTTTCGAGAAGGTCGAGCGGCTGCCGGGCAACGTCGGCTACGTGGACTACCGGGGGTTCACGCCGCCCGAACTCGGCCGCGACACCCTGGCCGCCGCCTTCAACTTCCTAGCCAACACCGACGCCCTCATCATCGACCTGCGCCGTAACGGCGGCGGCAGCCCCGGGATGGTCGCCCTCTTCAGCTCCTACCTCTTCGGCCCCGAGCCGGTCCACCTCAACTCGCTCTACTGGCGCGAGGGCGACCGCACCGAAGAGTTCTGGACGTTGAAGGATGTGACGGGCAGGCGCTACGGCGACAAGGACGTGTACGTGCTGACGAGCAACTACACCTTCTCCGGCGCAGAGGAGTTCGCCTACAACCTCAAGAGCCTGAAGCGCGCCACAATCGTCGGCGAGACCACGGGCGGCGGCGCGCACCCCGGCGGCATGAACCGCCTCCACCCGCACTTCGGCGTCTTCATCCCCACGGGCCGCGCCATCAACCCCGTCACCAAAACCAACTGGGAGGGCACGGGCGTCGAGCCTGACGTTAAGGTCCCGGCCGACCGCGCCCTCAAGGTGGCGCACCTCTCGGCGGTCAAAAAGCAGATCGAGCGGGAGAAGAACGAAGACTTCAAGGCGGCGCTGCGCGACCTGTCCGGCAGACTCCAGAAGGAGCTGGACGAGATGCCGGCGAAGAACTAGCCCGCAGCGGCACGCGCGACACACTCAGAAGGGGCGCGGGCTTCAACTCCCGCGCCCCTGCTCTTTATAACCGCGCGTCACAGGTGGAGCGAAGCGCATGAAGGTTATTTGAGTTGTTACAAACCTCATCGCCAATCGGTCCCCACGAAGCGCTGATGTTCTGATGGCACTGGGCAACGGCTTGGGCCGGTAATAGGGCGAGGAGAATGAGCGCCGGGAGTAGTCTGTTGAGTGTCATTGCCCCCCTTAGCCCTCGCGGCCGCCCGCGCCCTGGCGAGGTCGGCGCCGAACGTGCCATAGGGCCGGCCGGCGGCCTCGGCGTCACGGGCTGCCCCGAAAGCGGATAAGGCAAGGTGCGAGTCAAAAAACCGAGAAGCTCCCCCTTCGTCGGTCCGGCCGAGGCCGGAGGCTGCGGCGCGGAACGCGTCGTAGCTGTCCGCCTTTTCGGCCATCTCTGCGACCCTAGCGACGGCCGCAGCAAACTCCTCCTGCTCTTTTGAGAGCAGATTGCGCGCCTCGGCGTCACCAGCAGTCATGCCATCCGCGAAGAGGACGCCGGCCACGCGCAGTACGCGCGGGTCGCCTGGCCCTACCACTACGGACTCTGCATCGGAGAGCGTCTCGCGGGGGTCAAGGAAATCAGGCTCTAACCTGACGAGCCAGGAGACCAAATGAAACTTCTGCCCGGCTGCGGCGGCAGGCCAGAACTCGCCCGCCCCGAGGCTGACGAGAATAGCCGTAATGGGCCTGTCAGACCGGTTGGTGTAGCTGACTTTGACGCCAAGCAGGCCCTCCACGCCCATTGGTTCGGCGCCGTCTATATTTACACGGAGCGTGCGCGCGAGGGGATTGACTAACTTGACGCCGGTCGCTGACCGTTGAGGCGCACCAATGGTGGAGGCGGCGCGAGGTCGGGCGACTAAACTTGCGGCGGCGGCGAGCAAGCTCAGCAGGGCGAGCGCCGAGAGGGTGCGTTTGGCCGCATGGTCTGTGCCCTCCTTTATGAGGCGTGGAGCGTGGAAAAAGGCGCCTGGGTGGCAGCCCGTCCGGTCCGGTAAAGAGGCTGGCCGGGATATTACTACAGACCCAACTCCCACGCCCCTACTTTTTTCCCCGAGCGGCGGCCCGCCGGTTTGTCGGTTTGCTTCCCGCCGCGCCCTCGGGCGAGAATGGCGGCTCGTTTTTTGCGACCCTCAGACAGGAGAACTTTTCAACCCGTATGCGCTGGTCACAGCTCTTCGTCCCGACGCTCCGCGACGACCCGGCCGACGCCGAGGTCGTCTCGCACCGCCTGCTTTTGCGCGCCGGCTACGTCCGCCAGCTCGGGGCAGGCATCTACTCGCTGCTGCCCCTGGGCTGGCGCGTCGCGCAGCGCGCCATGAAGATCATCCGCGAGGAGATGGAGCGCATAGGCGGGCAGGAGTTCTTCCTGCCGGCCATCCACCCCGGCGAGGTCTGGAAGGAGTCGGGCCGCTGGGACGTGATGGGCGAGACGATGTTCCGTCTGAAGGACCGCAGGGGCGCAGACATGTGCCTCGGGATGACGCACGAGGAGGTCTTCACCACCATCGCGCGCCACGAGTTGCGCTCCTACAAGCAACTGCCGCAAGTCTGGTATCAGATTCAGACCAAGTTCCGCGACGAGGAGCGGCCGAAGTCGGGGCTGATGCGGCTCCGGCAGTTCATCATGAAGGACGCCTACACGTTCGACGTGGACCGCGCCGGCCTCGACAAGTCTTTCGCAGACCAGCGCGGAGCCTACGAGCGCATCTTCGACCGCTGCGGCCTCAAGTACTACGTCGTCGAGGCTTCATCGGGCGCGATGGGCGGCTCGGAGTCGAACGAGTTCATGGCCCGCACCAGTGCCGGCGAAGACTTCATCGCCGTCTGCGAGGCGTGCGGCTACGCCGCCAACCTAGAGAAGGCTACCTCGCGGATTCCCGTCGTCGAAGACGCTGCGGGGCCGGACGTGCCCGAGGAGTTCCCCACCCCCGGCGTCCGCACCATCGAAGACCTGACTACGTTCGAGGGCGGCGCCCCCGCCGACAGGCAGATCAAGTCGCTCGTCTACGTGGCGACCGACGGCGCCACCCGAGAGCAGTTCATGGCCCTCGCGCTGCTGCGCGGCGACCACCAGCTCCACGAGACGAAGCTGGCCGACTCGCTCGGCGCCTCGGCCGTCAGGCCCGCCCAACCCGAGGAGATCGTCGGGCTGCTCGGGGCCTCGGCCGGCAGCCTCGGCGGCGTGGGCGCGCTCGACAAGGCGCGGGCTGCGAAGAAGACCCTCCGCGTCGTCGCCGACGAGGCGCTGCGCGGCCGGCGCGACATGACGACCGGCGCCAACAAGGACGACCACCACCTGCGCGGCGTTTCAGTCGAGCGAGACATCAGGCCCGACAGTTGGGCCGACCTCCGCACCGTCCAGGCCGGCGAGGCTTGCGCGCGCTGCGAGTCGGGCGTGCTCGAAGTCTTCAAGGCGGTGGAGATCGGCCACATCTTCAAGCTCGGGACGAAGTATTCCGAGTCAATGGGCGCGCACGTCCTGACGGCCGAGGGCAAGGAGGCGCCCATCGTCATGGGCAGCTACGGCATCGGCGTCGAGCGCATCCTCTCGGCCGCCGTCGAGCAGAGCCACGACGAAGACGGCATCATCTGGCCCCGCTCCATCGCCCCCTTCGACGCCGTCGTCACCGTCACCAACGTCAAGAACCAGGAGATGATAGAGGCCGGCGAAAGACTCTACGATGAGTTGCGCCGCGCCGGCCTCGAAGTCCTGCTCGACGACCGCGACGAGCGAGCCGGCGTCAAGTTCAAAGACGCAGACCTCGTCGGCGTCCCCTTCCGCCTGACCGTCGGCAAGAAGATCGCCGAGGGGCGCGTCGAACTCTTCGACCGCGCCGCCCGGCAGACCACAGACTTCGCCCTCGACGAGGTCGTCGCCGAACTCCAGCGCCGCGCCCTCGCCGGCGCCTGACGACCTGCCTTAACCGACGCACAGATGAAGGCGGCGCCCTCGGCGCGGGCGCCGCCTTCATCTGTGCGCGGAAGCCCACGCCCCGGCGCCGCCTGCCACATTAGGACGGGGCGAGCTCGATAACGGTGATCTCGGGGCGCGCGAAGAAGCGGACGCGGGGGGCGCTTCCGCCCTCCATGCCGAGGCCGCGGTTGACGTAGAGCCAGGTTTCGCCCTCCCGGTGCAGGCCCGACTCGTACTTCTTTCCGAACTTCGAGAGGGTGACGAGCGCGCCGTAGAGCGGCAGCGCCACCTGCCCGCCGTGCGTGTGGCCGGCGCAGTATAGGTCGGCTCTCGCTCGACCGGCCACTTCGAGGATTTCGTCGGGCGAGTGGTAGAGGAAGATGGTGAAGGCGCCGGGTGGGACGCCCTCTGTGGCACGCCCGATGGCGCCGGAGACATCGTTCGGCGGCGCATCCATCGAGCCGTAGGGTACGCCCGCGACCCAAACCGACGTGCCCGCCACCTCGACGCGCTCGGCTTCGTTCCTCAGTTCCCTTACGCCTGTGCCGCCGAACAGGTCGAGCCGGTTCCAGAACCACACGTCCCAGTTGCCGCGCACGGCGAAGGTCGGCGCGACGGCCGCGAGGCGCGGCAGCAGGCGTCGCAGGACCGGCAGGCCGCCGGGCGAGTTGAGCGAGTCGCCGGTGTAGACGATGAGGTCGGGGCGCTCTGCGGCGATCAGGTCGGGCAGTCTCTCTTCAAGGCGCGGCTCGGGGTCGCAGTGCAAATCGGTGAGGTGGACGACGCGCACGGCGCGCTCGGCGCCCGCGAGCTTCTCGCTCACGAGGCGCACCCTCGTCACCTCAGGCCAGTAGGGCTCGACGAGCAGGCCGTAGGCGAAGCAGAGGAGGCCGACCCCAGCGAGCGCGAGCGACAGGAATTCGGCCCGCCGTGCGCCGCGCGACGGCGCCGGCATCCGGCCGAAGCGCCGCAGCAGCATTCTCCCCAGCGCCAGCGCCGCGAACGCGTAGACGGCCGCGACGGCGCAGAGGAACAGCATCACCGCTACGGACGAGCTTGCCAGATGGGCCATCGCGTCTTAGAAACTCCCCTTCAGTTCGTCACCTCGCCGACGAGCAGGGTGAGGGCGTTGTCTTGCAGGGTCTTGTTGCTCGGCAGATCGCTGTGGAGGTCGCAGGCGAAGGCCGCGTAGGCCAGCGGGAGCGGCGAGTCGTAAAGCTCGCCGACGCGGCCGGCGCCGGGGCTGAGTCCGAGCAGCGAGGGGCGCGTCACACGGCCGTCGCCCGGCTCGTACATGGCACGCTCGACCTGGCCGCGCTTCAACTCGCGGCCCGCGGCGTCGCGCAGCGTGCGGGGCCGGGTGAGCGTCACCCAGCGGCCTCGCCGCTCGTCGCGGTAGACGACCGGAGCGGCGAGCGTCTCCTCGCAGTCGCCGCCGAAGGCGAAGAGGCGGACGGGCGCGGGGCGCTCGGGGTCCGCGGCGTCGAGGGCCTCGTGGAAGCGGCGCGCGCGTTCGAGCGCGGCGGCGAAGTAGGCGTCGAGCTCGGCGAGCGTGCCGCGCTCGGTGGGCGCCTCCTGGCCCGCCTCGTCGCCGCGCTCGTAGCGCGCGCGGAACTCCGGGTCGTGGACCGCAGACCAGCCGTGGCGCCGCCAGACCTCGGGGTCGTAGAGGTCGAGGGTGAGCGGGCGCAGTGAGGCGTCGAGGAAGCGCGCCTGCGCGCCGCGCGGCAGCAGTTGGAAGATCGCGGGCGAGGTCAGCACGTCCTCGCGCGAGAGCTTATTGAGCAGGCGCACGCGGCGGCGCAAGCCCTCCGTTACCGAGTAGCCTTCGAGCAGCGTGGCGAACGCCTCGGCCGAGCCGCCGTTCGGCGTCCCGAACATGAAAATCTTGTTGACGACCGATGCGCCGGCCCACGTCGGTCGCGGCGAGGCGCCGTCAGGCTGGAGGTCCGCGTCGCCGTACATCGCGGCGTAGCGGGCCACGAGGCCGCCCATCGAGTGGGCCACGACGTTGAAGCGCAAATCGGGCCGGTTCAGCTTGCGCTTGAGCGCCTCGGCGAAGCGGACGAAGAGGCGCGCGGTCTCGACGTTGTCGCGCCGCCAGTCGTAGGGGAAGACGTAGAAGGTGTCGCGGTCGCCGTCGGCGGGCGGCGCCTCGGGGTCGCCCTCGCGGTAGCCGCCAAACTCCCTGAGCGCGCGCAGCAAATCGCGGTAGACGTAGACCTCGGGCGCCAGCCGAGCCAGCCGCGCCGTGTCAACGATCTTCGAGGCGACCAGCTCGTCGCGGTTCGAGGCGAGGTCCGGCGTCGCCGGCAGGCTGAGGCCGTCCTCCGAGGAGCGAAAGGCCGAGGGCCAGACCACTTCGCCCGTCCGCCGGTTGACGATCTGCGAGCCCAGCACCCCCGGCACCACGATCACCGGCCGCTTCCCCTCCCGCGCCCGCGACTCGGCGAAAATCCGTTCGAGGTTCGGCGTCCGCCGCGCGCCGCAGCCGGCCAAAAGCGACGGCGCGACGAGGGCGAAGAGAACGAGTGGGAGAAGGTGAAAAGGGCGGGGAGTGACAGGCCGAATTCGCACGCCCTGGTCCTGGTTACGCATCTGTCTTGCGGTTGATGAGTGAGGCGACGAAGCCTGCGCCGAAGCCGTTGTCGATGTTGACGACCGTGACGTTCGAGGAGCAGGAGTTGAGCATCCCGAGCAGGGCCGCGACGCCGCCGAAGCTCGCGCCGTAGCCGATGCTCGTCGGCACGGCGATGACGGGCACGCCGACCAGCCCTCCGACCACCGAAGGCAGAGCCCCCTCCATACCCGCCGCCACGACGACGACGCGCGCCGACTGCAACCGCTCGCGCTCGGCCATCAGACGGTGGATGCCCGCCACCCCCGCGTCCCAGACGCGCTCGACGCGGCTGCCCATCGTCTCGGCCGTCAGCGCCGCCTCCTCGGCGACGGGGATGTCGCTCGTGCCGGCCGTGACGACGAGGACCGTGCCGGCGCCGCGGTCATCTCGGTCTCGCCGCACGCGGATCATGCGCGCCGCCTCGTGCCACTCGGCCTCGTCGCAGACGTTGCGCGCCTCGCCGAAGGTGGCGGCGTCCGTCCGCGTCACGATGACGTTGGGCGAGCGCTCCACCAGCCTCTCGAAGATGTCTATGACCTGCCGGCGGGTCTTGCCCTGGCCGAAGACGACCTCGGGGAAGCCCTGGCGGGCGGCCCGCGCGTGGTCTATGCGGGCGTCGCCGATGTCTTCGTAGGAAAGGGCGGCGATGCGGCGTGCCGCCTCGTCCTCGCCCAACTCGCCGCCGGCGTGGGCGCGCAAAAGCCTCTGAATCTCTTTGGTGTCCATCCCCGAGTATGCGGCGGGGCGAGTGCCCGCGGCGCGCCCGATTCTAGCACGCGCGCGGCGGGCCGGCAGCCGCACCCGCCCCCGCATGACTCGGCCCGCCCGCTCCTGTTATCTTTGACCCACTTCCGGCCCGCGAAGCCCACGGCCGCACGAAAACCATGACCATGAGAACCACAACGAACCTCGCCCCCAAGTTCGCCGCGCTCCTCCTGCTGCTCCTGTCGCCCTGCGCGCACGCCGCCGCGCAGGAGGCGCGCGCGCGGCTCGAAGAGTACATGAACGCCTCGGCCAGGGCCGACCGCTTCAGCGGCGCCGTGCTGGTGGCGCGCGACGGCAAGCCCGTCTTCGTCTCGGCCTACGGGACGGCCGACGCCGAGAACGACGTGCCGCTCACGCCGCAGCACAAGTTCCGCCTCGGCTCCATCACGAAGCAGTTCACGGCCGCCGCCGTCATGCTGCTCCAGGAGCGGGGCAAGCTCTCGGTGCAAGACCCCGTCTGCAAGCACGTCGCGCCCTGCCCCGAAGCCTGGCGGCCCGTTACGCTCCACCACCTGCTCACACACACCTCCGGCGTCCCGAGCTTCACCTCCCTGCCCGACTACAAGAAGACCGAGCCGCTGCCCTCGCCCGTCGAGAGCACGCTCGCGCGCTTCCGCGACCTGCCGCTGGAGTTCGCGCCGGGCGAGAGCTTCAACTACAGCAACTCGGGCTACGTCCTGCTCGGCCACGTCATCGAGCGCGTCTCGGGCAAGCCCTACGCCGAGTTCGTGCGGCAGGAGATTTTCGCCCCGCTCGGCATGAACGACTCGGGCTACGACGACCCCTCCCGCGTCGTCAAGCGCCGCGCGCGCGGCTACACCTTCGACGGCGACGAGCTGCGCAACGCCCCCTTCCTGGACATGACCATCCCGCACGCGGCCGGCGCCCTCTACTCGACCGTCGGCGACCTGCTCCTCTGGGACCAGGCGCTCTACACGGAGAAGCTTTTGCCGCGCCGCGCCGTCGAGCAGATGTTCACGCCGGCCCGGAACGGCTACGCCTACGGCTGGGCCTCGACGCGCCTCTTCGACCGCCCGCTGGTCACTCACAACGGCGGCATCAACGGCTTCACCACCAACATCATGCGCTTCACCGGCGACCGCGTGACCGTCGTCGTCCTCTCGAACGTCGAGAGCCCGCACACCGACCGCGTCGCGCGCGACCTGGCGGCCGTCGTCTTCGGCCAGCCCTACAGGGTGCCGGCCGAGCGCGCCGTCGCCAAAGTTGACCCGAAGCTCTACGACGACTACGCCGGCGAGTACCAGCTCGCCCCTGCCTTCTCCATCACCATCACGCGCGAGGGCGACCGACTCTTCGCGCAGGCCACGGGCCAGCCTCGGTTCGAGATTTTCCCCGAGTCGGAGACGGTCTTCTTCCTCAAGGTGGTCGAGGCCAGGCTGACCTTCCGGCGCGACGAGCAGGGGCGCGTGACGGGCCTCGTGCTCGACCAGGGCGGGCGCCAGATGCCGGCCGGGAAGGTCAAGTGATGGAGCTGACCGTCGCCGTCACCGGCGCCTCCGGCACCGTCTACGCGCAACGCACGCTGCTGCACATGGCGGCGAGCGGCGCGGTCGGCCGCATCAACCTGATCTTCTCCGGCACGGCCTTCGTCGTGGCGAAGGTGGAGACGGGCGTGAACCTGCGCGACGGAGACCGGCGCGCCGTCAACGAGTGGCTTGGGCTGCCTGAAGACTCGAAGCTGGTCAGGGTCCACCGGCTCGACAATCTGGCGGCGACGCCGGCCTCGGGCTCGCACCCGCAGGAGGGAATGGTCGTCGTGCCCTGCTCGATGGGCACTCTCGGCGCCATCGCCACCGGCGCCGGCACCAACCTCATCCACCGCGCCGCCGACGTGACGCTCAAGGAGGGACGCAAGCTCGTCCTCGTCCCGCGCGAGACGCCTTACAACGCCATCCACCTCGAAAACATGCTCAGGCTCTCGCGCGCCGGGGCGCGCATCATGCCCGCCAGCCCCGGCTTTTACCACCGCCCCCAGACCATCACCGAGTTGGTGGACCACCTCTGCTTCCGCGTCCTCGACCAGTTCGGCATCCCCCACGCGCGCAAGACACAGTGGAAGGGCATGGAGGAGTGAATGGGGGTTTTAGTTTTCAGTTTTCAGTTTTGCCTCCCCTGACGACTGAAGACCGGCAACTGAAAGCTGACGGCCGAGAGCCGAGGACTGAAAACTAAAAACTGAAAACTGAAAACTATCATTTATGGACTGGCACAGAGGCGAGTACACGATCAGCACGGACCCGGCGCGGCTGGATTTGGGGGTGGTCCACAGGTTCATCAGCGAGGAGAGTTATTGGGGGCGGGGGCGGCCGCTTGAGACCGTGCGGCGGGCTGTGAAGAATTCGCTGCCGTTCGGGATTTACAGGGGCGCGGAGACTGTCGGCTTCGCGCGGGTCGTGACGGATTACGCGACCTTCGCGTGGGTGGCCGACGTGTTCGTCGTCGCCGGACACCGCGGGCGGGGGCTGTCGAAATGGCTGATGGAGGTGATGCTCTCGCACCCGGACTTGCAGGGCTTCCGCCGCTGGCTGCTGGCGACGAAGGACGCGCACGGACTCTATCAGCAGTTCGGATTTAAAGAGTTGCGCCGGCCCGAGCGGTTCATGGAGCGGCCCGACCCGCAGATGGCCGAGTCGCCCGACTACTGGGGGAACCAGTGACGCCGGCCGCTTGCGCCGACCGGCGACCCGAGCCGGGGCCGGCAGAATTTTCCGCCGCCCGCGCCCGCCGGGGTTTGGCAGAGTGCGAAGGCCGCCGCGGCGTGCGTGGCGTTTTGCGAGGGCGGAGAACGGAGAGAAGGCACACCGGCGTCGGGGCGTGAGCGGCCCGGCCCTTGCCTGACAGAGACGACGATGGCGACCGCCGCACGGAACATCCGCACGACGCTCGAAATGGTGAAGATCGAGCACACGCTCTTCGCCCTGCCCTTCGCCTTCCTCGGCGCGGTGCTGGCGGCGGGCGGGCTGCCGTCGGCGTGGCAGGCCCTCTGGGTGACCGCGGCGATGGTCGGCGCGCGCTCGGCCGCGATGGCCTTCAACCGCATCGCGGACCGCGAGTTCGACGCGGCCAACCCGCGCACACGCGACCGGGCCATCCCGGCGGGCCAGCTCTCGGTCGGCTTCGCCTGGGGCTTCACCCTCGTCTCGGCGGCCCTCTTCTTCCTCGCCGCGGCGATGCTCAACCGCCTGACGCTCGCGCTCTCGCCCGTCGCGCTCGGGAGCGTGCTTCTTTACTCCTACACGAAGCGTTTCACCTCGCTCTCGCACGTCGTTCTGGGCTGGTGCCTCGCAATCGCGCCGACGGGCGCCTGGATAGCCGTGCGCGGGGCGATTGACAGTCCCGTGCCGCTGCTGCTTTCTCTCGTTGTGCTGCTGTGGACGGCGGGCTTCGACGTGCTCTACTCGTGCCAGGACTGCGAGTTCGACCGCGCGGCTGGCCTGCGCTCGATCCCGGCTCGGCTCGGGGTGGGGCGCGCGCTGTGGGTCTCGCGGCTGCTCCACGCGGGGGCCTTCTCGGCGCTCGCCGGGTTATACTCTGCGGCCGGCCTGGGCGCGCTGGCGCTCCTGGGGGTCGCGGCGACGGGCGCGTTGCTCGTCTACCAGCACTCGCTGGTACGCGCCGACGACCTTTCGCGGCTGAACGCCGCCTTCTTCACGGCCAACGCCTTCGTCAGCGTCATCCTGCTGGCGACCTTCGGCGGCGCCGTCTTCCTGGCGGCCTGAGAGAGGATGGGACTGGAAGCACGAGAATCATGACGGCCACACTCACACCGACTCAAGCCGGGCGCGGCGGCCTGGTCATCCACTTCGGCCCGGTGCTGAAGAAGATGACCGAGGACGAGTTCTTCGACTTCTGCGCCGCCAACAAAGACCTCCGCATCGAACTCACCGCCGAAGGGGACCTCATCGTCATGCCGCCGACTGGTGGGAAGACCGGCAACCGCAACTTCAACCTCGTCGTCCAGTTCGGCAACTGGGTCGCACGGGATAAGACGGGCCTCGGCTTCGTCTCTTCTACCCTGTTCACGCTGCCGAACGGGGCGAAGCGTTCGCCCGACGTGTCGTGGGTGAGGCGGGAGAGGTGGGAGGCCCTGTCGGAGAGGGAGCGAGAGAAGTTCCCGCCGCTCTGCCCCGACTTCGTGGTCGAGCTGCGCTCGTCTTCGGACGCGCTCGCGGCCCTGCGAGCAAAGATGGAGGAGTACGTCTCGAACGGCGCGGGGCTCGGGTTTTTGCTCGACCCTTTCGAGCGCCGGGTCTACGTCTACCGGCCGGGGGCGGCGCCCGAAGTGCTCGACGATCCGGAGACGGTCTCGGGCGAGCCCGTCCTGCCCGGCTTCGCGCTCGACGTGCGGGCGCTCTGGGATTGAGGCGGGTTTTCGACCCCGCTTCCCGCGGACGATAAACCGAAACACGAAACCTGACAGTTATGAACTTTTCACACGACGAGAGATTGAACCGAATCGCCGCCAGAGTGGGGGCGGGCGAGAGGCTTTCCTTCGAGGACGGGGTGGCGCTGTTCGCCACAGACGACCTGCCGGGGCTCGGGCGGCTGGCCGACACCGTGCGGCGCCGGCTGCACGGGCGTCTGACTTACTACAACGTCAACCGCCACTTCAACCCGACCAACGTCTGCTACGCCGACTGCAAGTTCTGCGGCTTCTACCGCACGCCGCGCGCGGCCGACGCCTACACGCACAACATCGAGGATTCCTTGCGCATCGCCGGCGAGGCCGTGCGCGAGGGCGCGACCGAGCTGCACATCGTAGGCGGCCTGAACACCAAGCTCCCCTTCAGCTACTTCACAGACCTGCTCTCGTCGCTCAAGCGCGAGCACCCGCGGCTCCACCTGAAGGCGTGGACGATGGTCGAGCTGGACCACTTCGCGCGCTTCTACAAGATGACGGACGAGGAGGTCATCACCAGGCTCAGGGAGGCCGGGATGGACTCGTGCCCCGGCGGCGGGGCGGAGATTTTCCGCGACCCAACGCGCTCGCTCATCTGCGACCACAAGTGCGGCGCCGACCGCTGGCTCGAGCTCTCCGGCAAGTGCCACGCGGCGGGCATCAAAACCAACGCCACGATGCTCTACGGCCACGTCGAGTCAATCGAAGACCGCGTTGACCACCTCGTCCGCCTGCGCGAGCAGCAGGACATCTCGGGCGGCTTCCAGTGCTTCATCCCTCTCGCGTTCTACCCGCCGGGCACGAAGCTCTCGCACCTGCCGGGGCCGTCGGGCGTGGACTCTCTGAAGACGATGGCGGTCTCGCGCCTGATGCTAGACAACTTCGCGCACGTCAAAGCCTACTGGGTGATGCTCGGCAAGCGGCTGGCGCAGGTCGCGCTCCACTACGGGGCCAACGACCTCGACGGCACCATCACCGAGGGCGGCGAGCTGTCGGAAAGCTACTCGGTCGAGGCCGGGGGCGAGGTGAAGATGACGACGGGCGAGATCGTCGCCCTCATCGAGGACGCGGGCTTCGAGGCCGCCGAGCGCGACACGCTCTACAACCCGGTCGTGCGCGAGACGGCCGCGGCTTGAGCCGCGCGGCGGGGGCTTGGGGGCAGAGGGTTTGAAGCCCGAACAGTTAACCGAGTTCAAGCTCGACCTCGAAAGCCTCCTGTCGGCCCCGACCCGCGCGCGGCTGGCCGCAGGCGTGGCCCGCCTCTTTGAAAAATACGCGCTGGCGGACACGGTCAGGCGGCGCAGGGGCTGCCAGACGCCGCCCGTGCCGCTGGCCTCGGACAGCGCGCCGCCGCGCGACTACCTTTCGGGCCATCTCAGCTACACCGGAAGGCGACTCTGGCTCATCAAGGGAGGCTCGATAGACCTCGCATGGTGCCCGACGCTCGACGCGCTGGTCTGGAGACACACGTGGTGGTCGAGCGGCGACAATTACCACCGCGTCCGCGAGGAGTCGGGCGGCAGCGTCAAGGTACAGACGCCCGAGAGGTTTTTGCAGAACCTCGTCTACAACCGCGAGCACCTGCGCGTATGCTGGACTCGTGAGGAGTTGGAGGAACTGGGGGAACCGGGAGATTCGGAGCGGCTCCGTGCGGCCGGGGAGGCCGCCCCAGCCCTCGACATGTGGCCCGGCGAGAGATACGGCATCTTGAGCAGCAGAGACCTGAAGACGCTCCGGCCCACCGACCGCTTCTCCGAGCGCGTGGAGAACTACGTCCGCTACCGCCCCGGCTACCCGCCCGAGTTGATCGAGCTGATGCGCGCCGAGATGGGTTTCGGCCCCGGCTCGGCTGTGGCCGACGTGGGCAGCGGCACAGGCATCCTCACCATGATGCTGCTCGATGAGGGGGCCGCGGTCTACGGCGTCGAGCCCAACCGCGAGATGCGGGAGGCGGCCGAGCGATGGTTGGGCGACAGGCCCGGCTTCCGCAGCGTCGGGGGGACGGCCGAGGCCACGACTTTGCCCGACGCGAGCGTTGACCTCGTCACTGCCGGGCAGGCGTTTCACTGGCTCGACTGGCCGCGGGCCAACGCCGAGTTCCGCAGGATAATGAGGCCGGGCGGCCACGCCGTCATCGCCTGGAACGACCGGCGCAGGGACACGACGCCCTTCCTTGAAGCATTCGAGCACCTGCTGTTGCGGTTCGGCATCGACTACATCATCGTGGCCGAGGGCTACGCGCTCTCCTCCTCGGAGGGCGAGCGCGCGCTGCGCGAGTTCTTCGGCGGCGAATACCGGGCCGCCCGCTTCGACAACTTCCAGAGCCTCGATTTCGAGGGCCTGAAGGGCCGGCTCCTTTCCGCCTCCTACGTGCCCCTGCCCGGCCAGGAGGGGCACGATGAGATGCTGGCCGAGCTGGCGAGAATCTTCGGCGAGCACCAGCGGGGCGGCCGAGTCACAATCGAATACGACACCAACGTCTATTACGGGACACTGAGATGAGCACACAGGCACAGACGCAAACTCGCACCATCACGGTCGCGCACTCGCCCGACTCCGACGACGCCTTCATGTTCTACGGGCTGGCGACCAGCAAGATAGAGACCGGGGGCCTGCGCTACGAGCACGTCCTCGAAGACATCCAGACCCTCAACGAGAAGGCCATGCGCGGCGTCTACGACGTGACGGCCGTCAGCTTCCACGCCTACGCTTACATAGCCGACCGGTACGCGCTGCTGCCGCACGGCGCCTCCATCGGCGAGGGCTACGGCCCCATCGTCGTCTCCCGCGAGCCGCACAAGGTCGCGGACCTGCCCCGCCTCAAAGTCGCCGTGCCCGGCACCCTGACGAGCGCCTTCCTCGCCCTGCGGATTCTCTGCCCCGAGTTCGAGTACGTGGTCGTCCCCTTCGACAAAATCATCGACGCCGTGCGCGACGGCCGGGCCGACGCCGGCCTGCTCATCCACGAGGGGCAGCTTTTTTACCAGTCGCTCGGCCTGCACAAGGTCGTGGACCTCGGCGAGTGGTGGAAGGGACGCCACGACCTGCCGCTGCCGATGGGCGGAAACGCCGTCCGGCGCGAGCTGGGGGCCGACCTGATCGCGCGCGTCTCGAAGCACCTGCGCGAGTCCATCGCCTACTCGCTCGCCAACCGCGAAGACGCGCTGAGCTACGCGATGCAGTTCGCCCGCGACATGGACCGCGGCCTGGCCGACCGCTTCGTCGGGATGTGGGTCAACCAGCTCACGCTCGACTACACCGAGCGGGGCCGCCGCGCCGTCCGGCTCCTTCTGGACGAGGGGCACGAGCGCGGCGTCATACCCCGCCGCGTCGAGGTCGAGTTCGTGGGGTAGCCGTCAGCGTTTCGTTTTCAGTTTCCGGTTTGCGGGGGCGCGAGACCGGCGGCTGGCAACAGGGGGCGGGCCGGCCGCATCTGAAGTGGTGCTCTGTCTGGCGGGTTTTTCGGGCGTTTTCCGGCCACACCCGCCTTTCCCTGATTCGATTTTCACACCCGGAACGAAAACGTTATGAGGAAAGCTTTTTTAACTTTGCTGGCGGTTCTCGCGCTGACGGCGGCCGGCGGGCGGGCCTGGGCACAGACGACGGCCAGCGCAACCGCCGCCCCCGCCTCCGGGCCGAGCGTAGTCAACCGCTCGGGCGCGCCCGTCGACGTGGACCGGATCATCCGCACGCTGGCGCAGAAGGAGGCGGAGTTCCGCACGGCGCTCAACAACTACAGCTTCGAGCGCGACGCCACCGTCCAGACCATCGGCATGGGCGGGCAGGTCTCGGGCGAGTACCGCCGCGTCTCCCGCTTCGTCTTCGACGACACCGGCCGGCGCTTCGAGAAGATCACCTTCTTCCCCGTCTCCACCCTCTCGGCCATCAGCATCACGCCCGAAGACCTCGAAGACCTCGGCGGCGTGCAGGTCTTCGCGCTTGAGACCGCGAAGCTCCACGAGTATGACTTCTCCTTCGTCGGCAAGGAGCGCATCGACGACCTTGACCTCTACGTCTTCGACGTGACGCCTAAGGTGATGTCGGACGCCAGGCGGATCAAGCAGATCGAGAAGTCGAAGACGCCCGAGCGTTACTTCCAGGGGCGCATCTGGGTAGACGACAAGGACTTCCAGATCGTCAAGGCCCGCGGCAAGGGCGTGCCCGAGGTCGGACAGCAGCGGTTCCCGACCTTCGAGACCTACCGCGAGAACATCGACGGCCGCTTCTGGTTCCCTACCTACACCTACGCCGACGACGAGCTGGTCTTCAAGAGCGGACAGGTCGTGCGCGTGAGGATGCGCGTCACCTATAAGGACTTCCAGCGGCTCAGGGGCAAGGCCCGCATCATCGAGGAAGGCGACCCCGGCATTGACGCCCCTGCGGACGGAAGCCCCGTCCCACAGCCCACCCCGGCTCCGAGCCCCAGGCCGAAGCCCTGACGCTGCCGGTTCGGGGAAGTGAAAAAGAGAGGCGCGGTCTTAACAGAAGACCGCGCCTCTCTTTATTTTCGTGCGCCGCTTTTTCGTGCCGGACCGTTAACGAGCGAGGCCGAGCTCGGCGGCGACGAGGGCGTTGGCCCGCTCAGAGAGGCGCCGCACGTCCGCGTCGCCGCCGATGCCTGTCGTCGGGATGGGCTCCAGCATGACCAGCTCGATGGTGCCGGGCCGGGCCACGCCGGTCCCCTTGCCCATCAGCTCGTCGGTGTGCTTGATGGCGACGGGCACCACCGGCACCCCCGCCTCGACGGCCATGTAAAAGGCGCCCTTCTTGAAGGGCAGGAGCTGGCCGGGCCGCGCCCGCGTGCCCTCCGCGAAGACGGCGAACGAGATGCCGCGCTTGAGGCGGTCGGTCGCGGCCTTCATCGTCGCCACGGCCCGCTGGTTGTTCGAGCGGTCGATGGCGAGGATGTTGACGTAGCTCATCCCGTAGCCGAGGATCGGCACCTTCAGCAGCTCCTTCTTGGCGATGATGCCGATGCGTCGCCCCGTGTAGTAGAAGAGCGCGGCCGTGTCGAGGAACGAGCGGTGGTTGGCGACGAAGACGTAAGCCTGTCTCGGGTCGAGTTTTTCGAGGCCGCGCACCCTCACCCTGACCCCGCTCAGCCGCAGCCAGTTGCGCGCCCCGAACCGCGCCCACGGGTAGACCCAGTGGCGCCGCCGGGCAAGGTAGGAGACGATAATCGCGGGCGGGCCGAAGATTAAGAGCAGCAGCGCGGCGGCCGTCAGAGACCACCAGTACCAGAGGCGCCCGGCGAGCCTCGAAGCCCCCTTTGTGCTAGACTCGGCCGGCAAAATTTCGCCGCCCTGCTCACTGCTTAACACGTTCGGAGTAGAACTCTCAGGATGCATTCTGCCCCTTCCCGTCGCTCCGTCTTAGCCATGCTGGCGGCCGCGCTCCTGCTCGCGTCGCTCACGCCGAGGGGCGAGGCCGCCGCACGCCAGGCCCGCAAGCCGGCGCCCACACGCCCCGCGCAGTCGCCGCCGGCAGCGCCGCGTGTACCGGGCGCTCAGGCGCTCCCCTCGCCCCGCTCCGTGCTCGGGTTTACGCCCGGCGACGACCGGCGGGTGGCCGGCTGGCCGCAAATCCTCGACTACTTCGGTCGGCTCGACCGAGCGAGCGAGCGCGTCCTCGTCCGGCGCGTCGGGACGACGACCCTCGGCCGGCCGCTCGTCGTGGCTTTCATCAGCTCGGCTGAGAATATACGCGAACTCGACAGGTATCGTGAAATCCAGCGCCGGCTGGCCGACCCGCGCCTGGTGCGCGACGAGGCCGAGCGCGCCCGCCTCTTCGCCGAGGGCAAGGCGGTCGTGGCCGTCTCGTGCTCGATCCACTCGACCGAGATCGTAGCCTCGCAGATGTCAATGCAACTCGCCTACGAGCTGGCCGCGGCCGACGACGAGACGACGCAGGAGATTCTGCGCAACACCATCGTCCTGCTCATCCCCTCGCCCAACCCCGACGGCATAGACATCGTGGCCGACTGGTATCGAGCCTCGCTCGGCCGCCCCTGGGAGGGCTCGGACCCGCCCGAGCTTTACCACCACTACGCCGGCCACGACAACAACCGCGACTGGTTCATGCTCAACCTGCGCGAGACGCAGGACGTGTCGCACCTCTTCTGGCGCGAGTGGTTCCCGCAGATTGTCTACGACGTGCACCAGCAGGGGCAGACCGGCTCGCGCTTCTTCATCCCGCCCTTCTTCGACCCGCCCAACCCCCACATCGCCCCGCTGCTCCTGCGCGAGGTGGGACTGCTCGGCCACGCCGTCGCGGCCGACTTGCAGGCGGCGGGCTACCGCGGCGTCATCACCAACGCGCTTTACGACGCCTGGTGGCACGGCGGCTTCCGCACGGCCCCCTACTACCACAACTCCGTCGGCATCCTCTCCGAGGCCGCGAGCGCCCGGCTGATGACCCCCATCGAGGTGACGCGCGAACAGCTCGCGCGCGCCACCTCGCGCGGGATGCCGTCGGCCCTCCCAGAGGCCCCCTACATCAATTTCCCGGACCCCTGGCCCGGCGGCACATGGCGCCCCCGCGACATCCTCGAAATGGAGATGATCGCCACGCGCTCCATCCTCACGATGGCCGCACGCTACCGCGAGAAGTACCTGCGCAACCAGCACGCCCTCGCGCGCCGCGCCCTCGACTGGCCGCCGCGCGGCGGGCGCGAGCCGGAGGCGCTCGCCTACCTCATCCCGGCCGGGCAGGGGCGCGACGAGGCCGTGGCGAAGCTGGTCGCGCTGCTCGTCGGGCAGGGCGTCGAGGTCCACCGGCTCGAAACGGAGCTGCACGGCGTGCTCGACCGCTCGATCCACGCGGCCCACGGCGGCGCTGACCACACGACGGGGGGCGCGGCGGGCGGCCACGGCGGCGGGGCGCCGAGCGGCGAACAGGACGTGCCGCTAGGCAGCTACCTCGTCTTCCTCGCGCAGCCCTTCCGCGACAACGTGCAGGCGCTCTTCGAGGTCCAGAAGTACCCGGACCGGCGCACCGCCGGCGGCGAGGCCGAGCGGCCATACGACGTGGCCGGCTGGACACTCCCCTTGCAGATGGGCGTCGAGACTGCGCGCGTCTTCCGCTTCCGCGAGCGCGAGCAGGAGCGGCGCCTGAGCCTCGTCCGAGACGAGGCGGAAGTGCGCCGCGACCTCGGCCTGCGCCCGCGCGAGGGGGCACGCTCGCCCGTCGCCACGCCCGTCGCGCGGCCCGCCCGCGTCGGGCTCTACAGGAGCTGGACCTCTTCAATGGACGAGGGCTGGACCCGCTACGTCTTCGACACCTTCAATTTGCCCTACCGCTCTCTGCGCGACGCGGAGGTGCGGGCCGGTAATCTTCGCGCGAAGTACGACGTGATCGTGCTGCCCTCGATGACAAAGGCGGCCGTCGTCGAGGGGCGGGCGAAAAACACCGCGCCGCCCGAGCTGACCGGCGGAATAGGCGAGCCGGGCGCGGCCGAGCTGCGCCGCTTCGTCGAAGAGGGCGGCACCCTTCTCGCATGGGACGACTCGGCCGACTTCGCCATCGAGCGTTTCGGTCTGCCCGTCCGCAACGCGCTCGCGGGGTTGAAGACTTCGGAGTTCTACTGCCCCGGCTCGATCCTGCGCGCCGAGGTCGATACGTCGCACCCGCTCGCGCGGGGGCTGCGGCGCGAGACCGACGTTTACTTCGTCAACAGCGCGGCCTTCGAGGTGACGGACCCGCAACGCGTCCGCGTCGTGGCGCGCTACGCCGAGCGGCCCGAGGAGTTGCTGCGCTCCGGCTGGCTGCTCGGGGCGCGCCACCTGGCCGGGCGGGCCGCCGTCGTCGAAGTCCCGCACGGGCGCGGGCGGGTGGTCCTCTTCGGCTTCCCGCCGCAGCACCGCGCGCAGACCTGGGGCACCTTCCCCTTCATCTTCAACGCGCTGGCGGCCGAGCCCGGCGGCTAAAAATTCGCGGCGCGGGCGAAGCGTGAGCGGACATCCCCCGCGGGCCGGGCGGCAATCAAACGGACCGGCCGCAAAAGCGCCCGTCAAAGTCCCGAACCGCTTCTCTCCGCAAGCCCAGGAGGCCACAGGCCATGAGGAAGTGCGCCGCGCTCGTTCTGTTCCCGCTCCTGCTCGCGAGTCTGCTCGCGCCGCCCGTCGGTTCTGCGCTCGCACAGTCGCGGCCCCGCCGCGTCGTCACGCCGCCCGCCGGCACGCAGCCGCCCGCGAGCACGCCGAAGCCTCCCGCCTCGGCCCCGCAGACGCGGCCCACGCCGCTGCCGCAGGGTTCGCCGGGCGCGTCTCAGCCGGGGCAGCCGGGGCAGCCGGGCGCGCGGACCGCCCCGGCGCGAGGCGAGGTCAACGAGGAGGTGGGCGAGGACGAAGTCCTCCGCGTCAACGCAGCGCTCGTCACCGTGCCCGTCACCGTGCTCGACCGCGACGGCCGCTTCATCTCGGGCCTGCGCCGCGAGGAGTTCCGCATCCTCGAAGACGGCATCGAGCAGGAGATCACCTACTTCGCGCCCGTAGAGCAGCCCTTCACCGTCGCGCTCCTGATAGACACCTCGAACTCGACCCGCTTCAAGCTCGACGAAATCCAGTCGGCAGCCATCGCCTTCCTCGACCAGCTCCGCCCCGAAGACCGCGTGATGGTCATTTCCTTTGACGACGCGGTCAAAGTCCTTTCGGAGCCGACGAGCGACCGCGCCGAGCTGCGGCGCGCAGTCCGCCGCACACAGACGGGCGGCAGCACGCGCCTCTACGACGCCGTGGACACGGCCATCCGCCGGCTCGACCATGTCAAGGGGCGCAAGGCGATGGTCCTCTTCACTGACGGCGTTGACACCACCAGCCGCGCCGCCAGCTACCCGAGCACCATAGTCCAGGCCGAAGAACTGGACGCCCTCGTCTACCCCATCCAGTACAACACCTACAGGGACGTGGGCGGCGGGCAGGGCCCCTCGGGCGGCGGCGTCGGCATGGTCATAGACATCCTGCGGGGGAAGATACCGGCACCCACCGGCGGCGGCGGCGGCCCCGGCAGCTCGCGCGAAGAGTACCGCCGCGCCGGCGAGTACCTGCGCCGGCTGGCGAACCTGACCGGCGGACGCCACCACGACGCCGACGACATCTACAACCTCGAACGGGCCTTCACCTCCATAGCCGAGGAGCTGCGCAGGCAGTACAGCCTCGGCTACTACCCCGCGCGCCAGTCGCAGGCGTCGGAGCGCCGGCAGATTCGCGTCCGCGTCAGGCGCCCGAACCTCGTCGTCCGCTCCCGCGACAGCTACGTCTACAAGCCCGCCGGCTCCCCCCGAACCAACTTCGCCCGCGGCGACCGGACGCCGGATGCTCCGCCCGAACTGAGGCGGCGCGACTTCGTAACCGCCGACCCGCGCCGCCGCGTGCGCTGACCCCGCGACTCCGAACGCGGCCGGCGGTGACAGGGGCGGCGGCCCATAAAGCCAGCACGAGACGGCGAAGGCCGGGGACTCACTCTGAGCCCCCGGCCTTTCTATTTTTACTGCATGGCCGCCGCACTACTTTGACGGCGCGGCCGCCGCCCGCTCCCCGGTTCGCCCGCGTGGCCTTAAACCACCGTCCCGTCGGGCACGACGGCGCCCTTCGGAACGATGATGATGCCGTCGCGGATGTACCAGCCCCCGTCGGGCGCGGTCGCTTCCTGTATGCCGCGCTCGTTGAGGAGTCGGCAGGCCGCGCCGACCCGCGCGTTCTTGTCCACGATGGCGTTGCGGATCACCGAGCCCTCGCCGATGCCGACGCGCGGACGCCCCTCGCGCGCGTCCTCCTCCATGTCCTGAATAGACTGATACCAGTCGGCGCCCATGACGTAGGTGTGCTCGATTTGCGCGCCGAAGTCTATGCGCGTGCGGACGCCGATGACCGAGTGGTTGATGACGGCCCGGTTCATGATGCAGCCCTCGCTGATGACCGACTGGTTGACGTGGCAGTTGTTCAGCTTCGAGGGCGGAAGGAACCGCGCGCGCGTAAGTATCGGCGCCTCGGTGTCGAAGAGGTTGAAGGGCGGGATGGTCCGCGTCAGCTCAAGGTTGGCGCGGTGAAAGGCCGAGATGGTCCCGATGTCCTCCCAGTAGCCGTCGAAGAGGTACGACTGGACGTTGCAGCACTGGATGGCCGCCGGGATGACCTGTTTGCCGAAGTCGTTCCATGTGTCGTCCCGCGCCAGCAGGTCTTCGAGCCACTTGTAGTTGAAGACGTAGATGCCCATCGAGGCGAGGAAGGGCTTCTTGGCGGCGGCCTCCGGGCTGAGGCCGAAAGGGGTCGTGTCCACGCGCATGGCTTCGAGCGCCTCGCCCTTCGGCTTTTCGCTGAACTCGACGACGCGCCCCGACGGCTCGACCTTCATCAGGCCGAAGTCCTCGGCCTCTTCGCGCGGGAACGGCACGACCGAGATGGTCACGTCGGCGTTGGTCTCGAAGTGGCGCGCGATGAACTTGCGGTAGTCCATCCGGTAGAGGTGGTCGCCCGAGAGGATGAGCAGCGTATCGATGCCCCAGTCCTGTATGTGCGGCAGCACCTGCCGGACGGCGTCGGCCGTGCCCTGGAACCACGAAGGGTTGTGCGGCGTCTGCTCGGCCGCGAGGATGTCCACGAAGCCGTTAGAGAACTGCGAGAAGCGGTAGGTCTGCGCGATGTGGCGGTTGAGACTGGCCGAGTTGTACTGCGTCAGCACGAAGATGCGCAGGATGTCGGAGTTGATGCAGTTCGAGATCGGGATGTCCACGAGCCGGTACTTGCCGCCGAGCGGCACGGCCGGCTTCGACCTCATCAGCGTCAGCGGGAAGAGCCTCGTGCCCGCGCCCCCGCCCAAGATTACGGCCAGAATGTTCGGTCTTTTGCCCGCCATCACACCTCACCTTTCCCCGTGTTGTTTTGGATTGTCCGTGTGCCTTCGAGGATAGACGCAAAGCGCGGCCCTTATCAAGAAGCGGCGGGCCAGCCCGCGCGCGCCGGGCGAGGAATGCAGACAAAAGCAATAAAAACGTTAAGGCTGCGGGGCGGTCAGTAGGCGGCGGCCGAGGCCGTGGTCTGGATGCCGGCGGCTTCCTGGGTGATTTTGACGCCGACCGAGGCGCCGATGCGGGTGGCGCCGGCTTCGAGCATGGCGCGGGCGTCGCCGAGGCCCTTGACGCCGCCCGCGGCCTTGACGCCCATCTCCGCGCCGACCGTGCGACGCATCAGGGCCACGTCGGCAACGGTCGCGCCCGACTTGGCGAAGCCCGTCGAGGTCTTAACGAAGTCCGCCCCGGCCTGTTGGGCGGCGACGCAGGCCCGCACCTTCTCGTCGTCGGTCAAAAGCGCCGCCTCGATGATGACCTTGACCAGCACGTTCTGCTCGTGCGCGGCCTCGACCACCGAGCGGATGTCGTACTCGACGGCGCAGTCGTCGCCGCTCTTCAAGGCGCCGATGTTGATGACCATGTCTATCTCGCGGGCGCCGTCGAGGATGGCGCGGCGAGTCTCGTAAGCCTTCACGTCGGGCATGGTGGCGCCGAGGGGGAAGCCGACCACGGTGCAGACCGGCACGCCCGAGCCGCGCAGGTGACACTCGGCCGACCTGACCCACGAAGGGTTGACGCAGACGCTGGCGAAGCCGTAATGCGCCGCTTCCTCGCAGAGCCGGCGGATGTCCGACTCGGCAGCCTCGGGCTTGAGCAGCGTGTGGTCGATCATCGAGGCCCAGTCGCGGGCGGTGGCCGCGTCGCCGAGGACGAGGCCGAGGCGCGAGGCGCCGGCGTCCACCACGCGCTGCATCCGCTCGGGGCAGCGGTTGAAGCAGGCCGTCCCGCAGCCGCAGGCGCCGTCGCCATTCGCCTCGCCGTCGAGGCGGGCGACGATGGCCTCGGTTATCTTCTCGACGAGCCGCTCGAAGTCTCCGTTCGTCTGGTAGGACATGGCTTCTCCAACCCCGCTCACCGGTACTGCCGTTCGACTGCCTCGATCTTGGCGACGCGGCGCCGGTGTCGGTCTTCGCTGATCTCGGTCGAGAGCCAGACGCGGACGATCTCGCGCATCTGCTCAGTGTTGACGACGCCGCTGCCGAGCGTGAGGACGTTGGCGTCGTTGTGCTCGCGCGAGTTGCGCGCCACCTTCGGGTCGTAGCAGGCCGCCGCGCGCACGCCCGGCACCTTGTTGGCCGTCATCGCCGAGCCGACTCCGGCCCCGTCCACGACGATGCCGAGGTCGGCCTCGCCCTCGGAGACTGCGCGGGCGACGGCGTGGGCGAAGTCGGGGTAGTCTACGGCCTCGGTCGAGTCGGTGCCGAAGTCTCGGACGCGGTGGCCGAGTTCCGCGAGGAGCGCCTTCAGCTCCTCTTTCATCTTGAAGCCTCCGTGGTCGGCGCCGACGGCCACGATCTTCTCGCCGCCCGCGCCGCGCCGCGACCGCCGGCGGACGAGCTCGACCCGCCGCTCGCGCACGATGTCCGCGGCCAGCGGGGTCAGCCGCGCGCCCTCCGCGATCCTCAGCCGCGAGCCCTCGGGCAGCCCGCGCACGTCGTCTTCCGTGATGATCCGCTTGGAAGACTCGTCACGCACGACCTCCGGCGCCGCGGGCGCCGCGGGCTCGGCCGGCGCGACGTTCACCACGCGCGCCAGCGGCGGAGAGCCGGCGCCCGCCGCGCTCGACGTTGCGGACGCGCCGGCGCTCGAAGGTGACGCCGAAGCGGCCGGGCCGGCGTGCTCTGCGGGCCGTGCGGGCGGCGCCGGCTGTTCGGCCTCGTCCTCTTCGGCCGGCGCGGCGTTCCTCAGAACCTCGCGGACGAGCGCGCGCACACGATCCCTGGTCTCCCTGTCTTCGGGCATAAAAGATTGATTACCGTCCTGCGGTTTGACCTCGCGCGTTGGCTCTCATAGTATGTCGCACCACGCGCGGCGGGCGCAAACCCGAGGGTTCCCGGCCGCGATTCTTTAGCCCCGAACCACAGACCGTACCGCCGATTGGAGGGCCGCCCTTGTCGTCGTCTTCTTCCGCCGCAGCCGTCTCGGAGTTCAACAACCCCAACCTCGAACCGCTCATCACGGCCGAGCAGATACAGACCCGCATCAGCGAGTTGGGCGCAGAGATCGCCCGCGACTACCGCGACGCCCCGAGCCCGCCGCTCCTGATAGGCGTCCTCAAGGGCGCCGTCCTTTTCCTGAGCGACCTGGTGCGCGCCACGGACCTGCGCGTCGGCCTGGAGTTCATGGCGATTTCGAGCTACGGCGCCGGGATGCGCTCGTCGGGCGAGGTCAAGATCGTCAAGGATTTGGACGTGCCCATCGAGGGGCGCGACATACTCGTCGTCGAAGACATCGTGGACACGGGGCTTACGCTCTCCTACCTCATCGCCAACCTCCACTCGCGCGGCGCCCGCAGCGTGAAGCTGGCCGCGCTGCTCGACAAGTGGGAGCGGCGCGAGCGCGACGTGACGATTGACTATCTGGGCTTCAGGATTCCGGACGCCTTCGTCGTCGGCTACGGCCTCGACTACGCCGAGCGCTACCGGAACCTGCCCTACATCGCCGTCATCAAGGACCCGAACGCCTGAGCCGCGGCGCGGCATGAGGAGAGGCGGCAGGAGGAGAGAAAGATGAAGAAGAAGCTCACTATGGCCCTCGCGCTGCTGGCGCTCTCAGCGCCGCAGGCCGCGCTCGGCCACCCGCGCGCCCACGGCCACCGCGACCCGCAGAACGACTTCTCTCGGGTCGAGATTAAGACTCACAAGGTCGCCGGCACCGTCTACATGCTCGAAGGCGCGGGCGGGAACATCGGCGTCACGGCCGGCGCGGACGGCGTGCTCATCGTGGACGACCAGTTCGCCCCGCTGGCCGGCAAAATCAGGGCCGCGCTCAAGCCGCTCGGCACGGGCCAGCTCCGCTTCGTCCTCAACACCCACTGGCACGGCGACCACACCGGCGGCAACGCGGCCTTCGGGCGCGAGGCGACCATCGTCGCGCACACGAACGTCCGGCGGCGCCTCGCCGTCGAGTCGAGGGTACTGGGCCAGACCGTGCCGCCCTCGCCGCCCGAGGCACTGCCCGTCATCACCTTCGACAACACGGTCTCGATCCACTTCAACGGCGAGGAGGTGCGGGTCGTCCACTTCCCCACGGGCCATACCGACGGCGACAGCGTCGTCTACTTCACGGGCTCGAACGTCATCCACATGGGCGACAACTTCTTCGCGGCCCGCTTCCCCTTCGTGGACCTCGACAACGGCGGCAGCGTCGAGGGGCTGACGCGCAACGTGGCCGACATCATCGCCAGGGCGCCGGCCGGCGTGAAGATCATCCCCGGCCACGGCCCCCTCTCGACCGTCGACGACTTGAAGACTTACCACTCGATGCTGGTCGAGACGACCGCGCTCGTCCGCGAGCGGATGAAGGAGGGCCGGACGCTCGAACAGTTGAAGGCCGAAGGGCTGCCCCCGAAGTGGAAGGAGTGGGGCACGGGCTTCATCAACACCGAGCGGTGGATCGAGATCGTCTACACCAGCCTGCGGCGCGACGGCGAAACGAATAAGACCGGCGCGCTCGGCGATGGCCGGCCCGAAGCCTTCGGCCGGAGGCTCGGGCGCCTCGGCCGACTGACGTTCGCCCGCGGCTTCGACCCGGCCGCCGGCCTCTTCGGCTGGCGCATTTAGTCCGGCCGCGAATCCTTAGAATCCTTATTACATGCGTCGAGAGGCGG
>DASQMB010000026.1:0-44740 GCA_035645715.1 Pyrinomonadaceae bacterium
GATGCGCGTGCGGCGCAGTTGTTCGTCGAGGGAGGCGCCGGGCCGGCGCGGTAAGGCGCCCGTCGGCCGGTCGTTGACGGGCCGGGGCGGCGACACGCTCTCCGGCCTGACGATGACGAGCCGCCCGCCGTCATCGCCGTCAACGTCGCGCGGGCGAGCCGTGCCGTCTTCGCCCCGCGGTCGTCCCGCGTCGCGCGGTCGTCCCGCGTCGTCGCCGGGCGTCTCTCGTCCGTCGCGCCGGTCTGCGCGCCTGTCACGGCCGTCGGGGCGCCGGTCTCGCCCGTCGTCTGCGCGCGGGTCTCGCCCGTCAGCTCGCGGCCCGGCCAGGCGCGCCGGGACGAACGGGAGTCGGCCGCTAAAGGGTTGCCCCGTGAGGGCGCGGCGCGCGTCCTCGCCGGCCGCCGCGCGCGTGCGGACGTTAGCCACGCCGAACTCGCGCTCGGGCATCAGCGTCACGGCGCGCAGCAGCGCCGGGTTGAAGCGGTGCGGCCGGTCTTCGTCGCCGGCGCGGTGCGGCCGAGGGCGATTACGGTCGCGGTCTCGGTCTCGGCCGCGGCTGCGGTCTCGGTCTCGGTCGCGGTCGCGGTCAAAGGCGCGGCGCCAGTGGCGACCGCGCGGGTCGCGCTGGCCGTGCGTGAGCGGATACCAGGCGACGTGCCGGCCGCTGCCGATGTTGATGTTGACGAAGGCGACGAGCGCGGGCCGCCAGCGCGCGCGGCCGTAGTTGTAGCCGTAGCCGCGCGGCGCCCAGCACCAGACGTTGTTGACGACCACCCAGCGGCCGTAGTGGTACGGCGCCCAGCCCCAGGACTCTTCGGGCACCCAGGTCCAGCCGTAGGGCGGGCACCAGCGCCAATGGCCGTAACGATAGGGCGCCCAGTTGTGGTACTGGTTGACGACCGTGACGTGAGGCCGCCAGACGTAGCCGTACTCCGTCGTGTGGGACCAGTCGCCGTAGGCGTCGAGCTCCTCCGCGCCCCAGACCTCGGCGTCGTAATAACGCTCGCGCCCGTCGAAGCGGAGCCGCGCGGCGAGGTGACGCTCGCGCTCGCCGACCCAGTTGTCCCAGGAGTCGGGGGCGGGTGCCGCGCCCACCTCCCAGTCGTCCTCGGCGTTGAAGACGAGGCGTGCCGAGCGGCCGGACCGCACGGCGAAGCCCGAGTGCTCGGAGTAGAGGCGCGCGAGCCCGTCGTCGCCGGCCGTGACGCGGACGCCGTCGCGCTCGGCGTCGATGCGGTAGAGGCCGGCGCGCTCGAAGGCGACGGTGGTGCGCGGCGCGTCAACCTCAAAGTACTCGCGCCCGCGGTCGAGGCGCGCCAGCCTGACGGTGGCCGTGCCTTCGGACAGGCTGAGGGCGACGCCCTCGTCGCGCAGCGTCGTCACCCTGAGCAGGGCGTTCTCGCCGAGGCGGACGAAGTTGCGCGCGTCGATCTGTATTTCGGCGAGTGAGTCGCGGCCGGTGGCGAGCGTGTCTCCCTCGGCGAGCGGCACGTTCGGCCTCGCCCGCTCCCACTCCTCCGAGTCGGACCGCCGCAGCGAGACCTCGCCCTTGACCAGACTCACGCGCACGACGCGGGCCGTCTCGTCGTACTCGTCTTCGTTAGTCTCTTCGGTAGAGGCCCGCGCCGGCAGCGGGGCGAGAAGCGAGAGGAGAAAAAGTGCGACGACGAGGGCGTGCGGTCTTGTGCGCATGAGCGGGAGGCTCCTTCTCTGTTTTCGTGCGAACGGGCTACAGCGGGGCTGAAATGTTCCCGGCGCGAAAGCCGGAGCGGGCGGGAAGAGATTCTCCGTCGAGGTGCCTTCGTTCGGTTGAGCGGCCGCGGTGCAAGGCGTGTGCCCGCGCCCAGAGAGCGGCCCACACCCGAGGGCTGAGCCGTCGCGCCGGGCGCCGGAGTCTCACAGTAAAACCCCGAAAGGCGGCCGGGAAGTCTCCGCCCATTGAGACTATTTTCCTGGCGTGCGCGGCCGCGGCGCGGCGGCTTAAGTTAAACGAGATGGTGCAGGGGCGGCACTATTTCGTGTGCCCCGGCCCAAAGAATACCGGGGAATCGGGGCGGGTGATTGACAATCGGCCGAGACAGGAGTTATGTTCCGGGCGCTTTCAAACCGCGCCCGTGATTTTCGGCGGCCGGACGCCGCCGGCGGGCGTCTCAGACAGACGCCGCAAGTCTTCACCCGGGACGCCGGCCGACTCCTGACATCCCACTTCGGGCGGCACGACCGCTCATCGATTCAATTAAGCCTCCGGTAAGCAGAGTCTCCCCGCAGGCGGCGTTGAGTAAACCTTTCAACCCCAGTCTCCCCGCGGCAACAGAGCCTCAACCAAATGACCCCGCGAGCCCTACCCATCTGAAAGGATTCAGCCCATGAAGAAGAAGTCCCCCGAACTCAGCAACGACCGGCGCAGGTTTCTCGGCCAGGCCGGGGCGCTCACCGCGGCCACTTTCGCCGCCGGCGCCGTCGGCCTCGAACCTCTCCTCGGCTCGGAAGCCTCGACGGCACGCGCCGCCGCGGTCGGCTCCCCCATGAACACGCGCCGCAACAACGCCTACAACAAGCGGCACCAGGCGGCGGTCGATAACAAGAACGCCATGGGGGTCAACCTCGCGCACCCGACCAACACCGACGATGACATCTACGCCGACAAGCGCGGCAGTTACTCGAAGGGGCTGCCGCACAACCCGGACGGCACGGTCGTCCTCTCTGCCTACCAGTCGCTCGTCCACGCGCTCGCCAACGGCGAGGGGAACCCCGCGCTCTTCAACACCATCCCGCTCGGCGGTTCCCGGAAGCTGACCAGCCCGCAGGCCGGTTACGCCTACGAGATGGAGGGCGGCGACCCGCAGAGCTTCGTCCAGCCGCCCGCGCCGGCCTTCGCCAGCCGCGAGGAGTGCGCCGAGATCGCCGAGAACTACTGGATGGCGCTGCTGCGCGACGTGCCCTTCTCCGACTACGCGTCGCACCCGTTGGCGGCCGCCGCCGCCGCCGACCTGACCAACTTCGGCGCAGACTTCAAGGGCGCCAGGAACAACACCGGGCATGTCACGCCCCGGCTGCTCTTCCGCGGCATCACGCCGGGCGACAGGGTCGGCCCCTACCTCTCGCAGTTCTTCTACCTGCCGTGCTTCTTCGGCGCCAACGAAGTGGACCAGCGGATCGTCACCGCGAGTCCGCGCTCGACCGCCGGCAACGGCGGCTCGGGCGGCGGCCAGGACTACATGACCACCAACGCCGACTGGCTCCACGTCCAGAACGGCGGCGCCACCGCGCCCGACATCCTCGACCCCACGCGCCGCTACATGAGGATGGGACGCGACATTGCGCAGTGGGTCCACGTTGACGTGCTCTTCCAGGGCTACTTCCAGGCCTTCCTCTGCCTCGCCGGCCTCGGCGCGCCGGCGGACTCTGGCAACCCCTACGTCAACAACCCGACGCAGGACGGCTTTGCCACCTTCGGCGGCCCGCACATCGCCACGCTGCTCTGCGAGGTCTCGACGCGCGCGCTGCACGCCGTCTGGTATCAGAAGTGGATGGTGCACAGGCGGCTGCGGCCGGAGGCTTTCGCCGGCCGCATCGAGCGCAACCGCACACACCCCGGCCGCTTCGACGTGCACCCGTCGATCAACAGCTCGTCGGTGCTCGCGGCCGTCAAGCAGCACAACGAGCAGATCAACGGGGCGGGGCAGGGCACCCACCTGCTGCCGATGGCTTTCCCCGAGGGCTCGCCGACGCACCCCGCCTACGGCGCGGGCCACGCCACCGTGGCGGGCGCCTGCACCACCATCCTCAAAGCCTGGTTCAACGAGGCGACGCCCATCGGCAGCCTGACGCAGCCCGTCGAGCCGACGCCCGACGGCCTCTCGCTCAACCCCTACACGGGGGCCGACGCCGGCCAGATGACCGTCGGCGGCGAGCTGAACAAGATCGCCTACAACGTCGCCAACGGGCGCAACATCGCGGGCGTCCACTGGCGCTCCGACAGCAAGGAGTCCATCGCGCTCGGCGAGAGAATCGCCATCCAGATTCTCAAGGAGCAGCGCACCCTCTACAACGAAAACTTCGGCGGCTTCTCGCTGACGAAGTTCGACGGCACGACCGTCACCGTCTGAAGCGCGCGCCACTTGCGGGACGCAGAGCGAGGCCGGGCCGCGAGAGCCACATCTCTCGCCGCCCGGCCTCGCTCTGCCTGGTCTATTAATCCCGACCCCGCTCCGAGTGGCCGCTCCGCGCCGCCGCCCCCGTCTCGTTACTTCCGGCGCGAAGTGCCGCTTTGCCTCCTCCCGGCGACCTCAGAAAATTCCAGGTCGAGGATCGGGTACTGGCGCCAGTCCTTGTAGTCGTAGTGCCACCACTCGGGCTCGTAGGGAGAGAAGCCCTCGGCCTCCATCGCCGCGCGGAGCAGGTCGCGCAGTCGCCTCTGCTCTTCGGTGCCGCCCGCGTAGTTGATGTGAGCGCGCTCGGTGAAGTCGTCGTAGGCGCTCGGCATCTCGACCTGCCGGCCGGTCTTCAGGTCGTAGAGCGTCAGGTCCACGGCGCAGCCTCGGTTATGACGCGAGCCGCGCGCGGGGTCGGCGACGAACTGCTTCTTATCCTCGGGCGTCAGGTCCCAGAAGAGCTTCGTGACGCGCCAGGGCCGGTAGCCGTCGAAGACGACGAGCCCGTAACCCTGCTTCCGCAGCGAGCGGTGGACGCGCACGAGCGCATGGGCCGCCGGCCGCTGGAGGAAGGCGCGTGCCTCGCGGTAGACGGGCCGGCCGACGAAGTTGCGGGCCGTGGCGTAGCGGATGTCGAGCCGGATGGTCCGGTCGAGGCGTTTGAGCTCGACGAGGTCAGGGCGCCTGAACTCGCCCTCCTCTCGCGGCGGCCCGTTGCTCTCGGCCCCGGCCGGACCCTGTGCCTGCCGCGCCCCTTGTGCCTGCCACGCCCCTTGTGCCTGCCACGCCTGTCGTGCCTGCCTCGCCTGGGTTGGCCGTGAGGCGGCCGTCATCTGACGAGCCGGCGCCGCACCCGTCGGCCCCGCCAACTGGACGCAGGCCCACAGCAGGGCAGCCGGCAGATTCAGAAAAAGCGCGAGTCGCGCGTTATTTGTCGGGCGGAAACTTTTTGAAACTCTGTGTGCCACTTTTCTGAAACCATCACGTGGGACGCCGCACTAACTTACGCAAGACGAGGGCGGCCCGCGCTGCTTGAAAATTTTCTAAACTACGGTCGCGTGCGAACGTTTACCTCGTTAGCGTGACGGGCGGCCGTCATTGTAGGCGAAGAAATTCCTGCCACGAAGCCGCGCCGCACGGTGTTTAGCCACTAGAAACGGTTGAAACGGCGGTTTCTGAGAGCGCGCGACACAGGCTGGCCGGTGCGGGGCCTGAAAAAACACACACAGCGCTCAGTTATCCAAATCCAAGGTTTGAAGGTGAAGGAAGATGACACACAGGTCAGTAGGAGTCTTCATTATAGTTGCGGCACTGCTGGTCGCCGTGCCTCAAGCCTCCCGCGACCTCCTGGAGTTGGCCGGGTCGGCCGGCGATCAGGCGCGCACCGCGATGCTGCGGACTTTCCTCGGCCTTAACGCCGGCGCCTCCGCCTCGCCGGCGGCGCGCCGGAGGACGGCGTCGCTCGTGGCCTCCTGCCAGGCCCCGGCCGCGGAGCACAAGGGCGCGCCCAGGCACTCGCAGGCGGCAGCCCGTTCGCGGCAGGAGTCTCAGTCTTCCCACGCCGACGCGGAGGCCGCCGGCGCCGCGCAGTTCGAGCTGGCAATGATTCTCGACCGGCCCGAGGCGGTCCCGCACGCCCCGGTGCCCGCCGATTTCCACGGGCGGCTCAAGTCCGTCGAGTTCGGCCGCTCGGCCGCGCACAACCCGAAGGACGCAGCCGGCCTGAGCGAGCTGGCGATGATTATCCCGCCGGACGCGGCCATCCCGCCGCTCGCCGCGGCCCTGAATGGCAAGCCGCTGAAGTCTGGCGCCCCGCTCGTCGTCAAGCCCGAGGTGAACCCGCAGGTTCTGGTCGCCGGGCGCCTCGCGGGCGAGGCGAACCTGTTCCGCGAGGCGGCCGTGGAGATTCGCCGCGAAATGATTAAGGTGAAGAAGGAAGGCGAGGCCTCGAAGTTCGAGGCGCTCGTGAAGGTGCGGGGCGCGCGCCCGGCGCCGAAGAAGGCTGACGAGCCGGACGCCTGCGGCGCGCCCCAGTTCATCAAGGTCGCGGCGGTTCACGACGGCGAGGCGGCGCCCGTCCAGGCCCGCCGCATCACCCTGAGCGAGTAGGCCCGGCGACCGGCGGGCGGCCCGAGCCTGCTGCAACTTTGCCGGCCCGGCGCTCGTAAACAAACGCTTCGCGTGGCGCCCGAGAGCGCCGGCGATCCCGCACCGCGGATTTCGGCCGCGGTGCGGGGCTTCGCACGTTCTCAGCCCGGTTCTGCGGCCGCGCGCTTTCGGCGGAACACATCTTCAACCCTCGTCCGGGCCTCAGAAATTCGGAGGAGGCTGAAGCGCCTCGCATCCTTTCGACAGACTCGACCGGAAGACACGAATGACCTCGTTGACGAAATTAGCTTCCCTCTGCCTGCTGGTTCTGGCCCTCGCCGCCCACGCCCGCGCGCAGCTCGCCTCGGCCCCGGCCGCCTCCCCGACGCCATCCCCGGCCTCGACGCCGTCCCCGGGTCCGTCCGCCGCGCCCGCGACACCGGCCGCGCTACCGGCCTCGCGCTCCATGCCGGCGCTTCCGCCCGAGAAGGCCGCGCCCGTCCGCGTGCCGCGCTTCGACGCCCGGCCGGTCATTGACGGTCGGCTCGACGAAGAGGTCTGGAAACAGGCCGTCGTCCTCAGGGACTTTTACCAGGTCAGCCCCGGCGACAACACCGCGCCGACCGCGCCGACCGAGGTCCTGCTCGGCTACGACTCGAAGCACCTCTACGTGGCCTTCCGCGCCTTCGACGACAGATCGAAAATCCGCGCCTCGGTCGCGCGACGCGACAACGTTTTCGGCGAGGACAACGTCCGCATCTTCCTCGACACCTTCAACGACCAGCGCCGCGCCTACGTCCTCGGCTTCAACCCCTTCGGCATCCAGCAGGACGGCATCATGACCGAGGGGGCCGGCACCGACTACAGCGTGGACATCGTGATGGAGTCGAAGGGCAACGTCGTCGAGGACGGCTACGTCGTCGAGGTCGCCATCCCCTTCAAGTCGCTGCGCTACGAGGCCGGCAAGGGTAAGTTCTGGGGCTTCCACGCCTGGCGCAACATCGACCGCAACAGCGACGAGCTGGACTCGTGGATGCCCATCTCGCGCGAGAAGACGGGCACGCTCAACCAGGCGGGCCGCATCACCGGCCTCGAAGACATCTCGGCCGAGCGCACCGTCGAACTCATCCCCAGCCTGACGCTCTCCGAGACCGGCCGGCGCGTCCGCACGGGCGGCCCCGCCCCCGATATGGGCCGTCTCGTCAACGAGCCCGTGGACTTCGAGCCGGGGCTGACGGCCCGCTTCGTCGCCTCGTCGGCCATGACGCTCGACCTCGCCGTCAACCCCGACTTCGCCCAGGTCGAGGCCGACCAGCTCGTCGTCACCTCGAACCAGCGGTTCCCCATCTTCTTCGCCGAGCGCCGCCCCTTCTTCCTCGAAGGCATCGAGATTTTCAACACCCCGCTCACGGCCGTCCACACGCGCGCCATAGTTGACCCCGACCTCGCCCTCAAGCTGACGGGCAAGCGAGGGCGGAACACCTACGGCGTTATCTTCGCGTCAGACAACGGCCCCGGCAACCTGAGCCGCGACGACCGTGCGTTCATCGCCGACGCGCGCAACGACGGCCCGCGCCGCGACTCTTTGCTCAAGGTGCTCGACCGCAACGCGACCGTCGGGGTGCTGCGCCTCAAGCGCGACCTCGGGCGCGAGGACAGCCTGGGCGTCGTCGCCACCACCACGAACTTCGTTGACCGCCACAGCCACACGGCCGGCGTGGACGGCCGCTTCCGGCTCAACAAGCAGACCACCCTCAGCTTCAACCTGCTCGGCACCAACGCCAACACGCCCTTCTTCGACCCGCACGAGGGCGCGACACTGGACGAGGCGCGCGCCGGGCTCGGCTACACCGCGGCCTTCTCCAGGCAGGGGCGCAACTGGGGCTTCGAGCTGTTCGGCGAGGGGCGCACCGCGCGTTACCGCGCCGACGTGGGCTTCACCCCGCGCACCAACACCAACTTCAACGGGGCCTGGCTCAGTTACGACTCGGACCAGAAGCCTAAGGCGAAGGTAGTCCGCTACCACCTGCACAACTTCACCCACATCAACTACGACTTCCAGGGCCGGATGCAAATCTGGGAGAGCGAGGTCAACGCGCAGTGGTTCTTCCAGCGCAACGCCAACTTCGGCGTCGCCTACGAGTACGCCTACGAGCGCCTCTTCGAGGAGGAGTTCGGCGCGACGCGCGAGGCCGTCGGCCGCTCGACTGCTCGCTCCTTCGGCGCCGACGTGGCGGCCCGCACACCCTGCGACGCCTTCGGCACGCTGCCCGCGCCCGACCCCTCGCGCCCCAACCTCAGAGTCCCGCGCTGCACCTTCTACGGCGAAGACACGGAGCGCTCGACCTCGAAGAACCACTACTTCGTCTTCGGCGGCATCCGCCCGAGCAAGAAGTTCGGTGTTAGCGCCCGCTTCGTCTACCGCGACGGCCACTTCGATTTCGATTTCGGTTCTGGTCGCCGCTTCCCGCGCGTCAGCCCCGCCGCCCTCGCGCTCGGCCAGAACGCCCCGCGCGACCCCGGCGCGGGAGGTCTGATCGAGGGCCGCCTCTCGCTCAGCCTCCAGCCGACCGAAAAGCTGCTGAGCACGCTCGACTACACAAAGAACCGGCTGCGCCGCCACGACACCGACCGCGTCGCCTTCGACGTGAACCTCGTCTCCTGGCGCACCACCTACCAGTTCACGCGCTTCCTGTTCGCGCGCGCCCGGCTCGACTACGAGACCCTCCCGAAGCGCGCCCGCGGGCAGTTTCTCCTGGGCTGGACGCCGAACCCCGGCACCTCGTTCTACGCCGGCTACAACGACGACGTGACCGTCAGCGGCTTCCACCGCTTCAACGGCCTCTTCGACCCGGGCCTGCGCCGCTACGAGCGGCAGTTCTTCATCAAAGCCTCCTACCTCTTCCGCCGCAGCTTCTGAGGGCGTAGCCGGCCGACAGAGGCCCGGCGGGCCGCAAGACGCGACGGCCCGCCGCCGGCACCCGCCGCGCGACTTCCCAATCGCCCGCGCGTATGATAAATGTGGCTGCCCGGCGACCTCGCCCCGCGGCCAGACGCGCGACTTCGAGGCGCGCCGCGGTCATCCCGACTCAGGCCGCGACGCCGCTACCGCAGACGGCCGACACCGAGACATCACCACCCGAACTGGCCGCCGCCGGGCGGCGGCCACGCGCGCTGCGCCCGCGAACACCACCGTCATGACGGTTTTTCTCATCATCGCCGCAGCCGGTCTGCTCTTCATCGTCGCCAGCTTCTTCCTCGGCGAGATCTTCGGCGATCTCGACTTCGACGGCGACGGCTCCGGCGACGGCGTCATCAACACGCGCGTCCTCGCCGTCTTCGTCCTGTCCTTCGGCAGCTTCGGCGCCATCGCCACGCACCTCGGCTACGGCGCCGCCGTCAGCTCGCTCGCGGGGCTCGCCGGCGGGCTGGCGCTCGGCGGGCTGGTGGCCCTCTTCGGGTGGTTCCTGCACAAGCAACAGGCAAGCAGTTCGGTCGGTCAGTCGCAGCTGGTCGGGCGGACGGCGCAGGTGACGGTCTCGATTCCGGCGGGCGGGGTCGGGCAGGTGCTCTGCCGCGTCGGCGAGGAGCGCGTCGAGAAATTGGCCCGCGCGCGAGACGGCGCGGAACTGAAGGCCGGCTCAGTCGTTCTCATCGAAGATTTCGCCGGCGACTCGGCCATCGTCAGCGCCGCGGGCGACCATTACGGCTACCTGCCGCGCGCCTGAGGCGCCGCGCGGGAAGCTTCCCGGCCGCCGGCCCACGGCGCTCGCCGGCAGTCAGCAGGAGTGAAACCATGAACCTGTTAACCGACCCCGTCATCGTCTTTGCGGTCCTGGCCGTCGTCTTCGGCGTCCTGATCTCGCTCTGGCTCCTCAGCCGCAACTACGTCAAGGTGCCGCCCAACCAGGCCGCGGTCATCTCGGGCCGCTCGCGCAAGCTGGCCGACGGCACGATGGTCGGCTACCGGCTCGTGCGCGGCGGCGCCACCCTCATCTTCCCGTTCCTCGAAAAGGTTGACTACCTCAGTCTCAACGTCCTGACCGTGCCGCTCGCCATCACCCGCGCCTACACCGTGCAGGGCGTGCCCGTCTCGGTCAAGGCCGTCGCCAACGTCAAGATCAAGGGCGACGACGAGAGTTTGCGCGCCGCGGCCGAGCGCTTCCTCGGCATGCGCCCCGAGGAGTTTCACCGCCTCGTCTTCCAGACCCTCGAAGGCCACCTCCGAGCCATCCTCGGCACGCTGACCGTCGAGGAGATCAACAACGACCGTCAGAGCTTCGCGCAGAAGTTGACGACGGAGGCCGCCGGCGACCTCGAAAAGATGGGCATCGGCCTCGACGCACTGACCATTCAGGAGATCAGCGACGAGGAGGGCTACCTCGACGCGCTCGGCAAGCGGCGCACGGCCGAGGTCCGGCGCGACGCCGAGATCGGCCAGGCCGAGGCCACCCGCGACTCGAAGATTAAAGCCGCGCTCGCCATGCAGGAGGGCGAGAAGGTCCGCCTCAACTCGGAGGCCGAAATCTCCGAGTCGACGCGCGAGACAGAGGTGCGCCGCGCCAAGTACACCGCCGAAATTCTGAGCGAGAAGGCCCGCGCCGAGCAGGCCGGCCCGCTCGCCGAGGCCCGCGCCCGGCAGGAGGTCGTGGCCGAGGAGGTCCGCGTCGAGCGCATCCGCACGCAGGAGCAGATCGCCGTCCAGGAGCAGGAGGTTCTGCGCAAGGAGAAGGAACTCGAAGCCACGGTCGTCAAGAAGGCCGAGGCCGAGCGGCGGGCGGCCGTCCTGCGCGCGCAGGGCGAGCAGGAGGCTTCGATCCTCGCCGCCGAGGGGCGCAAACGCGCCGTCATCGTCACGGCCGAGGCCGAGAGCGAGAAGCTGCAACGCGAGGGCGCGGGCCGCGCCTCCGCCGTCGAGACCGAGGGCCGCGCAGAGGCCGAGAGGATCAGGGCGCTGGGTCTCGCCGAGGCCGAGAAGATTCAGGCGCAGGGCCTCGCCGAGGCGAAGGCCATCGAGGCGCGCGGCCTCGCCGAGGCGACCGCCATCAAGGAGAAGGCCGAAGCCTGGCGCCAGTTCAACGACGCGGCCCGCCTGCAAACCATCCTCGAAAAACTGCCGAGCATCATCGAGGCCACCGCGCCCGCGCTGCGCGCCGTCTCCGAGCCGCTCGGCAAGATCGACAAGATCGTGATGATAGACCACGGCGGCTCGGACGCGGGCGTCGGCGGGGGCGGCATCAACCGCTTCGCCCAGGCCGGCCCGACCGTCCTCTTCGGCCTCCTCCAGCAGTTGCAGGCGCTCGGCCTCAACGTGCCGGAGGTCCTCGCCCAGCTCAACGGGAAGGACGGCGCCCCGGCCGGCGGGCAGGCGAACGGCCACACGCCGCCGGCCGTCGTCCCCATCCCGGCCGTCGAGGCCGAGAACGGCGGCCGCAGGGAGTAAGACCGAAGCCGCGCGGCGGCCCGGCAGGGGCGCCGGGGGCGAGGGGCGACTAAGAGCCCTCGCCCCCGGCGCCCCTGCTTTTAGCAGCCGCGTCCGAGCCGCCCGCGCTACCCGCCCCTGCGTCGCCAGGCATCGCGCCCGGACCGGCTTCCGAGCGAAACAAAAAATCTGCCGGGCGGGAAACTTTTCCTTGACCGCCTACGTTTACGGGAATACTGTATTGGTTGACTAATACAGTGAGGTGGTGACCGACGGGTGTACATAACGGTCGATCCTTCGAGCGGGCTGCCGATCTACATGCAGATCGTCAGCCAGATTAAGACTGGGATAGCCATGGGGCGGCTCCAGCCGGAGGACCCGCTGCCGTCCGTGCGCCAACTGGCGACCGAACTGGCGGTCAACCCGAACACCGTGGCCCGCGCCTACCTCGACTTGGAGTACGAGGGGATCATCTACAAGCGGCAGGGCGCCGGGACGTTCGTTTCGAGCCGCGGCGTCGAGATGTCGAAGAACGAGCGGCGCCGGGTGCTCGGCGAGCTGATCGAGAAGGCTCTGGTCGAGGGCGTGAACCTCGGGCTCGCCGAGCGCGAGCTGCGCGAGACCTTCGACCGCGTGCTGGAAAAAATCCTGGAGGCTCGGGGTGCCGAGATTGTCGGGAAGTGAACGAAGGCGAGCCGTATTGTCATGAATGCGATTAACGAGGCAGGCTTTTACGAGTACGCCGTCGAGACCGAGGACCTGCGGCGCTCGTTCGGCAAATTCGAGGCGGTCCGCGGCGTCAGCCTCCGGGTCCCCCGTGGCACGGTCTTCGGGCTGCTCGGCGTCAACGGGGCGGGCAAATCCACCATCATCAAGATGATCGTCGGCCACCTGCGCCCGACCGCCGGCCGCATCCGCGTGCTCGGGCACGACGCGAGCGCGGACCCGGTCGAGACGCGGCGCCGCGTCGCCTACGTCTCCGAGAACCGCTACCTCTACGAGTGGATGACGGTCGAGGAGAGCGTTCGTTTCACGCGCGCCTTCCACGAGAACTGGGACGACCGCAAGGCCGCAGACCTGCTCAGGCGTTTCAGCCTGCCGCCCGACAAGAAGGTGCGGCAGCTCTCGCGCGGCAACCGTGCGCGGCTTTGCCTGCTGCTCGCGCTCTCGTTCAACCCCGAGCTGATCATCCTCGACGAGCCGACCTCGGGGCTCGACCCCATCGTCCGGCGCGACTTCATCGAGAACATCGTCTCGGAGATCAGCGAGGAGGGAAAGACCGTGCTCTTCTCGTCGCACATCGTCGAGGAGGTCGAGCGCGTGGCCGACTACGTCGGCGTCATCAACGACGGCGAACTGCTGCTGGTCTCGACGCTCGACGACATCAAGGCTTCCTACAAGCGCGTGCGCTACGCTACGAACGGGACGCGGCCGGAGGTGGCGGGGCTGCCCGGCCTGCTGATGGTCGAGAACGGGCGGCACGAGCAGGTTCTGACGGTGAAGGACTGGGGCGACGAGATGGCGCGTGCGCTCGCGGCGCGCGGCGTTTTCGAGCCCGAGGTGCTGCCGATCTCGCTCGAAGACATCTTCGTCGAGACCGTGAGGGCCGAGCGAGAGAGGAGGGCCGGACTGTGACGCGTAACGTCGTCGGGGCGATGCTCTGGAAGGAGTGGCGCGAGACGCGCTGGAAGTGGCTGGCCTTCGCCGCGGCCTTCCACCTGCCGCTCTGCATCGCGGGGCTGATGCTCGCCTTCAGGGAGACGGTGCGGTTCGACCTCTACGCCTTCAGCGACGCGATAGCTGCGCAGGCTTTAGAGGTCGCGGTGGTGGTGCAGTCGGTCTTTCTCATCACGGCCGGCCTCTTCCTGCTGGCCTTCTTCGCGGTCGGCTCGGTCGGGGCCGAGCTGGACAACCGCAGCATCTTCTTCCTCTTCGAGCGGCCCGTGAAGCGGTGGCACGTCCTGATCTTCAAGTACCTGGTCGGGGCCGTGCAGACGATGACCTGCGTCGGCCTCTCGATTCTAACGACAGTCTCGCTCGTCTACCTGGCGATGGCGGCCTTCGCGCCCGGCGTCACGCTGGCCGGGTCGTGGGACGCCTTCGCCGGGGCCGCCGCCAACGGCGCGCGGGGAACGGTCTGGACTATGGTCATCGGGCTGATGGCCTATTCGGCGACGTTCCTCTTCTCGGTCCTCTTCGAGAAGTGGTGGATTGCCGTCATCGCCGGGGCGATTTCCCTGGCCGGCATGTTCTATTACGTCGGCGACATGTTCTTCGAGTGGATCATCGTCCGGGCCACGCGCAATGTCGATTCCGGCGCCAACCTCGAACTTTACGGCCGGCTCGAACCCGTGCCGATCCTCGTCATGCTCACGGTCTCGGCCGCGCTCTACCTGGCGTCGCAGTACGTCTTCGAGCGCAAGGAGATGCGTTGAGAGGCCGCCCACGGCGGCCGCCATCATCGGAGGTTTAGTCATGAGAAGATTGAAGCGTAAGCCTTTCCTGTTCGGGATCGGGGCGGCGGCGGTGCTGCTGGCGCTGGCGGCGTCGCAGTTCGCCGGCACCTCGCGGGCGGGGAGCCCGCGGCTCGAAAGATACCTGCCGGCTGAGACGGTCGGCTTCGTCGAGGTCAACGATTTGCGGGCACAGGCCGTGCGCATCATCGAGTCGGAGGCGTGGCGCGAGTTCGTGAAGGAGAACCAGGCGGCCAGCTCGCTCTTCATGATAACGGCCAACCACGCCGGGGCTCTCGACGCGAGCTACGCCGTGGCGCTCCTGGGCGCCGGGGCGGGCGGGCCGGAGTTCGTCGCCCTCGCCGAGTTCGACGACTCGGGCGCGCGACGCACCTTCGAGCGCCGCGTCCTGAACCTCGCGCGCGGAACGGACGGGCAGGGCGCGAAGACCACGACAGAGGAATATGAGGGCGTGAAGATCAACCACGTCGCCCGCGGCGAGGGCCCGGGCGAGGGTAAAGGCAGGGGCGAGGGCCGGGGCTTCGTCTACGCGCGGGTCGAAAACTCGCTGTACCTGTCGAACTCGGCTGCGGCCGTTAAGCGCGCGCTCGACGTGCGCGGCGGTCGGGCCGCCTCGCTCGAAACCAACGAGACCTTCCGGCGCGCGCGCGCCGCCGCTGGCGCCAACGACGGCATGTTCGGCTTCCTCGACGGCGCGGCACTGACGCGCGTGGTCGATGCTGTGCCCGACGGCGCGGAGGGCAAGAAGGGCGCGGCGGCCTTCCGGCAGTTCTTCCGCGGCGTAGGGGCCGACTCGGTAAGGTCGGTGGCCTTCACCAGCACTTTCGAGGACGGGCGCGTGGCCGAGCGGTTCTACGTGACCGCGCCCGAGCGTTCGGGCGTGCTCGCCACCGTCGCCGCAAACCCGCCGACCACGCAGGCGCTTCTGGACCTCGTGCCCGAGGACGCGCTCGCGGCCTTCGACGCCTCGGTCGCCAACGCGCCGCAGGCTTTCGACCACCTGCTCGCGCTCGCGGCCGAGCACGCGGGCGGGCGCGGCGGGAAGGGTCCGGCCGAGGGGCTGGCCGAGTTCGCTGCGAAGACGGGCGTTGACTTCCGCGCGGAGGTCGTCGGCGCGCTCGGCGGCGAGGTCTGCCTGGCGCAGTTGCCGGACGGCGAGGGGCGCCTGGGCGTGTTCGTCCTGAACGTCAAAGACCCGGCGGCCTTCGAGCAGACCTTGCGCAAGGTGGCGGCGAGCAAGGGCGGGACAGTTGCGGAGCGAGAGTTCCGCGGCGTGCGCGTCGGGCGCGTGACGGGCGAGCAGGGCCACGGCTTCGAGTTCGCGTTCGTCGGCGGGACGAACGTCGTGTTGAGCGGCGAGGGGCGCGGCGTCGAGCGCGTGATCGAGACGGCGCAGGGCGGCCGCTCGCTCAGGTCGAGCGCCGCCTACGCCGCCGCGAGCGCGGGCGCGACGGGCGCACAGTTCGTTTACTTCAACACGAACGCCGACTACCTCGGCCGCCTCGGGCGGGTACTCAAGTCGGGCGGCGCCGAGGGCGTGAGGACCGAGGCCCGCGGCGGCTCGCTGCGGCCGAGCTTCGCCTACGGCGCGACGCGGCCCGAAGGCTTCGTCGTCGAGAGCCGCACGCCCCTCGGCACCTTCCCGCGGCTGCTCACGGTCGTCGCCACGAAGTTCGGCGGCGCGGCCGAGGAGCAGGCGTCGGTCGGAGCACAACCGTCGGCCGAGGCGCAGAACCGGACCTCGGAGGCCGAGCGCCGGGCCTCGGAGTAAGCTTCGGTTAAAGCCTCGGTGTAATCGTCGGACTAGGCAGTAACACCAGCCCCACAAGCGCCGGCGCCCGTCGTAAACGGGCGCCGGCGCTCTCTTTCTACCTCACCCCGCCCAACCGCTGAGCCCGCCCCGGTCATCCGACGGAAAAATAATTCCGGGCGGCCCGGCCAACCGAACCTCAAGCCGCCGTGTCTCTTGTGACGACCACGCGCGAAGGGAAACCGAGGGCTTGAGCAGCGAAGACGAGCTGATTCAACTGGCGCAGGGCGGCGACGTGGCGGCCTTCTGCCGATTGGCGGAGAACTACGAGCGGCGCGTCTACACGCTGGCGCTCCACTTCTGCCGCGACCACCACGACGCCGAAGACCTCTCTCAGGAGGTCTGGCTGAAGGCATTCCGTTCGCTCCCGGGCTTTCGCTTCGAGTCTGGCTTCTACACCTGGCTCAGGCAGATCACCGTCAACACCTTCCTCAACCACCGGCGCTCTCTGACGGTCGGCGGGGCCGGCCGCCGAACCGCGCTCCGCTTCGACAGCCTAGACGACCCTGAGGGCGCCGAAGCTCTGCCGGCCGCGGGCGCGCGTTCGTCGGCCGAGGATGAGCTCGAGTCGAGGGTACTGGTCTCGCGCGTGATGGACGCGCTCATGGAATTGACGCCGCAGCAGCGTCTGGTCTTCCTGCTCAAGCACCAGGAGGGGATGACCTGCCAGGAGATAGCCGACTGTTTCAACTGCTCGGCCGGCGCCGTGAAGAAGAGTCTGTTCCGCACGGTCAGGAGGCTCAGGGCCGATCTCGGCGTGCGGGGCGAGCGGAGGGACGTGGCGGCGCTGGCCGCGGCCGACTGAGGCCGAGACGGATTACGGGGCAGAGAAGATGCACGACTGCGAGGCGACACGAGACGAGATGGCGGACCTGCTCTTGGGCGAGGCGTCGGGCGAGCGTCGCGCGGCGCTGCTCGGCGAGGTCTGGGCTTGCGCGTCGTGCGGGGCGGAGTACGCCTCGCTCGCAGAGACGCTCGGCGCGTGCGAGGCGGCCTTCGCGGCCGCCGAGCCGGCCGGTAACTTCTGGTCCGGCTACGGTGAAAGGCTGAGGCAACGCATGGCGACAGAGTTCGGGTCCGAGACGTTTCGGGGCGCGGCCGTCTACGGCCTGCCCGCGGGGGGCGACTACCGCCCGACCATCCTCGACGACGCGGGCCTCGCCGTGCGGCTCTGGTCCGAGTTGCGTGCGGTGTCGCGCGACTACGAGCTGACGTGGCCCGAGTTCAGGCTCGACCCGTTGGGGTTCACGGCCCGCGTCGTCGCCGGCTACGGCCGGCTCTTGCGCCGCGCGGCCCTGCGCGACTACGCGGCACAATCGGCGCTCGCGCCCGTCTGCCTCGCGCTCGTCGCGGCCGCGGTCTGGGCTTTCACGGCGAACCGCTGCCAGGTGCTCACGCTCTTCTCTTACCGCTGCGAGCAGACGTTTGCGGCTAACCCTTACGAAGACCTCCGACTGGTGGGTATTGTGGGCCGGGAGATTCCACGCGAGCAGGAGCCGCCGAAGAGGCCGGGCGCGGCCGGCACCGGGGAAGGGCGCGGCGGCGGCTCGCGGCCAGAGTTCTCGCGCCCTTCGGGCGGGGGCGGCGGCGGCCGGCGCGAGCAGCTCGAAGCCTCGGGCGGCAAGCTGCCGACGCCGCAATTGGCCGACCCAATCCTGACCGCCAACCCGAAGCCGCCCGCCGTCAAAAACCCGAGCCTGCCGACCCCGGTCGGCATAGACCTCGATCCGCTACTGGCGAAGGTTGACCCGCGCGACATCCCGCACGGCATCCCCAACTCGACGGCCGACGCGCCCTCGTCCGGCCCCGGCTTGGGCGGCGGCATGGGCACGGGCTCGCGCGGGGGCGTAGGCTCGGGCGACGGCGACGGCTACGGGCCGGGCCGCGACGGCAACACAGGGACGGGCGACCGCGCCCCCGGCGGGGGCGGCCCCGGCGGGAGCCTCGGCGACGGCCTCGAAGTGGACTACGAGCGCCCCCACAGGGTCAGCGAAGTCTCGCGCCGCGCCGTCATCACCTACCGCCCCGAGCCGAACTTCACGGAGGAGGCGCGCCGGAAAAACGTCACCGGCACGGTCAGGCTGCGGGCCGTGCTCACGGCCTCGGGTCAGGTGACGAACATCTCCGTGCTCAAGGGGCTGCCCGACGGCCTGACCGAGCGGGCCATCGAGGCGGCGCGGCGGATACGCTTCACCCCGGCACAAAAGAACGGCCGCGCGGTCTCGCAGTGGATTGTCGTCGAGTACAACTTCAACATCTACTGAGGGGCCGACCGCGTCGGACACGATTGAGGGGCCGCCGGCGCGAGCTTGAACGACTCGCGGCGGCGGCCCCTGTTTTCGTGCCTAGTCGTAAAACTTCCGCCCGGCTATCCGGCGTAGCGCGAGGCGACGCGCTTGATCCGCTCGACGCCCTCCCGCAGGCGTTCGAGCGAGGTGGCGTAAGAGATTCTGATGAAGCCCTCGACCCCGAACCCGGCGCCGTCTGTAACGACGGTCTGCGCCTCTTCCAGCAGCTTCGCGGCGAAGTCGGCAGAGGTCTTTAGTTCACCCTTCAAACACCCGCGCACGTCCGGGAAGGCGTAGAATGCGCCCTCCGGCTGGACGCACACGAAGCCCGGCACGTCGCACAGGGCGCGCATTATCCAGTCGCGCCGACGCCGGTACTCCGCGAGCATCTCTCCGACGCAGTCCTGCGACGAGTTGAAGGCGGCGGTTGCGCCGGCCTGCGAGATGGAGCTGGGGTTGCTGGTCGAGTGGCTCTGGACCTTGAGCATCTCGCGCGTCCAGGCGGCCGGCGCCAGTGCGTAACCGATGCGCCAGCCCGTCATCGCGTAGGTCTTCGAGAACGAGCCGGCGATGCAGAGGCGCGAGCGCAGCTCGGCTGGCAGGGTGGCCGCGCTGAAGACCTCGGCCGGCGGGTAGACGAAGCGCAGGTAGCACTCGTCCGAGACGACGTAGACGCCGCGCTCGGAGAGGACTTCCATGATGCGGCGGAACTCCGCGGCCGGGATGACGCGGCCCGAGGGGTTCGAGGGCGAGTTGATGATGATGAGGCGCGTGCGCGGCGTGAGCGCGCGCTCGACCTGTTCGGCCGTCAGCGAAAAGCCCGTCTCCTCCGTGTCTATGAAGACGGGGGTGGCGCCCGCGAAGTTGACGATCTCGGGGAAGGTGACCCAGTAGGGCTTCGGGATCAGTACCTCGTCGCCGGGTCCGGCCACGGTGACGACGGCGTTAAAGATTGCCTGCTTACCGCCGGCCGTCGCCATCACCTCAGACGGCTCGACGGCGGCGCCGAACTCGCGCGCGTAGTAGCCGGCCACGGCCTCCTGCAACTTTTTGGTCCCGGCCGTCGGCGTGTACTTGGTCTGGCCGGCGCGCATCGCCTCGGCCGCGGCATCCTTGATGTGGTCGGGCGTGTCGAAGTCGGGCTCGCCCGGCCCGAGGTCCACCACGTCGGCGCCGGCTGCGCGCAGGGTGAGCGCGGCCTGCATGGCGGCCAGCGTCGAAGACGGGCGCATCCGCGCGACGTTCGGGGGCGCGGGGAACGCGGGTTCGGCTGTGCTTTCGGCTCGGCTCGACATCGTTCTCGGTGTTTCCGTGTCGGGGTTGGAAGTAGGGGACCGCGCCGATGGTAGCGGCGCGCGCGAGGAAAGCGCAAGCGGCCCGGCGGCGGCGCACGCCGCGTCGCCTTCACGTCGGCACGCGCCGCGTCGCCTTCAGTCCTGCTTCAGCCCTGCCCCACCTTGCGGCGCATCCGCGCCTCGACCGAGGCCGGCACGAGGCCGGCGATCTCGCCGCCGAGGTGGTAGACCTCCTTGACGAGACGCGAGCTGACGTAGGAGTAGTCTTCGGCCGACATCATGAAGACGGTCTCGATGCGCGGTTCGAGCCGGCGGTTCATCAGGGCCATCTGCAACTCGTACTCGTAGTCGGAGACGGCGCGGATGCCGCGCACGATGGCGTCTGCCCCCTGCTCGACGGCGTAGCGGACCAGCAGGCCCTGGAACGAGTCCACGCGCAGGCGACACTGCCCGCGCTCGACCTCGCCGAGCGCCTCCTCGATCATCTCGCGCCGCTCGTCGGTGGTGAACAGCGACCGCTTCTCGGCGTTGACGAGGACGGCGACCACGATCTCGTCGAAGAGCTTGCAGCCGCGCTCGATGATGTCGAGGTGGCCGCGCGTCACTGGGTCGAACGAGCCGGGGTAGATTGCGCGTCGCATCTGGGTTGTGGCGCCTCTGGCGCACGGTGCCGGTTAAGCCGAGACGCCCTGGAAATTAACACAGCCGCGCGGGCACCGACAACGAAAACGCGCTCGCCGTGAGGGCGGCGGCTTCCTTGACACCCGCCCGCGCCGGTGCTTCAATACCGCGAGACGTGGTGAGTTAAGGCGACTTGCGGCCACGTAAAATAAACCGCTAAACAGCTCGGCCCGCGCCACAGCGCCGCCGCCAACGAAAGGCTTCTCCGCAGCGAAGGCCCCGCGTTGTTTAGCGCGGGGAATTTTTTTGAGTGACGAGTGACGAGTGACGAGTGACGAGAGGGAGACCGCTCTTCGCCTCGCCACTAGCTACCGACCACTCCTCTTGTCACTCGTCACTCGTCACTCGTCACGGCTTTTATGACCGACTTCCTCCGAGCATTGCGCGAGCGCGTCGTCGTCTTCGACGGCGCGATGGGCACGAACCTCCACGCGCAGAACCTGACCGTCGAAGACTACGGGGGGCCGCAGTTCGAGGGCTGCCCCGAGCACCTGTTAATCAGCATGCCGTCGGCGGTCGAGAAGGTGCACGCGGACTTCCTCGCCGTCGGCTGCGACGTGATCGAGACCAACTCGTTCGGCGCCACCTCTATCGTCCTGGCCGAGTACCAGATACCGGAGATGGCCTATGAGCTGAACTTGAAGGCCGCTCAGCTGGGCCGCCGCGTCGCCTCGGACTTTTCGACGCCTGACCGGGCGCGCTGGGTGGCCGGCTCGATGGGGCCGGGCACGAAGCTGCCGAGCCTCGGGCAGATAACTTACGCCGACGTGAAGGCTGCCTACAACGAACAGGCGCGCGGCCTCTTAGACGGCGGCGTTGACATCCTGATCGTCGAGACCTCGCAGGACCTGCTACAGGTCAAGGCGGCGCTGGCCGGAATCTTTCAGGAGTTCAAGCGTTCGGGGCGGCGCGTCCCCGTCATCACGCAGGTGACCATCGAGCAGCAGGGCACCATGCTGCTCGGCACCGAGATCGCGGCCGCACTGACGGCGCTCGAGCCGTTCCCCATTGACGTGCTCGGGATGAACTGCGCGACGGGGCCGAAGCAGATGGCCGAGAACGTCCGCTACCTCTGCCAGAACTCGCGCTTTCCCGTCTCGGTCATCCCGAACGCCGGCATCCCCGACAACGTCGGCGGCCACGCGGTCTTCCGCGAGACGCCCGAGTCGCTGGCCGCGGACCTCCTGCACTTCGCCCGCGACTTCGGCGTCTCAGTCGTCGGCGGCTGCTGCGGCACGACGCCCGCGCACCTCAAGGCCGTGGTCGAGGCCGTCCGTGACGTGGCGCCGCGCGAGCGCGAGGTGCCGCTCGTGCCCGCCTGTTCTTCGCTCTACGCCCAGCAGCCCTACCGGCAGGACACCTCCTTCCTCATCGTCGGCGAGCGGGTCAACGCCTCCGGCTCGAAGAAGATGCGCGACCTGCTGAACGCCGAAGACTGGGACAGCCTCGTGTCGCTGGCGCGCGAGCAGGAGCGCGAGGGCGCGCACGTCCTCGACGTGAACGTCGATTACGTGGGCCGAGACGGCGTGGCGGACATGAAGGAGCTGGCCGCGCGGCTGGTGACGAACGTCCGCGTGCCGCTGATGCTCGACTCGACCGAGTGGGAGAAGATGGAGGCCGGCCTCGAACTCTCGGGCGGCAAGTGCATCCTCAACTCGACCAACTACGAGGACGGCGTGCCGCGCTTCCTTAAGGTGGTCGAGCTGGCGAAGGAGTACGGCGCCGGCGTCGTCGTCGGCACGATTGACGAGGAAGGGATGGCGCGCGAGGCCGTCAAAAAGCTTGAGATCGCGCGCCGCGCCTACGAGCAGGCGACCGGCGAGCTTGGTTTCCCGCCGCACGACATCTTCTTCGACCCGCTGGCACTGCCCATCTCGACCGGCATCGAGGAGGACCGCCGCAACGCGCTCGAAACCATCGAGTCCATCCGCCGCATCAAGGCCGAACTGCCCGGCTGCTTCACGCTGCTCGGCGTCTCGAACATCTCGTTCGGCCTGAACCCCGCGGCCCGCGTCGTCTTAAACTCCGTCTTCCTCCACGACGCAGTCGAGGCGGGCCTCGACGCGGCAATCGTCAACGCCTCGAAGATCGTGCCCTTAAACCGCGTCGGCGAGCGCGAGGCCGAGGTCGCGCGCGACCTCATCTACGACCGCCGCCGCTTCGACGGCGACATCTGCACTTACGACCCGCTGGCCGAGTTCACCACGCTTTTCGAGGGCGTCACGGCCAGGAGCATGAAGCCGGACGTGAGCGCGCTGCCCGTCGAGGAGCGCCTCAAGCGCCACGTCATCGACGGCGAGAAGCAGGGCCTCGAAGACAACCTCAAGCTCGCGCTCGAATCTTACCCGGCGCTCGCCATCATCAACGACATCCTGCTCGACGGCATGAAGACCGTCGGCGAGTTGTTCGGCAGCGGCCAGATGCAGTTGCCCTTCGTCCTGCAATCGGCCGAGGTGATGAAGACGGCCGTCCGCTTCCTCGAACCCTTCATGGAGAAGAAGGGCGGGGCGACGGCGAAGGGGACGATGGTTTTGGCGACCGTCAAGGGAGACGTGCACGACATCGGCAAGAACCTCGTTGACATCATCCTGACCAACAACGGCTACCGCGTCGTCAACCTCGGCATCAAGCAGAACATCGAGACGATCCTCGACGCCGCCCGCGAGCACGAGGCCGACGCCGTCGGGATGTCGGGCCTGCTCGTGAAGTCCACGCTCATCATGAAGGAGAACCTCGAAGTGATGAACGAGCGGGGCATCAGCGTGCCGGTCGTCCTCGGCGGCGCCGCCCTCACGCGCCGTTACGTCGAGGACGACCTCAAATCGCTCTACCGGGGCGCGCTCTTCTACGCCCGCGACGCCTTCGACGGCCTGCACCTGATGGACGAGCTGACGGGCAGCGGCGCGGCCGCGCCCGGCGCCCGGTCGAAGGCCGCGGCCGCCGGGGCCGGCGAGACGGCCGCGAACGCGACTGCCGACGGCGCGGCGAATGCGGGCGATGCGGCAGCGGCCGACGGCGCGGCTAATGCGAGTGACGCGGCCGACGACGCCGAGGAGTTGGTCGGCGAGGACGCCAAGCTCGGCCTGAGAAAGCCGGCCCTGCCGCGCGGCGTCCTCTCGCCGACGAGCGACACGACTCACACCCGCCGCTCTGACGTGAACCCCGACGCGCCCGTCCCGCCCGCGCCCTTCTACGGCTCGCGCGTGGTCGAAGACGTGCCGCTCGACGAGGTGTTCGCCTTCGTCAACGAGACGGCGCTCTTCAAGGGGCAGTGGCAGTTCAAGCAGGGCCGGCGCAGCGCCGAAGAGTACGCGCGCATCGTGGCCGAGACGGTCAGGCCCGTCTACGACGAGTTGAAGGAGCGTTCTAAGCGCGAGGGGCTGCTGCGTCCGCAGGTCGTCTACGGTTACTTCCCCTGCAACTCCGAGGGCAACGACCTGGTTATTTACCAGGACGACGAGCGGACCGAGCGCGCCCGTTTCACCTTCCCGCGCCAGCCTGAAGGCAAGCGCCTCTGCCTCGCCGACTTCTTCGCCGCGAAGGACTCGGGGCGCACGGACGTGGTGGCCTTCCACCTCGTCACCGTCGGCCGCCGGGCCAGCGAGTACGCGCAGGAGCTGTTCCGCTCCGACAACTACTCCGAGTACCTCTACTTCCACGGCCTGAGCGTCGAGGCGGCCGAGGCCCTGGCCGAGCTGTGGCACAAGCGCGTCCGCGAGGAACTAGGCATCGCCGGACGCGACGCGGCGGAGCTGAACAAGCTCTTTCACCAGGGCTATCAGGGCTCGCGCTTCAGCTTCGGCTACCCGGCCTGTCCGAACCTCGAAGACCAGGTGAAGCTCTTCGAGCTGCTCGGCCCCGAACGCATCGGCGTCGAGCTGAGCGAGGAGTTCCAGCTCGTCCCAGAGCAGTCGACCTCGGCCATCATCGTCCACCACGGGGAGGCCAGGTACTTCTCCGTGGACTGAGGGGCCGGGCCTCTGCCGCGGCCGGGTGACAAAGGCCGGCGCGGGGGCCTTAGACTCTCCGGTCGTCTCCCGGACCGTAAGCCTGTTCTTGATGGAGATGTCCCTACCCGAACGCGACGCCGCGCCGGGCGGCGCCGGGCGGGCCGAGGCCGCCGAGGTGCGCGCCGCGGCCGCCGGCCCCGCGCCCGACGAACTGGCCGTGCTCTCGCCGCTTGAGAGATTCGCCGTGCGTCTGGTGCGGCGGATGAACGGCGGCCGGTGGAAGCGTCTGTGGACCTCCTGCCAGCGCTCGCTCGGCGCCGGCTGGATACACCTCTCGACCTACAACCTGCTGCGCGTCTACGGCCTCGAACACTTCGAGGCGACGGCAGCCGCGCGCCCCGTCCTGCTCGTCGCCAACCACCGCTCTTTCTTCGACATGTACGCCGTCTCGACCGTCCTCTTCCGGCGGACGCGACGGCCCCTGCGCCTCTTCTTCCCGGTCCGCGGCCGCTTCTTCTACGACTCTTTCGGCGGCCTCCTCGTCAACTTCCTGATGGGCTGGTGGTCCATGTACCCGCCCTTCTTCGCGGGCGGCGAGCGGCCGAAGGTGGAGAAGCGCGAGTTCGACAGGTTCTCGCTGCGCGAGCTGACGAGGCTCTGCCGCGAGGGCGAGGGCAACGTCGTCGGCTTCCACCCCGAGGGGATGCGCAACAAAGAGGCGGACCCGCACACGCTGCTGCGGCCGCAGCCGGGCGTCGGCAGGGTCATCAAGGACGCGCGCCCGCAGGTGGTGCCGGTCTTCGTCGCGGGCCTCGGCAACAACATCGCGCGGCAGGTCCTGAGCAACTGGCGCGGCGGCGAGCCCGTCCGCATCCGCTTCGGCCCGCCGGTAGACTTCGCGGAGTTCTACGAGCGGCGCGACTCGCTGCGCACCTACAAGGAGATAGCCGAGCACGCTATGTCGAAGATAGCCGAGCTGGCCGAACAGGACCGCGCCGAGTTCGGCCGCGGCCGAGGGGGCGACCCCGGCGCTTCGGGGCTCACCGCGCCCCTCCCGACCGGGGGCGAGGGGGCGGCCGGCGACGGCCGCGGGCGCGGGCCGGAGACGAGCGCGGTCGGGGCCGCGGGCCTCGGCCGCGGGGAGGGGAACTGATGCCGCCGCTGCCGCTCGTCATCGTCAACCCGGCCTCGGCCGGCGGCGCCACGCGCGCGGCCTGGCCGTCTATCGCCAGCGACCTGCGCAGACACTTCGGCCCCTTCGAGTGCGCCTTCACCGAGCGCGAATCGGGCGCCGCCTCAATCGCCGAGAGCGAGGCGCGCGGCGGCCGCCGCTTCATCGTCGCCTGCGGCGGCGACGGCACAGTCTCCGAGGCGGCCGACGGCATCCTCCGTTCGGGCACAGACGCCGAGCTGGGCCTCCTCCCGAGCGGCACGGGCGGCGACTTCCGGCGCACCTTCGACTTCCCGACGCGCGCGGCCGACGCGGCGCTCGCCCTGCGCCGGGGCCGCACGCGGCGCATTGACGCCGGCCTCGCCACCTACGCCGACGAGGCGGGCGCCGCGCGCCCGAGGCACTTCGTCAACGTGGCCTCGTTAGGCATGGGGGGCGACGTGATCGGGCGCGTGAAGCGGGGCGACGTGTTGGGCGCCGGCCTCTCGCGGCTGGCCGGCGGGCGCGTGGCCTTCGCCGCGGCGGCCCTGCGGACGGCCTTCGAGTTCGAGAAGCCGCTGGTCTCGATCAGCCTCGACGGCGGGCCGGAGTCGCGGCTGAAGGTGACGAACTTCTGCGTCGCCAACGCGCGCTACTTCGGCGGCGGCATGCGCATCGCGCCGACGGCGCTCGCCGACGACGGGCTCTTCGACGCCGTCGCCGTCGGCGACCTCGGCCCGCTCTCGATCCTCGCCAACTCCTACCGCGTCTACCTCGGCACGCACCTCGGGATGGAACAGGTGCGCCACGCCCGCGCCCGCCGCGTCGAGGCCGCCCCGGCAGACTCTTCCGTTGTCAGGCTCGAGGTTGACGGCGAGCTGGTCGGCCGGCTCCCGGCGACCTTCGAGATTCTCCCCGCCGCCCTCCGCCTCAGGGTTCCGGCGTGACGCGCCGGTCGGGCCTGTAAAATTTTTGAACGGGAGACGAGGGCCGATAATATGAGCGCCGTGCTGACGCCGTCACAACTTGAGACTTTTCGCCGCAAGGGGTTTCTGACGCTGCGCGGCCTGTTCGGCGAGGAAGAGGTCGCGGGGTGGTCCCGGGAGTGCAAGCGCCTGCTCGGGCTCGGACTCGCGCACAAGGACAACATTCGGACCCGCCCCTTCTTCGTCACGGAGACCTTCTGGCTGGTTGACCGGCTGGACCCCGTTTTGGACATCTCCGACCTCTTCCGCGCGCTGGCCCGCGACGAGCGCGTCGCCGGCCCGCCGCGCGACCTGCTCGGCGATGAGGCCCTCCTTTTTAAGGACCGGCTGATTTACAAGATGGTGGGGATGCCCGGCTACCCGCTCCACCAGGACTACTCCTGGTGGCAGGAGTTCCCGCGCGACCTGATCAACGTCGCCGTCGCCATAGACCCGGCCGACTCCGAGAACGGGGCGCTCGAACTTTTCCCGGGCTACCACGACCGCCTGCTCTCGGCGCCCGGCGAGATGCGTCACATGAACGAGGAGGAGGCGAGGCAGGTGGACCCCGACTCCGGCGAGTTGATGGCGACGGAGCCCGGCGACGTTATCATCTTCGACTGCATGACGCCCCACCGCAGCGGCCCGAACATCTCGAACCGGATGCGCAGGCAGTTGTACCTGACCTATTCGGCGGCCGGACACGGCGACCTCTACCAGAGGCAGCTGGAGCTGATGAAGGAGGGGAGGTCGAGCTGGAAGTTGACGGACGAACGAAAGGCGCGCGTGTTCTTCCGCTGAACGAAAGTCGCCGGAGGAAAGTGCGCACGCGGCACGTCCGCTCGGGTCACAACCTGAGGAAGTTGTCGCGGACGTAGTTGACCGTGTCGAGCAGCGTCTCGGAAGTCTCGCGTGGGCGGAAGGATAGTTCGCGCTCGGCCTTCGCCGAGTCGAGGTACCAGAAGTGCTCGGCCATCTCGATCTCGCCGGGCTCCACCGGCGGGGCCAGCTTCCACTTCCTGAAGAGCGAGCTGACGGCCCGCGCGCCCGCGACCGCGATTGGCCTCGGGAGCGAGATGAAGGGCGCCGGCACTTTGGTCAGGCGTTCGAGGCGGCCGAAGAACTCTGCGAAGGTCCAGTTGGCGGCGCCGAGCAGGTATCGCTCGCCGTGCCCGCCGTGGCGCGCGGCGGCGCGGAAGGCCGCGGCCGCGTCGCGCACGTCCACGAAGCTGAGGCCGCCTTTGGGCACCACCGGGATTTTGCGCGAGAGGAAGTCGAGGACCACACTGGTCGAGCTCAGGCGCTCGTCGCCGGGGCCGAGCAGCAGGCTCGGGTTCATGATGACGAGTCGGCGGCCCGGCCCCGAAAAGTTTTGCAGCGCGACCCGCTCCTGGAAGACCTTGCTGGCGTAGTAAGGCCAGCGCGAGACGAGGTCGAAGGGAGTAGGCCAGTCCTCGTCGGGGGCGACGGCGCCGTCTTCGGTGACGGCGACCGTGCCGCTCGTCGAGGCCATGACGAGGGTGCGGGCTCCGGCGCGCGCCGCGGCCTCGCAGAGCAGGCGGGTTCCCTCGACGTGGAGGCGGTACATCTCGTGCGCGTCTTCGGTCTCGCGCGAGACCCGCCCCGCCAGGTGGTAGACCTCGCCGGCGCCCTCGACCGCCCGCGCCACGTCCTCGGGCGAGGTGATCGAGCCCTCGACGGCCTCGACGCCCAGTTCGGCCAGCCACGGGGGCGCATTCGTCGTCAGCACGCGGACGCGCGCGCCCACCGCGGCGAGGAGCCTGACGAGGTGCGAGCCGAGGAAGCCCGTCCCTCCCGTCACCAGCGTCAGAGGTTGCGGCCGCCGCGCGAGCGCCGCGCCGGGCGCAGGGTTCTTCGCCGGGGCTTTCTTCGCCGCCGCCTTCGCCGTGGCAGACCTCTTCGACGGCTCCTTCCGCGCGCCGTCGGCCGTGCCCTTCTTCCCCGTACTCTTCTTCGTCACCATGATTCGCGGAAACAGAATCCGACAGGATTGACGTGACTAACAGGATGAAGGAAGAAAGACGTATGAAGGAAGACGGGGGAAGGCGTGTCGCTCCCGCTCTTCTTCATAGTCCTGTCAATCCCGTTAATCCCGTCTCAACCCGCTCAGTCTGTGGCGGCGGCCAGTTCGCCCTCTTCGTGAGACTCTTCGCCCGAGTGGCGCCGCTCGGCCTTCCAGCGGCGGCGTAATGAGTCGGCGTCGAAGGGGCGGCGCGCGCGGTCGCGGAGGTTTTCGATCTCGTGGCGGACGAACGCCGCCACCAGCCTGTATGCCTCCGAGCGCGGCATCCCCTTCGTCGTCTCCTCCAGCTCCTCGGGCGAGAGGAAGCGGCCGATGCGCGCGCCGACCTCGCGGCTCTTGATGATGTTCGACCCCTTCGGGAGCGCCTCGTAGGTGCCGTGGATGTAGACGGGCAGGATGCCAGTGCGGGTCGAGAGCGCGAGGTAGGCGAAGCCCGACTTGAACTCGGCCATGCGGCCCGTCGTCGAGCGCGTGCCCTCGGGGAAGATGAGCGCCGTGTAGCCGCGTTCGAGGAACGAGCGGGCGTGGCGCAGAGACTGGCGCAGACTCCCCGAACGCTCGATGGGCACGAGGTTCGTGAAGTTGTTCATGTAGGCCCGCTTGTATTTGTTGTCGAAGAAGTAGTCGGCCGCCGCGAGCGCCACCATGTCGCGGCCGTACTCGCCGAGTGCAACCTTGACGAGGCCGATGTCGAGGTGCGAGGCGTGGTTGGCGGCGGCGATGAAGTTGGTGTGGGGCGGGATGTTCGACTCGCCCTCGACCGTGGCGCGCAGCATCCGGTCGTAGAAGACCCGCTGCAACACGTCGAGCCCGCGGTTGCCGAGCGAGCGCACCACGGAGGGGACGTAAATCTCCTTCTCGGCCTCGCGCGCGTCCTCCTCGGCGCGGGCCTCGGCCGCGCGCTTCGAGGCCGCGGCCTCGCGCCGGCGCACGACCGAGTAGAGCTCGCGCACGTCCACCACCTCGTTGAGGGTGTCGGGCGAGATGAGCTGGCCGCCGGCCCCCTCGACCGCCGCGGCCAGCTCGACGAACATCAGGCTGTCGAAGCCCAGCTCGGCGAGGCGCGAGTCGAGCGTGACCTCGGAGCGCGGGCGGTTCGAGACCGTGGCGACCAGCCCGAGCAGCCAGTCGGCGTCGTGGTGCTGCTCGCGCGGGGCGGTCTGCTCGGCGACGGCGGCGCGCTTGCTCTCTTCGAGCTGCCGGATGAGGCCGACCACCTCGCGCCGCTTCACCTTGCGCGTGGCCGTGCGCGGCAGCTCCCGGTCGGTTAAGTAGAGCGCCTTGACGCGCTTGTAGAAGGGGAGCGTCGAGGACACGTCGCGGAAGTGGTGCTCGACGCGGCGGCGCACCTCGTCGCCTGAGAGCGAGATGTCTCGGTCGTTGTCGGGCACGACGAGGCAGGCCACCTTCTCGCCGAGGCCGTCGGGCAGCCCGACCACCCCGAGCTCCTTAACGAACGGCGAATCCTTGTACAGTTCTTCGATCTCGTCGGGGTAGACGTTCTTGCCGTTGCTGTCGACGATTATCTCCTTCGAGCGGCCGACGAGGTAGAGGTTCCCCTCATCGTCGAGCCGGCCGAGGTCGCCGGTGTGGAGCCATCGGTTGACGAGCGCGTCCTGCGTCGCCGCCTCGTCGCGGTAATAGCCGAGCATGACGTTGGGGCCGCGGGCGATGACCTGCCCGACGCCCGACGCGTCGGGGTCGAGGATGCGGACCTCGACGCCGGGCACGGGCTTGCCGACGCTCGAAGCGTTGAGCGCGTTCGACGGGCGCGTCACGGTCAAAACCGGCGAAGCCTCTGTCAGCCCGTAGCCTTCGAGGATGGTGAAGCCGAGCCCGTGCATGTCGCGCTTGACGCGCTCGTTTAAGGCCGAGCCGCCGCTGATGAGGTAGCGCACGCGGCCGCCGAGGCCCGCGTGGATCGGGCGGAAGAGGATTTGCCCGAGGTTCAGAGGCGTGTTGTCCCTGAGCCAACTGTTGGCGCGAATCAGCAGCCCGGCCGCCGAGCCGACCCACTCGCCGTTCTCCCCGAGACGCGACATGATGCGGCGGTGCAAGAGCTCCCACAGCGCCGGCACGCCGACCATGCCAGTAACGTGGTTGCCTTTGACGGCGCGGGCCAGCTCCTCGCCGCTCAGTTCGGCGAGATAGGTGATCTGCGTGCCGCGGCTGAAGGGAGTCAGAAAGCCGGTCGAGAACTCGAAGGTGTGGTAGAGCGGCAGGACCGAGAGCACCCCGTCGGCCGTGTCCATCTCGAAGACCGACGAGAGCATCGAGACCATGTTCGTCAGGTTCTTGTGCGAGAGCATCACGCCTTTGGGCTGCCCCGTCGTGCCCGAGGTGAAGATGAGCGACGCGACAGTGTTGGCGGGCACGCGCGCCGGCAGCAGCGAGGCGCGCTCCTCCTCCTCCTCGCGCCCGATCAGCTCGAAGATTTCGGCGTAACGCCAGATGGCTGCGTCGAGCCCGGCCGCGGCCAGCGCATCGGCCAGGCCGGGGTGCTCGTCGAAAGCCTGGTCGCCGACGACGAGGCCCGCAGCGCCCGAGGCGCGCGCGAAGTTGACCAACTCCTCGGTCGAGCTTTCGGGGTCAACGGGCACGCAGCTCGCGCCGGCCTTAACGACGCCGAAGTAGCAGATGCCCCACTCGGGCGCGTTGTGGGCTGCGAGCAGCACGCGGTCGCCGGGCTTGACGCCGCGCGAGGCGAAGAAGGCGGCGGCGCGCGTCGCCAGCTCGCGCACGTCGGCGTAGGTGTACTGCTCCTTCTGCCCGTCGCGCTCGACGCGCATGGCGACGCGAGTCGAGAAACGCTTGGTCGAGGTCTCGAACATCTCGACGAGGTCGCGGTAGGTGTAGACGCGCTTGGGCTGGGCGCGCAAATCCTCTTCGAGCTGCGGGAAGACCCACTTCTTGAGGCCGGGCAGGTGGACGTTGTGCCAGTAGTCGTACCAGTCGAGCCGCTCGGGCCACCACGGCAGCAGGCGCTTTTCTTCTTCGGGCACGGCCGCAAAGAGCGAGCGGACGTTGTCGGCGCGGAAAACGTAGGCGTTCTCGACCATGAAGGGGCGGAACAGCTCGAACGCCTCTTTGGTTTCGCGCGTCACCTGCTCGACGCGGTCAACGGTCGCCTTCGCGCGGTCCACGATGTCTGTGAGGCGTCCGCCGCCCCAGCGCGGGCGGGCGCGCTCCAAAAGGCCCGAGACGCGCCTGGCCGCGGCGTGGACCATCGGCGTCGAGGTCGCCTCGAAGCGCGCGGGCGTGACGGCGCGCGTCTCCATCCGGCCGGCAATTTCGTTGACGAGGCGAAAGCCCGTCTCCTTCTCGTGAAAGTGTTTCCGCTTGTAGAGCCCGAGCAGGTTGACGATCCGCTCCATCGTGTTCGGGTTGCTGTCGCCCGTGGCGGCCTGGTAGACGAGGCGCGGTTGGCCCGCGATGGCCTCGGCCGCGGCTCCCAGCATGACGGCCGCCACCTGATCGACGGGCGTGATGTCTAAGATCAAGCGGTCGTTGACGGGAATCTGCGTCTGGCCTTTGAGGGCGAGGAAGATGAGAGGAGCCGTCGTCGTAAAGCCCTCGTTCCAGCCGGGGAAGGGGAACTCGGCGGCCGACTCGACGATGGACGGCCGCACGATGCTGCGGGCCAAACCCTGCTCGGCGACGACGAGCTGTTCGCCGAGGCTCTTGGTGTAGGTGTAGATGTTGGGCCAGCCCCAGAAGGTGGCGCGCTCTGTGCCGAGCTCGGTCAGCCGCTCCCTCGTCCAGAGCTTGCGCTCGCGGGCGACGGCGAGGCCCATCGCGTCGAGGTCGTCGGGGTCGCGCCCCTCTTCAATCAAACGCTGGCGGGCCAGCTCGCGGAAGCGCGCGGCCTGCATGGCGTCGCGCGCCTCCTTGCGGACGCGCTCGGCCAGCTCGGCGCAGTCGCGTATCTCCTGCTGCGGGTCGAACTCGACGCCCGGCAACTCGTCCTTGCGCGGGAAGTAGCCGAGGACGGGGTCGGACTCCCAGACGGGGCCGGTGCGGTTGCCGGCGACGAAGCAGGTCGAGATGTGGACGAGCGCCGGCCGCCGCATCCGGCGAGTGAAGGCGATGACGTTCTGCGTGCCGACGACGTTGGTCCTGAGCGCGCTCTCCAAAGGCGGGTTGAAGGTGACGTTGCCCGCGCTGTTGATGAGCACGTCTATGTCTTTTGCGACCTCTTCGGCCTCCTCCTCTGTGAAGCCGAGCCGGTCCTCGCCCACGTCGCCGTTGACTATGCGCACCTTGTCGCGGACGAAATCCTCGAAGGCCGCCCCGTACCGCTCGCGCAAGGGGTCGAAGGGCGGGGAGGTGATGACGTGGTTCCAGAAGCGCGAGTCGGACTCCTCCTTCGACCGGGCGCGGACCGTGACGTAGACGCGCCCGATTGAAGGGAAGTTGTGCAGCAGCATCGAGAGCGCGACCTTGCCGACGAAGCCGGTCGCGCCGATGATGAAGACGTTCCTTCCGGTATAGATGTCTGTCGGCGAAAAGTTCATCAGATTCCGTCGGATGCGGCCGCAGAGGGCTGCCGGTGTTCTTTTACTCCGAATCCGCGAACAATTGCGCGAGAGGCAGGCGGAAGCCGGGCAGCACCTCGCCACCGTCTACCGTCTCCTCTTCGCTGAGGATGCGCACGTCGAACGGCGAGGTGTAGACGGCCGCCGTCCTCCGCTTCGGGTTGACGATCCAGACCATGCGCGAACCGGCGCCGAAATAGAGCGCGACTTTTTCGTCCATCTCGACCGCGGTGTTGCCCGGGCTCAAGACCTCGACAGCGAGGTCCGGCGCGAACGGGAGGAACTTGTCGAGGTTCTCAACCGTCTTGAGCCGCTCCCGACTGACGAACGCGATGTCGGCGCCGAGCACACTGTCGGGGTGACGCCCGACTATGAAGCCCGTTTCAGCTCCGAAAGCCTTGCCCAGGCCATGAGTCCTGACGAACTGCATGATGATGCCCCCCAAAAGCAGGCAGACGTAGCCATGCGTCCCCCCTGTAGGCGACATGCTTTTCACCTCCCCGCGGATCAGTTCGAGCCGGCAGTCGTTGCCGTGCCCGTCGCGGCGGGGCATGACGAGAAGCTCGTCGGCGGTAATAAGGCGCGCGGTAGTGCTCATGGCCCGTTCATTCTAACTCATGTCGCAGAGCGCGATGCAGGGCTGGTGCAGCATCGTGATCTGGGCGGAGCGGCCCATCGTGGTGCGGGCCATCGCTATCGCCTCGGTCAGGTTGTCGGCGCGCTCCCAGCCCATGATGGCCGGGACGTGCGCGTTCTCGGCCCCGGCGGCGATGACGCGGCCGACGTGCTGGCGGCCGTTCTCGCCCCAGTACCACATGAAGAAGGGGTGCGCGCCGTGGTAAGCGTGGCCGCGCCGGTACATCTCGATGTAGCTCGGGTTGGTGGCGAACTCGCGCTCGTACTTCTCCTTGAGCACGAAGGCGTCGCGGGTCTCGGGCAGCAGGCGGTGGAAGAACTCTATGTAGCTCGGGTGGAACTCGTGGTCGAACTCGTCGAAGCACGGGTGATGCAGGATCAGCACGCCGCCCTTCTTGAGCAAGGGCTTGCCGCGGTACATGTTGAAGTGATAGCCGAGGGCCATCACCTGCACCAAGAGCGGGTTCAGAATCGAGTTGACGCTGTAGGGCGACATGTCCGGCACGGGGCAGATGAGGACATCGGCCTGCCCTTCGACCGGGATTAAGTATTGTTGATAGCTCTTCTCAAGGATGCGCTCGTGGACGGGCTCTGTGCGGCCGGCCTCGCAGGCGATCATCTGGTAGTCGGAGGTGAGCGAGTTGTAGAGCTTGCGCTTGGCCGCGCGGGGCAGCTTCGACATCGTGAAGCGCATCGCCTCGTACTTCATCCGGTCGAAGGCGGAGAAGTTATCCTCGTTCTTGGCTAAAAACTCGGTCTCGCCCGAGAAGATGCGGTTGTTGATGGTCGTCTCGACGTGGAAGACGTTGAGATGCTCGTTGACGAGGCGGCCGAGCCGCGAAATCTTGCGCGACAGCTCGGAGGCCGGCGGGTCCATGTAGCCGTCGGAGTCGCGGATGGTCTGCGGCTCGTGGTGAGAGAGCAGACTCTCGTAGTCGCAGAGGCCGACGGCCACGGACTTGTGGCCGCCGTTCATCGGCACGAAGTTGTAGTTGAGGTAGATGAGCAAATCGCTCTCGGCCGCGCGGCGGTTGAGGCGGAGCTTTTCGCCGTGGCGCGTCTCGCCGATCAGGACCAGCTCGTCCGAATCTTCGGCGTCGTGGTTGTAGAGGCGGTCGGGCCAGTAGTCGGCGAAGACGCGCGGGCCGACCATCCGGCGAATCTCGCCCTCGGTCATCCGCCGGTGCAGCGAGATGGCGACGATCAAATGCACGTCGTCGACGCCGTTGGCCGCCAAAAGCTCCAGCAGAATCTCCAGCGCCGTCTGCCGGATGTCGGGCGTCTTCATCGGCGGCAGCGGCATGCTGATGTCGTCGATGGCGATGGTGACTTTCATGCCCGGCTCTAACTGCGCGTAGAGCGGTTCGCAGTCGTGCGGGTGGTTCAGGGCGTAGCGGATGGCGGCCTCGCGGTTCGGCAGGCCTTTGAGGGGCTGATTCGGGTAGATGACCCGCGTGCCGACGGGCAGGTCTTCGAGGATGAAGTCGAGCCCCGAGGCGACGATGCGCGGCGCGCTGTCGCGGTCGATGGTGACGACCGACTCGTGAACTTTGCGTCTCAGTTGAAGGGCCATAAGGTCAATGCCGGGGCGGAGGAGACTACTTGGTTGATGGCTCGGCCTCGCCGATCACAATTTTGTGTTGCCGAGAGCCGCCCGACTTCGGATCAGATAAAGTCTGAATAAGGTACGGCCGCCCCTGCTCGTCGTACTGCACCAGCGTATGCACGGCCAGCTTCTCTTCTTCGCCGACGAAATGCCAGATCACATGCTCCATATATTTACCCTTCGCGGCCTTGACCTTAAACCAAACGTCGGCCACCAGCTTCCGGGGCTCATCGAGGTGCGGACTGATCTCGCCTTTGACGAGTTCGGCATGGGTCACCGGGCCGTACTTTTCATGAATTGAGCGGAGGTAGCCAGAGAACCCTTCTTTGCTGCCGAGCGCCTCGGCGAACCTCCGTTCCCAGATTTGCCCGTACTCGCCTGGGTTCATCCGCCTGTGAAACTCGTCAGCGGCCTTCTCGACCCTGCGCGTCTCGGCCTCCGTCATCGGCCTCCGGCTGTCGCCCCCGGCCGTGTCGGAGCCTGACGCGCCGCACCCGGCCAGCAACAACGTCGTGAGCACCATCGAGAGTCCGAGAGAGGGAGGCACAGAGGTTCACCTCAGGTTCAGTATCGGCCAGTCGTGGTGGAGCGCGGTCTGGCGCAGGCGCATGTCGGGGTTGACGGCCGCGGGGTGGCCGACTATCGACAGCATGGGCAGGTCGCTCATGCTGTCGCTGTAGGCGTAGGACTCGCTGAGGTTGATCCCCTCACGCTCGGCGTAGGTGCGCATCCACGAAGCCTTCGTGGCCGAGGCGAGGACGGGCGGCAGCAGCCTTCCGGTCGCCACGCCGTTGACGAACTCCAGGCGGTTGGCGACGAAGTCGTCCACGCCGAGGTGGCGCATCAGTTGCTCGACCGAGATGTCTAAGGCGCCGGTAACGACGATCTGGCGCAGGCCGAGGCTGCGCGACTTCTCGATCAGCTCGAAGGCGCCGGGGAAGACGGCCGGCTTCAACACCTTCTCGAAGAGGTCGTCGGCGAGGAAGCGGAGGCGGTCTTGGGTCTCGCCCTTGTAGCGCTTGAAGAAGAGGTCGTTGAAGACCATTCGGCTGTAGGCGTCGGTGGCGGCGAACAGGGGGATGCTGACGAGCGTGGACGCGCTCTTGCGCAGCGAGCGCAGGATGCCCTGCTGGTGGCGTGCGTAGAATCCGAGCGTGTGCACGAGGTTCGTGCTGACGAGCGTCCCTTCCAGGTCGTAAAAAGCCGCGGCGGGCAAAGTCGTCCTCCGGCGTCTCCGTGTGCGTTCGGATGAGCTTGCTGACAGTTTTTCCGGGCTGCTGCGCTCCGGACCACGTTGTAGAGCAGGGCGCAGAATATTAACTCAGAACCGCGCGCGACCGTTAACCCGGCGTGGCCCGGCGGCCGGCCGGGCGTGTCGTCGGCCGTGCCGCGCGAAGAAAAGTTGTCGCCCACCCTCGTCTACGCTTGACGGGCCGCTCGGCCTGTGCGATAAGACTGACTCCGCTTGACCTGTCTTCCCGATCTGGTCAAACACTCGTCAGAACTGAAGACAGAAACCACCCTCGCCTCAGGGCCTCTCCGCGCCCGCCGGCGTGCGTGCGAAGGCAGGCGCCCCCGGACGGTGTTTTGCGCCTGCCGTAAGCAACTTGTTGGGTTCCCCGCGGAGATAGACAGACAAAAGCTTGCCCCCCTGTGCGGGACTGCGATCTCACTCGTGTCCCGCCCGTTCCCCGCCGCTGCGGCGCCGGACGCATGAGCGTCTGCGGCGTCGCGCGGGTCGCGCCCGTCGCGCCCGCCCGCGGCATCCTGCTCCGAAACATACAGGCCCGTCCTCCGGCGGGCGGCGCTTTCTGACGGCCACGCCTGCGGCTGCCATTATGCTCAGAGCCTTCTCGCGCTTTATTCATACCCTACCGGCTGGCGTCCTACCCGTGGCGCAATTCCGTCACGATCCTGGGGGTGTCCCGAAGCCACTTCGGCGGCCGTCCGTACCTCCCACCACCCACCGCAGCCAACCAGACTCTCGGAGGAGCTAGATGAATCGTAAGCTGTTTGTTGTCGCCTCTCTTCTCACCATCTGCATCGCGGTCGCGCTGACGACCATGCCCGCCCTACAGTCGAACGCTCAGGGCAACCGCCCGGCCGACGCCGGCCACGGCCACGGCCCGGCAGTCCGCCAGGACGGCACGGTCGTCGCCCCCGACGGCACGGTGTTCGACTCGCAGAAGGCTTTCGTCGATGCCGGCCGCCCCTGCGCCACCCGCCACGACGACGACCTGACCATCGCGCGCATTGACAGGGAAGTGTCCGCCCGCAAGGCCGAGCGCAACACCGGCGGCGACACGGTCTCGCTGGCCGCCGCCGCCGGCTCGGTCACCGTCAACGTCTACTTCCACGTCGTCCAGAGCAACGGCACGGCCGGCGCGAGCGGCACCGGCTACTTCCCCGAGAGCTGGCTCGACGAGCAGATCAGGATTCTGAACGAGTCCTACGCCGGCAACGGCCCGAACCAGAGCGGCGCGCTCCAACCCGGCATCGGCGCCGACACCCCGTTCCGCTTCGTGCGCGCCAGCGCCACCAGCGCCCCGGCCGGCACCATCATCAAGAACGGCGTCACCTACACGGTCAACTCCACCTGGTACAACGCCGGCCCGAGCACGACCGCCGAAACGCAGATGAAGACCGCCCTGCGGCAGGGCACGGCCGACGACCTCAACTTCTACACCACCAGCGGCGGCGGCTACCTCGGCTGGGCGACCTTCCCGTGGAACTATGCCGGCAGCCCGAAACGCGACGGCGTGGTCTGCTACTGGGCGTCGCTGCCCGGCTCGAACTACACGCCCTATAACCTCGGCGACACGGGCACGCACGAGGTCGGCCACTGGCTCGGCCTCTACCACACCTTCCAGAACGGTTGCAGCGGCAGCGGCGACGGCGTCAGCGACACGCCGGCCGAGCGCTCCGAGGCTTTTGGCTGCCCGACCGGCCGCGACACCTGCAAGAGCTCGGCGGGCCTCGACCCCATCGAGAACTTCATGGACTACTCGGACGACTACTGCATGTTCAAGTTCACGGCGGGCCAGGCTTCGCGCGCCGACAGCATGTGGAACACCTACCGCGCGGGCAAGTAAGGCCGCCGGCGTTCGAGACGAGAGGCGACGGGCCGCGAAGGCGGCCGGTCAGTCTTCCCGAGGGGGCGCCCGTGATTGCGGGCGCCCCCTCCGAACTTTCGCCGCGGCGGGGAAGGGTTTTTGACGACGATGCCTCTGAGGTCAACACGGGGCGCGGCCGCGCTGCTCCTGTTCTGCTGGCCCGCGCTTGCCTGCCAAGCGCGGCCGGGAACGGACGCGGCCGGGGGCGCGCGGAGCGGGCCGGCGACGCAGACCCCGCCGCGGGACGCGCGGCCGGGCGGCGCGCCCGAAGACCCTTTCGCCGCCGTCCCGAGGATGACGGTCGAGGAGGCGGCTGAGGCCGTGAAGGCCGGGCGCGCCGTAATGGTTGACGTGCGCCCGGCCGAAGCCTACGCGGAGGAGCGCATCAAGGGCGCGCTCTCGCTGCCCGAGGAGGACGTACCTGCGCGCGGCGGGGAACTCCCGAAGGACAAACTGGTCGTCGTCTACTGTGCTTGACCGGCCGAACACGCGAGCGCCCGTGCGGCGTCAATCCTCAGGCACAAGGGAATCAGGGAGACGGCGGCACTGCTCGGCGGCCTTGACGCCTGGAAGCGCGCCGGCCTACCCGTAGAAAGTGACAAGTGACGAGTGACAAGTGACAAGAGGGAAGGGCAGTTTTTAGTTTTTAGTTTTTAGTTTCGGAGTTAAGCGCCCGGTCATGCCGCGCAAGCCTTCTAAAAACTAAAAACTAAAAACTAAAAACTTTCCCCTCTTGTCACTTGTCACTTGTCACTTGTCACTCCTCTTGTCACCCTTCGATGGGCCTGAAGTCTATCCGCTGCGGGACGATCTCGTCGCCGCGGTAGCAGGCCCAGACGATGACGCGGACGTTTGAGCGGAGCCTGCCGGGCCGCGACTCGACCCTGCGCCAGTCGGCAGCGGTGAACGGCCCGCCGTTGATGAGGAAGACGCTCTCCGGCCCGCCGCGCCCGTAGCGGAGCGTGAACCCCTCGGTCGTCTCCGAGTCGGTGCGGACGCGGATGCGGACGCGCCCGCCCCCGCGGCTGTAGGCGAGCACGCGGCCGTGGAAGGCCGTCGTGTCGTCGCGCGAGCAGCCGAGCGCGGACGGCGGCGCGACTCGACCGCCCTGCCTCCCGGCGGGAGCCGCGACGCGGCCCTGACCCGCGCCGGCCAGAGTCGAGGTCGCGGCCGCGTGGCAGGCCGCCGCGAGCAGCGCCCCGAGCGCAAGAGCCAAGGTCGTATGACGTTTGACGAGTGACATTGTCGGCCTCCCCATTACCTCCGTGGCTCGCGCGCCGCGACGAAGACGCGACCGCGGCCGCCAGTCGGAAACAAAGGTAGCCCCGGCCGCGGGCGAAATCAAACTCGACGCTCGGAAGCGCGGCCAAGCCCGGCGCCGGCCCGCCAGTCTTCAAGCCGGCCGCCGTGAATGTCGCGCCTCGTCCTCGCCGGGCCGCCGGTTCCCGCCTCTCGCAAATTCTTTCGCTAGTTCTCACATTTCCGACACGCCGCCGGGCCCCCCTTACCAAACCGGCCGCGGCAATCGTAAGATGTCTGCACCGTGATCATAGCGACCTGGAACGTCAACTCGGTGCTGGCGAGGCTGCCGCTCGTCCTGCGCTGGCTCGGATCGGCGCGCCCCGACGTGCTCTGCCTTCAGGAGACGAAGTGCAACGACGAGAGGTTCCCGGCCGCGGAGTTCGCCGAGGCCGGATACAGCGCGGCCTTCTACGGGCAGCCGACCTACAACGGGGTGGCGGTGCTGGCGCGGGGCGAGATCACAGACGTGCGCAAGGGGTTGCCCGGCGACGAGGCGGGGGCGCACGCGCGCGTCATCGCGGCGACGGTCGGGGGCGTGAGAATCGTCAACGTCTACGTCCCGAACGGGCAGTCGGTAGGCTCCGAGAAGTACGCCTTCAAGCTGGACTGGCTGAACCGCTTGCGAGACTACCTCGACGAAGAGTTCTGGGCCGACGACGAGGTGCTCATCTGCGGCGACTTCAACGTCGCCCCCGAGGACCGGGACGTGCACGACCCCGTCGCCTGGCGCGGCCGGATTCTGTGCAGCGGGCCGGAGCGCGAACGCCTCGAACGCGTCCGCGAGTGGGGCTTCACGGACGCCTTCCGGATGCACGTCGCGGCCGGCGGCCAATACTCCTGGTGGGACTACCGCGCCGGCTCTTTCAGGATGAACACGGGGCTGAGAATCGACCACGTCTGGGTCTCGGAGCCGCTGGCCGAACGCTGCACGCGCTCATGGATCGACCGCGAGCCGCGCGGCTGGGAGCGCCCGTCGGACCACACGCCGGTCCTGGCGGAGTTCGTCTGAGTCAGGCCCTCGCGGGGCGTTGATAAGGGGGAGGGAATGATAACGCGCGGTGACCACGGCGTTGACTGGGCCGGGGCGGGTGTGACGCTGATGCCGGTGCTCGTCGCCGTGCTCTTCGTCGTGTTGAGTCTGGAACTTCAGGCGCCGACCGCCGGCGGGCTGGCGTTCCTCGCGGCGGCGCTGGTCGCCGTCTACTTCTTCCCGCGCGTGCGGGTCCGGGCGTCGCGGCTGGCGGGCTCGGTGCTGTTCGCGCTGGGGCTGGGCGCGCTCTTGAGCGCGCTGCTCTCAAACCTCGGCCGGGGGTGAGTGGGATGAAAGAGCGTGAAGGCAGCCCGCTGCTGCTGGCGGCGGCGGGCGCGGGGGCGCTGCTGGCGGCGCGGGCCTTGTACCGGCGCCTGACCGAGTACGACCTGCGCGGAAAGACCGTGCTGGTGACTGGCGGCTCGCGGGGGCTTGGGCTGGTGCTGGCGCGCGAGCTGGCGCGCGAGGGCGCGCGGGTGGCGATCTGCGCGCGCGACGCCGAGGAGCTTGAGCGGGCCGTGGCCGATTTGCGCGGGCGCGGGGCCGAGGCGCTGGCCTTCCCCTGCGACGTGACCGACCGCCGGCAGGTCAGGGAGATGGTCGAGGTCGTCACCGACCGCTTCGGCGGGATTGACGTGCTGGTCAACAACGCCGGCATCATCCAGGTCGGGCCGCTCGAAGTGATGACGCTCGAAGACTTCGAGCGGGCGATGGCTGTCCACTTCTGGGGGCCTCTCTACACGACGCTGGCCGTGCTGCCGCAGATGCGCCGGCGGCGCGACGGGCGCGTCGTCAACATCTCCTCCATCGGCGGCAAAATCTCTGTCCCGCACCTCGTTCCCTACAGCGCGAGCAAGTTCGCGCTGACGGGGCTCTCAGAGGGCCTGCGGGCCGAGCTGATGAAGGACAACGTGGTGGTCACCACAGTCTGCCCCGGCCTGATGCGGACCGGCAGCCCGCGCAACGCTAACTTCAAGGGACAGCACCGCGCCGAGTACGCCTGGTTCTCGATCAGCGACTCGCTGCCCGTGACCTCGATTCAGGCCGAGCGCGCCGCGCGCCAGATCATCACGGCGACGAAGCGCGGCCAGGCGCAGCTCGTCATCACGACGCAGGCGCAGCTCGCCGTCAAGTTCCACGAGCTGTTCCCCGAGGCGACCGCGGACATCCTGGCCCTCGTCAACCGCCTGCTGCCGGGGCCGGGCGGCATCGGCAAGAAGCAGGCGAAGGGCAAGGACAGCGAGTCGGCGCTCGCGCCCTCGATCCTGACGGCCCTCAGCGAGCGGGCCGCCGAGCGCAACAACGAGGTCCGTTGAAGATCGCGTCGAACGCGGTGCGCGTGGGAGTCGGAAGGTAGTGCGCCCCGCGGAGGCGCGTCCGGTGTGAGCGCGCGTCCGCGGGGCGTTGTGTGGTGGCGGGGTCGGCGCCGGTTTCGGGCAGCACCCAGGGGGTCTCAGGCGGCTTCGAGCGCCCGGCGGCCGCGTGCCGAGGCGCGCAGGTCGTCGGCCCTGAGCACCGACTCAAGCCACGGGCCCGTCAGCAGCCCGGCCGCCGCGCCGCCGACGAGGCCGTTCGTCAGCCAGAGGGTGAGGTGGCCGGCGAGGCCCGCCTCGTGAACCTCGAACAGGTAGAGCGGGACGGCGAAGAAGACCGCGACGAAGGCCGCTAGCGCGAAGCCCATGGTGCACGTCCAGGCCCACTGCGCGCGGACTGCCTCGCGCCCGCCGAGCATCAGCCCGGCCGAGAGGCCGAGGCCCGCGAACCCGGCGAAGCTGTCGAACGGGATGCCGAAGAGGTAGAAGCCGAGCAGGAAGCCGGCGGCCGCGAGCAGCGCCGAGCGGAGCACCCCGCCGCCGGCCAGCTCGGGCGCGACGCGCCGCAGAGCGCGCCGCTGGAAGAGTGCCACGCAGGCGCCAGCCGCCATCAGGCCGATGACGCGCGCCGCGAGCTGCGAAGCCGTCAGCGAGAAGCCCTGCGTGCCCGCCAGCGCGTAGCCGGTCAGGGCGTGCAGCGCGAAGCCCACGCCGAAGCCGTAGAGGTTGGCCCGCAGCCACTCGCCGCGGACGCTCGCGGGCACGGTCTGTTCGTCGCTCATGCTCATCATGGTCTTGACCTCTCGGGGTGTCGCGCTCATCTTTACGAAGGGGGCCGGCCGCGAGTTCGGCCGTCAGGAATCAACGCGACAAAGCCGCGGGGATTGAGTCAGGGGGCTGCGTCGAAAAGCCGGCCACGCCCGACGAGATGAGTAACACGCCCGACAAGCGGTGACACGCCCGACGAAATGAGTGAGAGAAAGCCGCAACTGATTACGCCCGAACTGCTCGGGCGGATGCCGCTGCCGCAGCCCGAGGAGGGCGGCGACAAGGAAGAGCGCGGGCGCGTGCTGGTCGTCGGCGGCGGGCGCGAGACGCCGGGCGCGGTAGTGCTGGCCGGCCTGGCCGCGCTGCGCGCCGGGGCGGGCAAGCTGCAAATCGCCACCGGCGAGGCGAGCGCCCCGCTCGTCGCCGCCGCCATCCCGGAGGCCCGCGTCTTCGCCCTGCCCGAGACGAAAGCGGGCAAGCCGTCCAAGGGGGCCGTAGAGCTGCTGGCCGAGCACGCCGGCCGCGCGCAGGCCGTCTGCGTCGGGCCGGGGATGATCGAGAACGAGCGGGTCGCGCGTTTCGTCAGCGAGGTGCTCGGGCTCTGCCGCGAGGTGCCGGTCGTGCTCGACGCCGGCGCCATCGCCTGCCTCTGCGAGGGGCGCGAGCTGCTCTCGGAGCTGAACGGGCGGGCGGTCGTCACGCCGAACGCCGAGGAGATGGCGAACATCTGGTCGGTGCCGAAGGAGGAGGTGACGCGCGACGCCGCGGCCTCGGCCCGGCGGGCCGCGCGCGAGTACGGCGCCGTCTTCGCGCTCAAGGGGCGCGAGACCTTCATCGCCTCCTCCGGCGGGGAATGCCTGGTCAACCGCGCCGGCTCTGTCGGCTTAGCCACCTCGGGCTCGGGCGACGTGCTGGCCGGGGTGGTGGCCGGCTTCATCGCGCGTGGGGCAGACCCGCTGCGGGGCGCGGCCTGGGGCGTTTACGTCCACGCGCTCGCGGGCGAGCGTTTGTCGGAGCGCGTCGGCTCGCTCGGCTTCCTCGCGCGCGAGCTGCTGCCGGAAATCCCGGCGCTGCTCGACCGGCTGAGCGCCGAAGGCAGGGCTAAGGGTGGCGGCCGGGGCGGCGGCCGGGGCGGCGGTCGGGGCGGCGGTCGGGGCGGCGAGCGCCGCAGGGGCGAGAGATGAGCGAGAGGGAAACGACGGCGCCGAAACTGGTCCCGCTCCGGTTCGAGCGCGTCGCGCCGGACGAGCAGCGGCGCCGCGCCGCGGAGTTCTACGAGTTGATGCGCCGCCGTCGCACCGTCCGCGACTTCTCCGACGAGGAGGTGCCCTTCGAGCTGATCGAGCGCGCCGTCAGCACGGCGGGCACGGCCCCTTCCGGCGCGAACATGCAGCCGTGGCGCTTCGTCGTCGTCCGCGACCCGGCGGTCAAGCGCCGCATCCGCGAGGCGGCCGAGACCGAGGAGCGACTGGCCTACGGCGGCCGGATGCCCGAGCGCTGGCTGCGGCGACTCGCCCCGCTCGGCACGGACTGGCGGAAGCCGTTCCTTGAGACGGCGCCCTACCTCGTCGTCGTCTTCCGCCTCGACTACCTGCTCGACGCAGAGACCGGCGAGACCGAGCCGACCTACTACTCGCAGGAGTCTGTCGGCATCGCCGCGGGGCTCCTCATCGCCGCGCTCCACGCCTCCGGCCTCGCCACCCTGACGCACACGCCGAGCCCCATGCGCTTCCTCAACGAAATCCTGGGCCGCCCCAGAAACGAGAAGCCCTTCGTCCTCCTGCCGGTCGGCTATCCGGCCGCCGGCGCGCAGGTGCCCGACATCGGGCGCAAAGGTCTGGACGAAATCATGCTCGTGGTTTAAAGTCGCGCGGCCCGCCGGCCGCGCCCCCGCGGGGGCCGGGCCGCGGCGCTAACCCACCAGCCCGCAAGGAGAGACTGTCATGAGCAGAGAAGAGCAGGAAGACAACACTGTCTACAAGGTGGTGGTCAACCACGAGGAGCAATATTCCATCTGGCCGGCCGACCGCGAGAACGCGCTCGGCTGGAACGACGCCGGCAGGCAGGGGACGAAGGCCGAGTGCCTGGCCTACATCGAGGAGGTCTGGACAGACAT
>DASQMB010000027.1:0-1777 GCA_035645715.1 Pyrinomonadaceae bacterium
ATCCGCCCTCGCCCTCGCCCCCGCCCGTCCCCGCGCCGGCCCCTCGGCCCTCCTTGGGCGGGGAAGGGCCGGGACGCAACGGGGCGGCGCTCCAGCCGGCGGCCTCGGCCGCCCCGGGCGGCCGCGCCGGGGGCGAAGGGCGGGCACCAGCGAGAGGCGGGCGGACCGGCACGGGACCGGCGGTCCCCCCGGGGATGCCGACGGCGAGGGACGCGGACGCGTCGCCGGTCCTGACGGGGACGCCTCCCGACGCACGCTCCCGTCCGGTGGCCACGCCGTCTTCCGCCACCTGGGACGGCCCGGGGCGGCCGTGGGCCAGACCTTCCGGGAGTTCGGAGGCGGAGCTCCCGGTGGTCGGACGCGGACAGAAGACTCCCTCAAACCCCACGCGGGGACGGTCGACCTCCTCGAGCAGGGTTCACGCATCAGCTGAGGCAGCTGCTGAGCGATGATCGTGCCGGCCGTTTCCCGTTCGGCGCAACGGGGGACGAGCGGCATGATCAAGGCTTTGGCATCATGCTTCACGGGGCTTGAGGATCCGCGCGAGACGCGCCGGTGCAACCATCAGCTGGTCGACATCCTGGTGATCGCGGCCTGCGCGGTGATCGCCTGCGCGGAGAGCTGGGAGGACATCGAGCTCTACGGCCGCAGCAAGCAGGCCTGGCTGGAGACCTTCCTGGCCCTGCCGAACGGCATCCCCTCGCACGACACGTTCCGACGGGTCTTCATGCTGATCGACCCGGGCGCGTTCGAGGCCTGCTTTTCCAGGTGGGCACAGTCACTGGCGGTCGGGGTCGAGCGCGAGGTGGTGGCGGTCGACGGCAAGGCCGTCCGCCGGTCGGGTAGCCGCCGCCACGATCACGGGCCGCTGCACCTGGTCAGCGCCTGGGCGAGCGAGCAGGGGCTGGCGCTCGGCCAGCGCGCGGTCGACGGCAAGTCGAACGAGATCACCGCCATCCCCGAGCTGCTCGATACCCTCCGGCTCGAAGGCTGTATCGTCACCCTGGACGCGATGGGCTGCCAGAAGGAGATCGCCGAGCGGATCCGGGCCAGGGGCGCCGACTATCTCCTGGTGCTGAAAGCCAATCATGGCCGCGCCTTCGAGGCGGTGCGCGAGCACTTCGAGCGCACCTGCTTCGGCCTCGGGTCCGGCGGCCGGCCGGTGTTCGACGCCTTCGAGGAGGGCCACGGCCGTCTGGTCCGCCGGCGCGCCTTCATGGACCCGGCGGCAAAGGATCTCGAGCCCCTGCGTGGGTGGCCCGAGTTGAGCACGGTGCTGGCGGTGGAGACGATCCGCGGCGTCACCGGCACCGGCAAGGTCGAGGCCGAGACCCGCTACTTCCTGACCAGCTGCGGCGACGATCCCGCCGTCCTGGTCCGGGCCGTCCGCCGGCACTGGAGCGTCGAGAACGCGCTGCACTGGGTGCTCGACGTCACCTTCCGCGAGGACGACAGCCGCGTGCGCGACCGCACCGCCGCGCGCAACCTCGCCCTCCTGCGCAAGATCGCCCTCAACCTCGTCGCCAGGGATCGCAGCGGTCGAACCAGCCTACGCAGGCGGCGCAAGAAGGCCGCCTGGAACGACGCCTATATGCTCCAGATCATCGCCAACCAAGCTCATGCGTGAACCCTGGGGCCACCAGGCCGTCAGCCGGCTCGCCGACGACACGCTCATCCTCGTCCGCCCGCGCCACGGCCTCCAGATCGCCCCGGTCGACCTCGCGCGCGAGCGCGTGCTGCTGCACCTGCGGCGCGACATCGAGCGCTTCGTGATCCG